>NZ_JBSFNE010000003.1:0-620920 GCF_053586935.1 Nonomuraea sp. NPDC003727
TGTTGCATGATATTTTCATGCACTGGCTTTTAACACACTGTTGAGTTCTCAAGAAACGGACGCGTTCACCGTCAACCACCCGGCCGCACTCGCTTCGTTCGTTGTGTCTCCATTCTTTCAGCCCCCGCGATCCGAGTCAAATTGACTCTTTTCGCGAAACCTGCCGAGAATTTCGACCGCCCCTTTCAGGGCAACCCCTTGAACCTACCAGCCGATCCGGACAGATGCGAACCAACCGGGCAGGTGATCAAGGTGTTGGGGTGTTCGCGCCGCACTCCAGCGGAGCGGGGCGACAGCTCAAACTCTAGCAGGACTCCGGAGGCACTTCACGCCACTCAGGCAACCTTGCGGTCATTCCCACCCCACCGACTCGCCAAACCTCCGCGCCTCGCAACCAGATGGCAAGCCATCCGCAACCGCCTCCCGGTACGAAGTACGCACGAGCTTCTGCGCCCGTGGAGGTGCCCACCATGACCCGCTCGGAGTTTGACGACATCCGCGCCGCGATCGCCGACGAGAGCAATCGCGCCAGCGACCTGCTCAGGATCGCCGGCACGCTGCTCGACGACCTCGAGCACGTTCGCATGCGCGAAGCCGCCCTGCGCACGTACTACCTGCGCCTGCTGACCGCGGCCCGCGCCACGGTCGCCGCGGAGTCCGCCGGTGCGCCCGAGCCGCTGGTCTTCCTCAAGCACGAGCTCGACGCGCACGGCCAGCTGCCGGCCGATGACGAGACGGTCCTGCGCATCCTGTCCGACGCGCGCACCGCCGCCGCGCTGCTCGCCGCCCTCGACCAACCCGTCGGGGCCAAGCGGACGGGGCTGCGACTGCGCCGCTGCGTCGGCAGCGGCCGTTCACTCCGCCGGTGAAACACGACACTCCGCATCAGTCGCCGCAGAGTGAGTATTCTGGTGCTATGAGTGATCAGCCGTACGAAATTTCCCACGACATGGGCGATGACGTGCAGGAATCCTCGATTGCCATGTACAAGGACAGCTACCCGCTGCGTCACCACATCGACGAGATCGACGACGAGTGCGCACGAGGGATCTTCCGGTGGATGAACGAGGAGGACAACCGCGTCACCGACGCCCATCCCGATCCTCTGGAGGAGCCGAGATCCTTCAACGAGGATCTCTAGGGTTGGAAGCGGTATCCCATCCCCGGCTCGGTCAGGAGGTGCACCGGGCGAGCAGGGTCGCGCTCGAGTTTCCGCCTGAGCTGGGCCATGTACTGGCGCAGGTAGTGCGTCTCCTTGAGGTAGGCGCTCCCCCACACCTCCGTCAGCACCTGCCGCTGGGTGACGAGCTTGCCGGGATGGCGTAGCAGCAGCTCGAGGAAGTGCCATTCGGTGGGCGTCAGCCGTATCCCACCGGAGATCGTCTTGGTCGCCAGGTCGACCTCGTGGTCGCCGATCCGCACAGACGGCGACTCGCCGGCGGACGCCTGCGTCCGCCGGGCGACCGCGCGGATGCGGGCGAGGAGCTCGTCGATGCTGAACGGCTTGGTCACGTAGTCGTCGGCGCCCGCGTCGAGGGCGTCGACCTTGTCATCGCTGCCCGCCCGGCCCGACAGGACGATGATGGGCACGCTCGTCCATCCGCGCAGCCCGTGGATGACCTCCACCCCGTCGAGGTCCGGCAGCCCGAGATCGAGGACGACCAGGTCGGGATGCCAGTCGGCGGCCTGGCGCAGCGCCGACGTGCCGTCCTCCGCCACCGCGACCTCGTACTGCCTGGCCGCCAGGTTGATCCGCAGGGCGCGCAGCAGTTGCGGCTCGTCGTCGACCACCAGCACGCGGATCATGCGACCGCTTTCAGAGAGACGATCATGGTGAGTCCTCCTCCTGGTGTCTCCTCCGGCACCAGCGTGCCGCCCATGGCTTCGGTCAGCCCGCGCGAGAGGGCGAGCCCGAGCCCGACCCCCGTGTGGTTGTCGCGGTCGCCCAGCCGCTGGAACGGCAGGAACACCCGCTCCTGCGCCTCGGGAGGGATGCCGGGGCCGCGGTCGATGATCCTGATCTCGACGGTGGACTCGTAGGAACTGGCCGTCACCAGCACGGGACTGTATCTGACGCCGTTGCCCATCAGGTTGACCAGTACCCGCTCGAGCAGCACGGGATCGGCCATGATGTCGGGCAGGTCGGCGGGCAGGTCGACGCGCACCCGGTCGCCCACGTCTGCCGTGGCATGGGAGACGACCTCCTCCACGGCCACGTGCTGCAGCGCGACCCCGAGCACGCCTGCCTGCAGGCGGCTCATGTCGAGGAGGTTCTCCACCAGCCGGTGCAGCTTCACCAGCGACTCGTCGGCCGTGGCCAGCAGCTCCCGCCGGTCTTCCTGGCTCCAGTCGACCTCGGCGCTGCGCAGGCTCTCCACGGCCGCCTTCGCCGACGCGAGGGGTGTGCGCAGGTCGTGGCTGACCGCCGCGAGCAGGGCGGTGCGCATCCTGTCGGCCTCGGCCAGGGGGCGCGCCGCCTCCGCCTCCTTCCGCAGCCGCTCGTGGCGCAGCGCCACCGCGGCCTCCGCGGCGAACGCCTCCAGCACGCGCCGGTCAGCGGCGTCCAGCAGCCTTCCCCGTACGGCGAGCACCAGGTCCTCGTCGATCACGACGTCCGTGTCGCCCGTTCCCGGCGCGGTGCACGGCGGGCCGCCCGCCATCGACACGATCCGCCAGCCGTCCCCCGTCCGCTCCAGCAGCGTGACCGAGGTCAGCCCGTAGATCTCGCGCAGCCGTTCGAGCAGCGGCTCGCCCCGCAGGACCTGCCCCGCCAGCGTGGAGAGCACCTCGGCCGCGGCGCCGGACCCGGCCGCCTCCCTGGTACGGCGGGCCGCCAGGTCGACCACCGTGCTGACCATCGCCGCCACGAGCACGAAGATGACCAGCGCGAGCAGGTTCTCCGGCGCGTGGATCGTCAACGTGTGCAGGGGCGGCGTGAAGAACCAGTTGAGCAGGCCGAACCCGACGACCGCCGCGGTCAGCGCGGGCCACGTCCCGCCGACCAGCGCGACGCCCACGACCATGAGGAAGAACAGCAGGATGTGGGTGGTCAGCGTCAGGCCGCCGTCGAAGGGCAGCAGCACCGCCGTGAGCAGCGGCATGCCCAGCAGCGCCATGGCCCAGCCCGCCAGCCGGCGCCTGCGGGTGAGCGCGGCGCGCCCGGTCGACTCCCTGCCGGCGCCGTGTGCCGCCTCGTGCATGACCAGGTGCACGTCGATCGAGCCCGACCGGGCCGTGGTCGTCAGGCCCACGCCGAGGGAGAGCAGTCGCGCCAGCCTGCCCCTGCGGGAGGCGCCGAGGACGAGCTGGGTGGCGTTGACGCCGCCGGCGAAGTCGAGCAGCGCGCGCGGGACGTCGTCGCCGACCACCTGGTGGTAGCTGCCGCCGAGGCTTTCGACCAGCGCCCGCTGTTTGGCGAGGCCGGCCGGGTCGGCGCTGCCGACCAGGCCGTCGCCCCTGGTCACGTGGACGGCCATCAGGTCGGCGCCCTTGGTGCGCGCCGCGATGCGGGCGGCCCGCCTGATGAGGGTCTCGCCTTCGGCGCCGCCGGTCAGCGCCACGACCACGCGTTCGCGGGCCTCCCAGGTGCCGGAGATGCCGTGGTCGGCGCGGTAGCGGTCGAGCTGCTCGTCGACCTTGCCCGCCACCCACAGCAGGGCCAGCTCGCGCAGCGCGGTCAGGTTGCCGACGCGGAAGTAGTTGGCGAGGGCGGCGTCGACGTCCTCGGGCGCGTAGACGTTGCCGTGGGCCATCCGCCTTCTGAGGGCCTCGGGTGACATGTCGACCAGCTCGATCTGGTCGGCTCGCCGTACGACCTCGTCGGGCACGGTCTCGCGCTGCGGCACGCCGGTGATCTGCCGCACGACGTCGTTGAGCGACTCCAGGTGCTGGATGTTCACGGTCGAGATGACGTCGATGCCCGCGTCGAGGACCTCGTCGATGTCCTGCCAGCGCTTGGCGTTGCGGGAGCCGGGCACGTTGGTGTGGGCCAGCTCGTCGATCAGCGCGACCTTCGGCTTGCGGGCGATGACGGCGTCGACGTCGAGCTCGGTGAAGTCGGCGCCACGGTGGCGCAGGTGCTTGCGGGGGAGGATGTCGAGACCGTCGAGCAGTTCGGCGGTGCGTGTGCGGCCGTGGGTCTCGACGAGACCCACCGCCACGTCCTTACCTCGGGCGGCGGCCCTGCGGCCCTCGCCGAGCATCGCGTAGGTCTTGCCCACACCGGGGGCCGCGCCCAGATAGATCCGCAGCCTCCCCCTGCCCATGGCTCCAGACTAGGGCTTGTAGGGTGGCCTGCTCCCCCAGTCCCACCTGGGCACGGGCTCCTCGCGGGGCGCCTGTGCGCGCGGACCGGAGAAGTAGAGCGCCAGGCGCGTGCCCCACTCGACGTAGCCGGCGAACGCCGCCCTGAACTCCGCGTCGCGCGGCAGGCCCACCTCGTCGGCCGCGTCCATGAGCAGGTTCACCCAGCGGCGGCGCTGCTGTTCGGTGATGCCCTTGCCGAGGTGCTTGGAGACCATGTGCGTGTGGCCGCCGCGCTCGCGCGTGTAGGCGTCGGGGCCGCCGAAGACCTCGCCCAGCCACATCGCCACGTACTTCGGGTGCCCGGGGTCCATGGCCGCGAACAACGGCCCGACCAGCTCGTCCTTCTCCACCTTCGCGTAGAAGGTCGCGGTGAGCCGTTCGAGCGCCTCCGCGCCGCCCGCCCATTCGTACAGGGTGGGATGGGTCTTGGTGATGACCTGCTCGTAGTGCCGCATCTCCTCGATGTTCGACACATATGGCTTGATCTCCGCGAAGAATGCCGCGAAGTGGTCGCTCTTTCTGAAACCCTCCAGGTGTCCCTCCGCGGAGGTCCACTCGATGCGCAGGATGTAGCACTCCGGCTCGTCGACGCAGCGGGAGAGCTCGTAGTCCAGGCACTGCGGCGACTCGCCGAGAGGGACGACGGCCCGCCGGTAGGCGGCCTCGAAGCCGTCCGCGTCGGGAACACGATAGCGAATGTACTCTACGATCACGTAATTATGTAATCACCATGCGAGCTTCTCCACAAGCATGGAATATCTTGACTTATCCGGTCACACTCGGTCTGTGGATCCGCTCCTTTCCTGGCTCATCAGCGCGCTCCTCCAGTTCGTGATCGTCTATTTCGCCGTACGGCTGGCGTTGAAGCACGACCGCGACAGCCGCAGCAGCCCGTGACGTAGATCGGCCGGACGCCTCGACGCGGCCGACAGGACCACCAGCCGCCGACCTGCGCACGACGCAGGAGGTTTCGCCTTTATGCCCGCGACGTGACGTTCGTCCCCGGTGGCCTGCGGTAGCGGATCCAGACGTCCCCGCTGTCGAGGTGGCCCGTCATCCGCAGCACCACCCCGTCCTGCGCGGGCGGCTCGGGCGGCTTGTTGTGGACGTGCCCTGAGCGGGTCGTCACCTCGTCGGTGCGCACCCACCAGCCCCTCGGCACGACGATCCAGATGTCGCCGAACAGCGAGTCGCACCGGACGTCCATGGACACCTCGCGGTGCGGGCACGTCGCGCGCATGAAGTTGATCCGCACCGTGCCCCACCCGCACGCGACCTCGATGCGCGGCGGCACCACCCAGTGGCCGACCTGCTTGACGCTCCTGGCCCACCCCGTGGACAGTCGCAGCACCTCGGGGACCTCGAACCGGTCGGGGTCGGGCAGGTCGGCGACGATGCCGTCAAGCTCGCCGCAGGTCTGGGCGGCGTAGGCGCGGTCGAGACGGTCGTTGAGCTCCTCGGTGCCGATGCGCCCGTCGCCGACCGCGAACCGAAGGATCCGCGCCACCCGATCCCTGTCGCTGTCGCCGGCGCGGAGCCTCGCCCGATCCGTCATGCCTTCACAGTAGTGATCGACGTCACTCCGGGCCAGAGCCGATGATCGGCCGCGCTCGACGCCGCCCCAATGAGGGCACCCGATGCCGTGAACAGGCTGCAAGCTGCACGAAAGGAGCCTAAAAGGCGAAACGGCTAGAAAGGTGCATGAATCACTACAAAACTCATGTGATCGGAGCCATTTGGTGATCAACTTCAAGCGAGCTCTTGCCGTCAGCGCTATCGCCGCCTCAGCCCTGGCCGTTCCTGTGACGCTGGCGGGCAGCCCCGCCGGCGCCACCACGACCAAGGCAGGCGTCCAGTCCGTCACAACGGATGCCACGTCCCACCCGTGCACGCGTAGACACAGTGACGAAGGCCGACCCTGCGGCAAGCACGAGACCGTCAAGCCGCCAGCCAACCCCGCCCTGCCCGAATGCGCCAGCCCGGAGAACCAGACGCACAACAGCGACCCCTGCAACCCCGGCCCCATCGGCAACACCGATCCAGGCGGCACGAACGATCAGCTGCCCGAATGCGCCCGCCCCGAGAACCAGACCCACAACAACGACCCGTGCAACCCCGGCCCCATCGGCAACTGAAACCGGCGGACCGTCTCCGGGCATGGAAAAGGCCCCCAGGGATGATCTCCCTGAGGGCCTTTCACTAGTAGCGGGGGCAGGATTTGAACCTGCGACCTCTGGGTTATGAGCCCAGCGAGCTACCGAACTGCTCCACCCCGCGTCGGCGTGTGTCTAAAGACTATCGGCGACGCGGGACTCGTGCAAATCAAGAACTCGGCGTGGGCGAGGGCGTCGGGGAGCCGGTCGGCGAGGGCGTCGGGCTCGTGGTGGGCGTGGGAGTGGGCGACGGCTGGACGGTGACGTTGCGGCCGAGGGCGTTGAGCGCGTCCTGCAGGCGCTTCTGCGCCTCGCCGTACTTCACCCAGTCGGGCGGCGAGCTGGCCAGCGCCTTGTTGGCGTCGTCGTAGGCCTTCTGGGCGTCGGAGATCAGCTTGGCGGTCGCCGAGGCGTCGGCAGGCTGCCCCGTCTGCTGCTGCTCCTGGCCGGTCTGCTGCTGGGCCGCCTTGCCGCTGAAGACCTGCTCGAGGGCATCCTTCAGGGTGTTGCCCGAGCCGACCGTGCTGCCGTAGGCCACCAGGACCCGCTTCAGGATCGGGAACGGCTCCTGGCCGGCGGCGGCCGCCGTCTGGACGTAGACGGGCTCGATGTAGACCAGCCCGTCGGCGAAGGGCAGCGTGAGCAGGTTGCCGTAGCGGACCGTCGCGTTGCCCAGGCCGAGCAGGTTGAGCTCGCCGGAGAACTTGTTCTGGAAGTTGTTCTGCGCCTGTCCGGGGCCCGGGATCGAGGTGTTGGACGGCATGCGCAGGATGCGCAGCTTGCCGTACTCGGGACCGGCGGTCGCGTCGACCGCCATGAAGGCCGCCAGGTTGGGACCCTGGCGCGGGACGAAGGTCGTCGTCAGCGAGAACGACGGCGACTGCTTCGGCATCGTGGTGGTCAGGTAGTACGGCGGCTGCTTGACGTCCCTGTCGCCCTGCGAGGGGTCGAAGGGGACGTTCCAGAAGTCCTGGCCGCTGTAGAAGGCGTTGGCGTCCTCGATGTGGTACTGCGACAGGATGTCGCGCTGCACCTTGAACAGATCCTCGGGGTAGCGGATGTGGTCCTTGAGGCTCTGGCTCATCTTGGCGGCCGGCTGGATGACGCCGGGGAACGCCTTGCTCCACGTCTGCAGGATCGGGTCCTTGGGGTCCCAGGCGTAGAGGGTGACCGTGCCGTCGTAGGCGTCGACGGTGGCCTTGACCGAGTTGCGGATGTAGTTGATCTGGTCGCGGGGCTGCGGGGCGACCACACCGCGCAGGGTCGTGGTGTCCTCGGTCATCGACGCCAGCGACTTGCTCTGTGAGTACGGGTAGTCGTTGGACAGCGTGTAGGCGTCGACGATCCACGTGATGCGCCCGTCGACGATCGCCGGGTAGGGGTTGCCGTCCAGCGTCAGGAACGGCGCCACCTTGGCGACGCGGTCACGCGGGTTGCGCTCGTAGAGGATCTTGGAGTTGTCGTTGATGTCGCTCGACAGCAGGATGTTCTTCTCGCCGTACTTGGCCGCGTAGACCAGGCGGTTGAAGAACGAGCCGACCGGCACGCCGCCCTGGCCCGTGTAGGTGGTGTTGGCCTGGCCGGTGCCGCCGCTCTCGGGGAAGTCGAGCTCCTGGCCCTGGCCCGCCTCGCCCTTGGGGCCGCCCGCGATGACGTACTCGGTGTCCATCTGCTCACCGAAGTAGACGCGCGGCTCCTTGAGGGTCTCGCCGAGCGAGCCGATGACCGGCATGTCCTTGGCGTCGAAGTTGGGCAGGCCCTCGGAGTCGACCTCGTTGCCAGGGGCGGCGACGAAGCCGTAGCCGTGGGTGTAGACGAGATGCTTGTTGATCCAGTTGTTCTGCTGGGCGGGCGGGCCCGTCAGCTCGCGCACCGCGACGACGTGGTCGCGGGGCACGGGGCCGACGCCCTTGTAGCGGTCGACGTCGAGCTGGGTGGGGAAGTCGTAGAAGCCGCGGATGCGCTGCTTCTGCTGGTAGGTCTTGGCGACCAGGTTGGGGTCGAGCAGCCGGACGCCCGACACGGAGACGTCGCCGTCGGCGGTCACCTTGCTGGGGTCGGACTGCGCGGAGTAGGGGATGACCTCGCTGCCCGCCACGCCGTAGGCGTCGCGGGTGGCCGCGATGTTCCGGCCGATGTAGGTCGCCTCACGCTGCTGCTGGTTGGGCTTGACCTGGAACTGCTCGACCAGCGCCGGGTAGACGCCGCCGATCAGGATGGCCGACAGGACCAGCAGGCCGAAGGAGACGCCGGGCAGCATGCCGCCGGGCCGTACGACGCCGGCGAAGAACAGCGCGGCGCAGATCAGCGCGATGATCGCGAGGATCGTCTTGGCCGGCAGGACGGCGCTGACGTCGGTGTAGGAGGCGCCGTTGACGAAACCCCGGTCGGAGAAGACCAGGCCGTAGCGGTCGACCCAGTAGGCGACCGCCTTCAGCAGCACGAAGACGCCCAGCAGCACCGACAGGTGCACGCGGGCGGCGCGGGAGGCGTGGACGCCGGGCGACTGCAGCCGGAACCCGCCGTACAGGTAGTGCGTGATCGCCGCCATGATGATCGCGATGATCACCGCGGTGAACAGGAAGTTCAGCACCATCCTGATGAACGGGTAGTCGAAGGTGAAGAAGGAGATGTCCAGGTTGAACAGCGCGTCCGTCTTGCCGAACCGGGTGCCGTTGGCGTACTGGAGCCATGTCTTCCACTGCCCGGCGAACGACGAGCCCGCGAACAGCGCGAGCACGGCCATGCCGATGATGAAGATCAGCTTGCGGTGGGGGTCGAGCGCCAGCCGGTAGCGGTCAGCGCCGCTGCCCCCGCCGAACATGGCGGGACCGAACATCGGACGCATCCTGAAGGCCAGCAGCATGTTGCCGCCGACGATGCCTGCCATCAGCAGCGCGCCCACCACGAACAGCCCGATCTCGGTCAGCAGCACACCCGAGAACACGGAGGTGGCCTTGACGGAGTCGAACCAGAGGTAGTCGGTGTAGATGCCCGAGAACAGGAAGAAGAACGCCACGATCGCCACCAACGCGATCGCGACGGGAAGAAGCAGTCGCGGTCGGCGGGGCAAACGCATCCCCCGACCGGGTCCTGGGGTCCGGAATGCCAAGGCCAACCCCTCGTCGTGATGAACAAACGGTCCGTGATTGGCAACCTACACCGGCTCGGGAGAGCTGACGAAGGATGCCGTACGGCTAACGCTCGAGGACCCGGGAAAGTTCACCCCGCGGAGCAGGAAGGCACCTCGCCCTTGCCCGACCTGATCGCGTCGAGCGCCTGCATCGCGCCGTGGAGCGTCTCCGCCTTCACCAGCCGCAGCCCGTCGGGGGCCGCCTTGACGGCCTCGGCGCAGTTGTCGGCCGGGGTGAGGAAGACCGTCGCGCCGGAGTTCTTGGCGCCGACCATCTTCTGCGCGATGCCGCCGATGCCGCCGACCTTGCCGTCGGGGGTGATGGTGCCGGTGCCGGCGATCGACTTGCCGCCGGTCAGCTCGCCAGGGGTGAGCTTGTCGATGATGCCGAGGGCGAACATCATGCCGGCGCTCGGCCCGCCGACGTCGCCGACGCTGATGCTCACCTTGAACGGGAACTTGTACTTGGCCTGCATGACGATGCCGACCATCGCGGTGCCCTGCTTACCGGCGACGGAGGTGACGGTGACGTCCTGCGGCTTGCCGTCCCTGATGACGCCGAAGACGATCTCGTCGCCCGGCTTGTGCGCCTTGACGGCCGCGGCGACCTGGTCGACCGCGGTGACCGGCTTGCCGTCGACGGTGCGGATCTCGTCGGACGGCTTGAGCCTGCCCGCCGCCGGCGCGGTCTTCTCCACCGACAGGACGGTGGGCACCATGGAATAGTCGATCTTCAACTCGGTCAGGGCCGCGGCGGTCGCGTTGTCCTGCGAGTTGGTCATCTCCGCGGTGTTCTCCTGCTCGACCTCCTCGGCCGTCTGCTCGCGCGGGAAGATCGACTCCTCGGGAACGACGGCGGCGGTGGGGTCGACCCAGCCGCGCAGCGCGGTCAGCAGGTCGGGTCTGGCCTGGGGACCACCCTGGTAGGAGACCGTGACGAGGCTCAGCGTGCCGCTCGTCGGGTAGGTCTGCCGGTCGCTGATCGTGATGACCGGCTTGTCGTCGACGGAGCCGATCGTGTTCTCGGTGGGCCCCGGGCTCAGCACGACGTACGGCACCGTCACCCAGGCGCCGGAGATGCCGAGTGCGAGCACCAGGAAACCGGCCACCAGCAGGGTGAGTGCGCGTCGTGACATGGCCATGAGCTTATTCGCAGGCGCCGACCCACTCGGCCGACCCGTCGGCGAACACCTGGTGTTTCCAGATGGGCACCTCGGCCTTCAGGTCGTCGATCAGCCTGCGGGACGCCGCGAACGCCTCCGCCCGGTGCGGGCACGCCACCGCGACGATCACCGCGATGTCGCCCAGCTCCAGGTCGCCGACCCGGTGGACGGCCGCGAGCGCCGTCACGGGGAAGTCGGCGGCCACCTTCTCGGCCACGCGCCTCAGCTCGTCGACCGCGCCGGGGTGGGCGGAGTACGACAGCCGCGTCACCGCCTTGCCGTGGTCCTGCTCGCGGACGGTGCCGACGAACAGCGCGGTGCCGCCGGCGGCGTGGGAGCCCACGGCGGTGAACACCTCCTCGACCGACAGCGGGGTGTCGCGAATGTCCAGCAACCGAATCACGCTCAGAGCCTACGCTTCTTTCGCACCTGCCTGACGATGGCCGCGGTGCCGATCACCGCGACGGTGGCGCCGGCCGCGGTGAGCGTGGCCTCCTTGACCGGCAGTCGCCTGCCGACCACGGTGGTCCTGTTCTCGCGCAGCTCCAGCAACTGCTCCAGCGCGGCCTCGTTGGTCCACGCGGGCTTCCAGCCCGCCTGGCGCAGGCTCGCGCAGTCGACCACCCAGGGGTAGACGACGTAGTGGAGGTCCGTCGCGGGGGCCGGGGTGATGCCGAGGCGGTGCAGGCGCTGCGCCGTACCGAAGGTGATGCCGGCGGGCAGCTCGAAGCCGCGGATGCCGGACAGCTCCTCGACCTTCTCGTGCTCCAGCCAGCCCTCGGAGCCGACGGCGACCACGCCGGTGACCAGGCCCCTGGCGGCCAGTTCCAGGGCCGAGACCAGGTCGTCGACGTGGCAGAACTGCCAGCGCGGCGAGCAGCCCTTGACCTTGAGCAGCCGGGGCGACTCGAAGTGCCTGGTGATGACGGTGTCGATGCCGGGCCCGACGATCGCGGCGGGGCGCAGCACGGTCACTTCGAGCCCCGGATGGCTGCGCGAGGCCCTGCGCACCAGCGCCTCGATCTCGAGGTGGTCGCCGACCACGCCGGTGTCGGGCTCGGCGGCGACCGCGGCGTCTTCGGCCAGCGGCACCTCGTTGTCGGGCGCCGCGCCGTAGACCATGGCGCTGGTGACCAGCACCACACGGCGCACGCGCGCGGCCGCGCTGGCGGTCAGCACCGTCTGGGCGGCGCGCAGGTTGTAGGCGCGCCGCTCGGCGGGATCGGAGTCGAGCCCGTAGTCACCGGCCAGATGAACCAGCACGTCGATGTCGGAGATCCGGTTCGCCAAGAGCGGATCTCGCACGTCGATCACCCGCCAGGTGACGTCCTGGACGTCGCCGCGCTCCTCGTCGATGGCCACCACCCTGCGGAAATCCGCGTTGGTGGCGAGCTTCGCGACGAGCTCGCGGCCGATGCCTGAGGACGCGCCGGTGACGGCGACGACTGGTTGGCGCGGGCGTTTCGAGGTAGGCACCAGGTCCTCACTTTGCACTGATCCGCCGCAGGACGACTAACGTGGCGGTTGTGGACTCCTCCATCCTGCACGAGGTAACGCGGTGACTGACCTGCCAGGTCGCGAAAACGACCCCAACGACAACCCGTTCGCCATGTTCGGCAACCCTGAGCAGATGGCTCAGGCGATGCGCCAGTTCGCCGACATGCTCTCGGCGCCGCAGGGCTCGGGCCCTGTCAACTGGGACATGGCCAAGAACATCGCCCGCCACGCGGTGGTCGCGGACGGCGATCCGAGCGTGATGGAGGGTGAACGCCGCCAGATCGTCGACGCTCTCCAGCTCGCCGACCTGTGGCTGAACGAGGCCACCGCGCTGCCCAGCGGGGTGTCCAACCCGCAGGCGTGGAGCCGTTCGGAGTGGATCGAGAACACGATCCCCGTCTGGCGCAAGCTGTGCGAGCCGATCGCCGAGCGCATGGTCGAGACCATGGGCGGCACGATCGGCGGCGCCGACCTGCCGCCGGAGGCCCAGCAGATGGCCGCCCAGCTCGGCCCGCTCATGGGCATGATGAAGCAGATGGGCGGCATGATGGTCGGCCAGCAGATCGGCCAGGCCATCGGCTCGCTGGCGCGCGAGGTGATCGGCACGACCGACATCGGCCTGCCGCTGTCCGACACCGCCGCGCTGCTGCCCGGCGGCATCGCCGCCTTCAGCAGCGGCCTGGAGCTGCCCTCCGACGAGATCAGGCTCTACCTGGCGCTGCGCGAGGCCGCCCACCACCGGCTGTTCCAGCACGTGCCGTGGCTGCGCGCGCACCTGCTCGGGGCGGTCGAGGAGTACGCCCGAGGCATCACGCTCGACACCTCCGCCCTGGAGGAGCAGATCCGCGGCCTCGACATCAGCAACCCGCAGGCCCTCCAGGAGGCGCTGAGCGGCGGCGCGCTGCTCAAGCCCGAGGAGACCGAGCGGCAGAAGGCCGCCGTGGCGCGGCTGGAGACCATGCTGGCGCTGGTCGAGGGCTGGGTCGCGACCGTGGTCGACGCCGCCGCCGAGGGCAAGCTGCCGTCCGCGGGCGCGCTGGCCGAGACGGTACGGCGGCGCCGCGCGACGGGCGGGCCCGCCGAGACGACGTTCGGCACGCTCGTCGGCCTGGAGCTGCGGCCCAGGCGGCTGCGCGAGGCCGCGGCGCTGTGGCAGGCGGTGGTCGCCGACCGGGGGATCGACGGGCGCGACGCGATCTGGGCGCACCCCGACCTCATGCCGACGGCCGACGACCTCGACGCTCCCGACACCTTCGTGAAGGGCGAGGCGGCCTGGGACATCTCCAAGCTCGAGGACGGCGACGCTTGACCCTCCACCGCGACGCGGTAGCCGTACTCACGGGCTGGAAGGCCCCCACGGAAGCCGAGGAGGAGCTCAGGCTCGAGTTCCTCGAACACCTGCGGCGGCATCCCGACGCCATGACCCGCGGCTGCGCGCCCGGGCACCTGACGGGCACCACCGCCGTGCTGTCGCACGACGGCGCCCACGTGCTGCTCACGCTGCACCCGAAGGCGGGCATGTGGCTGCCGATGGGCGGCCACTGCGAGTCCTACGACGGCTCGCTGGCCGGGGTCGCGCTGCGCGAGGCCACGGAGGAGTCGGGGATCGCGGGCCTCCGGTTGCTGCCCGGGCCGCTCGCGCTCGACCGGCACAAGGTGTGGTGCCACCCGCCGCACAGCTGGCACCTCGACGTGGAGTACGCGGCCGTCGCCCCCGAGGGAGCCGAGGCGGTGATGAGCGACGAGTCGCTCGACCTGCGATGGTTCCCCGTGGACGACATCCCCGAGCTGTCCGACGAGGCCACGAGGCTGCTGGCCAGGCGGGGCCGCGACGTTCTCACGGCGACTTCACGCCCCCTCGGTTAGAGTCCCCTCACACAGGGGGTTATGTGGACATGGTCGGCGGCTCGATCGTGACGCCCGCGCGTCGCGCCTTCCCGTTCAGGACACTCGCGTGGATCGCGGTCATCCCCTTCCTCCTGTGGGCGGCTGCCCGGGTCGGCGGGCTCGAACAAGGCTCGATCACCACGCAGCTCATGACGGCCACGCCGTACGCGGCCGCGGGTTCCGTGGTCCCGCTCCTGCTCGCGCTGGCCTCCCGCAACCGCGCGGCCTGCGCGGTCGCCCTGGTCACGACGGCCGCCCTGGGCCTCAGCGTGCTGCCAAGGGCTCTCGGTACGGCGGACGCCACCGCGGGCAGGCCGCTCAGGGTGCTCACCCTGAACCTGCTGTTCGGCGAGGCGGAGGCGGCACCGGTGGTCGAGCTGGTGCGGCGGCTGAACCCCGACGTCCTGTCCACGCAGGAGCTCACGCCCGACGCGGTCGAGCGGCTCGACGCGGCGGGGTTGAAGGACGTGATGCCGTACCGGGTGCTGGAGGCCGAGTACGGCCCGGGCGGCAGCGGCCTCTACGCGAAGTACCCGCTGACGCAGGTGTGGGACCAGGCTCCGCCGATCGGCAACAACATGCCGCTGGCCGTGCTGGCCTTGCCCGGCGGCAAGCCCGTCCAGCTGATGGCCGTGCATCCCGTTCCGCCGCTCGGCCCGCAGGTCCGGGATTGGAACGCTGCACTGCGGGCACTGCCCGCCGCCTCGGGCGACGTGGTGCGGGTGCTGGCGGGCGACTTCAACGCCAGTCTCGACCACGCGGCGATGCGCGAGCTGCTCGGGCGGGGCTACAAGGACGCGGCCGACGAGGTCGGCCGGGGTCTGGTGCCGACGTGGCCGGCCAACAAGCGGATCCCGCCGGTCATCACGATCGACCACGTGCTCGTCGACTCGCGGGCGGGCGTGCGTGAGGTCAGCGTGCACACCATGCCGGGCACCGATCACCGGGCGGTCTTCGCCGGTCTCACCGTGCCGTGAGTGCCCTGGTGTTGTCCCAGCCCTCCAGGCCGGGGTCGAGGCGGTCGAGGTCCGCTCTGGTGCGCAGGCGGTGCCAGCCGGGGGTGGTGGCGACCATGCGGCGGCCGGGGGCCTGGGCGCGCAGCTGCTTCACCGGGTCGTCGGCGTCGAGGTCGGGGTCGGCCCAGCCGGGGAAGGGAAGAGTGGCCGCGACGGCGACGGCGCCGCCCTGCTCGGCGGGGCAGACGGTCAGCGCGGCCCGGCCGAGTTCGCGGAACAGCTTTCCGATGAGCAGGGGCGGGAGATCGGGGGCGTCTCCACTCACAATCGCCGCTTGATCAGCATTTATCGCCTTGAAGATGTCCTTCAGCGGCGTGTCCTCATTTATCTGGATAATGTCCGTGCCGGGCCACAAAAGATGATCCAAAGCGGGAACGCTCGTGACGAGGACCGGTGTGACGAGTTCGAGGCCCGCGACGATCTCGTAGGTGTCCTCGACTATGGCTTCCAGGAACTCGCGAGGATCGCCGGGCGCGGCATTCGCCATGCTTTGCCGTACCAGAACGGCGACGACTCGGGTCAACACTCCTCCGGTGTGGTGCTGGCGGCGGCGGAGAAACCTTCGAGGAAACCGCGCGCCCGCTCAGCCTTGGGATACTGTTCGACCAGCGCCCAGAAATCGGGCCCGTGGCTCGGCACCAGCAGGTGCACGAGTTCGTGGATGATGACGTAGTTGATGACCCACTCGGGCAACCCCCTGAGCCGGGTCGAGATCCTGATCGTGCCGCTGTCGGGGGTGCACGAGCCCCACCTGTGCTGCTGGTTGTCGACCCAGCGGACGCTCACCGGCTGCGCCTTGCCGTCGAGGTACCTCGCCGACAGCTCGACGGCCTTCTCGAGCAGTCCCTCGTCCGTCGGACGTCGCCGTTGCTCCTTGGCCGCCAGCCGATCGAGCATCCGGCTCACCCATTCGTCCGCGTCGTCGCCGCTCAGCCACGCGGGCAGGAGCACGATCGTCTTGTCGCCGTCGCGGTACGCGGAGACCGTACGCCGGCGACGAGAACTTCGACGGACCTCGACTCTCTCGGGGGACACATATGCACGTTAGCCGACTATGACGAAATTCCACAGGGGGTGAGCCGCTGTTTTCGCTGGTCAGCATGATTAAGAGCCGGTGAATTTGGGCACCCGCCTTTCCCGATGCGCGGCGAGGCCTTCAAGCATGTCGTTCGAGGTCATCGTGACCGGCTGGGCCAGCGCCTCCCATTTGAGCGCTTCATCGAGGTCATTGTGTGCGGTCTTGAGGGCGATTTTGGTCAGCCGCGTCGCGATCGGAGCGTTCGCCGCGACGCTTCTCGCGATCTCGAGAGTTTCCCGGAGAAGATCCGCCTTCGGGAACGCGCGGTTGATGAGCCCTTCGCGCGCGGCCTCCGCGCCGCTGATGGTCCTGCCGGTCAGCAGGAGTTCCCGCGCGAGGTTGAGCCCACCTCTGCTCGGCAGCAGATAGGTGGCGGCCATGCCGGGGTGCAGGCCGAGCGTGGTGAACGGGGCCAGGAGCTTGGCGTCGTCGGCGGCGTAGACGAGATCGCACGCCAGCGCCACGCACAGGCCCGCGCCGACGGCTGGGCCGTTGACCGCGGCGATCGTGGGGATCTCCAGCTGGGCGATCGACAGCCAGGTGCGGTAGAAGGCGAGCATCCGGTCGCGGAGCGCGGGAACCGTCTCGTCGCCCCGCTCGGCCAGCCATGACAGGTCGCCGCCCGAGGAGAAGGCGCTGCCCTCGCCGGTGACCACCACGCAGCGGGCGTCCCTGTCGGCGGCGAGCGCGGCGACCGTCTCGGCCCACGCGGCGGTCATGCCGTCGGTCATGGAGTTGCGGCGGTCAGGGCGGTTGAGGGTGAGCAGGACGACGCCGTCGTCGTGCCGGTCGATCAAGAGCTCGTTCATTGGGAGAGAGTATCCACAGCCGTCCGCGGGCCCGGCGCCGGTTATCCACAGGCGGCGGGAAACCCCTCCACGATCATGCTCCCCGGTGGGAATCTTGCGCGCCATGAGGCCACGTGTGAAACCCGTCCTGCGCCGGATCCTCCGCGACGAGCGCACCCTCCAGTTCGGCGTGCATCCGCGCAGCGCCGTCCTGGTGAGCGATCTCGCGCCGTCGGTGAAGCGGTGGCTCGACCGGCTCGACGGGACGAGGGAGATCGAACAGGTGCTGCGGGAGGCGGCCACGGCGGGGCTGTCGCAGGAGGGCGCCCGGTCGCTGCTCGACACGCTCACGGCCAGAGGGGTGCTCGACGACGCGGCCGTGCGGCCGTCGCCGCTGGCGCGGCTCACGCTCGCCGAGCGCGACCGGCTGCGGCCCGACCTCGACGCGCTGGACGTGGCCGCCACGACGCCCGGCGGCGCGCTGGCGACGATGCGGCGGCGGCGTGAGGCGCGCGTGCGGGTCTACGGCGCGGGGCGGGTGGGGGCGCAGATCGTCGCGCTGCTGGCGGCCTCGGGGGTGGGGCAACTGCGGGTGATCGACCCGGAGCCGGCCCGGCCGGAGGATCTGGTGCCGGGCGGGCTCGGCTGGACGGAGCTGGGGATGCCGCGGGAGGCGGGCGCGGTCGCGGTGGCCAGGCGGATCACCGCCGGGCGTGCCTGTGTCCCCGTGCCTGCGGTGGCTCCCGTCGACTGCGGCTGCGCTTCGGGAGTGATCGCTTCGGATGCCGGAGCGATGGCTTCGGATGTGGGGGCGCGCGGCACGGAGGGGCGCGGCACGGAGGGGCGCGGCACGGGAGCGCCGGGGGCCTCTTCCGGACGCGGCCCGAGGGCGGGTGAGTCGGGGAGGCGCGGCCCGGAATCCCCGGTGCAGGCGGGGGCACGTCGGACCGCAGTGTGCGCGTGTGGGCAGGGGTTGTCGGCCGGTGCGAGGGCGCATGAGGCGGAGTCCTCGGCCGGTGCGAGGGCGCGTGGGGCGGAGTCGTCGGCGGGTGTGGGGGTGTGCGAGGTGGAGTCCTCGGTGGATGCCCGCGCGGGCGGGCCGCACCTGTCCGACGGCTCGCAGCGGCCGGATCTCGTCGTGCTGGCGCCCGTCGGGCCACTCGACGCGGTGCTGGTGTCCGAACTGGTCGCCATGAGGATCCCGCACCTGCTCGCGGCCGCCTTCGAGGGTCACGGCTCCGTCGGTCCTTTGGTACTGCCGGGCGAGACCTCGTGCCTGCACTGCCTGGACCTCGCGCGGCGCGACCGTGACCCTGCGTGGCCGATCGTCACCGCCCGGCTCGGCGGATTCCCCGCCGGTGAGATCGCCTGCGGTTCCGCACTGTCCTCGCTGGTCGCCGCAGCGGCGACCGGCCATGCGCTTGCTCACATCGACGGCCGGAGCAGCGCTGTGACAAACGGCACAATGGATGTTTTGCCTGATTGGCGGTGGAAGCGCCGATCCTGGACAGTGCATCCACAATGTCGTTGCTGGCGAAACGACCTAGGTGCGCTAACAATGGTCGAGCCGGGCTCTTGCCATTGACGGGCCACACGCAAGGCCTGGCGCCCCATCAGGCCGGGACCACGAAGGGGGGAAGCGCCGTCCCAACAGGGACGTCGCGCGTCATGGTGAGTGATCTTCCGCGCCGCGCCGTAGCGCGCTCCGCCAAGCTGGCGACCCTTCCGCTCGGGTTCGCCGGCCGTACCGTCATGGGCCTCGGCAAGCGGATCGGCGGACGGCCCGCCGAGCTGGTCGCCCAGGAGATCCAGCAGCGCACCGCCGAGCAGATCTTCAAGGTGCTGGGGGAGCTCAAGGGCGGGGCGATGAAGCTCGGCCAGGCGCTGTCCATCTTCGAGGCGGCGCTGCCGCCCGAGATCGTCGGCCCCTACCGCGCGACCCTCACCAAGCTGCAGGACTCCGCTCCCCCGCTGCCCGCCGCCACTGTCCACCAGGTGCTGACCGAGCAGCTGGGCGACGACTGGCGCGACCACTTCCGGTCCTTCGACGACCGGCCGACCGCCGCCGCCTCGATCGGGCAGGTCCACAAGGCGGTCTGGCACGACGGCAGGACGGTCGCCGTCAAGATCCAGTATCCCGGCGCGGGCAAGGCGCTGCTCGGCGACTTCGCCCAGATGGCCCGCCTCGGCAAGCTGTTCGGGGCGCTGCTGCCCGGGCTCGACATCAAGGCCGTCCTGGCCGAGCTGCGCGAGCGCATCGCCGAGGAGCTCGACTACCTGCGCGAGGCCGAGGCGCAGCACGCCTTCGCGCAGGCGTTCGCCGACGACTCCGACTTCTACGTGCCCGACGTCGTGGCGGCCAACGAGCAGGTGCTGGTCACCGAGTGGATGGACGGCACGCCGCTGTCACGCATCATCGCCGACGGCACCAAGGAGGAGCGCGACAAGGCGGGACTGCTGTTCGTGCGGTTCCTGTTCTGCTCCCCCGCCCGCGTCGCCATGCTCCACGCCGACCCGCACCCCGGCAACTTCCGCATGCTGCCGGACGGCAGGCTCGGCGTCCTCGACTTCGGCGCGGTCAACCGGATGCCCGACGGCTACCCCACGGTGTTCGGGCAGCTGACCCGCATCTTCAACCAGGGCGACATGGACGCGGTGGTCACCGGGCTGCGTGACGAGGGCTTCATCCAGGAGCACATCGAGATCGACGTCGAGGCGCTGCGCGGCTTCCTGGCCCCCTACGTGGAGCCGACAGCGGTCGAGGAGTTCACGTTCAGCAGGGAGTGGCTGCAGGCGCAGGCGGCCAGCGCCACCGACCTGCGCCCGACGAACGTGATCAGGCAGCTCAACCTGCCGGTCTCGTACGTGTTGATCCACCGGGTGCACGCGGCGGGGGTGGGGGTGCTGTGCCAGCTCGGCACGACGGCCCGCTTTCGAGACGAGGTCATCAGGTGGGTCCCTGGCTTCGCCGACGAGGCCGTCAGCTGACACCTGCCCGCCGTACTGGCCTGCCGGGCTTCACCGCACCCGTACTTGGGTCTCCCGACTCACCCCTGCCCGCGCGGGGGGCGACCCGCACCAGGGTTCACCCGCACCAGGACCGTCAGCTCCTCCCACCCCTCGCCGGCCCCATCCAACAGGGATCACTCCCTCACCGGCGGCCCCGCTCCTCCGGCCGTCAACACCCCACCCGCCGGGCATCGGCCGCTCGCCAGGATCCATCCCCGGGCCGTCCTCCCGCTCCATCCGCGCGAGGACCGGTCTCACCGACCCATCCACGCGACGACCGGTCTCACCGACCCATCCACGCGACGACCGGTCTCACCGACGGTCACCGCGCTCCAGGCGGTCATTCGCCCCATCCGTGGGAGTTCGGCCGCTCACTGGGTTGACCCGCGCCCGAGGCCATCAGCCGACCCCGTCGACCGCCTGGGGTCACCCCAGGACCGGCGGCCCTCGGCCGACCCGGCCGTCGAGACCTCGCACGAGGAACCACTGACCCCTTCTGCGGCGGACCTCTCAGCCGTGCCCACCAGCCGCCCGAAATCAGCGCAGGACCGTCGGTCGCTCTCGACCCGCCCTGGGCCGAGCGACCACTGACAGCTCTTGATCCGCCATGAGGCCATCTCGTGGCGTGGGTGCCGGCCGGCCGCTTTGCAGGAGGGGTCGTGCGGAGGTCGATGCCCGGAGGTCCGATGGGTGGGGGCCCGGGACAGCCGAAAGGCCGGGTGCATCGTGTGCACCCGGCCTTTCACGTGAGGTCAGACCGTGAGATCCTCCGCCGGCGGCAGGATCTCACGACCTACCCCTGGGCGATGAGAGCCTTGCGCAGCCGGTCGTTGGCCCGCTGCAGGTCACGCCGCGCGCGCTGGACGCGCTTGAAGCGGGACACCATCCGGTACTCCTCGGCCTCCTTGTGGAGGGTTTGTATTCGGTCATTGACCAGTTCTTGATAGATATACGGCATTTCAAAGCTCCTGCCAGGAATGATGCTCATCGGATGTCTCGGCTTTCTGTGGTGCGGTGGATGTGAGGTTTCAGGCAGCGACCGGGTGCTTGCGCGGACGCCCGCGAGGCCGCTTACGGGGAACGATCGTTCCCCGGAGGATGAGCTCGCCGCCCCAGACGCCCCACGGCTCCTCGCGCTCGAGCGCGCGGGCCAGGCAGGCCTTCTGGATGGGGCAGCCGCCGCAGAGCGTCTTCGCGAACTCGACGTCGTCGGGCGACTCGGCGAACCACAGGTCGGGGTCGGTACGACAGGGGATCTTGGCTTCGTCGATCAGGTCCATGATCGTCTGGGCCCCCATCTGCTGTCTCCTTCGGTTGTTCTTGGTCTGGTACCTCGTGGGTCGGGGGATCACGGACAAACAAGAAGGCCGCGGATCCTGTCTGCGGATCCGCGGCCTGGAGGCTTGACTGCCGGTCAGGTTATGACCGGGTCATCCCTCCAGGGTTGCGGACCGCGCAGTCCACCCTTGGTGATCTGAGGGGTCGGCACGTCGGCGCCCGCGACGTAGGCGGGGGCGCCCTGGGCAACGGCTGCGCCGTAGCCTGCGTGGAACACGAGCTGGCTACGGGCAGACTTGTCCCGTCGGACCTTGGCCAGGCCACTGGCGAGCCTGACCGAGTCACGGCATGCGGAAGCGAGCCACTGCGTGGCCGACATTTCAGTCATGTTCCTCACCGGGCTCACCTCCATCTGTGATCGTCGGACAGGACCGTCCGACTCGCTTGACCATGACCCTAAACCGGAAAGCCGGGAAGGGGCAACACATTTTCTACCTGCGGTGTTACGAGTCTGCCACGCGAATCATGCACTCCTGAACCACCGACACCGCCAGGTCTCCCGACGAGGTGAACATCTGACCCCTCGCCAGGCCGCGCGCCCCTCCGGACCATGGGGACTCCTGAGCGTAGAGCAGCCACTCGTCGGCCCTGAAGGGACGGTGGAACCACATGGCGTGGTCGAGCGAGGCGCCGCTGACGTTCGAGGCACCCCAGGCGAGTCCGTGAGCCAGGAGGACGGTGTCGACGAGCGTGAAGTCCGAGGCGTACGCGGCCAGGACGACGTGCAGCAGCGGGTCGTCAGGAAGGTCGGCGTCGTAGCGGAACCACACGTTGTTCTCGGCGCTGCGCAGCGACGGATCCTTGTAGGCCTCCCAGGTCAGCGGCGAGACGTAGCGGGCGTCGACCGGCCGGGGGCGGGCCAGCCACTCCTTCCACTGCGAGTCGTCGCCCACGAGCTCCAGCATGCGCGACTGGAACGTCGGCAACATCTCGGGCGCCTGGACCTGCGGCATCACCGCGGCCTGGTGGTGGACGCCCTCCTCGTGGATGTGGAACGAGGCGGACATCGTGAAGATCGCCTTGCCGTGCTGGACGGCGACGACCCGGCGGGTAGTGAAGGACCTGCCGTCCCTGACCCGCTCGACGTTGTAGACGATCGGGATCGACGGGTCGCCGGGGCGGATGAAGTAGGCGTGCAGGGAGTGCACGTTACGGTCCTTGGGGACGGTACGGCCCGCGGCGACGAGCGCCTGCGCCGCGACCTGGCCGCCGAAGACCCGTTGGATGCGCTCTTCGGGGCTCCGCCCGCGGAAGATGTCGAGCTCGATCTGCTCCAGGTCGAGCAGGTCGAGCAGCTCCTTGAGCGCTTCGTTCACGATGGGTCCCTCCTATGGCTGAAGCCATCCCAACCTAGTGTGACGGGACCGGTGCCGTGGCAGTGCCCCGGGGCATCCCCCATCCCAACCCCATGCCTCGAACCGGCCTTCGCGACCGGACGGCGCCTTGGAGGCGCGGGACCGGCCTTCTCCTGTGGCGAAGGTCTCCCCAGGAGGCCATCCACCCCTGAAGGCCCGAGTGACCTCAACCACGGAACCGACCGCCTCCTGCGGCGAACCTCCCCCTAGGAGGCCATCGGCACGCGCCACCCAGGGCCCGAGGGACCTCCCATCGGCCGCCTCCTGCGGCGGAGGTCTTCCCGGGAGGCTGCACGCGGCGCAGGAAGCCCGGGAGGCGGGCCTGCCGGTGGGTGGCTGGTCTTCCTCAAGGCGGAACTGGCCCTTCCCCCGTGGTGAGCCGTTCCCCCGAGGTGAGCCGTTCCGTGGTGAAGGGTGTGGTGAGCGTGCCGTCCCGACGTCGAGACGCGGGTCTGTGGACGTGGGTGACCGGTCTCCCGGAGGGAGGGAGGGGCCAGTCACCTCCTGCGGTGCAGGTCCGGCCCTGTGGGCGTGCCAAGGGCGGAGGTGCGTGGCTCTCGGCGGGTGAGCGGCCTCCTGCGGGCGAGCCGCTGACCGTCTTGTGTGGGGAAGGTCACGGGACCGTCCGGGCGATGAGGTCAGGCGGGGTCAGGTGTGGGTGCGGCAGATGTCGAGGACGGCGGCGCCGTACCGGTCGAGTTTGACCTTCCCGATCCCCGCGATCGACAGCAGTTCCTGCTCGCTGCGCGGCGCCCGTTCGGCGATGGCCTGAAGGGTGACGTCGGTGAACACCACGTACGGCGGCACCTTCCCCTCCTTGGCCATCGCCGTGCGCCACGCCTTCAGCGCCTCCAGCAGCGCCTCGTCGTAGTCGGACGGGCAGGTCGCGCACCGGCCCAGCTTCTGCTCGGCCGCGGCCACCAGCGTCTTGCCGCACACCCGGCAGTTGACCGGCGCGGCGACCGAGCGGCGGGGCCCGGCGGTAGCCGTACCGGGGGATGAGGAGGAGCGAGGAGGCCGCCCGGTGAGGCCGTCGAGGAAACGGGAGGGGCGGCGG
This sequence comes from Nonomuraea sp. NPDC003727, assembly GCF_053586935.1. Taxonomy (NCBI): domain Bacteria; kingdom Bacillati; phylum Actinomycetota; class Actinomycetes; order Streptosporangiales; family Streptosporangiaceae; genus Nonomuraea; species Nonomuraea sp. NPDC003727. Next base: position 23,780 of record NZ_JBSFNE010000003.1, read on the forward strand.
CCCTTGCGCCCGCCGGGTGCCCGGGCCAGGGCCCAGGACAGGCCGAGGTGCTCGCGGGCGCGGGTGATGCCGACGTAGAGGAGGCGGCGTTCCTCCTCGATCTGTTCGGGTGTCTCGGCGTAGATGATCGGCATCATCCCGTCGGTCAGCCCGACGAGGAACACCGCGTCCCATTCCAGACCCTTGGCCGCGTGGAGGGAGGCGAGGGTGACGCCCTCGACCGGCGGCGCGTGCTGTTCGGTGGCGCGGCGTTCGAGTTCGGTGACGAGGGCGGGCAGGTCGCCGCCCTCGGCGGCCATGTCCTCGGCCAGGTCGGCGAGGGCGCGCAGCGACTCCCACTCCTCGCGGGCCTTGCCGCCGCCGGGCGGGACGAGGGTGAGGCCGATGCCGCCCAGGATGCTGTGAACCTCCTGCGCCAGGGGCTCGCCCGAGGCGGAGCGGGCCGCGCCGCGCAGCAGGACCACCGCCCGCCGTACCTCGGGACGCTCGAAGAAGCGGTCGGCGCCGCGCACGAGGTACGGGATGCCGGCCTTGGCGAGGGCTTCCTCGTAGGCCTCGGACTGGGCGTTGACGCGGAACAGGACGGCGATCTCCCTGGGCGGCACCCCCTTGTCGATCAGTCTCCTGATCGCGCGGGCGATGCCGGCGGCCTCGGCGGGCTCGTCGTCGTGCTCGGTGAACGTGGGCGCGGGACCCTGGGGGCGCTGGGCGACGAGATCAAGGCGGTGGGGGCTCCTGGCCTTGGCGATCACGAGGTTGGCCAGGCCGACGACCTCGGGCGTGGAGCGGTAGTCGCGGACGAGCTTGATCACCGAGGCGTTCGGGTACTCCACGGCGAACCCGGTGAGGTAGCGGGGGGTCGCGCCGGTGAAGGAGTAGATCGTCTGGTTGGGGTCGCCGACCACGCACAGGTCGTCGCGCCCGCCGAGCCAGGTGTCGAGCAGGAGCTTCTGCAGCGGGTTGACGTCCTGGTACTCGTCGACGACGAAGTAGCGGTACTGCTGGCGGATCTGGTGGGCGACGTCGGCGTGCTCGGTCATCACCGCGGCGGTCAGCTCGAGGATCGTCTCGAAGTCGACCAGGTGACGCTCGCGGCGCAGCCGTTCGTAGGCCTCGTAGAGGGCGGCGATCTCGTCGGCGGCGGCGGGCGGTGAGCGGTGGGCCTTGGCCGCGGCGGCGACGTAGTCCTCAGGGCCGATCTGGGTGACCTTGGCCCACTCGATCTCCGATGCGATGTCGCGCAGCTCCGAGCGGTCGCGGCCGCGGCGGATCTGCCGGGAGGCCTCGACGAGCAGCGGCAGCTTCGACTCGATCACCGCCGGCGCGGATCCGCCGATCACCTTGGGCCAGAAGTAGGTGAGCTGGCGCAGCGCGGCGGCGTGGAAGGTGCGCGCCTGCACGCCCGGCGCGCCGAGCCGGCGCAGCCGCTGCCGCAGCTCGCCTGCCGCCCGTGTGGTGAAGGTCACCGCGAGCACGCCCTGCGCGTCGACCACCCCTGTGTGCACGGCGTGGGCGATGCGATGGGTGATCGCTCTGGTCTTGCCGGTGCCGGCCCCGGCGAGCACGCAGACCGGGCCGCGGACGGCCTCGGCCACGGCGCGCTGCTCAGGGTCGAGCCCGGCCAGAACGTCGTCGCCTGTCATCACATGAAACATCCTCGCAGCAGGTGGCGGGGGCCTGCGCCATTCTGGCAACATGCCGCCGTCACCTGTTTCTTCATCGCTGAGATGCGAAAAGTAGGTCATTTCCCCCACAATGGGGCCCGACCGAATCATGGGGAAAGGAAGGCCCGTGCGAGCTGCGGTGATCGCGAGTGTTCTCGCTGCCGTCGCGTTGATCCCAGGAGCGGCGCACGCGTCGAAGGATCCGTCCCCCTCGTACGGCGACGCGCTGGGCGGCACGACGTTCGAGACCGTCTCGTACGGCCCCGGCAAGCGCCAGGCCATGGACATCTGGTGGACGCCTGACTACTCCAAGCACCCCGCGGTCTTCCTCATCCACGGCGGCTGGTGGTCGGGCGGCGACAAGAAGTACATGACCGAGATCACCCGCAGCTACGTCGAGCTCGGCTACACGGTCTTCAACCTCAACTACCGGCTGTCCACCGAGGCGCCCTGGCCGGCGCAGCGCACCGACGCCTTCGACGCCATCGCCACCGCCCGCAGGCACGCCGAGCGCTGGAACTTCGACCCCAACAACTACGTGGTCGTCGGCTTCTCCGCGGGCGGCCACATCGCCGCCGCCGTCGGCACGTACGGCGACGGCACCCTCCAGGGACTCAAGGGCGTCGTCGGCGTCTCGCCCGTGATCTCGCCGCTGCGCGCCTACACCGACGGCGCCGACTCCACCGACCCCAACCGCGTCAAGCTGCGCGACGCCGCCATCAGGCTGGCGGGCGGCTGCGAGCCCAAGGGCAAGTGCTCGCGCGTGTGGGCCTCGATGGAGGTGCCGTGGCACGCCAGCAAGAAGGACGCGCCGATGCTGACCGTGCACTCCGACGACGAGTTCGTGCCCGCGGCGCAGAGCCTGCTGCTGAAGGACATGCTCGGCCAGGTCGGGGTGAAGATGACGGTCTTCACCGAGCCCGGCATCTCGCACAGCGCGCCGCTGTACCGGGAGCCGGGGGTCGCCGAGCGCGTGCAGAAGTGGATCGAGGAGCGACTGTCGAGCTGACCCGGGGATTACCCGCGCCCTCCAGGTTGTTGCGCTCTTTGGCCTTCATTTGAACCCGGAAGGATTGCTTCATGGCGCTCACCGTCTACACCACCACCTGGTGCGGTCCCTGCAAGCGGCTCAAGAGCCAGCTCACCCGCGAGGGCATCGCTTACGAAACGGTCGACATCGAGCGCGACCCCGCCGCGGCGGAGTTCGTGATGAGCGTCAACAACGGCAACCAGACCGTACCAACGGTTGTTGTAGATTCCCCGAACGGTCGCACGGTACTGACCAATCCGCCCGTCGCCCAGATCAAGCGCCTACTTGAGGCCGCAGCGTCCCTGGGGTAGTGCAGAGCTGCCCCGGCTTGGCGTGTTCCAGAGCCGGGGCTTTGCCTTGTCTAGGCCAACGGCTGTTGCCAGAGTAGACGGACATGAAGTTCTCCTGATGCAAGGCCATGAGCATCCTGGCTCACGGCCAGGATTTCTCCAGGTAGACGGCCAACATCTCTCAAGGCCAATGGTCACCGTGCTTGATCGGAAATGTCGGAACCGGCCGCTACCCTGTCGTCTCCACCATGCGAGAGGGGAGAGCATGAGCCCGGTCACGCCCGAAATGATCAACTACTACGTGCAGCTCCGTCAGGATCTGGGTCGAGTAGACCCCTACATCAACGACGCGATGTTCTGGATGGTAGTGCGAGGGCACGGAGAGCTCCTAACGGTCGCCGATGTCGCACGCCGACTGGGGGCCGACCCCCACGCCGCGAGTCCCGGCACGGTGCTGGAGCTGGGGGAACACGTCGTCCTGGAACATAGCGACCATGGTGTGATCGTGCTGGCGCAGAACGCCTATCCCAGCGATCCTGACATCTGGGCCCGACTGACCGAGAACGCGCAGGCATGGGGCTTCTGGTGGCTTGTCAACAACGCCCACGAGCTGTTCTATGCGGCCGACGGCGTTCTCGTCACATCGGTGAACATGCACTCGTTCCCTCATTCCCTGGAGTGCTTCGGCCAGGACCCCGCCGCGCTCGATGACCATCTGGGAGCCTTGCGGGCGCTGGGAGCGCGGATGAAGGCCGATGATGAGGCGGGGGTGACACCCACTACGCCCTACCCTGACTGGGAGACTGCACTGGCAACCGTTGAGGCACTGACAGGCGTTCGCCTGGACCTCGACCGGTTCACCAGGAAGCAACAGTCGGTCTACGCTCCTGGACTGAGCTGATCTATTCAACTGAACGCTCAGCCCGGACGACAATCAGCAAGGCGAGCCAGACCGTCCAAGGCGCGGCGTGGAGCTTCGGCGACTGAAGGACGAAGCCGGGTTGATCATGCTTGGTCGGCTTCCGCGATGACCAGATCCTCTAGCTCCTGATCGCTGACGAAGAACTTGCCGCCCTCTACTTCCTCCACGCCGCTCTCCCCTTGTCGTTGTTTGCTGTGCCCGAGCATCCGGCTAGGCCGAGATCTTGGTCACGTAGAAGGAAGGCTAGCCAGCGTCCGCGCTTCCGACTACTGCACGGCCCCATGGATGGCACGAAGGAGGTGTCCAGCGAAGACCTAAAAACACTTGAGGACAACGGAGAACACATCAGAACTTGAGAAGGGGGGGCGGGCCGTGTCGAAGATCACGTCCCGCCACGAGCTTGTGCAGACAGGGGGGCCAAGGCGAAACGACGAAAGCCCCAGACTCGCGACCGGTGCCGCGAGTTGGGGCTTGGGTATCCGCTGGCTCAGTTACGGCCAGAGCTAATCAACGGGGGAACTCGACCAACCGGGTGAGCAGTCCCGATCTTGAGATATCCAAGTTCGGCTGGCTCAAGAACCAGGACCGGATTGCCTGTGAGTGACTGCGCCTCCTTCGAAAGGTCGGTCCCCGTGAGGTAAACGAGCGGGTCCTTGAGCCCCCTTCCGGGGCTGGTGTCCTTGAAAAGGACTCTCAGGCCCGCGTCGCGTAGCATCGCCCCACGCTGCGGCCAGTCCCGATACTCCCACTCTTGCCGAACGGTCTTTCCTGTCGGTTCGTGAGTCATCTGAGCTGGACGACTGGGCAGCGATTCAAGGCGCTCCAGCCTCTCCTCAAGCTTGGCGTACATGGCTCGAAAGCGTGCTGTTCCACGCTCCCCCTTGTAGAGACCGGCCGCGCGGTCTTCCTGTAGTTCCTCCGACGCCCGTTCGGCCTCGGCTATGTCGGCCGCATGGTCCTGGCCCGGGGTGCGTACGGTGCGATAGATCATCTGATCCCCGTACAGGATGAGGAGGGCTTTCTCTGTCTCCTCGTGAAGCCTTTCGACCCGGATGCGCTTGGATGCGCATCCTCGGGTCTGGCATCTGTAGTAGCCCTCTGTCGTGTAGAGCGGAGCCTGACATTCCGCGCAGAACGCGACACCCAGCAACGGCGTCACGTTCTTGCGGTGGCTCGTCTTACCCGAGGTTCGTTCCTGAAGGACACCCTTGAGTCTCAGGAAGTCCTCAACGCTTATGAGCGGTTCGGCCCGCTGGACAGGGAGTCCCGTTTCCTGATCTCGGACCACTTCACCCGTGCGCGTCTGGTACTGGCCGATCAGGACAGGGCTTTTGAGTAGCGCGCGAACCGTATTGGCCGACCAGCGCTCAGCCTTGCGGGGTCTGACGCCTTCGGCATTCAGCCAATCGGCCACGTCGCCCGGGGAAGCCTTCCCAGGCAGGATGTCATTTACCATCCGTTCCACGATCGCCTGTTCACTCGGGACAACCCTGAGCCGCTTGGTCTCCGGGTCGGGCTCGTAGCCGAAGGGTGGCACGCCGCCACGCCACTGTCCGGTGGCAATCATGTAGACGTGATTGGCCTTGTTCCTGGTTGCGATGGCTTCAAGCTCGCCTTCAGCGAGCCAAGACATCACGAACCAAATCAGCTCTCCCGTCTTGGACATGGGGTCGATGTCGTCGTTCGTGGCCTTGACGCGCTTCCCTGCGTCCTTGAGTACCTTCACCAGGTTGTACGAGTGAAGAGTCCGGCGGGATAGGCGGTCGATCTTCCAACACGCCAGGATGTCGAAGTCATCCATGCGAGCGACCGTCGTGTTCCCCGACGGGACGGCGGTCACCAACCCCTCGGTGAACGAGGTGAAGGCCCGCCTCGCGGCGATGGTCTGAGCAGGTACGGCGGGCCCCGCCCCGAGCGGGGCCCATCCGAGATTCCTAGAGCGGCGTGAGAGGCGCGGGATAAGCGCCGGTCCGGCCATCGGTCAGCAGCCACGGCTCGTGGACGAGCGTCGCGGGCAGTCCGGCCAGCTCGGGCACGTACCGGCGGACGTACTCCCCTTCGGGGTCGAACCGCCTGGCCTGCCGCAGCGGGTTGAACGTGCGGTTGGGTCGCGTGTCGTTGCCGGTGCCCGCGACCCACTGCCAGTTGCCCGCGTTGTTGGCCACGTCGCCGTCCAGGAGCAGCTCGAAGAAGTGCTCGTAGCCCACCCGCCAGTCGACGCGCAGGTGTTTGACGAGGTAGGCGGCCGTGATCAGGCGGGCGCGGTTGTGCATCCAGCCCTCGGCGAGCAGCTGTCGCATGCCCGCGTCGACGATCGGCACTCCCGTCATGCCCTCGCGCCAGGCCTGCTCGGCGTCCTTGTCGGAGCGCCACGCCGTGCCGCGCGGCCGGTAGTCGCGCCGGTTCAGGTCGGGGAAGGCGCAGGCCACCTGGTGGTGGAAGTCTCGCCAGCACAGTTGCCGGACGAAGTCCTCGTTGCCGCATCCGGCCAGCTCCAGCGGTGACAGGCAGCCGAACCGCAGGTACGGGCTGAGCCTGGAGGTGACGTTGCCCGCCAGGTCGTCGTGCAGGCCGGCGTAGTCGTCCAGCGAGCGGCGCGTCCAGGCGCGCATCCTCTCCCTCGCCGCCGTCTCGCCGCCCCTGATCCCCCCGTACGGCACGCCGCGCGGGATCGGGCCCGCCGGCAGCCCCTCGGGGGTCGGGACGGCGTGGGGCGTCTGGGCCGCCGGCCGTCGTGGCGCCTGCGACCAGGCCCACCAGTAGGGGGTGAAGACGCGGTAGTGGTCGCCCTCACCCGAGGGGCGCAGCAGGCCGGGCGGTACGACGGTCACGCCGGGGAAGTGCCTGACCTCGATCGGTTCCCTCGCGAACCGCTCGCGCCTGCGGCGGGCGAGCGAGCTGACGTCGGCGCTCATGAAGACGGCTGTGGCGGACGTCTCGCGGGCCAGGCGCATGGTTTCGGCGACGGTGTCGCCCTGCCGTACGTGGAGGTCGCCGCCGCGGGCGCGCAGCGAGTCGCGCAGGTCCCACAGGCAGTCGGACAGGAAGGCGGCGCGGCGGCCCGAAGGCACGGCGGGGTCGCGCACGAACAGCGGCACCACCCGCCGGGCCTGCGCGCAGGCGGCGGCCAGCGCCGGGTGGTCGCGGACCCTGAGGTCCCTGGTGAAGAGCACGATGACGGTGTCCATCACCCAGGTATTCGAGGGCCGCCGCCCCGCGGTTGCGACCGGGGGCGGCCGATCCGCCACAATGTCGGGATCGGCGCGCATGAGCGGGGCGAGCTGCCCGAGGAGGAGCCTGGGTACGGCATCGGCGCCGTCTCCAGGCGGCTCGGCGTGCCCGCGCCCACCCTGCGGACCTGGAACCTGCGGTACGGCATCGGCCCCAGCAGGCGCAGTCCGGGCGGCCATCGCCGCTACGACGCGGGGGACCTGCTGCGGCTGGCGGAGATGAGCCGGCTGATCCGCGAGGGCGTCGCACCCGCCGATGCCGCCCGCCAGGCCCTCCGCCTCACCGTCACGCCGGGCGACGTGGCCGGCCTGCCTGCCGTACCGGAGGCCGGTACGCCGCGGGCCGAGATCCCTGGCACTCCGGCCCCTGGGCCGGTGCCCACGGCGGCGATGCTGGCGCGGGCGGCCCAGACGCTCGACGGGCGGGCCGTGGCCGAGGGCGTCGGGACCGCGCTGGCCCGGCACGGGGTGGTGTGGACCTGGGAACGGCTGGTCCGCCCCGTCTTCACGGCGATCTCCCGCAGGCAGGCGGAGACGGGCGCGGGCATCGACGTCGAGCACCTGTTCTCCGACCGGCTGCTGGCCGCTCTCTCTCCGCTGGTCGAGCGTCCCGCCCGGCCCGTGAACGCGCGGCCGGTGCTGCTGGCCTGCGCGGCGGAGGAGCAGCACAGCCTGCCCGTCTACGTGCTGGCCGCCGCGCTCACCGTCGACCGGCGGGTGGAGACGCGGGTGCTGGGCGCCCGCACGCCGTATCCCGCGCTGGGGGACGCGATGCGCCGCCTCGGTCCTTCGGTGGTCTTCGTCTGGTCGCAGCAGTCCTCGACCGGTGACCCCGCCCCGCTGGCGGGGTTGCCGGCGGTCCGCCCGCCCGCCGGGATCGTCGTCGGCGGGCCGGGGTGGGGCGGGGCGCTGCCCGCCAGGGTCACCAGGGTGACCTCGCTGGAGGAGGCCATCACGGTGATCGCCGGCGCCGCCGGCTGATCTCCCTCGGCTTGGTTGCACGGTCGCCCGCGGCGGAGGTTGAATGAGTTTTGAATAAGTTATCTCGCAGGGAGGCTTTCTCATGGAGGCGCTCGCCGAGTGCTACCGAACCCATGCCTCACTGGTCCGCTGCTACCTGCGCCGCCTCGTGCCGGCGCAGGACATCGACGACGTCACCCAGGTGGTGTTCACCGAGGTGTGGCGGTCCAGGCACCGATACGACCCTGCCAGGAGCCTGACGACGTGGGTCCTCGGCATCGCCCACAAGCGGGCCGTCGACCACCTGCGCGCCCGGCGCGTCCCCACGGTCTCGCTGGAGGCCGTCGGCGAGCCCGAGGGGTCCGACGGCAGGGCCGACGGCGACTCCCTCGCCGACCGCGACCTGGTCCGCCGGGCGCTGGCCGAACTGCCCGCGCCGCAGCGCGAGGCCATCGAACTGGCCTACTACGGCGACCTGAGCCAGCGGGAGATCGCCGAACGGCTGCGCGTCCCGCTCGGCACCGTCAAGGCCCGTACGGCACGCGGCCTGCACCGCCTCTCGACCCTCCTGGCGGCGGCATGACGACCGTCAGGCCCAGGATCGCCGTCTCGAGCTGCCTGCTGGGCGATCCCGTCAGGTTCAACGGCGGGCACAGCCGCGACCGGTTCCTGTCGGGCGCCCTCGACCCCTTCGTGGACTGGGTGCGGATCTGCCCGGAGATGGAAGCCGGGCTCGGCGCCCCGCGCGAGACGCTCAGGCTGGAGCGCTCACCGGACGGCCCGCGGCTGGTGACCCGGACGACCGGCGTGGACCTCACCGACCGCATGACCGCGCTGGCCAGCGCCCGCGGCGCCGGGCTCGACGTCGACGGGTACGTCTTCAAGTCCAGGAGCCCCAGCTGCGGCGTCCACGGCATCCCGCTGTACCCCGAGGGCGGCGGGAAGCCCGTCGGCAAGCGCAACCGGGGTCTCTTCGCCGCCGTCGTGATGGACTCCCGTCCCGAGCTGCCCGTCGAGGATGAGGGGCGGCTGAACGACGACCTGCTCAGGGAGAGCTTCGTGGAACGCGTCTTCGCCCACGCCAGGCTGCGCGAGCTGCTGGAGGGCGACTGGCGGCCCGCCGACCTGGTCGCCTTCCACGCCAGGCACAAGATGCAGATCCTGGCCCACGACCCGGCCCGCCACCGGGAGGCGGGGCGTCTGGTGGCGGGAGCGGGCGTGCGGCCCGGGCAGGAGCTGGGCGCCGCCTACGCCGCGGTCTTCCGCGCGGCACTGGCCAGGAGGGCCACCGTGGGCAGGAACGTCAACGTGCTGCAGCACTGCATGGGGATGGTCGAGCTGGACCGGGCCAGGCGGGCGGATCTGGTCGAGGTCATCGGGTCGTACCGGGCGGGCAGGGTGCCGCTGAGCGTCCCCGCGACGTTGCTGCGGCATCACGCGCGCGGCGAGCCGGCCGCCTCCTACGTCAGGGAGCAGACCTACTTCCTGCCGTTCCCCGAGGAACTGCGCCTGCGCAACCACGTGCCCGCGTGACGCGGCGGCCGGGCTCGCCCGGGCCGCCGGGCCAGGTCACCAGTCGCCGGTCAGGTGGTCGCCGTACCAGGTCTCGATCAGGCGGCGGGCGATGGAGACGGGCGGCGGGAGCCGTACCTCGCCACTTTGCAGGGCGGCCAGCAGCTCGGCGCGGGAGAACCAGCGGGCCTCGGCGATCTCGTCTGCGTCGCAGACCACCTCGGTGCTGATGGCCCTGGCGAAGAAGCCCAGCATGAGGCTGCGGGGGAAGGGCCACGGCTGGCTGCCCAGGTAGCGCGGGTCGACGACGGTGATGCCGACCTCCTCGGCCACCTCGCGGACGACCGCGTGCTCCAGCGACTCCCCGGGCTCCACGAAGCCGGCCAGGATCGACAGCCGCCCCTCCGGCCACTGCGGGCCGCGGGCGAGCAGGCAGCGGTCGTGCTCGTCGCGGACCAGCATGATGACCGCCGGGTCCACCCTCGGGAAGTGCTGGCTGCCGTCCTCGGGGCAGACGCGGATGTGCCCGCCCGCCTCGACCTTCGTACGGCTGCCGCACCGCGGGCAGAACTCGTGCGTGGTGTGCCAGGCCTCCAGCGCGACCGCGTAGACGAGCAGGCCCGCGTCACGGTCACCCAGAAGCGCCCCGGCCTGGCGCAGGCCCGCGGGGAACGGCTCGCCCTCGGGGGTGTCGCCCAGGCCCAGCGGGCTCACGACGCGGCCGTTGGTGTCGGCCGTGGCGAACCCCGGCAGCGGCGCGGCGACCGCGAAGTAGGCGACGCCGTGCTCGACGCCGAGCAGGTAGCGCTCGCCCTCGGGCGCCTCCCGCGTGGTGTAAAGGATCACCTCGACCTGGTCACCCGCGCGCCTGACGAGGGTGTGGCCGTCGCTGACGAGCAGCACCCTGCTCGTCGGGTCCGCCCACGCCTTGGCGAGCCAGTCGGCGTCGCCACGCAGCAGGGCCGACCTGTCGATCGTGCCGCGCGCGAGGAGCAGGGGCCCCAGCAGCTGCTCTTCTGCGGTCGTCTCCACGCGCCACTTCCTCCCCGGAATTCGATGCCATCTTATGACGGTCGGTTGACCGTGACAGGACGCAGGGCGCCCGGTGCGTGAACGCCGGCCCCTTGTGTCAGGCAGCGTAGACCACCAGGTTGTCGCGGTAGCCGCGGCTCTTCTCGTCGAACACGAGCGAGTAGGAGCGGAGATGACTCTCATACAGGGCGATTACGCTGTCCGTGCCGCATCATGATCTCCACCACGCTAGGATCTGCCGAGTTAGGTTAGCCTTACCTGAGCCCGGGGGTGCCACGCGTTGCGGCTCTACATGACCGCTGCCAAACCGACCGACTCGGTGACCGACGGTTTCCTGCCCGCGGCCCGCGCGCTGGGCTGCGACGTCACGATCCTCACCGACCGGCCGGAGCAACACCCTGACGCCATCGCGTGCGACGTGTGGGATCCACGGGCGGTGATCGACACGATCGCCCACCACCACCGGCCGGACGCGATCTTCTCCAACTCCGACCACCTGCAGGTGGAGACCGCGCTGGCGGCGGAGTACTTCGGCCTGCCGGGCAAGGACTGGCGGGCGTGCCTGGCGGCCAAGAACAAGGCACTGACCCGCCGCAGGCTCGCCCAGGCGGGGGTGGAGAAGGTCTGGTCCGTACGGCTGGCCCCCGGCGACCCCGTGCCGGGCCGCGTGCCGTACCCGGTGGTGGTGAAGCCGCGCGAGGGGGTGGCCAGCGAGAACGTCATGCTGGTCGAGCGCGACCTGGAGCGGGCGATCGCCGGGCTGAGAGACCTCCCGCTGGTCGTCGAGGAGTACCTGGAGGGGCCGCTGCGCACCCTGGAGACGCTCGGCGACGGCGCCACGACGCGGGTACTCGGCGGGTTCGCCACCACGCTCGGGCCGCTGCCGCACTTCGTGGAGGAGCGGCTGGACTGGGCGCCGGAGGCCGACCCGCACGTGCTACGGGCGCTGGAGGCGCTGGGCGTCGGGTTCGGGGCGTGCCACACCGAGTACGTGGTCACCGCGCGGGGTCCCAGGATCGTCGAGGTGAACTACCGGGTCATCGGCGACCACTGCGACTTCCTGCTGGCCGACATCCTCGGCGTGCCGCTGTTCGAGTGGATCCTGCGGGTGCACCTGGGCGAGCCGGTTCCCGAGGTTCCGGCCGCCGGCGGTCACGGGTGCGCGGTCAGCGTGGTGGCCGACAGATCGGGCGTGGTCGTCGAGGCGCCGCCCGCCTTCGAAGGAGACGGGTTGTGGCACAGACCGCTCAGAAGCGTGGGCGACAGGGTGGAGCTCACCAACACCAACCGCGACTACCTGGGCGTGATCAGGGCGGTCGGGCCCTCGGCGGAGAAGGTCGAGGCGGCCGTCGGGTCGTTCATGGAACGGCACCCGTGGGTGATCGGATGAGGCGGCGGGAGCCGTACCTGGCCAGGAGGATCCTCGACGCGCTGCTGCGGGAGGACTACGGCGACCTGGCCAAGCGGGTCACCAGGAGCAAGGAGGGCGTGGCGCTGCTGCTGGCCGACGGCAGGCGGGTACGGCTGGCGCCCGGCCTGCTCTTCCAGGACTTCGTGGTCGCCGACGACGAGCTGCTCGGTCTCGAACAGGTGCTCAACACGCTCCAGGAGATCGCCGACCCCGCCGACGCCGAGGGTGTGGCGGCCTTCTTCGACGAGTGCGTGGAGGCCCTGCACGCGCTCGAACTGCACGACGAGCACCGGCCGCGCATCACGGGCAGGCGGCTGGCCGACTACGAGGCGCTCGCCGCCTTCGTCGACCATCCCGTCTACCCGACGGCGCGGGCGCGGGCCGGCCTGTCGGACGAGGAACTGCTGGCCTACGCCCCCGAGTTCGCGCCCTCCTTCGAGCTGCGCTGGGCGTGGGTGCCACGGGCCGACGTGACGGGCGCGGCCACGCAGTGGGGGCCGCAGGAGGGCGGCGCGGTGCTGATGCCCGTCCATCCGCTGAGCGTGGGCGCCCTGCCGCCGCGGGCCCGCCTGGCGGACGGCGGGCCGCGGATCACGGTCAGGCCGACGCTGTCGATGCGGACCGTGCAGCTCGACGACCGCACGCAGCTGAAGCTGCCGCTGCCCACCAGCACGCTCGGCCGCCGCAACCGCCGCTCGATCAAACCGTCGACGCTGGCCGACGGCGCCTCCGCCGAACGGCTGCTGCGCGCCCTGGCCGACCCCGGCATCCTGCTCGCCGACGAGCAGACCTACGCCCACGCGGGCCACGAGTACCTCGGCTGGATGCTGCGCCGCCTGCCGGAGGGCCGGATCATCCCGGTCGCCGCGCTGAACGTCCCCGAGGTGCGCGAGGAGCTCGGCGACGTGGAGGACCTGCTGACCCGCTACCTCACGACGCTGCTGCGCTGGAACGTGCGGCTGTTCGTCCGGTACGGCGTGGCCCTGGAGGCCCACCAGCAGAACCTGGCGCTCGTCATCGACGGCGGCGCCGACCTCAAGCTCCTCGTCAAGGACAACGACGGCCTGCTCGTCTCCCCCGCCAGGCTGGCCGCCGCGGGAGTGACCCCGCCGTCCTTCACCGACGAGCGGATGCTCACCGACGACCCGCACGCGCTGGCCGACGTGTTCGTCACCATCACCCTGCACCTGGCGGCGGCCTCGATCGCCTTCGGCGCGCTGCCCGCCGACCGGGCCGCCATGCTGGTACGCGGCTGCCTGGAGGAGGCGCTGGCCGAGCACGGCGACGACCCGATGGCCAAGCTGCTGCGCGCCCGCACGCTCGACGCGGTCAGGCTGACCGGCAAGTCGATGATCACCGCGGGCACGCTCGTGGCCAAGGAGCGCTCGGGGGCGCGCGACGTCAACAAGTTCTACGGCACCAGCGGGCCCAACTACCTGCGGGCCCTGTCCCTAACGGGAAACCTGCTCGTCGGCCTGCCACCCCACCGTCGTGCCGGGTCAGGACCGTAGTGGCAGTCCACTTGGCACCTTTCCCATTAGTCCCTTCTGAGGAGTGCTTGATCATGGAAGGCCTGGTCCTCGACCCGCCCGCGGCGATCGCCGAGCAGGCCACGCTGGCGGCGCTGCTGCGCTGCTGCGTGCGGGAGGTGGCGGGGCCGCGAGGGCACGTGTGGCCGGCTTCGCCGTACCTGCTGCTGACGGTGGCCGACACGCTCATCAGGGCGCGCGCGGGCGGCGGCGCCGCCCTGCGGTTCGAGGGGCCGGTGGAGCGCCTGGAGTTCGGCGCGTGGGTGCCGCTGACCGCCGACGAGCTGGTCCGGCTGGCCGAGGCCGAGCTCGACGGGCGCAACCCCGAGTTCGCCGCGCAGGTGGCGGCCAGCAGGGACGCGCTGGCGGCGATCCTGCGGGCCCGCGCCGCCGCGCCGCCGCCGAACGACCCCTGGCTGGCCTCGGAGCAGGCGCTGGTGCTCGGGCATCCGTTCCATCCCTCGCCGAAGGCACGGGCGGGCGACGACTGGCTGAGGTACGCCCCTGAAGCCCACGCCGCCTTCCCGCTGCGGCTGCTGGGCGTGCGCGAGGACGTGCTGGCGGAGGAGGGCGACGCCGCCGCCCTCGACCTGGCCGGGGTCGCGCCGCCCGGCTACGCGCTGCTACCCGCGCACCCGTGGCAGCTCGACCTGCTCAGGCCCGCGTTCGACGACCGGCTGATCGACCTCGGTCCCGGCCCGCTCGTCGCCCCGACCTCCTCGGTCCGCACGGTGTACGACCCGGTGAGCGGCACCTGTCTGAAGTTCAGCCTGGACGTGCGGATCACCAACTGCGTCAGGAAGAACGCCTGGTACGAGCTGTCGGGCGCGGTCGCGCTGACCGAGCGGCTGGCCCCGGTCTTCGCCGAGCTGTCGGCGAAGTACCCCGGCACGCGGTGGCTGCCCGAGCCCGGCTACCGCTCGGCGGCCCTCGGCGGCAGGCTGCTGGAAGGGCTGGGGGTGATCGTGCGGGCCGGCCCGTGGTCGGTGTGCTCGCCGGGCCTGACCCCGGTGCTGGCGGGGGCGCTGGCCTGCGCGGCGCCGCCGGCCGACCCGGTCTCCTGGTGGGCCGCCTACGTGCGCGTGGTCGCGCTGCCGGTGCTCGACGCGTACTTCACCCACGGCGTCGTCCTCGAACCCCACCTGCAGAACGTCCTCGTCTGCCTCGACCCCGCCGGCCGTCCCGTCGAGGCGATCTTCCGCGACCTGGAGGGCACCAAGCTCGTCGGGCACGACCTGTCCGGCATGCACCCGCGGGTGGCCCAGGCCCTCACCTACGACGCCGCGCGCGGCTGGGCCCGGGTGGTCTACTGCCTGATGGTCAACCACCTCACCGAGATCGCCGCCACGCTGGCCACGACGGACGCCGGGCTGCGCGAGCTGTGGGCGGTGGCCAGGGACGTCCTGGCCGGGTACGGCGACGCAGCGGGCCGGCCGCTGCCGCTGTCGGACCTGCTGGCGGGCGCTCCGCTGCCCGCCAAGGCCAACCTGACCGTCAGGTGGGCCCGCGGCGCCGACAGGAGCGCCGGCTACGTGCCGATCGGAAACCCCTTCGCATGACCGACTTCGCATGATCGACGAGATCGCTCCGACGCTGGACGCCCCCGCCTTCGTCTACGACCTGGCGGGGCTCGACGCGCACGCCGCCGCCGTACGGGCCGCCCTCTCCGGGGTCGAGCTGTACTACGCGGTCAAGGCCAACCCGGACCCCGCGCTGCTGCGGGTCCTCGCCCCCCACGTCGACGGCTTCGAGGTGTCGTCGGCGGGCGAGCACGCGCACGTCGGCGCCATCCTGCCGAAGGCGCGGCTGGCGCTGGGCGGGCCCGGCAAGACGGACGCCGAGCTGCGCCTGCCCGCACACCGGGTGCACGTCGAGTCGCCCTTCGAGCTGCGGCGGCTGGTCGCGGCGGGCGTGCCCGCCGACGTGCTGCTGCGGCTGAACCTGCGGGTGGAGACCACCGGCGCGGCGCTGACCATGAGCGGGCCGTTCGGCATGGACGCCGACGGGCTGGCCGCCTGCCTGCCGCTGTTCACCGACACGGTACGGCTGCGCGGCGTCCACGCCCACCTGGCCAGCGGCCTGGACGCGCCCGCGCTGCTGGATCTGGCGGCGGTCGTCCTGGCGCGGCACGACGAGGAGGTCAACGTGGGCGGCGGCATGGCCGTCTCCTACACCTCGCCCTCCGCCCGCTTCGACTGGGCCGCCTACGGGGCCGGGCTGGCCGCGCTGCGCCGCCCCGGGCAGGTGGTGCGGATCGAGCCGGGGCGGGCGCTGACCGTCTACTGCGGGTCCTACGTGACCAGGGTGATCGACGTACGGCGGGTGCACGGGGAGGTGTTCGCGATCGTGCACGGCGGCACCCACCACCTGCGGACACCCGCGACGAAGGGGCACTCGCAGCCGTTCACCGTGCTGCCGACGGGATCGGGGCCCGGCGTGGCGGACACGCCGGTGACGATCGTCGGGCAGCTGTGCACGCCGAAGGACGTGCTGGCCAGTGGAGTGCGGACGTCGATCAGGGTGGGCGACACGGTGGTGTTCGCGATGGCGGGGGCCTACGCGTGGAACATCTCCCATCACGACTTCCTGATGCATCCGAAGCCCGGATTCCACTACCTCACCTGACCCGCCCGGGGAGCCGGGCGGGTCAGCGGCGCAGCGGGACCGACTCGATCAGCGCGACCAGGCCGTCGGCGTCCAGCAGGTCGACGGGGCGGACGGTCCTGTTGAAGCGCACGTAGTGGAAGGCGGCGCCCACCCGCTCCAGCGGCACCCCGGCCAGGTGCGACCACGCCAGCCGGTAGGCGGCCAGCTGCACGGCCGCGCCGCGGGCCGCCTTGCCGGAGGGCGGGCGGCCCGTCTTCCAGTCGACCACCTCGTAGGAGCCGTCGTCCCGCTCGAAGACGGCGTCCATGCGGCCGCGCACCAGCCGGTCGGCGATCATGGTCTCGAACGGGACCTCCAGGTCGAGCGGCTCCCTGCCCGCCCACTCGCTCTCCTCGAAGCGTTCCTGCAGCTCCGCCAGCCGGGCGTCGATCTCCTCCGGCTCGTCGTAGGCGCCGGGCAGCTCGAAGTCGTCGATCAGCCGCTGCTGCCCCCACCTGGACTCCAGCCACTTGTGGAAGGAGGTGCCGCGGCGGGCCAGCGGAGCCGGCTGGGTGGGAACGGGCCGGCGGATCCTGCGGGCCAGCGCGCGCGGGTCGGTGGCGAGCGTGACCAGCGAGGAGACGGTCAGCCTGGCGGGCAGCTCCACCACGGTCTGCGTGCGGCGCCCGCCGGAGGCCCGCTCCCTGAGCAGCAGGTCGGTGTCGCGCGCCCAGGCCCGCAGCCGCTCCGCGTCGCCCTCGCCGATCTCCTCCGCGCCCTCCGCGCCCTCCGCACTCTCCACGCCCTCCGTGTCGGGCTCGTCGTCGTGCCCGGCTGTCTCCCCCAGGTCGGGCGGCTCCATCAGCGCCCGCAGCACCAGGTCGGCGCCCTCCTCGATGGCCTGCCGGCGGACGCCGCCGGGAGCGAGCGGCCAGGTGGCCTCCGCGGGCTCGGCGAGCAGCGGGTTGGTGGCCCCCTCCGCCGGCTCCGGCGCCCAGCAGGCGACCCTGCCGCAGGTGTCCCTGATCTCCAGCAGGAAGTCGGACGGCTCCAGCGGCTTGGACGCGGTCCCCCACCGGTACCCGGAGGCGATGAGGTGGTAGTGGGCGCGGGTGACCGCCACGTAGGCCAGGCGGCGCTCCTCCATCAGGTCACGGTCGCGGCAGCGCTCGTCGAAGGCGTCCAGCTCGTCCCTGGTGAGCCCGGCCAGCCTGGGCAGGTCGGCGACGTCGCCGCGCAGCGGGTAGGGCAGCTTGCGCGGATTGTCGGTCCAGCGGCTGTTGGTGACCGGGGTGGAGGGGAAGATGCTGCCCTTGGTGATGCCGGTCCTGCCCACCAGCTGCGACAGCCCCGGCACGACGACGATCGGCCACTCCAGGCCCTTCGAGGCGTGGACGGTCATCAGCTTCACGCTGTTGCTCTCACCGACCCTGCCGGCCTCCAGGCCGAACTCCTCGCTCTCTGCCGCCTCCAGGTAGGCCAGGAAGGCGCCGAGCGTCGGGTCTTCGGCGTCGCCCGCGAAACGGGAGGCGGCGTCGAGGAAGGCGTCCAGATCCGCGCGGGCCGCGACGGCGCCTGCCGTACCGGCTCGGGCCGCCACCTCGATGTCGAGGCCCATGCGGCGCTCGGCCTCGGTGATCAGGTCGGGCAGCGGCTGGTGCGTGTGCGCGCGCAGGTGGCGCAGCTCCTGGGCGAGCGCCACCATCCTGGTCCTGGCCAGCGGCGAGAACGCCTCCAGCCACTCCGGCCGGTCCGGCAGCTCGTCCAGCGCGTCGACCAGGCTGCCGCGCTCCTCGGCGAGGTCCGCGACGGCCTGGTCCAGCGGATCGGCCACGCGCTCGGTGCCCTCGCGCAGCTCACGGTTCAGCTCCCTGGCGAACTCGCCGAGTTGCCGCAGGTCCGCCGGGCCGATCCGCCAGCGCGGGCCCGCCAGCAGCCGGGCCAGCGCGTCGCCCGCGCCCGCGTCGTACAGCACCCTCAGCGTGGCCACGAGGTCGCTGACCTCCGGCACGGTCAGCAGCCCGCCGAGGCCCACCACCTCGACCGGGATGTCGCGCTCCTCGAGCGCCCGGCGCAGCACGGGGAACTGCGACCGCTTGCGCGCCAGCACCGCGATGTCCTGGGGCTGGACGGCCGGCGTCTTCTTGCGCTCCCCGCCGCCCCACGGCAGGCCGTCGGGCGCCACCTCATGGCCGAGCGCCTGCCTGACCTGCTCGGCCACCCACCGCGCCTCGTCCTCGGCGGTCTCGTGGAAGGCGCACGTCACGCGGCCTCTGTCGACCCGGTTCGGCCCCGGCACGAGCACCGGCACCTCGCGGGCCTCCATGCGCAGCGGCAGCTGGACGCGCGCGGCCACGTCGAGGACCCGGTCGCCGTTGCGGAAGCTGACGCTCAGCTGCCTGACCGGCGCCGGGTCGCCCTTGGCCGTCGGGAAGTCGGCGACGAAGCGCCGCAGGTTGCCCGACGAGGCGCCGCGCCAGCCGTAGATGGACTGGCAGGGGTCGCCGACGGCGGTGACCGGGTGGCCGGTGCCGTACAGGCTCCTGAGCAGGACGAGCTGGGCGTGACTGGTGTCCTGGTACTCGTCGAGCAGCACCACCGAGTAGCGGGCACGCTCGATGCGGCCCACGTCGGGATGGTTGGCGGCGATGCGGGCCGCCAGCGACATCTGGTCGCCGTAGTCGATCACCTCGCGGGCCCGCTTGAGCCGCTCGTAGGCCTCCACCAGGGGAAGCAACTGCTCGCGGGCGTCGTGCACGCCGATCGGCCGGCGCTGGCGGACGGTGGTCGCCTCGCCCCGGCGCTCGCGCAGCCACTCGCCCACCCTCCTGACGTCCGCGCTCGAACGCAGGTGCTCCGACATCTCACCCGCCAGCTCCAGCACGGCGGCCGTGACCGAGGGCGGGCCCAGCTCGATCCGGTCCATCGGCCCGTCGTACATCGCGACCACCCGCGAGGCCAGCTGCCACGAGACGGCGGGCGTGACCAGGCGCATCGTCGGTTCGAGCGCCTCGCGGACGGCGTGGTCGGTGACCAGGCGGGCGGCGTAGGCGTGATAGGTCGAGACGGTCGGCTCGTTGTCGAGCACCTGCGCCGGCACCAGCCCCGCCTCGGCCAGGCCGTTCAGGCGCTCCCGCACCCGGTGGGCCAGCTCGGCGGCGGCCTTGCGGGTGAAGGTGAGACCGAGGACGCGCTCGGGTTTGACCAGGCCGTTGGCCACCAGCCAGACGACCCGGCCCGCCATGGTCTCGCTCTTGCCCGAGCCCGCTCCTGCCATGACGACCATGGGTTCGAGCGGCGCCTCGATGACCGCGGCCTGCTCCGGCGTGGGCGGCAGGATGCCGAGCTTGTCCGCCAGCTCGACGGGGCTCAGCACACCTGCCCCCCGCTGTCGTTGACCGGGCAGCTCCCCTTGGCCGCGCACGTGCGGCAGCCGTCGTTGACCTTCGCCTGGAAGAACGGGCCCGACATGCCGATGGCGACCGTGTCGACCATGTCCCTGGCCCAGTTGTCGTCCCTGTCGAGCGGGGCCTGCGCCTGCTCCTTGGCCTCCTTGCCGGCGGCCTTGCCGACCTGCACCAGCGCGGCGCCGCCCGGCTCGGCCAGGCCGTGCCGTTTGAACGCGTCGAGCAGCACCGCCAGCTGGTAGACGCCGAGCTGAGGATGCCGGTCCAGCTCCTCGGGCCGCGGCTTCGAACTGCCGGTCTTGAGGTCGATGATGAACGCCCTGCCCTGCTCGTCCATCTCCACCCGGTCGACCCGGCCCTTGATCTGCACGCCCTCCGACACCATCGCCACGAACGACTCCTCCGTGGCGACGACGGTCCTGCCGTTGCGGCGCTGCCACTCCATGAACTTGGCGATCATCTGCTCGGCGACCCTGCGCTGCTTGCGGTTGAACCAGACGCCGCCGAAGTCGAGCTCGGTCCAGATGTCGTCGAGCCGCTTGCCCAGCAGCTCCTCCCCGGCCAGATCCTCGGTGGCCAGAACGGCCAGCGCGTGGACGACCGTGCCGAGACCCTGCGCCGAACTCGTGCCCGCCGCGCCCACCGCCGTCTCCAGCAGCCAGCGCAGCCCGCACTTGGTGAAGCTCTCCACGGCCGAGGGCGAGATGCGCACGATGCCGTCCGGCCAGCTCAGCGGGCGATCGTCGGACAGCGGGGTGAGCGCGTACCACTCGCTGGGATGCGCGCCCTGCACACCCTGCCTGGCAAGGCGCGCCAGATGCCGCGCCGCCTGCGTGCGCATGCGCTCCGGCTGCGCGGCGTCGGTGACCACGCTGCGCAGGTCGGCGACGAGCGCGGTCAGGTTCAGCCACCTGGCGTGGTCGTCGACCGTCGCCTCCTCCACCGCGCCCGGCATCAGCTCCGACAGGAACCTCGACGGACGCTCGTCGGCGTCCTCTCCGCCGATCGCGGTGACGACCAGCTTCTCCCGCGCCCTGGTGGCGGCCACGTAGAACAGGCGCCGCTCCTCGGCCAGCTGCCTGGCGGCCAGCGCGGCGACGGTCGCGTCCGTGGAGTCGAGCGGCGCGCCCTCGGCCAGCTCGACCAGCTCGTCGATGCCCAGCAGCGAGCCCTTGAGCCTGATGTCGGGCCACACCCCCTCCTGGACGCCCGCCACGACGACCAGGTCCCACTCCAGGCCCTTGGACCGGTGGGCGGTGAGCACCCTGACCGCGTCGCCGTCCGGGGCCCGCTCGGCGAGCGTGTCGCCGGGGATCTCCTGGGAGGACAGATCCTCCAGGAACACCTCAGGGCCCGCCTTCGGCATCCGGTCCACGAACCTGGCGGCGTAGTCGAAGAGGGCGACCACGGCGTCCAGGTCCCTGTCGGCCTGCGCTCCCCTGGCGCCGCCCGCGAGGCTGAGGTCGGTCCACCGCTCGGCCAGGCCGCTGGCCTGCCACACCGCCCAGATCACGTCCTCCGCCGTGCCCCCGGCCTGTACGGCGTCGCGGGCGGTCTGGATGAGCTTGGCCACGCGTTCGGCGGGATGGGCGATGTGCGGCTCGATCCTGACCAGCTCTCTGACGTCCCTGAGGGCGGCGATGAGCAGCTCGCCCGACGACCGCGGCGGCCCGGACCGGTCCCGGGGCGCGACCTTCCCGGCGTCTTCGAGCGTGTCGGAGCGGGCAGACGCATCAGCGGGACCCGCGGGCGCGTCGGAACCAGCGGACGCGTCGGAACCAGCGGACGTGTCAGAGCCGGCGGACGCTTCGGGACCGGCGGACGCTTCGGGACCGGCGGACGCTTCGGGACCGGCGGACGCTTCGGGACCGGCGGACGTGTCAGAGCCGGCGGACGTGTCGGAGCCGGCGGACGCTTCGGGACCGGCGGACGCGTCGGGGCCAGCGGGCGCGTCAGCGGGTCCGGCGGAGGGGCGCGCTTTCCCGGGCAGGAGGTGGGTGATCTCGTTCTCGGCGATCTTGAGGGCGCGCCTGAGCCGGCGGACGCCGAGCATGTCGGTGCCCCCCAACGGCCCGGTCAGCAGTTCCTCGGCCGCCGCCTCGTCGAGCGCGCGCGGGTCGAGGACGACGCGGAGCGTGGTGAGCAGCGGACGGACGCCGGGCTCCTGCGCCAGCGGCACCTCGTCGCCCGCCACCATCGTCGGCACACCGGCGCTCACCAGCGCACGCCTGAGCAGCGGCACCTGCCGGGTGGCCGACCGCACCAGCACGGCCATCCGATGCCACGGCATCCCGTCGATGAGGTGGGCCCGGCGGAGGGTGTCGGCGACCACCGCCGCCTCCTGGCTGACGCTGTCGGCCAGGAGCACCCGGACCTGCCCGGGGTCGACGTCCTCGGGCGCGACCAGGTCCCGGTGACCGCGCGCTTGCCGCCGGTCGGGCCGCTCCCACGCCTTCCCGGCCTCCCCCGGACGCGTCCCGGCCACCGGGGAGACACGAGCGTCCGAGGCGGCGGAAGGCCGCCCGCCGGACGCCGCCGACTCACGGGCCTGCTGACGGGCGGACGGATGACGCTCAGGCGACGGGCGGCCGTCGGGCGAAGGGCGATCGTCAGGTGAGGAGCGGCCGTCAGGTGAAAGGCGACCGTCAGGTGAGGAGCGGCCGTCAGGTGAAAGGCGACCGTCGGATGAGGAGCGACCCTCGGATGAGGGCCGACCCTCGGATGCGGGGCCACCCTCGGATGAGGGGCGACCGTCAGGCCGCGTCTGCCGGGACTGGCGCGGGTCAGGAGACGGCCGGCCGTCAGCGAAGGACCGCGGATCAGGGGATGGGGTGCCGTCGAGGGAGGGGTGGTCGAGGGAGGGGTGACGGTCGGGGGGCGTGGCGGACCAGAGGTCGGGGTAGCCGACGCTGGGAGCGGGAGCGGCGGGCAGGCGGGCGGCGACGCGGCGCGAGGCGGCCAGCAGGTCGGTGCCGCTGCGGCGCGAGACGTGGAGCGCCACCACGGGCGCGGGACGCCCCGCACGGTCGCGGAAGCGTTCGGGGAAGCGCAGGATCCCCTGGACGTCAGCCCCGCGGAAGCCGTAGATCGACTGGTCGGGGTCGCCGACGGCGACGAGGTCGCGCCCGTCGCCCGCCAGCTGGCGCAGCAGGTGCTCCTGCGCGGGATCGGTGTCCTGGTACTCGTCGACGAACACCGCGTCGTACGCCGAGCGCTCGCGGTGCCGTACCGAGGGGTCGGCGAGCAGCGCGGCGGCGGCTCTGACCAGTTCGGCGTAGTCGAGCGACAGCTCGGGGTCGAGGTCGAACCGTTCCTGGTAGCGCTGGGAGAAGCGGCCCGCGGCCGCCCAGTCCGCCCTGCCGTACTGCCGGCCCAGCTCCACCAGGCGCGCCGCGTCGAGGCCGCGCTCGCCCGCGCGGGCCAGGAAGTCGCGTAGCTCCTCGGCGAAGCCGCGCGTCTTGAGCGCCTCGCGCAGCGACTCGGGCCACAGGCGGGCGCCGTCCTCGAGCTCGCCGTGGAGCAGGCGGCGGATCTCCAGCAGCTGCTCGGGACCGGTGAGCAGGCGCGGCGGCTCCCTGCCCTCGAGGACGGCCTCCCTGCGCAGCAGCGCGTAGGCGTAGCTGTGGAAGGTGAGCGCCAGCGGGGTCCTGGTGGTGCGGCGCATGCGGCTGGTCACCCGCTGGCGCAGCTCCTCGGCCGCCTTGCGGCTGAAGGTGAGGATGAGGACGCGTTCGGGGTCGACGCCGCGCCGCTCGACGCGGTCGACGACGGCCTCGACGATCGTGGTGGTCTTGCCGGTGCCGGGGCCCGCGAGGACCAGCAGCGGGCCGCCTGGGTGCTCGACCACGGCGCGCTGGTCACGGTCGAGCGCAGGGGCCGCACCGGGCCCATTGCCTCGTCGCCGCACCAACCGCCAGGTCTGAGAACTCACAGCACTAGATTCCACCAGACCACAGGGACAGATCGTGCCGACTTGCCCGGTCTCCCTGCGCGATCCGCCCACCGTACCGGGAGAAATCGCCGCGCCCATTTTCCGACACGACCGCTTTCCTGCCGATCTGTACGGCACGCAGGGCTCCATCGGCACTGGTCGAGCCGGCGCCACGCGTCCGGCCAGGCCGGTCCCCCGCCGGACACGAGGGACCGCGCCCGTTCCCCTCCGTTTCCCCTACGTCAGATCTCGCGGAGTGCGGCGCTGAGGTTGCCCAGGCCGATCGGGCCCAGGTTGAGGGCGGCGGTGTGCCACTGCTTCAGGTCGAAGCCCGGCTTGCGGGCGGCCTCGGCACGCGCCTCCAGCCACGCCCGCTCGCCCAGCTTGTAGCTGATCGCCTGCGCGGGCCAGCCGAAGTACCTGACGATCTCGGCGTGGACGCTGTGCGGCAGCGCGCGGCCACGGTCACGCAGCGTCTCGCAGGCCTTCTCGAAGCTCCACCGGGAGCCGTCGGGCAGCGGCAGGTCCAGGTGGACGCCGATGTCGATCACGACGCGCGCGGCCCTGAGGGCCGATTCGGCCAGCATGCCCATGCGGGTGCCCGGCTCGGTGTGCCAGCCCAGCTCGTCGGCCAGCCGCTCGGCGTACAGCGCCCAGCCCTCGCCGTGCCCGCTGACCCAGGAGAACTTCGAGAAGCGCGACATCCGGTCACCCGCCACGGCGACCGCGCCGATCTGCAGGTGGTGTCCGGGGACGCCCTCGTGGAAGACGACCGACAGCTCGTTCCACGTGGCGAACCGCTCCCGCCCGCCCACCGGCCACCAGGTGCGGCCGGGGCGCGTCAGGTCCTCGCTCGGCCCCGTGTAGTACGGCGCGCCGGCCGTCGAGCCTGGCAGCAGCTTCACGTCGACCGTGCGCAGCGGCTCGGCGATGTCGAAGTGGGTGCCGTGCAGCGCCTCGACGGCGAAGTCGTGCCTGTCCCTGAGCCAGGCGTGGAAGGCCTCGGCGCCCTCGACGTACTGCGTCTCGTTGAGGTGCGCGATCGCCTCGTCGACGCTCGCGCCGGGCAGGATGGCGTGGGCCTCCTCGGCCATCTCCTCTTCGATCCTGCGCAGTTCGGCCCAGCCCCACTCGTAGGCGTCGAGCGGGTCGATGTCGGCGCCGAGGTTCTGCCGGGCGGCGACGGCGTAGCGCTCGGGGCCGACGCCGTCGTGCTCGGCGGCCCGCGGCGCGTACTCCCGCAGGAGGTAGCGGGCCGCGTCCGCGTAGCCCTGGTGGGCCTGTGCGGCGGCCTCGGCCAGCTCGCCGGCCAGCGGACCGTCGCCGTAGGCGGCGACCAGGTCGTCGTGCGTGCCCGCGTACTGTTCGGCCTGGGCCGCGCCCTCCACCGCCTGCCGTCGTGCCGCCACCAGTCCCCTGCGCAGACCTTCGTCGAGCGAGGCCCGCCAGCTCGCCAGCATCTCCGGCACCGCGGCCAGGTGCGCGGCCACCGCGCGCCACTTGTCGTCGTCGCCGGTGGACAGCAGGTCGACGCTGTCCCGCACCGAGGAGAGCATGCCGAAGGGGCTGCGCAGGTCGCGGTACTGCTCGCCGGTCTCGAACCACGCGGCCTGCGCCTGCAGGCGTTCCCGCAGGTGGTCGGCGGCGCGGCGGTCGTCGGCCGAGGTGGGCCTGAGGGTGTCGAGCTCGGCCAGCGTGGACCTGGTCAGCTCGTGCCTGGCGGCGTGTCCCTCGGGGCTGTAGTCGGTGGCCACGCCGAAGTCGCCGGTGATTCCGAGGTAGACGGCATCGATGGGGTCGAGCTGAGCCGCTCTGGTGACGTATTCATCACAAAGCCGGAAAATGGGGGTCATTTCGGCAACCGTACCGACTGGGCCCCTGGTGGGCATGTTCTTTTCAGGCCGCCGGCGCCTCGACCGCCGCCATCCGCCTCGGGGAGCCGGGGATGAGCGGTACGGCCAGGAGCGGCGCCAGGGCCGCGAGTGCCCAGACGACCGTCCACGACGACGTCGCGGCCAGCACGACCGGGATCAGGACGGGAGTGAGGAAGCCGGCGGCGAAGAGCGTGGTGCCCTCCAGGCCGAGGGCCGCACCCTCGCGTCCCGGACCCGCCATGACGGCGATCTCGGTGTAGGCGACGCCGTGCCACGCGTTGGCCAGCAGCCCGCCCAGCGCGAGGGCGGCGACGGTCAGCGGGGTGGGCGCGTGGGTGAGGACGGCGGCGCCCGCCATGACCACCGCGATGAGCACGCCGATCCCCTTGATCATGGTACGGCGGTCGCCGCCGCGGTCGCTGAGCCGTCCCGTCCACACCCTGGCCGCGCCCCCACCGAGCTGCGCGATCAGCACGACCAGGCCGGCCAGCGCCACGCCCTCGCCCTTGACGTCGTGCAGGAAGATCGCGGAGAAGGCCAGCACGGCGAACTGCGGCACCGTCAGCAGCCCGCCGGCCAGCGCGAAACGCCAGACGTCCCAGCGGCGAAGCGGGGAGGCGGAACGCTCGCGCACGACGGCGGCGACCTCGGCGGCGGGCAGCCAGCGCCACGTGGCGGCCGCGGTGAGCGCGAAGAACCCGGCCAGCACGCCGTAGACCAGCGCGAAGCCGTGGGCCTCGGCCAGCCACGGCAGCAGGGCGACCCCGACCGCGCCGCCGACGGGGATCGCCGTCTGCCGCACGCTCATGGCGAAGCCGCGTTGCCCGTCGGCGAACCAGGTCATGACCGCCCGTCCCGAGGAGCCGTTGACGCTGCCGCCCAGCGCCCCCGCGGCCACCATGCAGGCGGCCAGCGCCGCCACGGAGTGAAGGGGGACCAGCGCCATCATCGCCATGAGCGCCCCCGTCGAGAGCAGGCCGGTGAGCAGGATCCGGCGGTCGCCGTACCTGTCGGTCAGCAGTCCCCACCCGATCTCGGAGATCGCCACGCCGAGCCCCAGACCGCCCAGGACCAGTCCGAGCCGGCCGGTCGAGAGGTGGTAGTCGGCGCGCATCGTGACCCCCGTGACCGGCAGCCCGGAGAACATCGCTGAGAAGCTCGCCTGCGCGGCGACACCCAGCGACAGGACGATCCATCGGTGGTTGGGTCCTGGCACGATCAGCTCCCTGTAATAACCGGCAAAGGCGGTTATCTGACCGTCGCAGGCCACAAACTAACCTGTCAAGTCGGTTACTATGGGGTTCGTGGAGTTCACCTTCGTCAGCGGGAACCTGGGCCTCGACCTCGCCGGGACGGTCGGCCACCGGCGCAACGAGCGCGTCGACCTGCTGAGCACGCCCGCCGACCTGGCCCGGTGGACGGTCGCCGCCGGGCTGCTGGACGCCCCGCCCGCCGCGGACGCGGACGACCTGGCGCGGGCCAGGGCGCTGCGCGAGGCGATCTACCGGCTGGCTTCGGCCGTACGGCTCGGCGCCGGGTTCGAGCCCGCCGACCTCGACCTGGTCAACCAGGCCGCCGGGGGGCGGCTCCCGGACGTGCGGCTGCTCCCGTCCGGGGACGTGGCGCGCGCGGGAGACGTGGCCGCCGCCCTCGCCACCGCCGCCAGGGCGGCGATCGACCTGCTCGGCGGGGCCCAGGCGGCGAGCGTCAGGGAGTGCGAGGCCGCCCCCTGCACCCGGCTGTACGTGGACACCTCGCACCGGCGCACGCGGCGGTGGTGCGACATGCGCGGATGCGGCAACCGGGCCAAGGCCGCCGCCTTCCGCGCGCGAGCCTCCGGCTGATCCGGCCACGGCACGACTCTCGCCGGGTCAGGCGGGCGGCGGCACGGCCGTGGGCACGCCCGTCTCACCACCGCGAGGCGCTCGGCGTCCTGCGACCGGCCTGCGGCCGCCGCGGGCCTCAACGGACGACGAAACCGCGCCAGACGACGCGACGCCTGTTCTCCACGGGCCACTCGCCGGCGCGGACCCCGGAGTGGACGAGCGCGATCAGGGCGGCGCCCATGCCGCCGACGACCAGCACGCCCACGAGCAGCATCAGGATGTGTCCCATGTTCACGACGAGCTCCGATCTAATTGAAACTTAAACTAGATGCCTCCAACCCGCGGAACGCCCGGCGCATTCCCTGTTGCGCCAGGCAGCGGCAGGCCGCTAGGGTCCGGGCGGTGATCGATCGGAGGAGGTGAGGAGCAGCATGTCGTCCGCCATGTCGTCGCGCTCTCCCTCCGGACGGGTGTCCGCCTGAGGGAGCGCTCCCGCAAGGAGATCCCTTGACCGAAACCGACTTCCGCGCTCTCACCGACGAGCGCGAGTTCCCCCTGTTCGACCGCGTCACCCGCCTTCCTGACTCCGGCGTCGGCCGGCGCAGCCGTGCCTTCGCCGAGCTCGCGGCCGATGGCGAGTACCGGCCCGCCTGGGTCTGGATCGCCCAGCGCGGCGACGAGGTCGTCGCCCGCGCCGCGTTCTGGGGCCCGGCCGACGCCGAGCACCCGTGGGCCCTCGACTTCTTCGACTTCGACACCGTCGAGACGGGCGCCGCCCTGCTCCGCGCCGCCTACGCCGCCCTCGTCCCACCCGGCTACCACTCCCCGCTGGGCAGGCGGCCCGAATACCACCTCTTCCTGCCCGCCGACTGGCGCGAGCGTCCCGACGCCAGGGCCGACGCCGACGCGCGGGCCAGGGCGGCCGAGCTGGCCGGCCTGGACTTCCACGTGGAACGGCTCAACCTCACCTGGAAGCGCGAGGACGGCCTGCCGTCCCGTCCGGCCAGGCTGACGTTCAGCCCCGTCACGGACGACGAGGTGCTGCTCGACCTCCTGGCGAACGTCCTGATCGGCAGCCTCGACGCCTGGGACAGCCGCGAGCTGCTCACCAGGACGCCGCGCGAGGTGGCCGCCGAGACGATGACGCTGCTCGCGGACATGCCCGGTGGACGCGGCCGATGGCGGCTGGCCCACGACGCGTCCGGCGCGCTCGTGGGGATGGTCATGCCCACCAGGAACGCGAAGTCGGCGACCGTCGGCTACATCGGCGTCGACCATCGCCATCGCGGCAACGGATATGCCTTCGACCTGCTTGCCGAGGCGATGCACCTGTTCGCCGAGGAAGGAGAGCAGGAGATCAACGACAACACCGACGTGGGCAACGCGCCCATGGCGGCCGTCTTCGAACGGGCCGGATACCGCGTGTCCGGCCGCCGCATGCTCTTCACCTGAGCCGCTTCCATGGCGGCCGGCACCCGCCGGTCGCCGCACGCTCTTCACCCGAGCCGTTTCCCGCATGCCACGTCAGCCGCGTCACCGCGCAACCGGCCGCACGCCGTGGCCCGGTGGCCCGGCCGCCCGGTGATCAGTCGCTCGCCGGGAGCCGACCGCCGGGCCCCAGCAGGCCGGCGATCGCCGTCCGCAGGCGAACGGCCCGCCCGGCCGGCGTCCTGGCCTTGAGCAGCGGGAGGATCAGCAGGTAGCGGCCGGTCTTGTCGAGCGCCTCGAACCGGGCGGCGGCCTCCGGTTCCGCCGCCAGCGCCTCGGCCAGGTCGGCCGGGACGGTGACGTCGCGCTGCGCGGTGTACGCCGCCTCCCAGCGGCCGTCCGCCCGGGCCGTGGCGACCTCCGCGAGACCGGGCGGACGCATGCGCCCCGCGGCGGTCAACCGCTCCACGTGCTCGACGTTCACCCGCGA
This sequence comes from Nonomuraea sp. NPDC003727, assembly GCF_053586935.1. Classification (NCBI taxonomy): domain Bacteria; kingdom Bacillati; phylum Actinomycetota; class Actinomycetes; order Streptosporangiales; family Streptosporangiaceae; genus Nonomuraea; species Nonomuraea sp. NPDC003727. Next base: position 52,902 of record NZ_JBSFNE010000003.1, read on the forward strand.
CCAGGGGCTGCCCTTCCGGCGGCGCGAGTACCGCTGCAGGTAGACGTGCTCGTCACAGGACTTGCGCCGGCTGTCGATCCAGCCGTAGCACAGCGCGACCTCCAGCGCCTGCGCGATCGTGACCGAGGCGACGGGCGACCCCTTCTTGGCGATCTTCAGCCAGACCCCGCCGCCGGCGTCGTGATGCTCGGCCAGCCACGCCTCCCACCCCGCGGCGTCCGCGAAGAGCATCGCCCGCTCGGGGTCGCCGGCGCTGCTGGTGATGGGTGCTCGCGACATGGGTGGGCCCTTTCCTTCGGTCCGTGACAGGTCCTATCCTCCGCCGCAAAGTGCTCACCAAATGAGCACTTTGTCGGGGAAGTTGACGTCCCGAGCCCGCACCGGTCCGTTCCGCTCGCCAAACTGTTAGCAGTGTTATAGTCAAAAGCAAACACTTGGAGGTGGCCGGTGTCCCCATCCACGGACTTCGCCGCGCAGCGGCGTCCTCGCCGCCTGGTCCTGACGGTGCTCGGTCCACTGCTGGTGTTCATCGTCCCCATGCTCCTCGTCGGTCTGCTCGGCGAGCGCCTGCCCGATCGGGTCACGGTCAACCACTGGAGCTTCGACACCAGGATCGAGTTCACCTGGCGGGACTGGTCCGCGCAGCCGGTCTTCGGCGTGATGGTGTGGATGGAGGCGTTGCTCGTCATCACGTTCCTGCGTTACTGGCGGGTGCCCGTGGTGCAGCGCCTCCTGGTGGCGATCGGCTTCGTGGTCGGTCTCACGATCCCCGTGGCCTTCATGACCTGGTCGCTGGGGCTGGTCGACGTCCTCGGGGACGCGGCGCCGCCGGGCCGGCCCGTGACGGTCGAGATCGCGGGGACCCTGGGGGCCTTCGCGCTCGGATGGATGGCGGCGGGCCCGTCGCCGGCGCACCCCGAGGCCAGGAGCGCCCCGCCCCCGCACGTGAACGCCATGGCGATCGGCCCGTGGCAGCGGGTGATGTTCGTGACCTCCGCCTGGTCGGTTCGCAGCCTGCTGATCGGCGCTCTGCTGGCGGCCGCGGCCGTGTGGGTGGCCGTCCAGGCGTACACCGGATGGCTCGGCGTGGCCCTGCTGGCGTTGTGGACGGTGGTGGAGACGGCGCAGGCGCGTACCCGTCTGCAGATCGACGGCTCCGGCGTCACGATGACGTTGCCCTGGCTGCGGCTGCGCCGCACCGTCCCGTGGGCGCGGATACGCTTTGCCGAGGCCAGGCCCGAGGCCCCCGCCGGCCGCTACAAGCTGGACGACCGGGAGCACGGCTGGGGGGCCGTCAGCGGCAGGGGGCCGGTGCTGGTGCTCTCGCTCGCCGACGACCGTTCGTTCGTGTACTCCACCCCGGAGGCGGACACGGCGGCCGCGCTGGTCAACGGCTGGCTCATCAGGCAACGACGCGAAGAGACGGGCTCATGCTGATCACGGTGGATTTCTCGTCGGCCCAGCCGCTGGCGGACCAGGTGGCGGGCGCCGTACGCGCGGCGCTGGCCGGCGGTACGGCGGGGCCCGGAGACCGGTTGCCCTCAGCGCGCAACGTGGCCGCCACCCTCGGCATCAACCTGCACACCGTCCTGCGGGGCTATCAGCAGCTACGCGACGAGGGCCTGGTCGAACTGCGGCGCGGCCGTACGGCCGTCATCTCAGGTACGGCGGACCAGCTGCGGCTGCGCCTCGCGGCGGCGGCCGAGGAGTTCGCGAAGGCCGCCCGGCAGGCGGGAGCCTCTGACGAGGAGGCGCTCGCCGCGGCCCGGCAGGCGCTCCACAGCCTGCGGGACTGACGCCGCCGTCGCGCATCCGCGATGTCACACGGTGGAGGAACGCGCGAAGGGCCCGGGCGCGTGCCCAAGGCCCTTCCGCGGGAACCCTACGAGAACAGGTGGTCGACGACGCGGGCCGTGGCCTTGCCGTCGTCGCGGGGGGCGTACGTGGCCCTGAACGCCTCGTACCGGTCAGCGTGCGCCGCCGCCACCGTGTCGATCGACCGCAGCGCCTCCACCACCTCGGCCGACCGCGACAGCACCGGTCCGGGTGCCTGCTCGGCGAGGTCCAGGTACAGCCCGCGCTTCGCCGCGTACTTGTCCAGGTCGTAGGCGAGGAACACGATCGGCCGCCCGGTGGCCACGAAGTCGAACATCGACGAGGAGTAGTCCGTGACCAGCACGTCCGCCACCAGCAGCAGGTCGGACATGTCGGGGTAGGTGGTGACGTCGTGGGCGACGTCCGCGGGCACGACCGGCATGGCCTGCATCGGGTGCGCCCTCACCAGGAGTTCGTGGTCGGCTCCGAGTTCGGCCCTGGCCAGCGACAGGTCCAGCTTGATGGCGCTGTTCTTCCTGTCGTAGTCGCGCCAGGTGGGCGCGTACAGCACGACCTTCTTGCCTTCGGCCAGGCCGAGGCGCCGCCGTACGGCCGCCGCGAGAACCTCCCTGTCCGGCGAGGTGAGGACGTCGTTGCGCGGCAACCCGCTCTCCAGCACCTCGCCCTTGTAGCCGAACGCCTCCCGCAGGACGGGCGTGGCCCACGGCGACTGCGACAGCAGCACGTCCCAGCCGCGGACCTCGGCGGCCTGCCGGTGCCAGACGGGCGGGCGCGGGTCGCGCGACATGTGGGGCAGGTCGTTGCCGATGCGCTTGGCCGGCGTGCCGTGCCAGGTCTGCAGGACCACCTGGTCCTCGCGCGCCCTGAACCAGGCAGGCAGGAAGGCGTTGGTCACGATGTGTCGGGAACGTGCCAGCGCGGCGTGATGCTCCCTGCTGCCCGCGCGGACGACGGTGGCCGGGCCGGGCGGGACGAAGGCGCCGTCCTTGACGACCCAGATGTGCTCACGGTCGTCGCCGCGGCGCAGCCGCTCCTCGTAGATGGCGCGGACGCTGTCGGCGTAGTGGCGGCCGTCGTTGACGACGTAGACGGTCGCCTCCTGGATCGGCTCGCCGCGCTGGGCCGGGTAGAACACGCGGCGCAGCACGTGGGTGCCCGCCACGCCCTTCTCGTCGGCCGGCCGGGTCTCCTCGGCCATCAGCACGGGCACGTCGAAGCGGGTGGAGACGAACCGGTAGCCGCGTCCGGAGAAGGAGTGCCACGTCTCGTCGAGGGTGGGCAGCGCGCCGTGGGCCATGCGCGCGGGGACGATCTCGCCCGTGGGGTGGCGCACTGACAGGTTCCAGGTGCCGGAGGGCATCGGGATCCGCTCGCCGAACCGCTCCGTCTCCGACGGCGTCAGCCGTACCGTGAACTGGTGGCCCGTGCGGGTCATGTCCGCGTGGAACATCAGCCCCGAGCGGTGCCGCATCGACAGGCGACGGGGCCCTTCGGCGTCCGGGTACTCGCCGCGCAGTTCGAGGACGGGTCCGTCCCAGGTGGCGGAGGTGATGACGGGCCTGATCCGGTGCGCGGAGACGACGACGCGGTCGCGCCGGTCGCCGAGCACGGTGATCTCCCTGTCGCCGACGGTGGCCCTGGTCTCCTCCAGGGAGTCGCCGAGCATGACCGAGGCCGCCGGGTCGCCCTTGGGCTCGACCCACAGCCTCCGGCCGTCCTTCTCCTGCAGCAGAGCCGGTACGGCCAGCGCCACGGTGACGTTGGTGCCGCCCTCGACGGGGTGGAACTCGGCCGCCATGCGGTGGCCGCCCAGCCTGGCGTGGCCCTTGGTGCAGGTGCGTCCGGGCAGGAAGACGGTCAGTTCGAGACGCTCGCCGTCGAGCCGGACCCCGGTCAGCTCGGCCCGGTTCGGCTGGAGGACGACCTGGAGCGCCCGGTCGGAGGTCCACACGGGACGCACCCACCAGCGCGGCTTGACGCGCAGCCCGGCGGGCCGTTCGGTCCTGCCGAGGGAGGCGCCGCGCAGCAGGCCGGTGGCCCGCGCGCCGCGCGACCAGAAGACGATCTCGGCCCGCCAGGTGGTGGTGTCCTGGACGGCGGGCCGGTGGCGCATCTTGCGCCGCACCGCCGACACGACGGCGCGCAGCGAGGCGCGCCAGCGCAGCGGCCACGGGCTGAGGGTGGCGGTGAAGCCGGACCAGTCGTAGTTGCAGCCCGGCTCGCGCGCGGCGTGCGTGGCCTCGGGGGCGAGCGTGCGGCGGGTGCGCATGCGGACGGGCGGCAGCCAGCGGGGACCGCGCAGCACGACGGTGGCCCGGTTGAAGCGGCGGCTGCGCACGGACAGGCCGGCCAGGTAGGCGTAGCCGTCGACGCGCAGCCGGCCGTTCTCCCAGACGATGTCGTCGATCTGGGTGACCGGCACCAGGTCGGAGCGGCGCAGGCGGTAGAGGTCGGCGGGCAGCTCGTCGGCGAACGGCAGGTCGGCGTACCAGCGCAGGCCCCTGCGGATGCGCTTGGACGGCTCGGCGGCGGCCGTGACGACCTTGGTGAGGGTGTCGCCGTCGATCAGCTCCGCGTCGGGACGGTGCTCGACGAGGTGGTAGGCGAGGCGGCGCTCGACGGGCAGTGCGCGCTTGACCTCGGCGTCGACCTCGGCCAGGTAGGGCTTGAACAGGTTGACCAGCTCGCGCCTGCGGGCGGCGCCGCGCTTGACGGCCTGGTCGAAGCGCGGCCCGAGCGAGCCGCTGAGCACCGCGGCGTCGAACGCGCGTCGTTCGGTGGCCGGCAGGCCTCCTGCCCGGACGGTCCGCATGATCGCGTCGAGCGGCTCCCCCCGGTCACAGAGGTCCTGGACAACCTTCAGGCGCTCGGCGACGACATCGCCGGTTGGGGTGGCCATGAAGGGCACCGCCTTTCGGACCCGGGAACGGTGGGCAGTCCCTCGCTATGGTAATGCGCGTCACATACCGTAAATCCGCAAAAAGGGTGTCATGCCAGGTCAGTTGGTTCCTGAAAGTCCTCTGTAGGCAGCCATCGGGCATCGCGCATGTCCACGCGTTCGCCACGCAGCGGCGTGCCCTCCTCCCGCCAGTGCGGCAGTGCCCGGTCGACCAGGCCGGATGCGGCGGTTCCGTCGGCGTGCACGACGCGCCACCACGGCACGCCGCCGCCCCACGTCGACATCACGGTGCCCACCTGCCGCGGCCCGCCCTCACCGAGATACTCGGCGATGTCGCCGTAGGACATGACCTGCCCGGGCGGGATGCGTTCGACGAGGTCGAGCACCCGCTCGCCGTACGGTGTCACCACGCGGCGGGCCCTGCGGCGAGGATCTCGTCGAGTTTGCCGATGGCGTCACCGTCGACCTCGATGACGCCGTCACGCAGGTAGTAGTGCTCGCCGTCCTCGCCGCGCAGCCGGCCGCCGAGGACCGCGGCCAGCCGGACGAGCTGGGCGACGTCCCAGTCGGAGGCGGGCGTGCCGACGACGCGGTCGCGCCAGCGCGCGACGGGGTGGTGCTCGTTCCCGGCCAGGATCTCCCCGGGTTCGCGCAGCGAGAACCCGGCGGGCGCTATCGCTCTCGCGAGCTCGGCGAAGGCGAGCGGAGACTCACGCTCCACGTGCAGCTCGTAGCTCATGAGGCGGGAGCATACTCATGATCCCCACAGGTCCTGGGGCACCTTGCGAAATCTATGACAGAAAAGCCCGTTTCATCGTCCTTTGTTGCGCTGGCTCAGCAGCATGACGGCGCCGCCGAAGGCGATGAGCCCGATCACCACGCCCGAGCCGAACAGCCACATCCGCCACGGGCTCGGCCCCGGCGGGGAGGGCAGCGGCGCCTTCTTCCCCGCGCCGAAGTGCTTGTCGTCGGGCACGGGCACGCCGCGCTGCCGGCCGGACAGCTCTCCCGCCCGGTCGAGCGCCGCGGCCGCGTCGACCACGCCGAAACCCACCTTGTCGTCGTAGCCGGCGGACGGCCGGGCACGGGCGCTGCTGGTGATGGCCTGCGTGACCGTGCTGGGCGGCAGGTTCGGGTACCGCGACTTGACCAGCGCGGCGACCCCCGCCACCAGCGCCGCGGCCACGCTGGTGCCCTTGCCGGAGCCGAGCGCGCCGTTCTTCCTGAGCACGGGCACGTCCACGCCCGGCGCCGCGATCATGACGGAGGCGTTGTCGCTGCTGAAGGCGGCCCGCCTGCCCTGCCGGTCGACCGCCGACACGCCGATCACACCCGGGTACCCGGCCGGGAAGGTCCAGTAGGAGGTGCTGTTGGCCCTGGCGTAGGCGGTCTCGCCGTCGTTGCCCACGGCGGCGACGAGCACCACGCCCCTGTCCAGGGCGTAGGCGACGGCCTCGCGCTCGGACCTCTGCACGCCGTACGTGCCGATCGACATGCTGATGACCTTGGCGCCGTGGTCGACGGAGTAACGGATCGCCCTGGCCAGCGGGCTCTCCCTGCTCATCAGCAGATCCTCCTGGGGCGGGACGACGTCGCCGCCCAGCGTCTCGTCCACGGTGATCGGGACCGACAGGATCCGGGCCCGAGGGGCGACCCCGATGAAGCCGCCCCTGTCCCCTGAGGCGGCGATCAGCCCCGCCATCGCGGTGCCGTGCTCGCCGGGGACGGCTGCTGTCGCTTCCAGCGTCGGCGACGACATGTCGGGGGCGACGGTGACCTTGCCCTTGAGGCCGGTCGTGCCAGGCGCGACGGCGCTGTCGATCACCGCCACGGTGACGCCCGCGCCCTTGCTCACCGGCCAGGCCTGCTCGGCGTTGATCGCGGTCAGCACCCAGCGCTGCTGCTCGCGCTCGGGGGGCGCCGCTGTGCCGTACAGGACCAGGATGGCCGCGAGCAGCGACCGCACGACCGTCAGCACGCGTTCCCCTGGGTGCAGCGCGGAACCTTGGGCGGTTCGGCGAGGAAGTAGGCGATCTGGCCGCTCACGGACTTGGCCGCGGACCACAGCTCGCTGTGCAGGATCTCCTCGGCGGGGATGGCGGCGCGGGTGCGGCCGTCGGTGTAGCCGGCGGCGGAGAAGACGATGTACGGCCCCGCGCCCACCCAGCCGTTGCGCTGGCGCTGGTCGAGCCCGAACCGCTCGGCCACGGTGCCGGGGAAGGCGACGGGCAGCACGCCCACGCGGTCGTCGATCGTCAGTTCCTCGGTCGCCGCCGCCCTCGACTCCTCGTCCCGCAGCACCGCGACGCCCACGGTGAAGACGAACATGGCGCTCTGGTCGACGTAGGTGGCGCGCAGCACGGTCAGGCAGCCGTGCTCTTCGAGCACCCTGGCCACGGCCCTGTCGGTCGCCGCCGAGCACCCGGCCTCGGGCGCGATGCCGACCCTCCTGGCGTACTGCTGGGCCTGGTCGAGCCCCTGGTAGGCGACCTCCTCGGGGAAGACTCCCGTGGCAGGCCACGCCTGCCAGCGCCGGGCGACCTCCTCCTGCTTGTACCGGGTCTGCTCGGCGGCGGTCAGCGGGCGCGACCTGGACTCGGCGAACAGGCCCGTGGTGCCGAGCAGGACCACCACGGCGGACAGCGTCACGATCGCGCCCAGCAGGCCGAGGAACATCGTGCGGAACCTGACGCCGCGGGCCAACGCCGCGAGCTCGGCCCGGTCTTTCGCCGCCTGCCCGTCCCTGCGGCCGGTGGCCGAGGGCCACGAGCGCACGCGGGAGCGCCGGGTCACAGAGGCGCCGAGCGGCGATCCGCTCCGCGCAGGCTGTCCCGATCGAGGTAGCCCGGACACGGGCCGCCTGCGTGCCCTCCCTGACGTGTCCCCCACCGCTCCTCACTCATTCTTGGTTCTCGCCCAGGAGAAACGTGAGCTCACCCTGGCGGTGACGGCCCCTTTTGTGCGTTTCTCATAGGTAATTCGTCCCCCTACGGACGCGGATCATGCCTCTTGGTGATGGTCTGCCCTGCGCGTCCGCTTGACCAGTGCGGCCATCACCAGCACGGCGGCGAGCGCCACCACCGCCGCGGCCGCCGCGATGGAACCGAAGACCACGATCCGGCGATGATCCCGGTGGATCACCTGGATGGGCGCGGCGGCCCTGCCGAGCGGCCGGTCCGGATCGTAGGCGTCCTTCCCTCGGGCCGTGTGCGTGTGCCCGGCCAGCCTGCCCGCCTCGGCGAGCGCTCCGGCCGCGTCGACCACGCCGAAGCCCGTACCCGTGTCGTAGCCCCCGGACGGGCGCCTGGACGCGCTCAGCGTCATGGCCTGCGACACCAGGGCCGGCGACATCCGCGGATACCTGGCCTTGATCAGCGCGGCGACACCCGAGACCAGGGCGCTGGCCTGCGAGGTGCCCTTGCCCACCCAGTACTCGTTGCCCGGCCCCGCGCCCAGGATGTCGACACCGGGCGCGGCCAGCAGCACCGAGGGGTTCCAGTTGGAGAACGACGCCCGGCGCAGCCCCCGGTCGGTCGCCGCCACCGAGACCACCCCGGGGAAGGCCGCCGGGTAGGAGTAGGGGGCGTACCCGCTGGCCTCGGGCTTGCGCGCGCCCTCGTTGCCCGCCGCCGCCACCAGCACGACGCCCTTGGAGATCGCGTAGCGGATCGCCTCGCGCTCCTGCTGGGTGGCGAGTTCCTTGGAGATCGACATGTTGACCACCTGCGCGCCCTGGTCGACGGCGTAGCGGATGCCCTTGGCCACCACGTCCTCGTAGCGCTTGGCGGTGTTGAACTCGCCGAACCCCGGCTCCTCGTCCTCGAGGATCACCCTGACCGACAGGATCCTGGCGCGCGGGGCGACGCCGATGACGCCGTCGCCGTTGCCCTGCCCGTGGCCGTGCCCCGCGATGAGGGAGGCCATGTAGGTGCCGTGCAGCCGCAGCGGCTGCACGTTCGGCGGGTTGGCGCCCTTGGTGAAGTCGGCGCCGACCGTCACCGAACCGGCCAGGTCGTGGTGGGCGGGATCGACCCCCGAGTCGAGGACGGCCACCAGCACGCCCGCTCCCTTGCTGGTCCGCCACGCCTCCGGCAGTCGCAGCGTGTCGATCACCTGCTGCTGGCTGTCTCGCACGCTGTCGGCGTGCGCGACCGGCGCCACCAGCAGGGCCAGCGCCACGGCTACGCCCAGCCGCCTCAGCATCGCCACCCCTTGGCCCCGCACTGCGGCACCCGCGGCGTGCTCAGCTCGGCCAGCACGCGCTCGCCGAGGTCGGCGGCGAAGGCGAACACGGCGGGCCGCTGCTCGCCGACGGCTCGCGCGGGCCTGCCGTCCACCTGGCCCGCGGTCGTCAGCACGAGGTAGGGGCCGGCCTGCCGTACCGAGCCTGCCTGGCGTCCCTGCGCGGTGAACCGGTCGGTCACGGTTCCCTCGAACGCCACGGGCCGCAGCCCCGGCACCGGCCGCCCCGAGATGGGAAAGACCTTCTTGGCCCGTACGGCACGCAGCTCGTCGGGCAGCGCGACCACGCCCACGGTCACCACGACGCCCTGCAGCGCGTCGAGGTAGGTGGCCCTGAGCACGCCCCTGCATCCGGCCTTGCGCAGCGCGGCGGCCGCCTTCGCGTCGACCGCGCCGGCGCAGCCGGTCGAGCGGGCGATGCCCACGCGGCGCGCTCGCTCCTGGCCGCCCTGCTCGGCGATGTAGGGCAGGGTGGCCGGGAAGATCTTGCCTGCCGGCCAGCTGTGCCACCGTTCGGCGACCTCGCGTTCGGCGGCGTTCTCGAGCTCGGCCTGCGTGGGCCCTCTGGTGAGCTCCGCGCCGGACGCGCTCGCCGCGACGCCCGCGGTGATTGCGCAGATCAGCGCCAACGCGGACGTCACGACCAGCGACGGCCATGCTCGTCGGTTGCTCACAACTCGACCTTAATGCGGAGCGCCCGGCGACATCCCCTCAACCCTGTCATACGCGTCCCTGCAAGACTCCGGATCGTCTCGCTGCCCGCGGCCTCGGAGGAGGCGGAGTTCTCCTTCATGCGCGATCAGGTTTGGGGTGAGCGACCCGGTGCTGTCGAAGCACGCGAGCGCGCTCGAGGCCGCTCGCCCAGCCGGGCCGCACCGTGCCGTGAACGGGACCGGGGACACCGCGGCGCGGTGTCCCCGGTCGCGCGGCCCGGCCGCTAGTACGTGGGAAGGCTGGGGTCGACGGTCTTGACCCAGCTCAGCACGCCGCCGCCGACGTGCACCGCGTCGGAGAAGCCGGCGTTCTTCACGACGGCCAGCGCCTCGGCCGAGCGGGCGCCCGACTTGCAGTGCAGGACGATGCGCTTGTCCTGGGGCAGCTTCTCCAGGGCAGACCCGTTCAGGAACTCGCCCTTGGGGATCAGCGTCGCGCCCGGGATGGAGACGATCTCGTACTCGTTCGGCTCGCGGACGTCGATGAGGAAGATGTTCTCCCCGCCGTCCTGCATCGCCTTGAGCTCCTGCGCGGTGATCGTCGAGCCCGAGGCCGCCTCGGCCGCCTCGTCGGAGATCGTGCCGCAGAACGCCTCGTAGTCGTCGAGCAGCGCGGTGACCGTCGGGTTCTTGCCGCACAGCACGCACTCGGGGTCCTTGCGGACCTTGACGTCGCGGTACTTCATCTCCAGGGCGTCGTAGATCATCAGCCGCCCGACGAGCGGGTCGCCGATGCCGGTGAGCAGCTTGATGGCCTCGTTGACCTGGATCGAGCCGATCGACGCGCACAGCACGCCGAGCACGCCGCCCTCGGCGCACGAGGGCACCATGCCGGGGGGCGGGGGCTCGGGGTAGAGGCAGCGGTAGCACGGGCCGTGCTCGGCCCAGAACACGCTGGCCTGGCCGTCGAAGCGGTAGATCGAGCCCCAGACGTACGGCTTGCCCAGCAGCACCGCCGCGTCGTTGACCATGTACCGCGTGGCGAAGTTGTCGGTGCCGTCGACGATGAGGTCGTAGCCGGAGAAGATCTCCATCACGTTCTCGGTCGACAGCGCGGTGTTGTGGATGACGACCTCGACGAGCGGGTTGATCTCGCGGACCGTCGCCGCGGCGCTCTCGGCCTTGGGCCGGCCCACGTCGGACTGACCGTGGATGATCTGACGCTGGAGATTGGACTCGTCGACGACGTCGAAGTCGATGATGCCCAGCGTGCCGACGCCCGCCGCGGCGAGGTACATCAGCGCCGGCGAGCCGAGGCCGCCCGCGCCCACACACAGCACCTTGGCGTTCTTCAGCCGCTTCTGCCCGGCCATGCCCACGTCGGGAATGATCAGGTGGCGCGAGTAGCGGCGCACTTCATCGACGGTCAGCTCGGCGGCCGGCTCGACCAGAGGTGGCAACGACACAGTTCTACGCTCCCGATTAGGGGTCCTATCTCCACTGAAACCTAGCTCGGGAGTGGGGCATTCCCCAATCGCGTCTCACGGATCAGACGGCGGGCCTCCACGGCGACCGCCCCGGGCGCCTCCATCTGGGCGACGTGCCCGGCGTCACGCAGCAGGACGAGCCTGACCTGAGGGAACGCCCTGAGCGCCCGTCTGGCCATGGCGGGCCGGACGAGCCGGTCCTTGCGGCCGTGGATGATCAGGGTGGGCGCGGTCACCCCCTCCGCCAGCCGCCACAGGTTCCGCTCGCCGCGTCTGAAGTACTCCGTGACGATGCCGCGCGCCGAGCCGATCAGCGCGCTGCCCGCGTACGGCAGGCCGTCCCGCCTGCGCAGCTCCTCGACCGCTTCCCGGAGCCTGACCGGGTGCACCAGGGAGATGTCGGCGTAGCACATGGCCAGCGAGGCGTTGACGCGCTGCTCGGCGGGCACGAAGCGCAGCCGGTCGGCCACCCATTCGCCGAGCCGCGGGGTCGCCGAGGCGGCCACGCGCGCCGGGCCGTACCGGGGGACCAGGTCGGGCAGCGCGGGCGAGATGAGGGTGAGCGAGCGCACCAGGTCGGGACGGGTGGCGGCCACGGTCACCGAGACGGCCCCGCCGAGCGAGTTGCCGAACAGGTGGGCGGGGCCGGTCCGCTCCATGAGACCGATCACCGCCGCGGCGTGGGCGGCGACGCTGTAGTCGCCGTCGGCGGGCGCGGGCGAGTAGCCGGCGCCGGGCAGGTCGATGGCGTGGCCGGTGACCAGGTCGCGCAGCTCTCCCATGAGGTCGGTCCAGTTGGTGGCCGAGCCCGCCAGGCCGTGCACGAACACCGCCTGCTCGGAGCCGCCCTCAGGCGTGGAGCGCACGTGCACGTCGCCGACCATCCTGCCGGGCCAGCGCGCGATGGGTTCGGTCACCGCTCGTCCCCCTTCCGTTTCCTCGACGATAACCCGCTTGTCGCGTGGTCAGCCCGAAACGGACATGGAGCACCCTAGGCGGACTTGCGTGCCTTCTTCTTCGGCTCCTTCTTCGTGGTGGCGCCGCGCTCCTTCTTCGCCGCCTCGACGCTGGCCCGCAGCGCGGCCATGAGGTCGACGGCCGGGCCCGCCTCCTCCTCGCCCTCGGGAGCGGCGATGACCTCCTTGCCCGCCACCTTGGCCTCGATCACCTGCTGCAGCGCCTCGCGGTAGGCGTCGCGGTACTCGCCGGGATCGAAGTCGGCCACCATCGTGGCGATCAGCGACTCGGCCATCTTCAGCTCCTGGGGCCGGACGTCCACGTCCTCCTCCAGGAAGCCGAAGTCGGTCTTGCGGATCTCGTCGGGCCACAGCATCGTCTCGAGGACGAACACCCCCTCGCGCACCCGGAGCGTGGCCAGCGACTCGCGCTGCCGCAGCGCCACCTTGACCACCGCGACCTGTCCGGAGTTCTCCAGCGCGTCGCGCAGCAGCACGTACGGCTTGGCGCCCTGCGCGTCGGGCTCCAGGTAGTAGGACTTGGCGAAGTAGATCGGGTCGATCTGGTCGGCCGGGGTGAACTGCAGCACGTCGATCCGCCGCGAGGTGCTGAGCGGCAGCTCCTCGAAGTCCTCGTCGGTGAGCACGACGATCTCGCCGGTGGGCAGCTCGTACCCCTTGGCGATGTCGGAGTAGGGCACCTCCTCACCGTCGACCGTGCACACGCGCTTGTAACGGATCCTGCCGCCGTCCTCGCGGTGCACCTGGTGGAAGGTGACGTCTTTCTGCTCCGTCGCCGAGTAGAGCTTGACCGGGATCGTCACCAGCCCGAAGGAGATCGCACCTTTCCAGATGCTGCGCATGGGGCACTCCAGGAGAAATAGCGGGCTGTCCTCATGGGCACATACCCCTCATGGGCGATCCGATGCCATATCCGATCGAACCAATGCTCGCCGTACCAGGGCCGTTGCCGGCCGACCGCGAGGAGTACGGGCTGGAGGTGAAGTGGGACGGCATCAGGGCCCTCGTCCATCTGGCGGCGGGCGGATGCAGGGTGACGGGCCGGCACGGTACCGACTACACCAGCAGGTATCCCGAGGTGTGCCGGGCGGCGGCGGGCTTCGGGCTCGGCCAGGCCGTCGTCGACGGCGAGCTGGTGGCGCTCGGCCCCGACGGGCGGCCGTGGTTCTCCCGGTTACAGCGGCGGATGCACCTCAGCGATCCGAGCCCGGCGCTGGTGCACCGGGTGCCGGTCACCTTCTTACCCTTCGACCTGCTCCACCTCGGCGGCCGGCCGCTGTTCGACCTGCCGTACAGGGATCGGAGGGCGCTGCTCGACGAGCTGGACATCGGCGCGCCGCCCTGCTTCCCTGGCGACTCCGACCTGCTGGCCGCGACGCTGGAGCAGGGGCTCGAAGGCGTGATCGCCAAGCGGCTCGACTCGCCGTACCGCGCGGGGGTGCGCTCCCCGTGGTGGATCAAGGTGAAGCACCACGAGAGCGCCGAGGTGGTGATCGGCGGGTGGAAGCCGGGCAAGGGACGGCGCGCCGGCGGCATCGGGTCGCTGCTGCTGGGGATGTTCGGCGCCGAGGGCTTCGGCTACGTCGGCCACGTGGGCACCGGGTTCACCGACGCGGCGCTGGCGCGCCTGCTGGCGCTCCTCGAACCGCTCGAGGTGCCCCACAGCCCCTTCTCCAGCGAGGTACCGGGACGCGCCAGATGGGTTAGACCCGAGCTGGTCGGGGAGGTGGCCTACACGATGTGGACCCACGACCGCAGGCTGCGGCACCCGGTGTGGCGCGGCCTGCGACCCGACAAGCTTCCGGCAGAGGTGACCCTGTGAAGGTTCCCGTCAAGGTCGACGGACGCCGGCTGACGCTCAGCAACCTGGACAAGGTGCTGTACCCCGAGACCGGCTTCACCAAGGCCGAGGTCATCGACTACTACACCAGGATCGCCCCCGTCCTGCTGCCGCATCTGCGGGACAGGCCGCTGACCGTGAAGCGCTATCCGAACGGCGTCGACGACGGCTTCTTCTTCGAGAAGAACGCGCCCCAGCACTCCCCCTCGTGGCTGCGCGTCGTGACGCTGCCCGTGCCGGGCAGCACCAAGAACCGCGAGACCATCGACTTCGCCGTCATCGAGGACCTCCCCTCGCTCGCCTACTACGCCAACCTGGCCGCGCTCGAACTGCACGTGCCGCAGTGGAAGGTCGGCGAGGACGGCAAGCCGCTCCCGCCCGACCTGCTGGTGCTCGACCTCGACCCGGGACCGCCCGCCACGATCGTCGACTGCTGCCGGGTCGCCGTGCTGCTGCGCGAGGCGCTGGCCGCCGACGGGCTGACCGCCTGGCCGAAGACGAGCGGCAACAAGGGCATGCAGCTGTACGCCGCGTGGGACAACCGGGTCGAGCCCTCGCACTACGCCCGCGAGCTCGCCCAGCGCCTGGAGAAGGAACATCCCCGCCAGATCGTCAGCGTGATGACCAAGAAGCTCAGGCCCGGCAAGGTCTTCATCGACTGGAGCCAGAACAACCCGGCCAAGACCACCGTCGCCCCCTACTCGCTGCGCGCCAGACCGCACCCGACGGTCTCCACCCCGCTGCTCTGGACGGAGGTCGAGGACTGCGGGAACCCCGACGAGCTGGTCTTCACCGCGCCCGATGCGCTGGCCAGGGTGGAGCAACACGGCGACCTGTTCGGCCAGGCGTAAGGTGGAAGCCGTCCGGTAACGAGAGGGGGATGGGAATGTCGCAGAACGAGGCCGAGCTCTCCATCGAGGTACCTCCCACGCTGTCGATCGAGGTGCCCGAAGCCGACGCGGCCGAACAGCTCAGGACGCTTCGCGAGGAGGATCTCGACGTCCGTCACGAACATCCCTTCGACGTGGACCCGGCCGACGCCTTCGAACAGGACCGCACCGTCGGCGACGATGACGACGATGACTACCGCTGACCTGGTTACCCGTGCGTAGGATGTGCGGGCACACAGCATCCGTCCCCTAGGAGACCCGCGTGACAGCAACCCCGGACGCCAAGCCCCGGGGCACCCGGCTGCCCCGACTCGCCCGCCGGCGCCAGCTGCTGAACGCCGCGCAGGAAGTGTTCGTGGAGAACGGCTACCACGCGGCGGCCATGGACGAGATCGCCGACCGTGCCGGGGTCAGCAAGCCGGTGCTCTACCAGCACTTCCCCGGCAAGCTGGAGCTGTACCTCGCCCTGCTCGACCTCCACGTCGACGACATGGTCAACAGGGTGCGCGAGGCCCTGGCCTCCACCAACGAGAACAAGCTCCGCGTCCAGGCCACCTTCCGCGCCTTCTTCGACTTCGTCTCCAGCCAGGGTGAGGCCTTCAGGCTCGTCTTCGAGTCCGACCTGCGCAACGTCGCCCCCGTACGGCAGCGCGTCGAGCGGTCGCTGCGCGAGTGCGCCGAGATGGTCAGCCAGGTGATCCAGGAGGACACCGGCTGCTCCAGCGAGGAGGCGCACCTGCTCGGCGTCGGGCTCGTGGGCATGGCCGAGGTGAGCGCCCGCTACTGGATCACCCAGCACGGCTCCATCCCCAAGGACGCCGCCGAACAGCTCATGGCCAGGCTCGCCTGGCGCGGCATCAGCGGTTTTCCGCGTACGGCTTAACCGCGTTCGCTCGGGGCGATCAGTGCTTCCCGTTCCCCCGTGACGGGTGACGATGGGATGAGCTGGCCCGTCTGAAGAGGAGCACGATGGAAATCAAGATCGGCGTACGCTCCGTACACCGCGAAATCGTTGTGGAGACCGACCTGTCGGCCGATCAGGTCGAGGAGGAGATCCGGAACGCGCTCGCCGCCGACCGGGGCGTCTTCGCCATCAGCGACGTCAAGGGCAGGCGTGTCATCGTCCCGGTGATCTCGATCGGGTTCGTCGAGATCGGCGAGGACGAGACGAGGCCGGTGGGCTTCGGCGGCACCATGTAGGGCGGCCCCATGACAGTCGGGGTACGGCGGGCGCCGCCGTACCCCTGGGCGTCCCCTTACGTCAGGGCCGCGGACGGGGCTCCCGGGCCTGGAGACCGAGACGGCATCGGGGTGGCCACCGCCGCCGGGGAACGTGCTCCCGCCTCGGCTCTCCGGTGGGGCAGCCCGCGCTCTCCCGCCGGAGTACGGCGCGCGAGGCCCAGCGATTCGGTCCACATCTGGTCATAGAGCTGCTGTAGCGGCGCGAGGCCCTCATATCTGGCACGGTACAACCGTCCGCGTTCTCGCGCCGCCCGATGCGCGTACCCGGTCAGCTCTCTCTCACCGCGAAGCCCGGCGCCCGGGCGCTCCCGCCCCGCGAGGCCGTCAGATGCCCAGCGCCGCCATCCGCTTGCCGTGCTCCTCGGTCAGCCGCGCGAACAGCCTGGAGATCTCCGCCTGGTCGTCGGGCACCGCCTCGACCAGCAGCAGGGCCAGTTCGGGGCGCGCCGCCGCCACCCGCTGCCCCTGGCTGAGCGCCTCGCCGACCAGCCGGCGCGCCCACAGCGCCAGCCGTCCCGCCAGCGCGGGGTCGGCCTCGACCGCCGACCGCACCCGCTCCACCGCGAACGCCGACCGGCCCTGGTCGGCCAGCACCTCGTCGACCAGCCCGGCGATGGACGGGTCGAGGTGCCTGGCCGCCTCACGGTAGAAGTCGAGCGCGATCCCCGTGCCGACATACGCCTTGACCAGCGCCTCCAGCCAGTCGCCCGGGGCGGTGTTGGCGTGCCAGTCGTCCAGCGCGTCCACGAACGGCGACATCGCCTTGTCAGGATCGACCCCGAGGGAGACCAGTTTGTCGCGCAGGAGCTGGAAGTGCGCGTACTCGGCCACCGCCAGCTCGCCCAGCACGGCCCGGTCGGTCAGCGTGGGGGCCAGTTGGGCCGCGTCCTCGGCCAGCCGGAGGAAGGCGGTGAGCTCGGCGTAGGCCAGCACGCCGAGAAGATCGACGACACCCGGGGAATCTGTCATGGAGGCAGCGTACTTCGGGAACATAATGAATCTCGGCCTGCGTTGTGGTATCGAGTACACTGCTCTGTGAAAGTGCGACCGCACTGTGTTAATCCGGGAGATTCGCTCCCGCTAACCCCCACTTCCGGGCCTGCGGTCGCTGATGACGCGAGAGGGCAGGCTCTACCGCGAGGACCCAGGCACGGGGATGTTTTCGGCCCGATGGTCCCGGCAGGCCCGCCTTCATTTGAGACTGAGGCAGGCCACGCTGACGACTTTCCGAGACCTCGGAGTCACACCAGAGATCGCTGATGCCCTCGAGACCGAGGGCATCGTCGCGCCGTTCCCCATTCAGGAGATGGCGCTCCCACTCGCCCTCGCCGGTCAGGACCTCATCGGTCAGGCCCGCACCGGCACGGGCAAGACCTACGCGTTCGGCATCGCGATGCTGCAGAGCATCGGCAAGCCGCGCAAGAACCGCAAGAAGCCCCGCGGGCTGGTCGTCGTACCCACCCGCGAACTGGCCGTCCAGGTCTCCGAGGACCTGGTCACCGCCGCGGGCAAGCTCGGCTCCCGCGTGCTCACCGTGTACGGCGGGCGCGCCTACGAGCCGCAGATCGAGGCGCTGAAGGTGGGCGTCGACGTCATCGTCGGCACCCCCGGCCGGCTCCTCGACCTGGTCAAGCAGAAGCACCTCGACCTGTCGCAGATCACCACACTGGTTCTCGACGAGGCCGACCGCATGCTCGACCTGGGCTTCCTTCCCGACATCGAGCGGATCTTCAAGCTGATCCCCGACCAGCGGCAGACGATGCTGTTCTCGGCGACCATGCCGGGCGAGATCGTCGCGCTGTCGCGCAAGTACCTCAACCGCCCCACCCACGTGCGCGCCGAGATGGAGAGCGGCGAGGGTGAGGCCACACCGCAGGTGCGCCAGCTCGTCTGGCGTACCCACCGGATGGACAAGATCGAGATCGTGGGCCGCCTGCTGCAGGCCGACGGCCGCGGCCTCACGATGGTGTTCTGCGAGACCAAGCGCGCCTGCGACATGGTCGCCGAGCAGCTCGACACCCGCGGCTTCGCGGTGGCGGCCGTCCACGGCGACCTCGGGCAGGGCCAGCGCGAGCAGGCGCTGCGCGCCTTCCGCAACGGCAAGATCGACGTGCTGGTCGCCACCGACGTGGCGGCGCGCGGCATCGACATCGACGACGTCACCCACGTGGTCAACTACGACGCCCCCACCGACGACAAGACCTACGTGCACCGCATCGGGCGCACGGGCAGGGCCGGACGCACCGGCACCGCGGTCACCTTCGTCGAGTGGGAGGAGCTGACCCGCTGGAAGATGATCAACAACATGCTCGGCCTCGACTTCATGGAGCCGGAGGAGACCTACTCCACCTCGCCCCACGTCTACAGCGAGCTGGGCATCCCCGAAGGCACCAAGGGCGTGCTGCCGCGCGCCGCCCGCTCCAGGGCGGGTCTGGCGGCCGAGGAGCTCGAGGACCTCGGCGAGACGGGGCGCTCGCGCTCGCGTGGCCGCAAGGACAGGGAGGAGCGCGAGACGCGCCCCGCCCGCACGCCCCGCCAGCGTCGCCGCACCAGGGGCGGCCGCTCCACGGAGGCCGGTGCCGACGAACTCGTCCCGACCGTGCCGGACGACGCCGCGCCTGTCACCGAGGCGGTCGCCACCGCTCCGGCCGGCGCGCCCGCGACCGGGCTGATCGAGGACACCGAAAGCACCGCATCGACGATCGCGCCAGAGGAGAAGCCCATGCGCAGGCGCTCCCGCAGGAACGACGACACCCCTGCCATCATCTCCACCGAGGAGATCGAGGCCGCCGCCGACCAGCCGTCCAGGCGGACCAGGACCCGCAGGGGCGCCTCCTCGGAGGCGCTGGAAGGAGCTCTCGCCTCCGTGGCCGAGCAGCAGGCGGCTCCGCCCGTCGAGGAGCCGAGCTTCCTCACCACCCCGCCGCCGCCCCCTGCGCGCAGGGAGCCCGAGCGGATCGTGCCGCCGAACGCGTTCACGGTCATCTTCCAGTCGCCCGACCTGGCGACCGACGACGACGAGATCGCCCCGTCGGCCGCGTCCGAGCGCCAGCAGCAGCGGCGTCGGCCGCGTAGCACCGGTGGTGGCTCGGGCGGCCCCAGGCGCCGCTGACGCCACGAAGGCCGGGGCGCCCCACCACGGGAGCGCCCCGGCCTTCGCGCTTTTCCCGCGTGTGCCTTTTGGCACGTCAAGCTGGGTAGATGCGCCATTTCGGCGTGTTCCCACCCTGCGCTCTGGGTATTGTTGCCTTACGTGAGTACGCCGCGCTTCCTGTCCTTGCCGCCCGGGGTCACCCCCGTGCAGATCGACACGCCCCTCGGCTCGTTCGCCGCCCTGGAGGCCACGCCGATCAGCGGCGTCATCGAGCGGCTACCCGCCTTGCTCGTGCCGGGCCTGACCGGCAGCAAGGAAGACTTCATCGCCGTCCTGCAGACGCTGGCCGCCGCCAACCGCAAGGTCGTCGCGATCGACATGCGCGGGCAGTACGAGACGCCGGGCCCGGACGACGCCGCCGCCTACACCTGCCCCGCGCTCGGCAACGACGTCGACGCGGTCGCGACGGCCGTCGGCGGGGGCGGCCTCGTCCACCTGGTCGGCCACTCCTTCGGCGGCCTGGTGGCCAGGGAGGCGGTCATCGACGGCCGCACGAAGTTCGCCTCCTTCACGCTGATGAGCTCCGGGCCCTCGGGCATCGTCGGACCGCGCGAGCGGGTGGGCCGGGCCATCATGCGCGAGCTGCCCGAGCTGGGCCTCGAACACGTGTGGACCACCCGCTACGAACCCGAGGCGCTCGGCGGCGGCGTGCCCGACGAGATCGTGGCCTTCCTGCGCAAGCGGCTGTTCGCCAACAACCCCACGGCGCTGACGACGATGGCCGAGCAGGTGCTCGACCAGCCCGACCGCACCGAGGAGCTCAAGCAGATCGAGGTGGCCACGCTCGTGCTGTTCGGCGAGCACGACGACGGCTGGCCGCCCAGCGCGCAGGCGGCGATGGCCACACGGCTCGGCGCCGAGACCGTGGTGGTGCCGGGCGCCGTCCACTCCCCCGCCGTCGAGGCGCCGGAGACGACGGCGGCCGCGCTGACGAGATTCTGGAACACCGCCGAGGCCAACCGGCGCCCAGCCGTGTAATCATTTACTTACTATGGCGAGCATCGAAGAGATCGTCGTCCAGCCGCCCCAGGCTGTGACGTGGCTCGTGCACCTCGACCGCACCATGTGGGTGGGCGGCGTGCGCGGCCTCATGCTCCAGGCGCTCCATCCCCTGGCCATGCGCGGCGTCTGGCAGAACTCCAACTTCCAGGACGACCCGTTCGGGCGGCTCCGCCGTACCGCGGACTTCGTGGGCAGGGTCACGTTCGGCAGCCCGCAGGAGGCCGACGAGATCGGGCGCAAGGTGCGCGGCATCCACCGGATGCTGCGCATCAGCGACGGCGGCAGGACCTACCGTGTCGACGACCCCGAGCTCCTGCTGTGGGTGCACTGCGCCGAGGTGTCGTCCTACCTGGAGGTGGCCAGGAGGGGCGGTCTCGGGCTGACCGACCGGCAGGCCGACCGCTACCTCCACGAGCAGCGCAAGAGCGCCACCTACGTCGGCCTGCACCCGGACGACGTGCCAGGCTCGCAGGCCGAGATGGCCGCCTACTTCGCCGAGATGCGTCCCAAGCTGCGGGTCATCGACGAGTCGGCGGCGACCGTGCGCTTCCTGCTGTGGCCGCGGCTGCCGCAGGAACTGCGCAGGCTCTCACCCGGCAAGCCGGTCTACTTCCCCTTCGGCGCGCTCTGCTACTACACGCTGCCCGGCTGGGCCAGGCGGATGTACGGCACGCTGCCGGAGGTGCCCCGCTCGACGGTCACGGCGGCGCTGAGGGCGTTCCGGCTGGGCGCCAACTCGCTGCCCGAGCACGTGCACGACCTGGCCTTCGCCGAGCCGACCCGGCAGATGCTGACCGCCTCGCGGGAGCGCCTGGCCAAGGCCGGCTACGACGTGAGCAAGGGACTCAAGGGCCTGACCGACCCGCGCAGGTGGCCGGGCACCACCCTGGCCGCCTGACCCGCCCGCCCGGTCCTGGTTCGGAGGCGAGAGCGCCCCGGTCACCGACACACGTGAGAGCACGCCGATCGCCGGCGATCACCCCGGTCCGGGACCCAGGTGAGAGCACGCCGATCGCCGGCGATCACCCCGATCCGGGACCCAGGTGAGAGCACGCCGGTCCGCCGGCCGTGCCGGGCCAGGACCGGTCAGGCCCAGGGAGCTCAGGCGAGGGCGTCCCACGGCAGCTTGTCAGGCGCCGCCGTACGGCCCTCGGGGCAGTGGCGGCGGAAGTCGCACCAGGAGCACAGCGGGCCGGGGTTCGGCGGGAACGGCTCCTCCGTCTCGCCCGCGCGGTAACGCTCGTCGGCCTCGCCGGCCTCCTCCGCGATCTCCTCGGCCCTGCGCAGGTGGCGGCCCAGCGACTCGTCGGTGTGCCGCCATTCGACGACCTCACCGGTCGGCAGGTGGTGCAGCTCGACGCTGGCGCACGGGGTCCGCAGCACCCGCGAGGCGGCGATCGCGTAGATCGCCAGGGCGAGCGAGCCCCGGGCGTCGTCCTCGGTCAGCGGGCGCCGGCCGGTCTTGTAGTCGACCACGACCAGCTCGTCGCCACGCCTGTCGAGCCGGTCGATACGCCCGGAGACGGCGATGGCCTTCGTCCGTGTGGCGACCGTCCGCTCCACACCGACCGGCTCGTCGGCGGGGTCGAGCGTCTCGACGTACCCCGAGACCAGGCCGCGGGCGCGATCACGCCACTGCGTGGACTGCTCGGCGTCCCTGAAGCCCTCGGAGATCCACCCGTTGGTCAGCAGGATCGCCGCCATCGCCGGGGTCCTTCGCTCGTACGGCTGCCGCCACCACGCCGCCAGCGCGTTGTGCACGCTGGCGCCCACGCTGTTGTGCGCCCATGCCGGGCCCTTGGGCGGCTGCGGCCGGTCGAGGTAGGAGAACCTGTAGCGCCTGCGGCAGTCGAGCCACGAGTTGAGCCGCGACGGCGTGCACGAGTAGAGCCGTCGCGGCATGCCCTCGAGCGGGAGCTGCTCCAGCACCTACCGGTCGCCCAGGTTCAGCCTGATCCCGGCGGCGTTCGTGCCGTCGGTCAGCGGGCCCTCGGCGGGCGCCTCGCGGGTCAGCGACCCGGACACCCAGTCGTCGAAGTGCGGCTCCAGGTCGCCGATCGTGGTCTCCTCGCCCTGGTTGGGCAGCACCCTGGTGGCGCCGGGCAGCGTGAAGAGCCTGCCGCCGATCGAGGTCAGCTGGTCGGCCAGCGCAGGGTACTCGCCGCCGAGCTTGCCGGGACCGTCGGCCTGCAGCGACTTGCCCGTGAAGACGGCGCCGAGCTCCTCGGAGTAGAGGGAGACGCCGCCCATCGTGATGCCGGGGGTCTCCAGCACCTCGAGACGGACGTCGCCGACGCCGAACACGCCCTCGTCCTCCATCTCGATGTCGGGCCAGGTCTCCGACCAGGTCTCCCGCCAGAACGGCTTGTCCTTGGGGTGCAGGGCGATCACCGACTCGTCTCTGCTGGCCACCTCGATGGCGGCGCCGACGTGGTCGGGAAGGCCGTGCGTGCAGATGACGGCGAGCACTTCGCGCTCACCGATCCGGTCGAGGATCTTGTCGGCGTCACGCGCCGGGTCGATGACGATGACCTCCTCGTCGTCGCCCACGATCCAGGTGTTGTTCTCGACCTTGTGCTCGGCACCGTCGATCTCGACGACGCCCTCGGTCACCACTCGCTCGATACGCGCTCCCACGCTGCCACCCTATCGCCAACCGGGGCCCGGATCCCGCCTTGCGAGCCGTCGAGCGGCGCGGGGTCGTGGGCCGGGGCCTGTCGGGCGGGGTGGGGTCGCGGGGCGGGTCAGGCGACGAGGGCGCGGACGGCGGTGATGATCAGCTGAACGGCCAGCGCCGCCAGCAGCAGACCCGCGATCCGCGTGACCAGCTCCACCCCGTTCTCCTTGATCACCCGGATGATCCCCACCGAGAACCGCATGAACAACCACAGCACCACGTGCACCGCCGCGATCGCCAACCCCAGCGTCAGGATGCCGCCCCGCACCGCCCCCGCCTGCTGCGCGAAGACGATCGTGGCCACGATCGCGCCGGGACCGGCCAGCAACGGCGTGCCCAGCGGCACCAGCGCCACGTTGACGTTCGACTTGACCGTGCCCGCCTGCGGCTCCGTCGTCCCGCGCAACAGTTCCAGGGCGACCAGCAGCAGGAGCAGGCCGCCCGCGATCTGCATGGCGGGCACCTCGACGTGCAGGTAGCCCAGGATGACCTGCCCGAAGACCGCGAACACCACGATCAGGCAGAACGCCGTGACCGCCGCCTGCCTGGCGATGCGCCTGCGTTCGGCGGGAGTGCGCCCACCGGTGTAGGCGAGGAAGAGGGGGATGATGCCGGGCGGGTCCATGATGACGAACATCGTGACGAACGCCTCGACGAAGAACCTGACGTCGAACACCGTGCCCCCCAGATCCGTCAGGGGGGACCGTGCCCGAGCCTAGCCCTCCAGCCTCGGCGAGAACGCGCCGAACGGCAGGTCCAGCTCCTGGTCGTGTTCGCGCAGGTCGCGCAGGCTCAGCTGGTCGAGCACGAGAAGGCAGCCCGCCTCGGCCGGCCACACGATGGTCCACAGCCAGTTGCCGAGCGCCTCGCCCGCGTAGACGGCCCTGTCGTCGGGCGCCGCGACGCACCACAGCGGCGTCGGGTGGCCGAGCACCTCGATCTTGGCGTTGGGCGGCCCCTCGCCGAAACCCCTGCCAGGGTCGGGGCCGTCGATGCCCGCGTAGGCCGCGCCCAGCCCGACGCCCGGCTCCTCCGCGATGACGACCAGGTCGGCGGGGCCGTGCGTGACCGACGGGCCGGTCAGCGCGACCAGGCTCGCCCGCGCACCCGTGCGCTCGTCGCCCGCCACGCCGAAGCCGGTCACCAGCCAGCCGGGCGGCAGCGGCCAGGGCAGCCACACCGGCACGACCGCGCCGAGCCGGATCGCGTCGCGGGCCGTATTGGCCGGCTGCAGCGTCTGGAAGGGCAGGACATCGCCATGCGCGCCACAGCGCCACGCGCTCGACCACGCACTCGGTGCGTGAAGCGGGCCGAAACACCGTGGGCAGGTTGGTGCCGCTCTCACAGCTACTCACGGTGCGTCCCCGGGCACCGATCCGTCAAGGGCGGAGCCCGTTATGCCGCCGTAATCTTGACCATGTGCGCGTAAATTGTGTGGGCGCGATCATCGTCGCGGATTCGGAGATACTCCTGGTCAGACGCGGGCACCCGCCCGGTGAAGGGCTGTGGTCGATCCCGGGCGGCCGGGTCGAGGCGGGCGAGAGCGACGAGGCGGCGCTGCGCAGGGAGGTCCTGGAGGAGACGGGGCTGCGGGTGGCGGTCGGCGTGCTGGCGGGCGTGGTCGAGCGGCCGGGGCCCGACGGGGTGGTCTACGTGATCCGCGACTACGTGGCCACGGTGGTCGCGGGGTCGCTCGCGCCGGGCGACGACGCGGCGGACGCGCGCTGGTGCTCGCGCGCGGAACTTGACACCCTGCCGCTGACCGACGGCCTGCTCGCCGCCCTGCAGGCGTGGCACGTCCTGCCCCCCGACCACCCCGCCTAGGAACGTCCTGCCCTCCTGGCCGCCCCGCCAAGGAACGTCGTGCCCTCCCGACCACCGTCCTGCCCTCCTGGCCGCCCCCGCCTAGGAACGTCCTGCCCTCCTGACGGCCCCGCCGACGTCCTGCCGCGGGCTGCCTGGCCGGGCGCTTGCGTCCTGACCCTGGGTCCCCCCGTACGGCAAGCCGGGCCGGCCCCACCGCGGGCGCGTGGCGGGCGCCCGTCCATCACGCCACTCCAGCGCGACTTCGGCGGGCCGCCGTGACGTCGCCCGTCACCGGTCGGACGACAGCGTGGAGGTCCACAGGACGAGATGGTCGGAGTTGTACGTCGTGGAGCGGCCGAGCGCGACCACGTTGGAGCCGGAGACCGTGACGGCGCCGAGCCACTGCGTGCCCTCCCCGCCCAGCCGGTCCCTGGTCAGGTCCTGGCGGTGCCATGTCAGCCCGTCCTCGGAGGTCCAGGCCGCGCTGTCGCCGCTGCCGGGAACGCCGTGCCAGCCCACCGCGACCAGCCCCTGGGGGGCGGCGGCCAGGTCGTGGACGGCGGCGGCCCGCTCGGCGGGCAGCCAGGCGTAGTCCCAGGTGGCGCCCTCGTCGTCGGACACGGCGGCGAACGCCTTGCGCGAGCCCGACACCTGGGCGGTCCCGATGGCGACGACCCGCTCGCCGTACCAGGCGACCTGGCGCAGGCCGGCGGAGGTGGCGTCGGGCGGCAGGAGCCGGCCGCGTGCCTTCCAGGCGAGCCCGTCGGCGGAGGTCCACACGACGCCGCTCTCGCGTTCGGCGCCGCCGGAGCCGCCGACCGCCACGTAGCCGCCCGGCCCTGCGGCGACGTCGTGGATGCGGACGCCCGCGCCGTCGCGCGGCAGCTTGGCCACGCGGCTGAACTTCCGCAGGTCGGTCGAGTACCAGAGGGCGGCCGCAGCCGTACCCGAGGCCGATCGCTCCTCGCCGGCGATCACGTAGCCGCCCTCGCCCGCGGCCACCGACTGCGTGGCCAGGTACGGCTGGCCGTCACCCCGGGCGGGCCCTTCGATCTTCTTCCACGAGCGGCCGTCCGCCGACGCGACGAGCAACGGCTCGGTGGAGGAGGCGTCCGGCATGGTGGTGCCGACGGCGAGCCAGCCCTTCCGGCCGTGCGCGAGGTCGGACAGCTGCTGCCGGCGGGGCGCGGCGAGCGTGACGGACTTCCAGTCGACGGCGTTCGTGCTGGTCCAGATGCCCGCGTCGGCCGACGCGGAGCCGACGGCGACGAAGCGGCCGTCGGCCGCCGCGACCCTTGCGGTCTCGCGGGCCACCCTGGTCAGGCCCCTGATGTCGGCCAGCCGTACCGTGGCGGGCCGCTCGCCGTCCTTGACCGTCATCAGCACGAGCCGGTTGTCGACGTCGGCGGCGGCCTGGTCGCCGCCGACGACCAGCGTGCCCGAGTCGGCCAGGGCCAGCCCGCGCACGGTCGCGCCCGGCATGCTGCCGAGGTCGGCGCGCTTGGTCCAGGTGGCCGCGTCGGGGCTGGTGTGAACGGTGTAGCTGTCGAGACCCGACTGGCTGACGGCGGCCAGGCCGGCGCTGTGGGCGACGACCGCGTTGACGCCGGTGCTCTGGGCGCCGAGGCCGCCGATCGCGCCGCACCTGGTCCACTCCGCGCCGGTGGGCGAGCAGTACACGTGCACGTCGCCGCCGGGCTCGCGGTGCCTGGTCGGGATCAGCACGAAACGCTCGGGGAGCACGGCGAGCGTGCCCGGCCGCGGCGCGATGCCGGGCAGCTGGGTGGCGGTGCGCACCCAGGTCCGCCCGCCGTCCGTCGACCGCATGACGACCGACCCGCCGCCCTGGGCCGGCTGGGCGAGGACGACGACCTGATCCTCCCTGGCCACGACGGTCCTGAACTCGCGGACCTTGTCGGGCGTGCCGATGTCGCGGCTGTCGACCCGCGTCCACGCGCGGCCGTCCGGCGAGTGCCAGGCGACGGGGCCCGGCGTGCCGTCCTGCAGGACCGTACGGCCGACGGCGACGAACCCCGACGACGTCCTGGCGATGTCGTGGATGAGGTCGCCCTTCCTGAACGCCTCCAGGCCGCTCTGCTCGACGGCCGCCCACGTCGACCCGTTCGTGCTGGTCCACAGGCCGCGCTCGTCGCCCGTGCCGTCCTGGCCGAAGGCGAGCCACCGGCCGTTCGCGCCGACCACGCGCTGGACGGTGGTGGTCGTGGAGCCGGTGACGTCGGCGAGCTGCCAGGTGGCGCCGCTGTCGGGGGAGAAGAGGAACAGCGGGCGGGGGACGGGGCTGGTGGTGTCGCTGCCGACGGCGACGACCGTGCTGCCGACGGCGGCCAGATCGTTGAGCTTCTGGTTGGAGCCGTCACCCGCCGCGGGGACCACGAACAGCTCGTCACCCGAACGGCCGGCGCCCGCGGCCAGGCGGAGGCCCTGCTGCCCGCCGTTCCACCACTGCCAGGCGATGACGCCGGCGGCCACGGTCAGCGCGAGCATGATCACCACCAGGTAGGGGCCGACGCGGCGCCGCCTGACCGGGCTCGACCTGCGCATCGCCGAGGGCGCGGGACCGCGGTGGTGCCTGCCGGCGGCGCCGCCCGGCGGGGTCGGGCCCGAGGCGACGAGCAGGTCGGGACGGGTGGGGCGACCGCCCGGCGGGCGACCGACCCTGCGCACGGGCGCGTCCTGCCCGGACTCGTCGCCGGGGCCGCCTTCGGGCTGGCCGGGTCCCTGGTCGCGCGTGCCGTCGGGGTGGGCGGAGGTCTCGCCGCGCGCCCTTTCGGGGTGGGCGGGGGCCTGGTCGTGCTCGTGCAGCTCGGGCTGGGCAGGGGTCTGGGCCTGGCGGTGTGTGCCTTCCGAGTGGGCGAAGGCCTCGCCGCGCGCCCTTTCCGGCTGGGCGGAGGTCTCGCCGGGGGCCTGGTCGTGCTCGTGGAGGAGGGGCGGGCCGTCGACGCCTTGCCCCTCGTCTTCGTGCGGCTCGGGGCGCGGCGGCATCCGGTACGGCTCGACGCGGGACGGGGGTGGTCCCGTCCTGATGCCCGGCGGGCGGGGATGCGGAGCGGTCGGCCTGTCGCGCTCGGACAGGCCGGGGTCGGGTGCGCCCGGCTCCTTCCCGCTCCCGGCCGGCGTGCCCGGCTGCTCTCCGGTCGCGGCCGACGCGCCCGGCTGCTCACCGCTCCCGGCCGGCGTGCTCGGCTTGTTTCCGCTCCCGGGCGGCGTGCTCGGGGAGACCGGGGGGCGCGGGCGGGGCGGCCCGGTGGCGACCAGCTTGTCGGGGTGCACGATCCTGCGGGGGCGGGACGGCTCACCCTCGGACGACGCGGATGTGGGAGGTGTGGCCTCCCGGGGGGCTCTCGGCTCCTGGGGTGCGGCCGGTGAGCTGTAAGGTCTGCGCCCCTTCGGCCACGCGGCGGCCTCCTCCTCCGCCTGGTGGTCGTCGGGGGTCGGCGAGGCGAACGGCGGCATCCCCCATGGCGAGGCGACGGGCACCCCACGGGCGCGGTCGTCGCTGGGTCCCGGAGGCGCGTGCCTGATCCTCGGCTCCTCCGGCGTACCGGATCCGCCCGAGGGGCGCGGCGGCTCGCCTTCCCTGTGCGCCGCGTCCTCGGGTGAGCGAGGCTCTGGAGCGCGCGGATCGTCTTCCGGCGGCTGCCTTTGCGAGCGCGGATCGCTGGGGCCCGAGGCCACGCGACGCACCTCCTAGTCAGGAAATATCCGGACCATCCAGTTATGTACGCCTAAAAGGGGAGACGTACGCCGGTACTTCTACCCCATCCCGCCGAAATGATCACCTGCGCGCACCTCCACAGGATCCACACCAGCACGCCCGCGCCGCGCTGACGAGACCTCTCTAGCGAGATTCGTGGAACCCCCGGCGTGGTTTAGGAAGAAACGGTGGCGATCGCCCGCTTTTTGGTCAGCCACAGCACGCCCAGGGCGAACACCGACAGCTGGACGACGGTCCCCGTCAGCGACTGCCACGGCACGGAGCCCTGCCTCATGGCGTCCTCGAGATCTCCGGCAGCCGAGCTGAGCGAGAACGCGAACACGTTGTTCACCACGTGCATGGCGACCGGCGCCTCGATCCCGCCGGTCTTCACCGCCAGCCAGCCCATGACGACCCCGAAGCTGAACACGTCGAGGATGCCCCAGTCGGTGTAGGCGTGCAGCGCGGTGAAACCGGCCGACCCCAGCACGATGCCGGGCCACGGCGAGGTGACGTAGGCGCCGAAGGCCTGCAGGAGCCAGCCCCTGAAGATGTATTCCTCCGCCGCCGCCTGGAACGGCACCAGCAACAGGATCACCACGAACCCCGGCACGAACGCCGCCCAGCCCTTCCAGCCGAACAGGTCCGAGGTGTTCTGGCCGGTGACGGCGTAGGCGACGTAGAGCGCCCCCTGCCCGAGCACCAGCGCCGCCACGGCGACGCCCGTGCACCGCGCCAGCCACCCCCACCGCAGGCGCCCCACGACCGACGACAGCGTGCCGGGCGGCCTGCGCTGGAACAGCGCCACGGCCGCGTAGACCAGCGGGAGCACCCCGGCGATCGACAGCAGCGTGACGGCCAGCGTGAACACGGGGTCACCGAACAGCTGCTCCCCCGCCATCGGCGCCGGGATGCCGGCGATCACCGCCACGACGGTTCCGGCCACCACCACCAGCACCGCCACCCCGAAGAAGCACGCCGCCACGAACAGCGTGCCGACCACCTGGCGCCACCAGGCGTTCAGCGGGTTCCTCGCCAGATGGTCGTACCTGGTGCCGGGCGGCGCCGGCACGAACCACGCCGGCTTGGGAGGCGGCGTGCCGTACATGGCCTGGGGGTATGGCCCAGGTTGGTACTGCGGGCCGTATGGCGGCTGCGCGCCGTAGGGAGCCGGAGGCTGGTTGTCGTGCATCCCTTCATTCTGTCCGGCGGATGCGCATTAGTTCACAGACAAGGCGCCAGGCGAGGCGGATTCTCGAAGAGAGACATCCGAATCTGGGGAGCACTCATGTCAAGGCTGGGGCCGTTCATCACCCTGGCGGCGGGCGCCGCGCTCGCCGTCGGCCTGGGGGTGGTCAGTAACGCGGGGGAGCCGGCGGACACGACGCCCGCGCCGGACGCCGTGGCGACCGCCGTCTCGACCGCGTCCGCCACCCCCTCACCCTCGAGATCCGTACGGCCGGCGGCCGTCAAGGCCGACTACGCGGGCCGGGTACGGGACAACGGCGGGCTCGTCGCCGTCTCCGTCAGGGACGGCAAGGCCGTCGGATACTTCTGCGACGGCATCACCGAGGCCTGGTTCGCCGGCAAGGCCGTCAACGGCCGGGTCACGCTGAAGGGCTTCAACGACGCCAGCCTCACGGCCGTCGTCGGCGGCGGCAAGGCGAAGGGCGAGCTGCGCTTCGGCGACAGGACGTTGAGCTTCTCCGCGTCCACGGTCAAGAAGCCCTCGGGGCTCTACCGGGCGACCGCCCTGGTGCGCGGCGCGCGCTACCGGGCCGGGTGGATCGTCCTGGCGCTCCCGGACGGCAAGGGCTTCACCCAGGTCGGGGCCATGGTCAGGGACGACCAGCCGGTGCCCGTGCCCACGTTGACACCGGGTCTGCCGGTCGCCATCGACGGCGCTGCCGTCACCCCGAAGGACGTCGACGGATTCATCGAGGAGATGCCATGACCTTCGCCACGGACAAGCGCACCGCCGTGGGCCTGCTGGTGCCGCTGCTGACCGGGGCGCTGGTCGCGGTCGCGCTCGGCGTCTACGGGCGCCTGCACACCCCCACCGGCTACGCGGTCGGGCCCGCCGGATTCTCGGGGGCCCTGGCGATGAAGTCCTGGCTGACGACGGGCGTCTTCCTGCTGGCGATCGTCCAGGTGGTCTCGGCGCTGTCGATGTGGGGCAAGCTCGGCGTCAGCATCCCCGCCTGGGTGCACCGGTGGTCGGGACGGCTGGCGTTCGTGCTCAGCGTGCCGGTCGCCTTCCACTGCCTGTACGCGCTCGGCCTGCAGTTCGACGCGCCCCGCGTGCTGGTCCACTCGCTCCTCGGCTGCTTCTTCTACGGGGTGTTCGTGGCGAAGATGCTGGCGCTGCCGCGCAGGGGACTGCCGGGGTGGAGTCTGCCGGTGCTCGGCGGGACGGCGTTCGCGGCTCTGGTCGGGCTGTGGCTCACCTCGTCGTTCTGGTTCTTCACCGCGGTAGGCGTGACCTTCTGAACCGTTCAGGACCCGGGCGTGAAGGTGGTGGTGCGCCGGAGGCCCGCGGCCCTGCCCTTGGCGGCCACCACCAGCGCCATCTTGCGCGACGCCTCGTCGATCATCTCGTCGCCGAGCATCACCGCGCCCCGCCGCTCCACGGTCGTGTAGTACTCGTACGCCTCCAGGATCAGCTCGGCGTGGTCGTAGTCCTCCTGGGCCGGTGAGAACACCTCGTTGGCGGCCTCCACCTGCGACGGGTGCAGCACCCACTTGCCGTCGAACCCCAGCGCCGCCGCCCTGCGCGCCACCCGCCGGTATCCCTCGACATCCCTGATCTGCAGGTACGGCCCGTCGATCACCTGGAGGTCGTGCGTCCGGGCGGCCATCAGCAGCCGCATCAGGATGTAGTGGTAGGCGTCGCCCTCGGTGTAGCCGGGCGGCTGCTCCCCCACGACCAGCGTCCGCATGTTGATCGAGGCCATGAAGTCGGCGGGCCCGAACACCAGCGTCTCCAGCCGCGGCGACGACCCGGCGATGGCGTCGGCGTTCACCAGGCCGCGCGCGTTCTCGATCTGCGCCTCGATGCCTATCCGGCCCACCTCGAAGCCCATCGTGCGCTCGATCTGGGTGAGGAGGGTGTCGAGCCACAGCACCTGGGTCGGGTCCTGCACCTTCGGCAGCATCACGCAGTCGAGGAACTCCCCCGCGCCCTCCACGACCTCGATCACGTCGCGGTAGGTCCACTGGGTGGTGAGGTCGTTCACCCTGACGACGCGCACCTTGCCGCCCCAGTCGCCCTCGCGCAGGGCCGCCACGACGTTCTTGCGCGCCTCCTCCTTGGCCAGGGGGGCGACCGAGTCCTCGAGATCCAGGAAGACCTCGTCGGCGGGGAGGGTCTGGGCCTTCTCGAGGAAGCGCGGGTTGGATCCCGGAACCGCGAGGCAGGAACGGCGTGAGCGCATGCCCAAACGCTAGCGTCGCGCCACGAGGGAGGGGAGCCTGGGTCGTTCTATCGCGCCCATGCATGGCGCGTGGGTGCGACCGGGTCAGCGGTGGCGGGCGGCGTATGAGCGGAGCGCCCGGAGGAAACGGAGCGTGGGTGCGACCGGGTCAGCGGTGGCGGGCGGCGTATGAGCGGAGCGCCCGGAGGAAGTCGACATGGCGGAACCCGGGCCAGTACGCCTCGCAGAAGTGGAGCCGTGCCGCGGCCGCCTGCCAGATCAGGAACCCCGACAGCCGCTGCTCCCCGCTCGTCCTGACGATGAGGTCGGGGTCGGGGCGGCCCGCGGTGTAGAGGTGGGCGGCGATGTCGTCGGCGGTGATCGTGCGGGCGAGCTCGGCGATGGGCACGCCCGCGGCGGCCCGGTCGGTCAGCAGGGACCGCAGCGCGTCGACCACCTCCTGGCGTCCGTCGTAGCCGATGGCGACGGTCAGGTCGAATCCCGCCCTGTCACGGGTGTGGTCCATGGCGAGCTTGAGCGCGTGGGCGGTGGAGTCGGGCAGTTCGTCGAGCCGTCCCGCCACGTGGAGCCGCCAGCGCGTGGCCGAGTGGATCAGCCGTCCGCCGATGATCTCCTCGATCAGCCGCATGTAGAAGGCGACCTGGCGGGACTCGCGCTTGCGGACGTTGTCCGCGGAGGCGACGTAGATCGTGACATGCCTGATGCCGAGGTCGGCGCACCAGCCGAGCACGGTCTCGATGTGCTCGACGCCGTGGCGGTGCCCGTGGCTCGGGCTCTCGAGGCCCATCTCCTCGGCCCACCTTCTGTTGCCGTCCATCACCAGCGCGACATGGGCGGGGAGCGGACCCTTCAGCACCTGGGAGCGCAGATAGCGGGTATAGGCGGCGTGCAGCACGCCCAGCACCCTAGTCCCGTTGCACGGGCGACGTTGCGGACGCCCGCCACGTCCTGCTGGAGTGGCGTGGTGTGACGGGCGCCGGCCACGTGACCACGGTGGCGCCGGGGCGGCTTGCCGTACGGGCAGGAGCGCGGGCGACCGGGGGACGAGCGGGCGGGCCGGGGACGAGCTGCGCCGACCGGAGACAGGGACGGCCTGACCAGGAGGGGAGACGGGCATGGGAGCGATCGAGGAGGGCGCGAAGAAGTCCGGAGTGTTGTGGGTGCACCTGGATCGGCCACGCCTGGCATGGCATGTCTGGCACGATGGGGCGATCTATCTAGTTACTGGCAGCGGGGAACAAAATCTGCCCGGACTGGATCAAAAGGACAGCGTGCGAGTAACGCTGAGGAGCAAGGACAACGGGGCGGAGCTGGTGGTGTTCGACGCGCGAGTCGAGGTGGTGGATCAGACACAGGCGGCCGACGCCGTGGCCGCGCTGGCGAAGGAGCGGCTCAACGCGCCCGACGCGGCCGGGCTGGCCGACCGATGGGCGGATACCGCCACCGTTCTTCGACTTACCCCATAAGGTGCTATAAGTGCAGGAACTACAGCCCCTCCTGGCCCATGAGGCCGCTCGTGTGGGCGACTACGAGCTGCTCGGCCGGTTGGGCGAAGGCGGCCAGGGGGTCGTCTATCTGGGCAGGTCGTCCTCGGGCGAGCGCGTGGCCGTCAAGATGCTGCATGCCCGGTTCTCGGGCGACGTCACCGCCCGCGACCGTTTCCTGCGGGAGGTGGCCGCGGCCAGGAAGGTCGCGGAGTTCTCCACCGCGAGGGTGCTCGACGCCTCCACCGAGGGCGACCGGCCGTTCATCGTCAGCGAGTACGTGGAAGGCGTCTCCCTCGACCAGCTGGTCAGGGAGAACGGCCCGCGACCCGCGGGAGCCCTCGAACGGCTGGCGGTGGGCACGATGGCGGCCCTGGCCGCCATCCACCGGGCCGACGTCGTGCACCGCGACTTCAAGCCGAGCAACGTGCTGCTCGGTCTCGACGGCGCCAGGGTCATCGACTTCGGCATCGCCAAGGCGCTGGACGCGACGACGGCCAGCGCGAGCGGCCTGATCGGCACCCCCGCCTACATGTCGCCCGAGCAGATCTCGGGCGAGGCCGTCGGCCCCGCCTCGGACCTGTTCGCGTGGGCGGTGACGATGGTGTTCGCGGCGACGGGGCGCCTGGCGTTCGGCGGCGACACCGTGCCGGCGATCTTCCACCGGATCCTCACCAAGGAGCCCGAACTGCCCGAGCTGGACGAGCCGCTCGGCTCGCTGGTCAGGGGCTGCCTGGCGAAGGATCCGTCGGCGCGCCCGACCGCTCAGGAGGCGCTGCTGCGCCTCGTGCGCCACCAGCCCGACGTACGGCCCGCACCGGCCGCGCAGGCGCCGTTCCCGCCGTCCGCGGGGCCGGCGACGCATCCTGAGGGGGTGCTCCCGCGGACGTTGGTCGAGACCGCGACCGAGATGGAGCCGGCACACCCCGGCAGAGCCGCCGAGCGGAGCGCACCGGAACCCGCGAGCGGGACGGCACAGCCAAGCGGGGCAGCACACCCGAGCGGGACGGCAGGTCCGAGCGGGACGGCCCGGCTCGGCGAGCCCGTACTCCCGGCCGACGCCGCGCACTCACACGAGGCCGCGCAGTATGAAGCCGCGCAGCACGAGCACGCACAGCATGCGGCCGGGCACCCGCATCAGGCCGCGCACCCGCACGAGGCCGCGCCCTCGGGTGGGTCCGCGCACCCGAATGAGGCGTCCTCGAACGAGGCCGCGTCCTCGGACCCGGCCGGGCGACCGCCGAGGAAGGCCGAGCCCCCGAGGCGATCCACGCCGCCCGGGGAAGCGCCGCACTCCGAGGAGGCCCCGCCCCGCGGCGAGACCGCACCACCCGGGCACGCGGCACCCGGCGGCTCAGCCGTACCCGGGCACGCGGCACCCGCCGTGGACGCGGCGTCCGGACCTGCCACCCCGCCCGGGCAGCCGCCCTCCCCCGGCCGGGCGGCTCCGGCGGACACCCCAGCGCGCCCCGGCCAGCCAGCCCCACCCAACGGTGAGGCCGGCTCAGGGCACGCGACCCCATCCGGCCCCGGACACGGAACGCCACCCCATGGCCCCGCGCCGGCAGCCGGGCACGGAACCCCACCCGGCGGTCCCGGGCACGGAACCCCGTCTGGCGGCGCTGGGCACGGAACGCCGCCCGGCGGCTCGGCGTCACCTGGACGCGCGGGGCAGGGGGCCGAGGAGGGCTCGGCGCCGAGGAAGGCGGCGGGGACGGCCCGGCGGAAGAGAACCGGGAGCCGCAGGAACACCCCCGACGAAGCGACGGCGGCCCTCCAGGCGGTGGGCGACGCCGCCACCGACCCCGGCATCCCGCCTGCCCGCCGCGCCATGCCCGCGATGCCCGGCAAGCGGGGGAGGACGCGCCGCCGGGAGGACACCGCGCCGGTCGAGCCGGTCCCGACCGCTCTCCTGCCCGAGCTGAACGCCGCGCGTCCGACGCTCACCCGGAAGCGGCGGCGGCTGCGCCCCGCCCTCCTGATGGCCACCGGGGCCGTCCTCGCCGGGCTGTCCGCGGTGGTGATCATGCCGAACCTCATGTCGAGCTCGGGGAATGGCGGCGGCTCATCCGTGCGGCAGCAGTACGTCGACCCCGGCCCGATCACCGGCCAGGTCGAGGATCCGCCCGTCAAGCAGACCACCAAGGCCAAGGCGAGGGCGACCGTGACCCTTCCCGCGCTGGAGGGCTGGCACATCGACGACGCCGTCGCGGAGCTGGAGGACCTCGGCCTGGCGGTCAGGCTGAAGAGCGTGCCCGACGAGGAGGCGGCGATGGACATCGTGATCTCGACATCGCCCGCCTCGGGCCGCCGCCTGGCCAAGGGCAGCACCGTGACGATCGTCGTGTCGGCCGGCCCGGAAGGCGAGCAGGCCGTCGACCCGTCGCAGAGCCCCACCACCGACCCCGGCGATTCGGGCGAGCAGGAGCCGGAGCCGACGGAGGAGTCGACGCCCGAGCCGCAGAATCCGACGCCCACGACGGCTGAGGAGTCCCCCAGCCCCGAGCCCGAGCTGACCGAGCTCAAGGGCGGCTGAGCCCTGTCCCCGCCCGCGCTCCCGCGGGCGGGGACCCGCCCCCGGCCGTCCCGGGAGCTGACGGAGCGCGGCCGCCCCGGGAGCGGCCGGGCGCCCGTGGGACGACCCGTCCACAGCCGCCGGCAGCGGCCGACCACCCAGCCCGCCGTAAGCCCCGTCCACACCCCGGGAGCGGCCGGACGCCCCGTCCACAGCCCTCAGGAGCCGAGGGAGGCCCTGGCAGGGCCGGCCGAGCGTCAGGGAAGCTCAGACGTGGCTGAGCTCGCGCACCGGCTCGACGGCGGGCTGGGCGGTCGCGGTCTGCGCCAGCAGCGCGCCGCTGATCACGATGAGGCCGCCGACGATCTGGTAGCCGCCGAGCGACTCTCCCACCAGCGCCCACGCCACCACGGCGCCGCCGATCACCTCCAGCGAGGCGACGGTCGCGCCCACGGCGGCCGACAGCCGGCGCACCGCGTTGACGCCGAGGATGTAGGCGACGACGGTCGCCACGACGACCATCCACAGGTAGGCGCCGAGCACGGGCAGCGTGTGCCCGCCGAGGGTGGCCTCGGTCGTGAACACCTCCCACGGGATGTTCCAGGGCCGCGAGAACGGCAGCAGCACGACGGCCGCCCCGATCATGCCCCAGGCGATCAGCCCGAGCGGGTCGACGTCGTCCCCGAAGCTGTCGCTCATCAGGAAGTAGCCGGCGCAGCAGGCGCCCGCCGCGAGGCCGAGCAGCAGACCGACGGCGTCGATCCGCATGCCCTGCCACGCCTCGACCACGATGGCCAGCCCGGCGACCGCGACCACCGCGCCGACGAACGCGGCCCGCGGCAGCCGTACTTTGCGGACGAACCGCACCCACAGCACCACCATCACCGGCGCCATGAACTCCAGCAGCAACGCGATCCCCACCGGCAGCCTCGTGATGGCCACGAAGTACAGCGACTGCACGCCCGCCACCGCCATGACCGCGTAGGCGCCGAAGAACGGCAGCCTGGAGCGCGGGATGCGCAGCGCCCGCGGTTTGACCACCGCGAGTACGGCCAGCAACAACAGCCCCGCGCCCGCCATGCGGGCCCACACGGCCTCCAGGGGCGCCAGTCCCGCGGCGCCCAGGAACTTGGCCATCGGCCCTGAGAAGGCAAAACACCATGAGGAGACGAACGCGATCGCCAGTCCTGCATGCTTCATCTGTCACCACCAATAGTAGGTTTTGATACTTACATGCCGGTCGCGGCGGAGGCAATGCCTCGGGCCCGGATACCCTGAGTGACGTGAGGATCTTCGTTGCCCGGCTGTCGGGCACCGCGGTCTTCGATCCGGCCGGCGACCAGATCGGCCGCATCAGGGACGTCGTCGCGGGGGTGCGCCCCGGGCAGCCGCCACGCGTCCACGGCATGGTGGTGGAGATCCAGCCCCGCCGCCGGGTGTTCCTGCCCATCACCCGGGTCCGCGGCATCGAGGCCGGCGCGGTGATCTTCACGGGCCGGCTGAACATGCGCAGGTTCGAGCAGCGCCCCACCGAGACCCTCGTCCTCGGCGAGATGCTCGACCTGCGGGTCGAGGTGGACGGCGAGCCGATGACCGTCCACGACCTCGCCATGGAGGAGGTACGGCCGGCCATCTGGGAGATCACCAAGGTGGCGGTCGTCGGGCGGAAGCGGCGCGACGCCAGGGTCGTCGACTGGCGAGACGTGTCCGGCTTCGACACCCTCCAGCACGACCAGGGCGCGGCGCGCCTCATCGCCGCCTTCGAGTCCATGCGGGCCGCCGACCTCGCCAACGCCCTGCACTCACTGCCCGGCAAGCGGCGCATCGAGGTCGCCGCCGCGCTCGACGACGAGCGTCTCGCCGACGTCCTGGAGGAGCTGCCGCTGCGCGACCAGATGGGCATCCTGGGCACCCTCGCGCCCGAACGGGCCGCCGACGTCCTGGAGGAGATGGACCCTGACGACGCCGCCGACCTGCTGCAGGACCTGCCGGAGGGGCAGTCCGCGCGGCTGCTGGCACTGATGGAACCGCAAGACGCGGCGCCGGTGCGCAGGCTGCTGTCCTACGGCGAGAACACGGCGGGCGGCATGATGACCACCGATCCGGTGATCCTGCCGCCCAGCGCCACCATCGCCGAGGCGCTGGCGCAGATCAGGCAGAAGGACCTGTCCCCCGCGGTGGCCGCGCAGGTCTTCGTCACGCGCGCGCCGAACGAGACGCCCACCGGCACCTACCTGGGTGTCACCCACTTCCAGCGGCTGCTGCGCGACCCGCCGTCCACGCTGCTCGGCGCGGTCATCGACGCCTCGCTCGACCCGATCAGGCCCGACCTGCCGCTGCCCGAGGTCACCTCCTACCTGGCCACCTACAACCTCGTGGCGGCGCCGGTCGTCGACGAGCTCGGCCAGCTCGTGGGCGCGGTCACCGTCGACGACGTTCTTGACCACCTGCTGCCAGAGGACTGGCGCTACACCGAGGACTGGCGCGATGGCGATTGACCGGCTCGACCAACCGCGGGAGTTCAGACGCCGCTTCCGCCCCCACTACGATCCCGAGGCGTTCGGCAGGCTGTCGGAGGAGATCGCCCGCTTCATCGGCACCGCCCGGTTCCTCGTCTACATGACGGTCTTCGTGGTGCTGTGGGTGGGCTGGAACGTCCTGGCCCCTGACGAGCTGGTGTTCGACTCCTACCCGTTCATCTTCCTGACGCTGATGCTCTCGCTCCAGGCCTCCTACGCGGCGCCGCTGATCCTGCTGGCGCAGAACCGCCAGGACGACCGCGACCGCGTGCAGTACGAGCAGGACCGGATGGCCGACGAGCGCACCCAGGCGGACCTGGAGTACCTGACCCGCGAGATCGCGGGACTGCGCATGGCCATGGGCGAGGTCGTCACCCGCGACTTCCTCCGCTCGGAGCTGCAGCGCCTCAGCGAGGAGCGACCAGGATCTTCGTGAGCATGGCCGTGCACTGGGCGAGCTCCTCGGGCTCCAGCACGTCGAGGAACTCGGCGCGGATGCCGCCCAGGTAGGTGGGCGTGGCCTCGGCCAGCCGTACGGCACCGGCCTCGGTCAGCACCGCGAACAGGCCGCGCGCGTCGTCGGTGCACGCCTCGCGCTGGACCAGCCCCTCGCGCTGCAGCCGGTCGATCAGGCGGGTCAGGCCGCTGCGCGACAGCAGGACCCGGTCGGCCAGGTCGTTCATCCGCAGCCGCCGTCCCGCCGCCTCGGAGAGCTGGAGCAGCACGTCGTAGGAGGCCAGCGGCAGGTCGTGGGCGGCGAGCAGCTCGGTCTCCAGGCGGCGGGTGATGCGCACCTGGGCCCGCTGCATCATGCGCCAGACGGCCGACTCCTGCGGCGAGATCCCCACCATGGCGGCATCCTACTGAGAAGAGCGGCGACGATCGGGGACCCAGATCGGCCCCTTCGTTCGGCATACCCTGTCTGGGTTCATACCATGGACTCATGGCACCTTCCCCGGAACAGGTGACAGCCGCGCTCGCCACGGTCAACGACCCCGAGATCCGCCGGCCGATCACCGACCTCGACATGGTCAAGAGCATCGACATCTCCCCCACGGGCGAGGTCGTCGTGGGCATCTACCTGACGGTGGCGGGGTGTCCGTTGAAAGACACGATCACCCGCGACGTCACCGCCGCCGTCTCCCGGCTCGACGGCGTCTCCGCCGTGCGCGTCGACCTCGACGTGATGAGCCAGCAGCAGCGCAAGGACCTGCAGACCAAGCTGCGCGGCAACCGGGCTCCCGAGAAGGAGATCCCGTTCAACCAGCCGGGCTCGCTGACCCGCGTGTTCGCGGTGGCCAGCGGCAAGGGCGGCGTCGGCAAGTCGTCGGTGACCGTCAACCTGGCGGCCGCGATGACCGCCCAGGGCCTCAAGGTGGGCATCGTCGACGCCGACATCTACGGCCACAGCATCCCGCGCATGCTCGGCGCGTCGGAGCGGCCCACCAAGGTCGAGGACATGATCATGCCGCCGGTGGCGCATGACATCAAGGTCATCTCGGTCGGGATGTTCAAGCCCGAGGGCAACTCGCCGGTGGTCTGGCGCGGGCCGATGCTCGACCGCGCGCTGCACCAGTTCCTGGCCGACGTCTACTGGGGCGACCTCGACGTCCTGCTGCTCGACCTGCCGCCGGGCACCGGCGACATCGCGATCTCGGTCGCGCAGCGCCTGCCCGGCGCGGAGATCCTGGTCGTCACGACGCCGCAGATGGCCGCGGCCGAGGTGGCCGAGCGCGCCGGCAGCATCGCCGCGCAGACGCACCAGCAGATCGCCGGCGTCATCGAGAACATGGCGTGGCTGCCCTGCCCCCACTGCGACGAGAAGATCAACGTCTTCGGTGAGGGCGGCGGACAGATCGTCGCCGACGCGCTGACGCGCACGCTGGGCGCGAGGGTGCCGCTGCTCGGTCAGGTGCCGCTCGACACGCGGCTGCGCGAGGGCGGCGACGAGGGCAAGCCGCTGGTGCTGACCGACCCCGACGCTCCCGCGGCGGCCGAGCTGCGCCGCATCGCCGCGCAGCTGTCGAAGCGCTCCTCCAGCATCAAGGGCCTGCAGCTGGGCCTGTCACCCTCGGGTCGCTGACCGCCGCCCGTACGGCACGCCCACGACAGCCCACCGTGGTCACCGCTCGCCGCCCGTCCTTCACGGCACTCGGCGGCGACGGTGACCACCGAGACGTGACGGCCGCCGCACGTGGCCCCGAAGTCTCAAGGTGGCCCCGAAGCGGCCCTGGAGCCTCAGGTGGCCCCGCAGTCTCAGGTGGCCCGGAGTCTCAGGTGGCCTCGGAGTCGTAGGGGGGCAGCTCGCCGTACCCGAGCTCGGAGACGGGCTCGACGGTGACGGACACGGGCTCGATCGCGGCGGGCCGGTCCTTCCACGCGTCCTCGACGTCGTCCAGCAGATGCTTGCGGACGAAGTTCTTCGGGTTGAGGTCGGCGGGGTCGAAGTCCGCGAACTCCGGGCCGAGGCCGGATCTCAGGTCGTCGCGCGCGCTGGTGGCCATGCGCCGCAGGTTGCGCAGCGTCTTGCCGGCCTGCGCGGCCGCCTGCGGCAGCTTGTCAGGACCGAAGACCAGGAGCGCGATCACGACGAGCGCTCCGACCTCCATCCAACCGAGTCCGAACACCGCAAGCTCCTACACTGTGCAACCGGGGCCAGGGGACGATCCGGGCCAGTTCCAGACTAAGGGCTCGCCCGGGCGATGGAGCACCCGAGCCCGGGCGAGGTCACCGTCAGGAGGGCCGCGGCGTGGGCTCCGGCTCGGCGGTGACGACGAGGGTGGCCATCCGCTCCTCGCCGCCGCGCTTGTACTTGATGGAGATCTTCGAGTTCGGGGCCTTGCCGCGGATCAGCGAGATGAGCTCGGTGCTGTCCTGGATGCGCAGGCCGTCGATCTCGAGGATGACGTCGCCGGCCTTCAGGCCCGCCTTGCCCGCGGGACCGTCGGCCTCGACCGGCTGGCGGCCCTGGGTGGGCTGGGAGGCGATGCGCACGCCCTCACCGCGGTAGCCCGAGTCGACCACGATGCCGATCTTGACCCGCTTGGCCGAGCCGGTGGTGATGATCTCCTGGGCGACGCGCCTGGCCTGGTTGATCGGGATCGCGAAGCCGAGGCCGATGCTGCCGCTCTGGCTGGAGACCGCCCGGCTGAGCGTGGCGATCGCGGAGTTGACGCCGACGACCTCACCCTTGGCGTTCACCAGCGGCCCGCCCGAGTTGCCGGGGTTGATGGCGGCGTCGGTCTGGATGGCGCTGATGTAGGCGGGGTCGGGGTCGTTGTCCTCGCCGGCCACGACGGGCCGGTTGAGCGAGCTCACGATGCCGGTGGTGACGGTGCCGGTGAGGCCGAGCGGCGAGCCGATGGCGATGACGGGGTCGCCGACGACGACCTGGTCGGAGTTGCCGAGCGTGATCTCCGGCGTGCCGAAGGTCTCCTCGGGCTTGACCACGGCCAGGTCGGAGCCGGGGTCACGGCCGACGATGCGCCCGCTGGTGCTCTTGCGGTTGTTGAATACGATCTTGATGGCGCCGCCCTGGGCGGCCACCGCGACGACGTGGTTGTTGGTGACCACGTAACCGCCCTTGATCAGGAAGCCGGAGCCGGTTCCCGCGTCGCTGTTGCCCTCGACCTCGAGGGAGACCACGCTGGGCAGCACCCGCGAGGCCACTCCCGCGATCGAGTCGGCCGCCCTGCTGGTGTCGCCGGACGGCGCGGGCCCGAGCGAGTAGGACGGGTCGGTGCCCGAGCTGCCCTGCCTGGTGAGCAGGTAGGTGCCGACGCTGCCCATGATCGAGGCGAGCAGCGCGATCACCACGGCCAGCGCGACCAGCACTCCGATGCCCGGCCCCCGGCGCGCGGCCGCGGCCCCGCCGTCGGCGGGCGTGGGCGGCGGCCCCCAGCCGTGACCCATGCCGACCGCCTGCGTGGGCGGGGGCGGCAGCGAAGGACCGTGATCGGGGGCGCCGAACACGGCCGTGTCGTTGGCGGCCGGTCGTCCCGACGGATCGCCCCAGCCCGTGCCGTACGGCTGGGCGGGCTGCTCGGCGTGCTCCCAGCCGAGCTGCTCCGTCCTCGCGCTGTCCCATCCCTCCTGGGCGGGCAGGAAGTCGGGCCGTCCCTGGGGCTCGGCGAG
This sequence comes from Nonomuraea sp. NPDC003727, assembly GCF_053586935.1. Classification (NCBI taxonomy): domain Bacteria; kingdom Bacillati; phylum Actinomycetota; class Actinomycetes; order Streptosporangiales; family Streptosporangiaceae; genus Nonomuraea; species Nonomuraea sp. NPDC003727. Next base: position 95,408 of record NZ_JBSFNE010000003.1, read on the forward strand.
GTCCGACGGCGTGCGTCCGTCCATGGGGCGCGTCTCGTCGGTCATCTAGTCTCACCACTCCTTGTTCGGACACCGTCATCTTCCCGCTTACGGTGTACGAGAGTTGTTACGCGAGCGTCAAGCGAACGGGTTGACCCAGGAAAGCACACGGTGGGCGCCCCGGGCGAACCGCTGCCAGAAGCCAGGCTCCGCCTCGTGCGGCAGCCCCCGGACGGCGGCCTCGACCACGTCCGCGGGAGCGTCGGCGACGACGGTGTAGACATGGCCTCCACTCGCCCAGATCATCTCCCGTCCTGCAGCGTCCCGGATCCAGATCGTATTCCCGTCGCGAGACCGGCTACGCCAGCCCGCCAGCCGCTCCTCGTCCAGGGTGCCCCGCTGCACGAACACCGAGACAACGGACACCCCATCCGAGTATCCCAGCTTCAGGTAGCCGTCGTTCTCGGCGGCATGGGCGAGCTCGAAACCGCCGGGCAGGACGCTGGGCAGGCTCCAGCCCCGCGCCCTCAGGGCGGGGAGCGTCCCGGAGCCGAGCGCCGTCCGGGCGAGCGGGGCGGACTGCGCCATGGGAAGCGGCGCGGCGATCGTCACGTCGACGAACGCCTCGGCCATCGCCACCCTGCCGTGGCCGTCGAGCACCTCGCGCCGCAGCGGGACACCGCTGGCCGCGTCGACCCAGTACCGCGCGGCCGGGCGCCCGTCGTGCCGGAGCGCCTGGATCACGCGGGCCGTCCTGCCGCACGCGCTCCCGGCCGGCGCCTCGACCACCCGGTAGTTGGCGGCGAGCGCGCGCAGCATCCCGTCGGAGGGGGCCAGCAGGCCGCCCGCGGGTGTCCCAGGGTCGGCGGCGCGCCGGTCGACCGTCATCCCGGTCCCGGGGCTGTTGCGTACGGCGAGCACCGCGCCGGACGTGCTGACCAGCGTCCCCTCGTACGGCTGGCCCCTCGCGGCCATCGCCGACCGTCTGAGCAGCGGCAGACCCGTGTCCTCGTTCTCGGACCCGTCGGGCACGGCGTGGACCGCGCCCGGCAGGCCGACTGCCATCGGCAGCGCCAGGGTGAGGACGGCGGGCAGCCGTCTCACGGGGTGGCGGAGGGCGGGTTGCCGTAGGGGGCCGTGGTCTTGTGGACCTGCTTGAACACCTCGACCGGAGGGGAGACGGACGGGCCCTGGTCCTGGCCCGCGACCACGAACAGGGTGCCGAGCGCGACCGCCGCGGAGACGACGCCTACGGCCACGTAGGCCGGACGCCTGCGGGACCGTCCGGGCCGCGACGAAGCGCCCGAGGCGCCGCGAGGCCGGTTGTCGGGCGGAGCGATGCTGCGCGGGCCGGGAAGCGGAACACCGCCGAAGGTGGGAAAGGGCCGCTCCCTGGGCGGCACCGGGTCGCCAGGCTCACCCATTCGCAGCAGAGACATCGTGAGGTCGGCCGGCATCGGAGGGCCTTCGAGCGACCGCAGGCGCGACTTCAGCGCCCGCATCGACTCGACCTCCCTCCTGCAGTCGGCGCAGAAGGCCAGGTGAGCAAGGGCGCGTTCACGCTCGGCGTGGCGCAGCTCGCCGTCCACCAGCGCGGATACGCGCTCTCCAAGGTGCGACATATCAGACTTCCTCCCCACGGGTCACGGTCGGGGGGAGTTCAGAACCACGGGGCGCCCTGTGCTCCAGAGCCTCCCGCAGCTGTGCCCGGCCACGGTGAATCCTGCTTCTGACCGTGCCAAGCTTCACGCCGAGCGTGGCCGCGATCTCCTCGTACGACAGGCCTTCGATGTCACACAGCACGACCGCCGCCCTGAACTCCGGGGCCAGGGAGTCGAGCGCCGCCTGGATGTCCGGCTCCATGTGGGCGTCGTCCCACGCCTGGGCGGGTGAGGGCTCGCGACCCTGCAGCCGCTCGGCCGCGTCGTCGCCCAGCCCCTCGAAGCGGATCCGCTGCCTCCTGCGCGCCATGTCGAGGAACAGGTTCGTGGTGATCCTGTGCAACCAGCCCTCGAAAGTGCCGGGTGTGTAGCTCGACAGCGACCTGAAGACCCGGACGAAGACCTCTTGGGTGAGGTCTTCCGCGTCGTGCACGTTGCCGGTCAACCTGTACGCAAGCCGATACACGCGCGCGGAGTGCGTCCGCACCACTTCCTCCCAGGTGGGAGGAGTCCACTCAGACACATCTGACACGTGAGGACCGGCCTGGTGGTCGCTTCCGTCCACCAGCACTCCTCTCTCTGGGACCACCGCTACCGTCATAGTGCCTGGTTTCGTCCCTTCGTGCGCACTGCCTGCCTTCAGGACCGGCAAAGCCCGTTTAAACCTGCAACGCGTTGGGCGCGACCAGAGTTCCCGTCCTGGCGTGTCTCCCCTAGGCTGCGATCGGTGACCAATTGCACGGAAGTGGGGAGGAGAGGCCGATGACCAGCCCGGTAGAGGCCACTCTGGCCTATGCGGAGCAGTTCCATCAGGAAGACGAGATTCTGCACGCGGCGCGGCAGCGCGGCCATGAGATGGGTGCGCCGCCCATCCTTCCCGGAGGCGGTGCCGCGCTGTGCTTCCTGGCCACCGTGCTCAACGCGCGCGCCGTGGTGGAGATCGGCACCGGGTGCGGGGTGTCGGGGCTGTGGCTGCTGCGCGGCATGCGCGCCGACGGCACCCTCACGAGCGTGGACGTCGAGCCCGAGCACCAGCGCCTGGCCCGGCAGAGTTTCGCCGACGCCGGATTCTCCGGCGGCCGGATCAGATTGATCGCCGGGCGCGCGCTCGACGTGCTGCCCAGGCTGTCGGACGGCGGCTATGACATGGTGTTCGCCGACGCGGCCAAGCAGGAGTACGCCGACTATCTGGCCGAGGCGGTGCGGCTGCTGCGGGTGGGCGGGATCGTGGCCTTCGACAACGCGCTGTGGCACAACAGGGTCGCCGACCCCTCCCAGCGCGACCCCGACACGGTCGCGGTACGCGAGCTGGGCAAGCTCGTGCAGGGCGACGACCGGCTGCGGTCGGTGATGATCCCGCTCGGCGACGGCCTGCTGGCCGCCGTCAAGGTCTCCGCCTGACCGGCCGGCCACCGCCGGTCCCGGACATCGATCCGGTGGACGTCACCGCCCACCGGATCGGCGCGCGGCGGCTCAGGAGCGGGTGAGCCAGTCGAGCAGGACGCGGACGCCGAAGCCCGTGGCGCCCTTCGTCAGCGTGCCCTCGTCGACCGTGCTGCGACCCACGCCCGCGATGTCCAGATGCGCCCACGGACGCTTGCCGGTGAACTCCCGCAGGAACAGCGCGGCGGTGATCGAGCCGGCGCCGTAGCGCCCGCCCACGTCGGCGTTCTGCATGTCCGCGATGGGCGAGTCGAGGGCCGGGCGGTAGTCCTCGATCAGCGGCATCCGCCACAACCGGTCGTCGCTCCTGGCGCCCGCCTCGACCAGCTCGTCGGCCAGCTCGTCGGCGGAGGAGTAGACGGCGCCGATGTTCCGCCCGAGGGCGACGCTGATCGCCCCGGTGAGGGTGGCGATGTCGACCATCGCGTCGGGGTCGAGCACGGCGTCGGCGTAGGCGAGCGCGTCGGCGAGCACCAGGCGCCCCTCGGCGTCGGTGTTGGTCACCTCGACGGTCGTGCCGCCGTAGTGCGTGATGACGTCGCCGGGCCGCTGGGCGCTGCCGGACGGCATGTTCTCGGCCGCGGCGATCAGGCCGGTGACCCGCACCCGCGAGCCCATGGCGGCCAGTGCGCCCATGACCGCGATGACCACCGCGCCGCCGGCCATGTCGGTCTTCTGGGTCTTCATGTTGTCGGTCGGCTTGAGCGACAGGCCGCCCGAGTCGAACGTGATGCCCTTGCCGACCAGCACGACGTGTCGCTCGGCGCCCTCGGGGGTGTAGGAGAGCTGGATCAGCCGGGGCGGGTGGACCGAGCCCTGGCCGACGGCCAGGATGCCGCCGAAACCGTCGGCGCGCAGCGCGTCCTCTTCCCAGACCTTGGCCTCCAGGCCGGTGGCGGCGGCCTGCTCGGCCAGCCAGGCGGGGTTCTTGGTCGAGGAGGGGGTGTTGGTCAGGTCGCGGGCCAGCGCGACGGCCTGCGCCACGGCCTCGCCGCGCCGTACGGCCGGCCCGTCGGCGCCGGCCAGGGTGAGGGCGGCGATGGGCGGGGTGCCCTGGCCGCCGATCTTGAAGGTGTAGGCCGCCAGCAGGGCGGCCTCGGCGAAGACGGCGGCGTCGCAGGGCGGGAGCACGACGGTCAGCTCCTGCTTGCCCCTGGCCCTGCGCGTCAGGCCGGCGGCCGCCTTGCGCAGGGCACGCGGCGAGCCGTCGCCGACGCCGTACAGAAGGACCCTTCCCACCGCGTCGCCGCGCGTGACCGGGACCTCGACGATCTCGCCCGCCTCACCCTTGGCCTCGTAGTGCGCCAGCAGCGCGGCCACCGGCACGGGCAGCTCGACCTTGGGGTTCAGCTCCGCGTCGTAGGGGAGGGCGAGCAGTGCGGCGTCGGCGGGCGCTTCGGGGAGCACGGACACCGTCGTCTGGATGGGCACGGGATAGTCTCCAAACGTGATCGGCCCCGGCGGAGGGTACGCCAGGGCCGTTCGATCAGGTGGTTGAGCCGGCGTCAGCCGACCACGTTCTTCAGCGCTTCGCCGAGCGCCTTCGCCTCGTCGGCCGAAATCTCCACGACGAGCCGGCCGCCACCTTCGAGCGGGACCCGCATGACAATGCCGCGCCCTTCCTTGGTGACCTCCAGCGGACCATCGCCGGTCCGCGGCTTCATCGCCGCCATGCGTGTATCCCTTCCTGCCATGGACTCCGCGGTTGCGATCAACGACCGCCCCGGTGGGTGGCCGACGCATTCACGTCTTCTGTGATGTCCTATTCTCCCGCATCGGAGTGCCAAATGGGTAACGATCTCCTCCCAGCATCCGTTGTCCAGGGTCGCGAAGCCGTCCAAACTGGTGCTCGTGAACGCACGCGCGGCGCTGTTCGATCTGTACGGGGACCACCTGCGTTCCCGTGGTGGGAAGGCGTCGGTCGCCGCCCTGGTCAGGCTGCTCGCGCCGCTGGAAATCGCGGCTCCTGCCGTCAGGACGGCGGTTTCGCGCATGGTGCGGCAGGGCTGGCTCGACCGGGTCAGGCTGCCGCAGGGGCCCGGCTACGAGGTCACCGCCAAGTGCGTCAGGCGCTTGGACGAGGCGGCGCTGAGAATTTACCGACCCGGAACGATCAGCTGGCAGGGGCACTGGCACCTGGTCGTGCTGGAGCCGGTCAGGGACCGGGCCAAGCGCGAACGCTTCCGCGCCGACCTGGCCTTCCTCGGCTACGCGCCGCTGTCGGAGACGACCTGGGTCGGCCCTCGCCGCTCCCCCGAGCTCGATCCGCTGCTGGCCAACGAGGGCGTCCGCGCCGACATGTTCGACGCCGTCCTCGACGGCGACCCGCGCGCGCTGGTCGCGAGCGCGTGGGACCTGGCAGCCATCGGAAGGGCCTACGAGGAGTGGCTGTCCGAGGCGCAGGAGCTGATCGCGGGGCTGCCGGGCGGCGCGCCGAACTCCCGCGTCTTCGCCACCAGGAGCAGACTGGTGCACGGCTGGCGCAACTTCCTGTTCCGCGACCCCGGGCTGCCCGCCGAGCTGCTGCCGCCCGGCTGGCAGGGCGAGAAGGCGCGGGCGTACTTCGAACAGGAGGCCGCCAGGTTGCTGCCTGCGGCCGCCGCTTTCGTCGACAAGGAGCTGTTGTGATCCGTTACGAGGTCGCCGACGCCGTCGCCACCGTCACGCTCGACCGTCCCGACGCGATGAACTCGCTGACCGCCGAGCTCAAGGCCGCCCTGCTCGAAGCGCTGCGCGAGGCGGCCGCGTCCGGCGCCGTGCGGGCCGTACTGATCACCGGGGCGGGCAGGGCCTTCTGCGCCGGGCAGGACCTGCGCGAGCACGCGGACAACCTGGCGGCCGGCAGGGGCCTGGCCGACACCGTCCGCGAGCACTACAACCCGCTGGTCGAGGTGATCACCGGCATGGCCAAGCCGGTGGTCGCCGCGGTGAACGGCGTGGCCGCGGGCGCGGGCGCCTCCCTCGCCTACGCCTGCGACCTGCGCGTGGCATCGGAGCGGGCCAAGTTCGCGATGGCGTTCACCGGCATCGGGCTGGCTCCCGACTCGGGCGCCTCGTGGACGCTGCAGCGGCTGGTCGGCCAGGGGCGCGCGGCCGAGCTGCTGCTGCTCGGCGAGCCGCTGGACGCCGCCCGCGCGCTCGAGCTCGGCCTGGTCGCGCGCGTGGTGCCCGACGACGAGTTGCTGAAGACCGCCCACGAGCTCGCGGTACGGCTGGCCGCCGGCCCGACGAAGGCGTTCGCGGCCACCAAGCGCGCCCTGGCGTTCGCGGCCACGCACACGCTGGGCGAGTCGCTGGCGCTGGAGGCCGACCTGCAGGACCAGCTCGCCGCCACGGAGGACCACCAGGGCGCGACCCGCGCCTTCCTGGCCAAGCAGCGCCCGACCTTCACCGGCCGCTGACCGCCGGCACCGGCTGCTCGGCATCCTCCCGCCGGCCCGGCTCGGCCCGAAACCCGCGGGCTCGCCCGGTCAGAGGAAGAGCTCGATCACGGGGACGGTCACGTCGGGCCTGGTCACGGGCAGCTGCAGGGTGAGGGTGTCCTCGGGCACGCCGCGCAGGTAGGCGTGGCCGGGCTCGTGCGGATCGACGCGGAGCACGCGCACCTCGGAGGCGTCGTGCAGGAACTGCGCGTACTTCACCCTGCCGGCCAGGCCGTCCAGGTGCACGTACTTCATCGGCCAGTTCAGCAGGTGCAGGTAGAGCCGGTCGCCGCGCTGGGTGTAGCGGCAGTCCTGCGGCGGGGTGAAGGCCGCGGCGCCCGCGCCGTGGACGGCCCTGCCGTGCAGCCTGGTCCACCTGCCGATCGCGCGCAGCCGCTCGACCGCGCGCGGCTCGAACTCGCCGCGCGCGTTCGGGCCCACGTTCAGCAGCATGTTGCCGCCCTTGGAGACGGTGTCGACGAGCATGCTCAGCAGCAGCTCGGGCGACTTCCAGTCGAGGTTGTCGCGGTCGTAGCCCCAGCTGCCGTTGAGCGTCTGGCACGCCTCCCACGGCACGTGGCCGGGCACCCCGCCGGGCGGCATGACCTGCTCGGGGGTCATGAAGTCGCCGCTGCCCAGGTCGAGCCGGTTGTTGATCATGATGTCCGGCTGGAGCTCGCGGACCATCGCCTCCAGCTCGGCCGAGCGCCACTCGTCCCTGCCCTTGGCGCCCATGCCGCGTCCCGGGTAGCTGAAGTCAAACCACATGGTGTCGATCCGCCCGTAGCCGGTGAGCAGCTCGCGGACCTGCCCGTGCAGATAGTCGGCATATTTCCGGATATCGCGGTTGGAGTCTTCGCCGAGGTCACGCTGCGGGTGATACAGGTCGACGGGGAACTCGGGATGGTGCCAGTCGATCAGCGAGTGGTAGAGCCCGACGCGCATCCCCCTGGCCCGGAAGGCGTCGAGCATCGGCCGCAGCAGGTCCCTGCCGTACGGCGTGGCCGTGGCCTTGTAGTCGGTGAGCGCGGAGTCCCACAGGCAGAACCCGTCGTGGTGCTTGGTCGTGACGACCAGGTAGCGCATGCCCGCGTTCCACGCCTCCTCCGCCCAGACCTCGGGGTCGTACAGGTCGGGGTCGAAGTGGTCGAAGTAGCGCCGGTAGTGCGCGTCGTCCAGCTTCTCGTAGGACTTCACCCACTCGTGGCGGGCGGCGGCGGCGTAGATGCCCCAGTGGACGAAGAGGCCGAACCGCGCCTCGGTGAACCAGCTCATCTGCTCTCCAAGCGGGGAAGGGGTACGGCCGCGCCGTACCCCTTCCGGGTGCGTTGATTACGGGTGGACCGAAACTCCGGAGAGCCCGATCCTGCCAGTGCCCGCGCGCTGGACGCGGACGTAGCGGGCATCGGCCGCGATCTCCACCAGCGAGGGGCGGAGCACCTTGCCCGGCAGGCTCACCCGCTTCGCGTCCGACATGTCGGCCGCGGTGGCGACGACCACCTCGACGTCGCCGGTGGTCATCGAGGCGTCGTTCCAGAGCTCGACCGAGCCGATCCGCTGGACGGAGCCGAGATCGACCTGCCACCAGGCGCCCGGCTCGCCGAGCGTTCTGGTGTCGGTCGTGGTCGAACCGTCGACCGCGTTGGCGGCGACCGCCGTACCGTCGGTGGAGGACTGGGCGGCGGGCCCGCCGCGGGCCAGGTCGGGGGCGAGCTGCTCGACGGTGCCGCCGGAGGTCGCGCCGGCCGCCGCGGCCACCTCGACGGCGGCCTCCGGCAGCCGCTCCAGCGCGGTGTGGTTGCCGGCCATCTGGGAGCCACGACCGGACAGCGCGGGCGCCGTGGTGTCGGTCCAGTTGCCCGTGGCGACGTTCTCGATGCCGTATCCGGCCCAGTTGGAGACCCACTTGTAGCCCATGCGGGTCAGCACGTTGCCCTCGACGCGGATGTGGGAGCTCTGCTCGTCGAGGTAGACGCCGTTGCCGTCGCGCTCGGTGTTGCCGTAGGCGGAGCGGTTGACGTAGTTGCCGGAGATCACCGTGCCGGGCTGCGGGCCCTGGGTGTAGATCGCGCCGCCGTCGTGCATGTCGAAGCCGACCATCATGGCGTCGACGATCCGGTTGCCGGTGATCCTGTTGTCGCGCATGTCGGGGCGCTGCGCCTCGGGCTGGTTCCATCCCCAGCCGACCGAGATGCCGGAGTAGGGCAGCTGCTCCAGGGTGTTGTGGTCGACGGCCAGCTCGCTCTCGTAGCCGGCCCAGACGCCCACCGCGTCGGTGTACTCCACGCCGACGTGGGTGATCGTGTTACGGGCGACCGTGTTGCGCTCGCCGCGCAGCTCGGCGGGCGGATTGGGCTCGGTGTCGCCGACGTAGACCGCGCCGGAGGACAGGTCGGTGAAGGTCGAGCCGGTGACGGCCGAGTCCTTGGTGCCCTTCTCGAGGATGATCCCCGCGCCGCCGAGCCTGGCGAAGGCGCTGTCGGCCACCGTCACCCGGCGCCCGCCGCGCACCACGACCGCGGCGGCGGGCTTGGTGTAGTGGCGGCCGGCGTGGTCGACGGGTCCCGTGGCCCCGGTCAGCGTCAGGCCCGCCTGCGTGCCGGCGTAGCCCTCGTCGGTGTCCGGCTGGGTGTAGGCGGCGTGCTCGAAGGCCAGCCCCGAGACCGTCACCCCGCTCGCGCCCTCGATCCGCAGCAGCGTCTCGCGCGCCGGGGTGATCACGTCGCTCAGGTCCTCGCCCTGCCTGGGCAGGTAGGTGACGGTACGGCTGCCGCGGTCGTAGACGAACTCGCCGGGCTGGTCGAGCAGCTCGACGGCGTTCTCGAAGAAGGACACCTTGGTGTAGCGGCTGGAGTCGACGGTCGTGCTGTCCCACGCCGGCCCGGTGCGGCCGGTGCCGCCTGCGGAGTTGGTCCAGCACGGCTGCGCGAAGGTGAGCAGGTCGCCGTCGACCCTGTCGATCCTGCAGTGGTAGTTGCGCCAGCGGATCCTGATCACCGCCTCGGCGTTGGCCGGCGCCTGCCACGCCGCGACACCGCTCTTCACCGCCCCGGTCATCCCGGTCCTGGTGGCGTCGCACACGCTGGCGGGGCAGGCTTCGCCGCGGGCGCGGACCGCCCTCACCCCGCCCACGAAGAGCTGGCGGGGGATGACGCCCTCGGGCGCCCGCGCCACCCAGAACCGGCCTTCCCGCCGCCAGCCGGTGATCGGCACGCCGCCCGACAGCACGGGCCTGGCGCCGGGCGCGGCGGTCCAGGTGACCGTGTGCCCGCCGGGCCCCGAGTCGCGGGCGTCGAGCACGAGCGGCTCGGCCATCCGGTAGCGGCCGCCGCTCAGGCGCACCTCGATGTCGCGCTCCATGCCCCCGGCGACGGCCGCGCGGACCTTGTCCCTGGCCTGCTCGAGCGAGCACGGGTTGACGCTGTTGCACGCCTCGCTCGTGGCGTCTGGGGCGGCGTAGTAGACCTTGGGGCCGGGCGCGGCGTCGACCGGGCCGGCCGGCGACGCGGCCTCGGCGGTGCCGCTCAGAGGACCGGCCTCGGCGTCGGCGGTGCCAGTGAAGGGGGCGGCCCCGGTCGGGGAGGCGGCCTCGGCCTCGGCGGTGCCGGTGAACGGGGCGGCCCCGGTGTCGGCGGTGCCGGTGGAAGGGGCGGCCCCGGTCAGGGAGGCGGCCTCGGCGGTGCCGGTCAGGGGGAGGGTGAGCAGGACGGTCAGGGCGAGCAGGCGTCTCATGGGATCTCCAGCGGGGGGTTCTTCTCGCCGAAGAGCCAGGCGCGCAGGAACGCGTCCAGGCCCGGGCGGTGGGCCGTCTTCACGGCGTGCGTGATGAAGTCCTCGGTGGAGGCGTTGCCGTCCTTGTTGCGCTGGACCCAGCGGCGCATGACACGGTCGAAGTCGCGCTCGCCGATCTCCTGACGGAGCGCGTAGAGGACCAGCGCGCCGCCGTCGTAGATGTTGTAGCCGCCGAGGCCCTTGGGCCTGCCGGGCGGGCCGTCCTTGGCGCGGACCTCGTCGAGCTTGCCGTACACCGTCCGCATCTTGTCGGCGAGCGGCTGCCCGCCCTGCTCCTCGGCCCACACGGCGGCGTAGAAGACCGCCGGGCCCTCGTTCAGCCAGGCGTCCTGCCAGGTGGCGGGCGTGACCGAGTCGCCGAACCACTGGTGCACCAGTTCGTGGACCATGGTGTTGGAGTACGTCGGCCTGGTGAACCAGCCGGTGCCGAACAAGGACAGGGTCTGGTTCTCCAGCGCGTCGGTGTAGCCGGGGTAGATGTGCACGCCGTAGGTCGAGAAGGGGAAGCGGCCGAACCTGGCCTCGGCCCACTCGATCTGCCCGGCCGTCTCGGCGGCGATCGGGGCGTAGGTGCCCTCCTGCCCCTGCGGGACGACGTGGCGCAGGGGCAGGCCGTGGGGGCCGGTGCCGTACAGGTAGGCGCCCTTGACCACGGCGAGCCCGAGCAGCTCGGGCGGCATCGGCTCGCGCTCCTCGAACCGCCAGACCTCGCCCTCCTTCGCGGCGAGTTCGCCGTTGGCGGTGGCGACGTAGCCGTCGGGGACCTTGACGCGGAAGGTCCAGGTGGCCTTGTCGGAGGGGTGGTCGTTGACGGGGAAGAAGGTGTCGGCCCTGCTGGCCTGCGCGGCGGCGGCGAACCCGCCGTCGGGGCCGAACCGCCACCCGGTGAGGCCGGAGCGCGAGGCCTTGCCGTTGCCGTGCAGGGTCAGCGTCGCCGTGAAGGGGCGATGCTCCTTCACGGGCTCGGCGGGGGTGACGGTCAGTTCCTGACCCGTCCGGCCCTGGGCGAGCGCCCACGTCGCGGGCCGGCCGTCGACGGTGACGGAGTCGATGACGTGGCCGTCGGTGTCCAGGTTGAAGGACGACAGGTCCTGGACGGCGGTGGCGCTGATCGTCACCGTGGCGGTGAAGTCGTAGGTGACCGGGGTGAAGTCGAAGGAGACGTCGTAGTGGCGGACGTCGTAGCCGCCGTTGCCGAGATCGGGGAAGAGCGGGTCGCCCAGGCCCGGCGAGCCGGGGGCGGGGGTGGCGGCGGCGGGTGGGGCGAGGGCGCCCGCCGCCAGGGCGGCGAGGGCCAGGGTGGCGATGGTTCGCTTCATGGGGGGTGTCACACCTATCGTCGGGGACGGCTCAGCTGGTGCCGCCGCTCTTCTGGATGACGCTCTCGAACTCGGCGCGGATCTTGTCGCCGCCCTGTGCCTTCCAGTCCTTGATGAGCTGGTCGAGGTCGGACAGCGGGGCGCGGCCCGCGATGATCGAGGTGAGCCGGTCGGTGCGCATGGTCGACAGCGCCTCGAACCGGTTCTCGCTGGTCGGCGAGAACAGGCCCGTGGTCGGGTCCTCGACACCGACGGCGATCATCTTGGCCAGCGCGTCGTGGGTGAGCTTGACGGCCTCGCCTGAGGAGGCGTCGAAGACCGGCTGGGTCGGCGCCCCGAGATACTTCCACGGCACCGTCGTGTCCTTGGCGCCCTGCTCGGTGAGGACCGGGTTGCCCTTGTCGTCGCGGGTGTGGTCGGTGCCCTCGACGCCGTACTGGATGAGGGTGTACTCCTCGCTGCCGAAGGGGGCGGCGAAGAAGTCGGCGACGCGCAGGACCTCCTTCACCTTGGCGGCGTCGGCCTTCTTCACGAAGTTGACGGCGAAGACGATGTTGTTGAGGAAGGCCGCGGTCGTGCTCCCGATCGGGAGCAGCGGCCGGGGATCGGCCTTCGGGTCGATCTTCTTCTGGGTCTGCAGGTAGCCGGCGGGCCCGAGGAAGGCGGGCATGCCGTCGTAGGTCAGCGCGGCGCGTCCGGCGTTGAACTCGTTCTTGCGCTTGAGCGAGTCGAAGCCCTCGGAGCCCGGGTAGATGACGCCCGCTTCGCGCAGCTTGCGGGTGTACTCGACGGCGGCGCGGTACTCCTCGGTCTCGAACCCGGCCACCAGCTTGCCGCTCGGCTCCAGGCGCCAGCCGTTGGGCGCGCCGAACAGCTGGGCGAAGATGGACAGGCCGAACAGGCCACCGGTGGCCGTGACCAGGCCCCAGCGCTTCTCCTTGGGGTTGGTCACCGCCTTGAGCAGCTCGGCCAGCCGTTCGGTGTCGCCGATCTGGGCCAGGTCGGTCACGCCCGCGGCGGCGAAGAGGTCGGCCCGGTAGAAGCCGAGCCCGCCGACCATGTTGCGCGGGATCGGGATGCCGTAGAGCTTGCCGGCGACGATGCCCTGCTTCCAGAACACCTCAGGGATGGCCGCCAGGTTCGGGTACTCCTTGACGGCGTCGCCGCTGAGGAACGGCGTCAGGTCGCTGCACTGGCTGGCCACGAAGGCGGGCAGGTTGTTGACGCCCTGCGTGGACACGTACGGGAACAGGTCGGGCAGGTTGCCGCCGGCGACCATGGTGTTGAACTTGGTCGGCCAGTCGGCCTCCGGCACGATCATCAGCTCGGCCCGGCCGCCGAGCCGCTTCTCGATCTCCTGCCACGCGGCGTTCTGCTCGCGGGGCGGAGGCGGCGGCAGGAAGGTCTTCGACGCCATCGTCACCGTGCCGCCCGACATCGGCGGCCTGGCCACCGCCTTGAACAGCTCCTTCGGGTAGGTGAAGTAGCCCTCGGGCACGCCCGCGGGGGTGCCGGGCAGGTCCGGCCGCGCCGCGCCGGGAAGCGGCACGTACGTCGGCAGCTTGATGGTCAGGCCCTGCGCCTTGGTCGCGGGGGCGGGGCCGGCGGCGCCGCCGCAGGCGGCCAGCAGCGGGGAGAGAGCGGCGCCCGCGGTCGCGGTCGCGCCGAGGCGGAGGAGTCCGCGCCTGGACAGGTTCATGGTCTTCCTTCGGGGGTGGGGGGGCGGGCTCAGCCCTTGATGGCGCCGGTGAGCACGCCCTTGGTGAAGTAGCGCTGCAGGAAGGGATAGACGAGCAGGATCGGGACGATGGCCACGACGAGTACGGCCATCTGGATCGCCTGCACGGGGGCCGGGGCCTCGGTGCCCACGGCGCTCTCCAGCGTCCTGCCCTGCAGGATGAAGGTGCGCAGGATGTTCGGCAGCGGGTGGCGCTCGGAGTCGTCGATGTAGAGCAGGGCGTTGAAGAAGTTGTTCCAGTAGGCGACGGCGTAGAACAGCGACACCACCGCGATCACCGCCTTCGACAGCGGGAGCACGATACGCGCGAGGATCCGCAGGTCGCCGGCGCCGTCCATGCGGGCGCTCTCCAGCAGCTCGCCCGGCAGGTTCATGAAGAAGGAGCGCAGCACCACCAGGTTGAACGCGCTGACCAGGCTGGGCAGGACGAGCGCGCCGAAGCTGTTGAGCAGGCCGAGCTGGTTGACGAGCAGGAAGTTGGCGATGATGCCGGGGTTGAAGAGCATGGTGAACAGCGCGACCATCAGGATCCACTTCGATCCGGTGACCTCGCGGCGGCTCAGGCCGTAGGCCATGCAGACCGTGACCGTGACGCCGGCCAACGTGCCGATGCTCGTGACCAGCACGCTGACGAGCAGCGCGCGGGTGACCGTGCCGCCGTCGAAGACCGCCCGGTAGGCGTCGAGCTGCGGTGAGGTGGGCAGCAGGACGAACCCGCCGCTTCTGGCGATCTCCGACTCCGAGGACAGGCTGGTGCCGAGGACGCCGACGAAGGGATAGATCACCAGCAGCGTGATCGCGGTGATGACGATCGCCTTGAGGCCCGCGCCGAGCCTGGACGGCTTCTCCATCCACGCGGGACGGTCACCTGCCCGCATTGCGGTACACCCCCTCGTGGCCCAGCAGGTGCGCCACCTTGTTCGCGCCGAGGACGAGGACCGCGCCGACGACCGCCTTCACCAGGCCGACGGCCGCCGCGGGGCCCCACTGTCCGTCCTGGACGCCGTTGAAGTAGACGAAGGTGTCGAGCACCTCCCCGGACTCGGGCCCGACCGCGTCACGCTGGAGCAGGATCTGCTCGAAGCCGACCGACAGGATGCTGCCGAGGTTGAGGATGAGCAGCAGGATGACGATCGGGGTGATCCCGGGCAGCGTGACGTGCCAGAGCCTGCGCCAGCGGCCGGCCCCGTCCATCGCCGCCGCCTCGTACAGCTCGGAGGGGATGGACAGCAGCGCGGCCAGGAAGATGATCGTGCCCCAGCCGCAGTCCTTCCAGATGACCTGGAGGGTGACCAGCAGCGGGAAGGCGTCGGGGTCGGTCATCAGGTCGTAGCGCGGCAGGCCGGCGCTCTCCAGCACGTCGGGGAGCACGCCGGCGCCGCCGACGACCTGCTGGAAGATCGAGACGATGATCACCCAGCCGATGAAGTGCGGCAGGTAGACCACGCTCTGCACGAACCTGCGCAGCTTCTCGCTGACGACGCTGTTGAGCAGCAGCGCCAGCGCGATCGGCGCGGGGAAGAAGAGCACCAGCTGGGTGAGCGTGATGCGCAGCGTGTTGCCCACCGCGTCCCAGAACCGGGGGTCGCCCAGCATGGTCGCGAAGTTCTGCAGCCCGACCCACTGGCTGTCCAGGAAGCCGATGTACGGCTGGTAGTCCTGGAAGGCCGCCACGTAGCCGAAGAGCGGGACGTAGTGGAAGACCAGGAAGTACAGCAGGCCGGGCAGGGTGAGGGCGAGCATGACCCGGTCCCGCCAGAGGCGTTTCCTGAGCGGTAGGCGCTGGGGCGTGACCGCGGGGGATTCGGCCCCGGTACGGCGTGCCGTACCGGGGCCGACGGCTTCGAGGGGAGTCGTCATGCGTGGTCCTTCCAGTTGGCGTGACCGTAGTAAGCGCTTTCCTCATTCGTCAAGAGCTTCTTGACGGTTTCCCAGGAAGGGCCTAGCGTGCGGCGCACGTTCTCTATAGAACGCGCTTACTATGGCCTTGGGTCTTCAACCGCGGGGAGTGATGTGACGGTCATGGAGGTGCGGCTCAGACCGCGCACGGTTCTGGCCATGGCGCCGGGTGTGCGCGAGGAGGTCTTCGCCAAGGGCGCCCTCGACCGGCTCGCCGAGCTGGCCGACCTTCACGACGACGTCCTGCACGACCTGTCGACCGGCGCCGCGCGGCGCGCGCTGGCCGGCGCCGAGGTGCTGGTCACCGGGTGGGGCTGCCCGCCGCTCGGGCCCGAGCTGCTGGAGCGGGCGCCCGGGCTGCGGTTCATCGCCCACGCGGCCGGCACGGTGAAGACCTTCCTCGACCCCGCGGTGCTGGCCCGCGGCGTGCGCGTGTCGAGCGCGGCCGAGGCCAACGCCGTACCGGTGGCCGAGTTCACCTACGCCGCCATCGTCTTCGGCGCGAAACGCGCTTTCACCCTGGCGCACCGGTATCGGGAGCACGGCACCAAACGCGACTTCAGCGGCATTCCGTGGCTGGGCGCGCGGCGCATCACGGTCGGCGTCGTGGGACTGTCGCGGATCGGGCGGCGGGTCGTCGAGCTGCTGCGCGGCCTGGAGGCCGAGATCCTGGTCTACGACCCGTACGCCGACCCCGTCGAGGTGGCGGGCCTGGGCGCGGCCCTGGTCGACCTCGACACGCTGGCGCGCCGCTCGCACGTGGTGAGCCTGCACGCGCCGAGCACCCCCGAGACCCACCGGATGCTCGACCGCTCCCTGCTGGCCAGGCTCATGGACGGCGCGGTCGTGGTCAACACCGCCAGAGGCACGCTCATCGACACCGAGGCCCTGCTCGAAGAGGTCGCGAGCGGCCGGCTGGACGCGATACTTGATGTCAGCGACCCCGAGCCGCTGCCCACCGGGCACCCGCTGTTCGGGCTGCCGAACGTCTTCCTCACCCCGCACCTGGCGGGCGCGCAGGGCAACGAGCTCGGCAGACTGGCCGACTCCACGGTCGAGGAGGTGGCCAGGTACTGCGCGGGGCAGCCGCTGCTGCACGAGATCCATCTCGACGCGCTCGACCGGATGGCATGATCTTCACACGGGCAAGGAGGAGCCGGTGACCGAGATGAGCTCGGCGACCATCGCCGACGTCGCCAGACGGGCCGGCGTCTCCAGCGCGACGGTCTCCAGGGTGATCAACCGCAACTACCCCGTCGCCACGTCGACGAGGGAACGGGTCGAGGCGGCCATCGCCGAGCTGGGCTACGTCGTCAACGCCCACGCCAGGGCGCTGGCCGGAGCCACCAACAGGACCGTCGGCATCATCATCAACGACGTGGTCGACCCGTTCTACGCCTACATCGCCAGGGGCGTCGAGCGCGAGGCGACCAGGCACGGCCGGCTGTGCATGGTGTGCTGCACGGAGGGGAGCCACCAGCAGGAGCTGGCCCTCATCGACCTGCTGCACGAGCAGCGCGCCGACGCGGTGATCCTGGTCGGCGGGGCGCACGAGGACCGCGCCTACGCCGCCGAGGTCGGCCGCAGGGCCCGCGCGCTGCATGCCGCCGGCTCGACACTGGTGCTGTGCGGGCGGCCCTCGCTGGGCGACGACGTGCCGACCAAGGTCGTGGAGTACGACAACGAGGGCGGCGCGTTCGCGATCACCGACTATCTCATCACGCAGGGGCATCGCCGGATCCTGTTCCTCGGCGGGCCGTCCTCGCTGTCCACGACGATCGCCCGCCTGGCGGGACACCGCCGGGCGCTGGAGATGCGCGGGCTGCCGCAGGCCAAGGAGCTGGTGCACACCGGGTCGTTCAGCCGCAGGTTCGGCTACGACAGGATCAGGGAGCTGCTGGCCGAGCGGCTCGACTTCACCGCGGTCTTCGCGGCCAACGACACGGTCGCGGCCGGTGTCATGCAGGCGCTGGAGCTGGCGGGCGTCTCCGTGCCCGGCGAGATCTCCGTCGTGGGCTACGACGACGTGCCGGTGGCCCAGGAGCTGCGCCCGCAGCTGACGACCGTGCGCATCCCGCTGGAGGAGATGGGCCGCCAGGCGGTACGGCTGGCGCTGGGCGTGGCGGGCGAGGGCGACTACCTGGCGCCCGTGCAGACCACCACGCGGGTGGGGACCACGGTCGTCGTGCGCGACTCGGTAGCAAGCGCTTACTGAGCACTGCGGTCCTACCCTGCATAGAAACTCATAGAAAGATTCCGTTGGTCTTGACGCGCTATAGAAAGCGCTTACATGCTGCCGTCATGACCACCACCCCCCTTTCCCGCCGTGGCTTCCTCGGCGCGGCCACCGTCGGCGCCGTCCTGCTCGGCTCGTCCCCCGCGCGCGCGGCCACCGCGTCCGCCCGCCGTACCGTGGTGCTGCGGGCCAGGCCCAGCGCGGAGAGCGAGCGGCTGCGGCTCCAGCAGGCCCTCGGCACCACGAACTTCCACCACACCGGCCTCCACCTGCCCGCCGCCGGCACGCTCACCGTCGAGGTCGAGGCGAAGGACGGCCTGCTGCCCACGCTCCACGTCGGCGCCCCCGACACCCACGCCGACGTCACCTACAAGAACCCACGCGCCTACCCGCTCACCGCGGGCGCCAACACCGTCACCGACCCCGGTGGCGGCATGATCTACCTGTCGCTCGTCGGCGCCGCGAGCGACGACGACAGGAAGGCCAAGGTCAAGTTCGTCAGCGGCGCGAGGCCCGTCCCGACCTTCGTGATGGGGGAGACGACCGAATCGGCCTTCCAGGCGCAGCTCGACACGCTGACCACGGCGCCGCAGGTCGAGCTGGTCTCGCCGTACGGGATCGTCACCGTGACCAGGGACGGCATGCTGGCCTGGCGCGACCAGGACCACCACGCGCTGCTCTCCCTGCTCGAGACGATCATCTCCTCCCACGCGGCCATCTCGGGCATCGACCGGCAGGAGCGCAGCCCGCTGCCGTTCCACCTGGTGGAGGCGCCGCGCATGCCCACCGGCGCGGGCGCCTACGCCACCCACGGCTGGACCGCCTACCCGCGCACCTACCTGGACCGGCTGCTCACCGTGGACGGGCTGCGCACCCGAGGGTGGGGCGTCTACCACGAGCTCGGGCACCAGCACCAGCAGATGGCCTACAAGCCGACCGACCTCACCGAGGTCACGGTCAACATCTACTCGCTGGCGGCGCAGCGGACACTCGGGCAGCCGTCGAACCTCACCAAGCCGGACGCGAAGACCGGGCTCACGCCGTACCAGAGCGCGCTGCCGAAGCTGCCCAGCTCGGGATACGTGAAGGGGTTCGGCGCCTTCGAGAAGCTGGTGCCGTTCCGGCAGCTGGAGCTGGCGTTCGGGGACGACTTCTGGCCCCGGCTGCACCGGCTGGTCCGCGACGAACGGCCGCCGTCGGAGTGGACGGAGACGGACAGGCGGTGGGGATACCTGGCGCTCTACACCTCTCGGACGGCGGGGCGGGACCTGCGCGGGTTCTGGGAGCGGTGGGGGGCGCCGGTGACGGCGGAGTACCTGGCACGGGTGGCGGCCCTCGGACTGCCTGCGCCCGACGTGGACCCGAGCACGCTGGCCGAGTAGGAGCCCGACACCGATGCGCCCCTCCCCCTCCACCCCGAACCCCGAACCCCACCAGACCTCCCCGAACCCCACGTCCGACTCCCCCTCCGAGCCCCACCCGACACCCTCCTTGAACGCCGCACCCGACACCCCCTCCCCCACGTCGACCGACGCCCGCGGCGCGCTCCTTCGGGCCGCATCGCCGGATCCGGTGCAGGCCCTTCATCGGCGCGGGTTCCTCGGGCTCGCCGGCGGCCTGGCCGCGTTCCTCCTCCCCGACGGTCCGTTGTCCACAGCCACCCCGGCCGGCCCCACCTTTTCCACAGAACCCCGCTCGGCCCCCACCCCCACCACCCCGACCAGCCAGACTTCCGGCGTGACCGAGTTCGCCACCCTCCGCGCCAAGGCCACCGCGATGCTCACCGGCGCCCCCTTCGACCCCGCCGACCCGGCCTTCGCGGCCCCTCTCGCACGGCTCGACGCCTCGGCCACGACCCTGCGCGACACCCTCGACCGCTCACCCGAGCGCACCTCCCTCTGGCCCGACCTCCCCCTCAAAGGCGCCTCCGGCGACATCTCCAGCAGTCACCAGCGCCTGCGCACGCTGGCCACCGCCTGGGCCACCCCCGGCTCGAAGCTCCACGGCGACACCACGCTCGCGACGGAGCTCCTCAGCGCTCTCGACTTCCTCTACGCCCGCGCCTACAACGAGACCAAGAAGGAAGTCGGCAACTGGTGGCACTGGGAGATCGGCGCCGCCCGATCCCTGATCGACACCTGCCTGCTGATGTACGACGTCATCAGCCCCGGCCAGCGCGCCGCCTGGATCCGGGCGGTGGACCGCTTCTGTCCCAACCCAGACCGCCGGACCAACCTCACCAACTTCTCCGAGACCGGCGCCAATCGGGCCGACAAGGCACTGATCGTCGCCCTGCGCGGAATCGTCGGCGACGACGCCGCCAAGATCGCCCTGGCCCGCGACGGGCTGTCCGACGTGCGCGACGCCGGGCGCAACACCCTGTTCGGCTACGTCACCGCACGCGACGGCTTCTACGCTGACGGCTCGTTCATCCAGCACGACACCGTCGCCTACACCGGCTCCTACGGCGTCGTGCTGCTCCAGTCCGTGAGCGCGGTGCTCGGTCTGCTGGGCGGTTCGAGCTGGGAGGTCACCGACCCCAGGCGGGCGGTGATCCTCGACGCCGTGGAGCGGACGTTCGCGCCGTGGATCCACGACGGCCTGATGATGGACAGCGTCAGAGGCCGCGCGGTGTCACGCGGCGCCTACCGCGACCACGACGCCGGGCGTGACACGGTCGACGCCGTGCTCCAGCTCGCGACCGGCGCGCCCGAGCCCTACGCGAGCAGGTTCCGGGCGCTGGCCAAGGGCTGGGCGAGCAGGGGCAGGTTCATGGAGCGCGCGGGCATCGCGGCGACGGCCAGGGCGCGTGCCGTGCTCGCCGACGCCGCTGTCACCGCCGCGCCCAGACCGGTCGGACATCACGTCTTCGCCGACATGGATCGGGTCGTGCACCGCCGTCCCGCCTGGTCGTTCGCCCTCAGCCTCGACTCCAGGCGGATCGCCGGCTACGAGTGCGGCAACGGGGAGAACTACCGCGCCTGGTACCAAGGCGACGGCGTCACCTACCTTTACACCGACCTCGACCACTACAGCGCCGACTACTGGCCGACCGTCGACTCCTACCGGCTGCCGGGCACCACGGTCGACACGCGGCCCCGCGACCCGGCCGTCTCCGTCAGCGGCACCGGCACCTTCCGCCCGGCGAACGCGTGGGCGGGCGGCGCCGTCCTCGGCGGGTACGGCGTGGCGAGCCTCGAACTCATGGCCATGGGCACCACACTCACGGCCAGGAAGACCTGGGTCTGCCTCGACGACGCGGTCGTCTGCCTGGGAGCGGGCATCACCAGCACCGACGGCAGGACGATCGAGACCGTCGTCGACAACCGCGGCGCCTCCGGGCCGCTGATCGTCGACGGCATGCCCCGGGAGGACGGCGAGAGCACGTCCACCGCCTCGTGGGCACACCTGGAGGGCGTGGGCGGTTACGTCTTCCCTGGTGGCGCGCGGCTGCGCACGCTCCGCGAGGTGCGCACCGACACCTGGAGGGCGATCAACGACGGCGCCGACACGGGTGGCACGCCAGGGCCGGTGTCCAGGGAGTACGTCACGCTCTGGTTCGACCACGGCGCCAACCCGTCGGGCGCGGGCTACGCCTACCTGCTGCTTCCCAACGCGACCGCCGCGCAGACCGCCGCCCACTCCGGCGTCGAGATCCTCGCCAACACCGCGCAGGTCCAGGCGATCGCCGCCAAGCAGGGCGACGCCCGGCTGTTCGCCGCCACCTTCTGGTCGGCGGGCGAGGCGGGCGAAGTCACCGCCTCGGCGCCCTGCGCCGTCCTCGTACGGCGCGCGGGCGACCGGGTCTACCTGGCGGTCTCCGACCCCGGCCGCACGGTCGGCACCGTCACGCTCACCCTCGACCACCCCGCCCACGGCGTGGTCGGCAGCGACGACACCGTGACCGTCCGACCGGGTAAGAACCCCACGATCACCGTCAACCTGGCCGGATCGCGCGGTCACACCCACACGGCCGAGCTCACCGTCGGCCGCCATCGAGAAGGCTGGGCATGATCCCTCCCTACCTGTCCCTGCCGCCCACCGACCGGCTGCTCTCGCCGCGTACCGGCTGGACGCGCGCCCATTGGGAGGCGCTGACCGACCACCTGCTCGACTCGGTCGTGCCGTACGCGTCTCCTGGGTTCGCCCAGTACCGGCTCCCGGGACGCGCCAGTTGGTCGGGCAGGGCGCTCGACGGTCTGGAGGGATTCGCCCGCACGTTCCTGGCCGCCGCGTTCCGCATCGCGGGCGCGCGCGGCCAGGTACATCCCGCGCTGATCGAGCGCTACGCGACCGGCCTCGCCAACGGCACCGACCCCGCCAGCGGCGAGGCGTGGCCCGAGCTGACCGACTGCTCCCAGCAGATGGTCGAGGCGGCCTCCATCGCCGTCGGGCTGCACGAGTCGAGGCCATGGCTGTGGGACCGGCTCCCTGCCGAGGTGCGGGAGCGGGTCGTCGCCTGGCTGAGCGGCTTCCTCGGCAAGCGGACCTGGGACAACAACTGGATGCTGTTCCAGACCGTGAGCGAGGAGTTCGTGAAGTCGGTCGGCGGGCCTTATGCGCAGAACGAGATCGACAGAGGCCTCGACCGGATCGAGGAGTGGTACGTCGGCGACGGCTGGTACACCGACGGCGGCACCCGCAACTTCGACTACTACGGAGGCTGGGCGCTCCACCTCTACCCGCTGCTGTGGACGCGCATGTCCGGTGACGCCGACCGCGCCAAGCTCTACCGTGCCCGCCTGACCGAGTTCCTCACGACCTACCGGCACTTCTTCGGCGCGGACGGCGCGCCGATCCACCAGGGCCGCTCGCTCTGCTACCGATTCGCCTCACTCGCCCCGGTCTGGCTCGGCGCCCTCGTCGAGGCGACACCTCTCGCTCCCGGCCAGACCAGGAAGCTGGCCTCGTCCGTCGCCCGCCACTTCGCCGAACGCGGTGTCCCCGACCGCCGGGGCCTGCTTTCCCTGGGCTGGTACGACACCTTCCTGCCCACCACGCAGGCGTACTCGGGACCGGCTTCGCCGTACTGGGCGTCCAAGGGCCTGCTCGGCCTGCTGCTCCCGCCCGAGCATCCGGTGTGGACCGCCCGCGAACAGATGCTCCCCATCGACGAGCACGATGTCACCGTGGCCATCCCCGCCACCGGCCTGCTCCTCCACGGCACCCGCCACGACGGCATCGTCCGTCTGGTCAACCATGGCAGCGACCACGGCGCGCCACCCGACGACCCCCACTACGCCAAGCTCGCCTACTCCACCCGAACCGCCCCCGAAGCCGCCGAACACGCCTGGACCCGGAACGTCGACAACCACCTCGCCCTCGTCACCCCTGACGGCCTGCCCTCCGCGCGCGGCGCGATCCATCCGCTGACCTGTGAGGGACGCACCGCTTCCTCCTACACGGCAACCCCCGACGGCACCCGCATCACCACGACCTCCATCGTCCGCGGCCCGTGGGAAGTCCGCATCCACGAGATCGCCACCCCCCAGCCACTCACCCCCACACCGAACCCAGCGGACCTAACCCCCCGCCCCCCGCTCCAGCCAACAACCAGAACCAGAGCCACAGCCACGCTGACACAACCGCCCACAGCCACGCTCCACCCCACCCCCTCGCCACCTCAATACGCAGCACCACCCCAACCCCACGCAGCCACGCGCCCTGCCACAGACCCAGCCACGCCCCGGTTCGACTCGACCACCCGCCTCGACCCCGAGCCGGCCACACCCCGAACCGGCTCGACCACCAACCCCACCACCGAGCCGACCGCACCCCAACCCACCGAGACCACCGAGCCGGGTTCAGCCCAAACCACCCGGCATGCCGCCACCCCGACCTCACCCGGAGAAGAACCCTCCACGGCAGCGCACCCCCCTAGCCCCGGTGACGCGGAATCCCCGCCGCCCCTCGCCCGATCTCCCCACACCGACGAGCGCTCCCCCATCGCCACCCAGACCAGTGAAAGGCCTGCCGGACCGGCGGTACGAGAAGGCGGCTACGCCGTGTCCGACACCTCACCACCCGACATCGCCACCGGTCCAGGGTGGGCGCTGGCCCGCCGTACGGACGGGCTCACCTCCGCGATCATCGGCCTGTACGGCTGGCAACACGCCGACGTGTCCCGTGACGTGGAGTCGAACGCCTTCGGCCCCCACTCGGCCGTCCCCTGCCTGCACGCCGACACGCCGGGCCTGCACGTCTCACTCGTCGTGTTGTCAGGCGACACCGTCCACCCGTCCGCACTCCGCGAGGCGATCACGGTCGACGTGTCACCCCACGCGGTCACCGTCGCCTTCCCCGACGGCGACCGCCAGACGCACCCCCTGACCACCTCACCCACGCACCTGGCCCACTCCCCGCACGCCGAACCACCAGCCATGCCCTCATGAACCCGGAAGCCCGCCCCCGACTCCCGTGCCCACCCACCCGCACACCACGTCCCCAGAAGATCGATCCGAACACCACGTCCCCAGAAGACGTCCTCGACCGCGCGACACCATGCACGCCACCCACACGGGCACCGCACGAAAACCCGACCCGCCTGAACGCCAGGCTCGACCCCGGTGCGACCACCGAACGCCCGGCACAACCGCCGAACGCCCGGCACAGCCAACGAACCGTCCAGCACGACCGCCGAACCTCCGGGACCGAACGTCCAGCACAACCGCCGAACGCCCGGCACAACCACCGAACCTCCGGCACGACCGACTGTTGTCAGTCCTGGAGATGTCTGACTGAGGCGATGTCCACCACGCGCCCATCCAGGGTGGTGATCGCGCACGGTGGCACTCCGTCCACCAGCAAGTGGGCGGGGACTGATGCGTCACCCACCAGCGTGCGCAGCAGATCGACGGTGATGCCGCCATGAGTGCAGACGACGATCGCGGACGACTCGTGTGCGTGATCAGCGAGGAAGGCTTGGAAGCGCTCGGCAGCCCGGTACGACGAGTCGCCGCTGAGAGGAACGAAGTCGCGATGTCGTACTGCTGTCGCCCAATCGGCCAGGAAGTCCTCGAGAGATTGCGTACCGTCCCAGTTCATCCGTTCGCGCAGTCGGGCATCCTCTCGCACGGGGACACCGACCGCCGACGCGATGATGTCGGCGGTCTCGCGGGCCCGCCGCATCGGGCTGCTGAACACGGCGCCCGGATCAACGGCCTGCAGCCGGCGAGCGGCTCGATGCGCTTGGCGGCGCCCGATCGCGGTCAGACCCGGATCACCGGCGCGTTGCTCCTTCTCGCCATGCTGAACCACGTAGAAGATCGCCATACTGCCGCAGGATGTCCCATGGTGGCCCATCGCCGCACGCCAATATCGCGGCGCACAGAACCGGGTCGGTCGCATGAGAGGGCGTTCACGCGACCTCTCCAGACGCAGCGCGCAGAGAACAGTCAGCGCGAAAACCGCCGCTCGACCCCAGAACACAAGGCGCAACGCGCTGACCATCCCATGCGCCGACCAGCGAACACGATCACGCCTGACGCGCGGAGCCGTCTCTCAGCCCGACGAACACACCGCCCGACGAACCCGCCCAAGGCGCGAGTCGATCAGCCAGCGCGAAGGCGCACGATGCAGTCCGCGATGTGGTCGTTCACCAGGCCGATGGCCTGCATGAGCGCGTACGCGGTGGTCGGCCCCACGAACCGGAAACCGTACCCCTTCAGCTCCTTGGCGAGCGCCTTCGACCCGGGCGTGATCGCAGGAACGTCAGCCATCGAGCTGGGAACAGGAGAATCAGGATCAGCATGCCGCCAGACCAGCTCGGACAACCCTCCGGGCACCTCGAGCGCGGCCCGGGCGTTGGCGATGGTGGCCTGGATCTTGGCCCGGTTGCGGATGATGCCCTCGTCGGCGAGCAGCCTGTCGACGTCCGCCTCGGTGTAGGTCGCGACCTTCTCGATGGAGAAGTCGTCGAACGCCTTTCGGAAGTTCTCCCGCTTGCGCAGAATCGTCAGCCACGACAAGCCCGACTGGAACGCCTCCAGGCTCACCCGCTCGAACACCCTGTCATCGCCGTGAACAGGGCGACCCCACTCGTCGTCGTGGTAGGCGATGTAGAGCGGGGTCGTCATGCCGGTCCACTCGCACCGAATGACCTCGCTCACGAACGGCCCTTCTTCTCGCGGCCGATCGAGGCAGGCCGCCCGCTGCGGCCGTCGCGGCTCGCGGACGCGCGCTCCGTCCCGGCATGGGAGGAACCCACCACGGGCGAACCGATGTCGCCCCACGAGCGGCTGACCTTCTCGGTGCTCGCCGCATCGCCGTCCTCGCGTTCAGCGTTCGGAGCGGCGTCACCGTCGTCACCGGAGTCGTGCTCACCGGCCGGGGCATCGGCACCCGCCCCGCTGCGGCGGCTGGGCAGAGAATCCTGGTGCGCGGCGGGACGGGCAGGCGAGCCGGCGTCCCCATCCGATCCGACGGCCGGCGACGCGCCGTTGTCGCCCTCGTGCTCTTCAGGGGAAGAGACCGCTTCGCTGTCCCGCCACACGCCGGTGGAAGCCAGGCCTGCGTCGCGCTCATACTCCCCGAGAGAAGACGCGGGCTCCCCCAAGCGAGAGACGTGGTCGCCATCGCCGGGCGAAGAGGAGTCCGCGTCATCGCTGTGCGCGGCAAAGGAGGACGCCACACCAGAGTCGCCGACAGCGCCGACCCCGAGATCGTCGGCGACGTCGCGCACCGCAGCGCCGGGCGCGAGGTCACGATCGACAGTCGCGAAAGCGCCCGTATCGTCCCTGCTCGCAGCAGTGGAGGCAACCGAACCATGGTCACCGGACACACGCACCGCAGCGCGATCGCCAGCCGCCGAGGCGTCCTCGTCATCCCCGCCCGCAGTAGTGGCGGCAACAGAGCCATGGTCGCCGGACACACGCATGGCAGCGCCGACGGCGTGGTCGCGATCGCCGAGTGCGGAGGCGTCCTCGTCATCCCCGTGCGCGAAGGTGTCGACGAGGGTCGCGTCGCCCTTGTCATCCTGATGTGCGGTCGCGAGGGATGCGTCGTCTTCGTCGGTACGGCCGGCGGGCCCGGCCTCGTCATCGTCAGGCAGCGCGACGGAGGGCGCGGCGGGGCGGTGGTCGGTGCGTGGCGCGACACCGGGACTCGCGTAAGCCTCCTGGCGCGCCTGCAGCCGGCTGGCCAGCAGCTCCGACACGCGCTGCTCCAGCACGGCGATGCGGGTGTCGCGGGCGCTGATCGCGTTGGCGGCTCTGCGCAGGCTCTCGTCGACGCTCTGCGTGTGGTAGCCGACCAGGTTCACCGGCAGCTGCAACGCCATGAAATCGACGGCCGTGAGCTGCCCAGCCTCGGGAAGGCCGAGCGGCGGGACATCAGGCGGGAACTCTCCCAGCTCACCGCCCTTGCCAAGGGAGACCACGACGACGCAGGCGAGGATCGCCAGCGCGGCGATGGCGAGTACGACCAGCACATTGGAATCGTACTCGTACGATCGAGACATGAGGCCTGTAGTGCTGACGCCAGGCGCGCCCGAAGAGTCCGGGTGGACGCCCGCCGACACCCCCGACGAGGTGCGGCAGCTCGTGCGGAACGGGGGCACGGCACTGGTCAGGCTGCCGCGGCAGCTCGACGCCGCCCTCGCCGCCGCGGCCGTCTTCCGATGGGCCGGCGCGGGCGTGTTCGTGACGGAGCACGCCGACCAGGTACGGCTCGCGCTGGACATGACCGACTCCCTCGCAGGCACCCGCGCCCCCGCAGTGACCCGCCGCGGCCTGGCCTGATCGCCCGCCGCGCCTCGACGAGGTGTGCTGTCGCCGGTACGCGAAGGCGTGCGCGGGAGGCGCTTGGCACGTGGAACCTCGCGGGCGCGGGCACCTTCCCGAGGGTTTGCCGAAAGCCCGAGCGGTGTGCTTCACCCCAGGGAGAGGCAGCCCGGGACACGTGTGGGTTCATCCCAGGGAACGGTGCGATCCCAGTCCCAGGGAAAGGAGTGGGTTGAGGCCCGGGAATCGGTGTGAGAAGGGTTTCCCGCCGGGCGTGTCGTGATTGAGCGGCCCAAGGCCCAGCGTGTCATGAGCGGTCGCAGGGGTCCATGCGCGTCATGAGCGACTCCCGGGGGGCACGCGTGTCGTGAGCGACCCCCGAGGGCCACGCGTGTCGTGAGCGACCCCCGAGGGCCACGCGGTCGTGAGCGACCCCCGAGGGCCACGCGTGTCGTGAGCGACCCCCGAGGGCCGCACGTGTCCTGAGCGACCCCCGAGTCCACTCGTGTCGTGAGCGACCCCAGGGCCATGTGGGCGACTCAAGGGGCCTGCCGTGGCGTGAGCGATCCGAGAGGCAGGAAGTGCAGGCGCCACCCACCCCACGGCCAACGCCGAGCCCCTTGGGATGGGCCGGCCCGCGGGTCCCGTGGACGCCCGCAGGCCGCACCGAACATGGCGGCGTGCCGTAGGAGGCACCGAGCACGGCGGCATGCCACGGGTCGGAAACCCGCAGACCGCACCCAGCGCGGGGCAGCGTGCTGTAGGAGGCGCCGAGCGCGGCGGCGCGCCGTAGGTAGGGACGCCCGCAGACCGCACCCAGCGCGGCCGCCTGCCGTAGGCACCGAGCGCGCGGCGGCCTGCCGATGGTCGGGAGCCCGCAGACCGCACCCAGCGTGGCGGCCTGCCGTAGGAAGCCTGCGCGCCCATCATCGGGACCCCGCGCCCCCGCGCGGGAAGCAGCTACCCGCCGGTCGATTCGCCCAGCTCCTCCACGCTGGGTTCCATCGGCTGTCCCGGCGACTCCAGGAGGTTCAACGCCTCCTCCACCGACGTGGTCCACGTGATCGCGTCGAAGACGTTCGCGCGCGTGAACCCTTCGTCGTACATGTGCTTCACCAGCGCCCGCAGCGGCTCGTACAGCCCCCACGGGTCGAGGATCACCAGCGGCTTGGTGTGGACGCCGAGCACGCGCGCCGTCCAGATCTCGAACAGCTCCTCCAGCGTCCCGATGCCCCCGGGGAGCACCAGGAACGCGTCGGAGCGGGCGTCCATGACGCCCTTGCGTTCGCGCATGTCGGCGGTGATGACCAGTTCGTCCGACTCGGTGTCGGCGACTTCGATGTCGACCAGCACCTGGGGGATCACGCCGATGGTGCGGCCACCGGCGGCTCTGGCTGCGCTGGTCACCGCGCCCATGCAGGAGACCGTGGCCCCGCCGCTCACCAGGGTGTGACCCCTGAGGGCGATTTCGGTGCCGACCTCGGTGGCGAGGTCCACGTACTTGGGGTCGATCTTCTGACTGGATGCACAGAAAACGCAGATGTTCACGGAAACGGAGTCTATTGAGGCTCTGTCCGGTGGCTCGCGACGGCCTCCAACTCCTCGGTGCTGAGGCGGCTGCGGTTGTGCTCGGACTCGACGATGATGTTCACCGCCTCGTCGACGTCGTCGGTGAGGTGGATCAGGTCGAGGTCGGGGGCGGAGATCTTGCCGGTCGACAGCAGCGTTCCCTTGATCCAGTCGAGGAGGCCGCTCCAGTACTCGGTGCCTACGAGCACCACGGGGAACGAGGTGACCTTGTGCGTCTGCACCAGGGTGAGCGCCTCGAAGAGTTCGTCGAGCGTGCCGAACCCGCCGGGCAGCGTGATGAACCCGCACGAGTACTTCACGAACATCGTCTTGCGCACGAAGAAGTAGCGGAATTCGATGCCGAGGTCGACGTAGTCGTTCATGCGCTGCTCGAAGGGGAGCTCGATGCCGAGGCCGACGGAGATGCCGCCCGCCTCGGACGCGCCCTTGTTGGCCGCCTCCATGGCGCCGGGCCCGCCGCCGGTGATGACGGCGTATCCGGCCTTGGCCAGCTTGCTCCCCAGTTCGACGCCCAGCTGGTACTCGGGGGAGTCGACGGTGGTGCGCGCCGAGCCGAACACGGTGACCGCGGTGGGGAGTTCGGCCAGCTGGCCGAAGCCCTCGACGAACTCGGCCTGGATGCGCAGCACCCGCCACGGATCCATGTGAACCCAGTCGGTGGGCCCTTGGCGATCGAGAAGGCGCTGGTCATAGGTGGATTCAGGAACGAGCTGGCCGCGGACGACCGCAAGGCCCTGACGACGTTCGGGACGTGTCCGTTTCATACGGAGCACGCTAGCGCGCCCGGTTAAAAAATCTTGAAAAAAGGAGGGAACCGGATTTCGAAGCCGCTGCGTCTAACTGCCGAGGGTGCTGCTCGGGACTGAAAGTGGCTTTCCCCGCCAAATGGCCGGCGAGGAAAGCCACTTTCACGTTGTAGGGGGGTTACGCGCCCGGGGAGAGCCAGTTCAGCATCGCGGTCTCGCTGGCCCTGATCTGGCTGAGCGAGGCGTATTCACCCTGCTGGTGGGCGAGGTTGGGGTCGCCGGGGCCGTAGTTGACGGCGGGGACGCCGAGGGCGGAGAAGCGGGCGACGTCGGTCCAGCCCAGCTTGGCGCGGGGTGTGCCGCCGACGGCGGAGACGAACGCGGCGGCCACGGGGTGGGTGAGCCCGGGGCGGGCGGCGGGGGCGCCGTCGGTGATGGCCACCTCGAACCGGTCGAACACCTCCCGCACGTGCTCCTCGGCCTGCGCCAGCGACAGGTCGGGCGCGAAGCGGAAGTTGACGGTGACCACGGCCTGGTCGGGGATGACGTTGCCGGCCACGCCGCCGCGCACCGACACCGCGTTGAGCCCTTCGTGGTACTGCAGGCCGTCGACCACGGGCTGCCTGGCCTCGTAGGTGGTGAGCCTGGCCAGGATCGGCTCGAGGGCGTGGATGGCGTTGACGCCGAGCCATGACCTGGCGCTGTGGGCGCGCCTGCCTCGCGTGGTGATGTCCGCGCGGAGCGTGCCCTGGCAGCCGCCCTCGATCACGCCGTCGGTCGGCTCCATGAGGACGGCGAAGTCGGCGGCCAGCCAGTCGGCGTGGTCGCGGCTGACCCTGGTCAGGCCGTTGCGCTCGGCCTCGACCTCCTCGCAGTCGTAGAAGACGTAGGTGACGTCGCGGTTGGGGGCGGGAAGGAGGGCGGCGAGCTTGAGGGCGACGGCGACGCCCGCCTTCATGTCGGAGGTGCCGCACCCGTAGAGGAGGTCGCCCTCGATCCTGCTGGGCAGGTTGCCCGCCGTGGGGACGGTGTCGAGGTGTCCGGCGATGAGCACGCGCTCGGGGCGGCCGAGGTTGGTGCGGGCGACGACGGTCTCGCCGGACCTGTCGACGGTGAGGTGCGGAAGCCGTCTGAGCGCCTCCTCGACCGCGTCGGCGAGCACCTTCTCGTTGCCGCTGACCGATTCGATGTCCACGATGGTGGCGGTCAGCGCGCCTACGTCCTGCGTCAAGTCCAGCATGGCACCCAACCCTAACCTCGGGCGTACGGCCGGCCACAGGCCGGACCGGCAGGCACGGGGGCCGCCGCCGGGGTCAGGCGTTGACGCCGTGCTCCCTCAGCACGTCGTTCAGCGCCGCCTTGTCGTGCCGCTGGCCGGGCTCGAGCCGCTTGAGCACCAGCACGCACGGCAACCCGAACGTCCCCCCGGCGAACTCCTTCGGCCGCGTGCCGCCCACCGCCACGCACCAGTCGGGGATCCGCCCGCGCCCGAGCTCCTCCCCCGTCTCCACGTCGATCACCGGCATCGAGGCGGACAGGATCGTTCCAGCCCCGACGACCGCCCCGCGTCCCACGCGCGCTCCTTCGACCAGCATCGCCCTGCTGCCGATCAGCGCGTCGTCCTCCACGACGACGGGCACCGCGTTGGGCGGTTCGAGGACGCCGCCGATGCCCACCCCGCCGGACAGGTGGACGTTCTCCCCGATCTGCGCGCAGGAGCCCACGGTGGCCCAGGTGTCGACCATGGTGCCGCCGCCGACGTACGCCCCGATGTTGGTGAACGACGGCATGAGCACCACACCGGGCGCGAGGTAGGAACCCCATCTGGCGATCGCGCCCGGCACCACCCTCACCCCGTCGAACGTGGTCTTCAACGGCAGCCTGTCGTGGTGCTGGAAGTCGCCCACCTGCGACCTGGCCATGCCGAGCACCTTGAAGCTGAGCAGGATGGCCCGCTTGGCCCGCTCGTCGACCACCACCTCACCGTCGGCGGAGATCGTGGCCACCCGCGCCTTGCCGGTGTCGAGCTGGTCGATCGCGCCGACGACGACGCCTCTGGCGGCCGCGTCGGAAGGAGAGAGCGCCTCCCTGTGGGCCCACAGCTCATCGATGGCCGCCGGCAGCGGACTCGCATGGCTCTTGCTCATGGCCACGGAGCTTATCTGTCCGGGTAGGTTTCTCAGCGTGCGGCATAGCTTCTCCCGAGCCGTCCTGACCATCGCGATCATCGTCGTCGCGCTCGCGGTCGCCATCGCCGTGGGCGTCTACGTGCTGCTCAGGAAGGCCGATCCGCTGGCCGAGGACATCGAGAGCTGCGTGGTGCGCACCCCGAAGGGCGAGCTGGAGCTCGACATCGAGCAGGCGCGCATCGCCGCCACGATCGCGGCGGTGGCCGAGCGCAGGCGCCTGCCGGAGCAGGCCGTCGTCATCGCGTACGCCACGGCGATCCAGGAGTCGAAGCTCTACAACCTCTCGTACGGCGACCGCGACTCGGTGGGTGTCTTCCAGCAGCGGCCCTCGCAGGGCTGGGGCAGGAAGAAACAGATCATGGACCCGGTCTACGCGACCAACCGCTTCTTCGCCGCGCTGGTGAAGGTGAAGGACTACCGGAAGCTGCCCGTCGCGGAGGCCGCGCAGGCCGTCCAGCGCTCCGCCGCCGGGTACGCCTACGGGCCGCACGAGACGAGCGCGCGTATCCTGGCGGCGGCGTTCACCGGCAGGGTGCCGCGGGCCGTCCACTGCACCTATCCGAAGACGGCGACGCCCGCGCCTTCGCGGCCGGGAGAGGCGCGGCGGGAGCTGACCAGGGCGCTCGGCGCCGTGAGCGTGCCGACGTCGAGGCGCGGGTGGCTGATCGCCGCGTGGTCGGTCGCCCACGCCCAGGAGTACGGCCTGCGCAGCGTCGGCTTCGACGGGATCGTCTGGTCGTCGGAGGGCTGGAAGGCCGGCGGCACGGCGGGAAGGCGCGACGTCGAACTGACCTGAGCCAGGCGGCAGACGACGGAGACCGCGCCTGGCGGCACGGCGGGAAAGCGTGACGTCGAACTGACCTGAGCCGGACGGCCGACGACGGAGACCGCGCCCGGCGGCACGGCGGAAGGCGCGACGTCGAGCTGAGCTGGGGTCAGGCGGCGCGGCTGACGATGGTGATCGAGCCCGGCGGCAGCGGCTGCGCGTAGCTGGCGGTCCAGCCCTGGCCCTGCACCCGCTCGAACGACAGCAACCGCCCGTCGGCGGCCCGGTAGTCGGCGAAGTCGAGCAGGCCGCGCTCGGGCCGCCCGGTCTCGCCCTCCGACCGGAAGGCCGCGGTGCCCCTGTCGACGGGGTGGAACTCCACCCCTTCCATGATCAGCATGGTCTTGGCCGGGATCATGCCCTGCGTGGGCACGTCCGTCCAGAGCAGGACCTCCAGGTGCGGCGGATCGGTGGAGACGAGGCCGTGCCGTACCTGGACCGACAGCCACACCGGCCGCCGGGAGCCGTCGTCGAGCAGGTACTCGGTCCACTGCTGGCCCTGGCACGACACGTGGACGGCGCCACGCACCTGGGCGGGCTTGCCGTGAGTCTCGATCTTGTCGCCGACCCTGATCGTGCGCGGGTCGTCGTAGTCGGAGCCGACCGTGCCCTGCCCGGAGGAAGGAAGGGGGGACGCCGCGCCCGCGGCTGGGCGGCCCTTGCGCATGGTGGTGAGCAAGGCGCCCAGCAGGAGGACGATGGTGACGACGCTCAGCCCGATGACGACCATGGAGGTCATGCCGCGGGATCCTACTGGAGGCGACGCACCGCCGCACTGATGCGTTCGTCGGTGGCCGTCACGGCGATCCGGATGTGGCTGCCACCAGCGGTTCCGTAGAAATCCCCGGGTGCGACCAAAATGCCGGTTTCGGAGAGGCGGCGCACCTGATCCCAGCAGTCGGTGCCGTCGGAGGCCCACAGGTAGAGCCCAGCCGTGGAGTGGTCGACGCGCCAGCCGGCCTTCTCCAGCACCGGGCGGAGCAGCCGCCGCCTGGCGGAGTAGCGCTCGCGCTGCTCGTCGGCATGGGCGTCGTCGCCGAGCGCGACCGTCATCGCGGCCTGGACCGGCTCCGGCATGATCATGCCCGCGTGCTTGCGGATCTCCAGCAGCCTGGCGACCAGCGCGGGATCGCCCGCGACGAACCCGGCACGGTATCCGGCCAGGTTGGAGCGCTTGGACAGCGAGTGGACGGCCAGCAACCCCTCGTGGGAGCCGCCGCACACGTCCGGGTGGAGGATGGAGATCGGCTCCTCTTCCCAGCCGAGCTCGATGTAGCACTCGTCGGAGGCGACGATCGCGCCGCGCTCACGCGCCCAGGAGACCACCTTGCGCAGGTGTTCGGGGGGCAGCACCTTGCCCGTGGGGTTGGAGGGCGAGTTGACCCAGATCAGGTCGACGTCGGCGGGACCGAGGGCCAGCAGCCCGTCGGCGGCGATCGGCGTGGCCCCCGCGATGCGGGCGCCCACGTCGTAGGTGGGATAGGCCAGCTCAGGGATGACGACCCGCCGGGCGCCGAGCAGCGTCGGCAGCCAGGCCACGAACTCCTTCGAGCCGATGAGCGGCAGCACGGCACGCTCGTCGACCGTGACGCCGTGCCTGCGGCGCAACCAGCCCGCCGCCGCGGCGCGCACCTCGCGCGTGCCGTACGTCAGCGGATAGCCGGGGCTGTCGGCGGCCCCGGCCAGCGCGTCCTGCACGATCTGCGGCACGGGATCGACCGGGGTGCCGACCGACAGGTCGACGATGCCGTCGGGGTGCGCCTGCGCGCGCTCCTTGTAGGGCGCCAGCCGGTCCCACGGGAAGTCCGGCAGATTGTGCACCTGTCAGTGCTCCTCGGCCTGCGGCGGCAGTGCGGCGACGACGGGGTGGTCCTTGTCGATCTTGCCGACCTTCGAGGCGCCGCCCGGCGAGCCCAGGTCCTCGAAGAAGTCCACATTGGCCTTGTAGAAGTCCTTCCACTGCTCGGGAAGGTCGTCTTCGTAGAAGATCGCCTCTACGGGGCAGACAGGCTCGCACGCGCCGCAGTCCACGCACTCGTCGGGGTGGATGTAAAGCATGCGCTCGCCCTCGTAGATGCAATCGACGGGGCACTCCTCGATGCACGCCTTGTCCAGAACGTCCACGCAAGGCTGCGCGATGACGTACGTCACGTCGAGCTCCTTCTTAGACCGCGGGTTTTCTACGCCCTAGTATTGCCGGGTCAGCCAAGTGTCGGGAACGGAGGGTGGCAAACTCATGGCCGCTCGCCTCATCATCGCCCTGACAAGTGCGGATATTGGGGCCAGGGTTACCACACGGAGAATGGTGCCCGGTGGTTTCCGCGACGCCGTGGGCATTCTCGAATCGTGGGACGGCGGCGTGCTGCGCGTCCGCAAGCGCGACGGCACGCTCGTGGAGATCCAGGAGGAGCATTTGGTGGCCGCGAAGGTCGTGCCTCCTCGACCTGAGCGAGTGTAGCGGCGAGTATCTTTCATGTGACTGTGCGTACCTGTGCCGCCGTAGCCGCCGTTCTCCTCAGCGCCGGATGCGGCGCCGCGAAGACGGAAGAGAAGCCGCTGCCTCCGGTCGACGTGAAGGCCGCCTCGATGAAGGCCGGGTTCACCACCGTCGAGCGGCTGGCGGAGGCCGCCAAGAAGGAGGGCGAGCTCAACGTCATCGCCCTGCCGCGTGACTGGGCCAACTACGGCGAGATCATCGACACCTTCGCCGACAAGTACGGCATCAAGGTCAACCAGTTCGAGCCCACCGCCAGCAGCCAGCGCGCGATCGAGTCCGCCGCGCAGCTCAAGCCTGACGTCTTCGACCTCAGCCTGGAGGCCGCGGTCGCCAACGCCGCGCGCTTCGCGCCGTACAAGGTGGCGGGCTGGCAGGACGTGCCCGACCACGTGAAGGACCGGAACGGAGCCTGGTACGCCGGCTACGGCGGCTACATGTCGCTCGGGTACGACTCCCGCCACGTCAGGCCGCCCGCCTCCTTCGCCGACCTGCTCAGGCCCGGCTACAAGGTGGCGCTCCCCGGCGACCCCCGGCAGACCGCCGCCGCCTTCAACGGCGTCATGGCCGCCTCGCTGGTGGACGGCGTGCCCCAGGTGCAGCGCGGCGTCGAGCTGTTCGACAAGCTGCGGAAGGCGGGCCAGCTGACCCAGCAGAGCTCCGCCAACGTCGTCGTCGACTGGGACTACCTCAACGCGACCCGCACCGCCAAGCCCGGCGAGAGCTGGAAGGTCACGATCCCGAAGGACGCGCCCCTCGGCGCGTACTACGTGCAGGCGATCAACAAGGACGCCCCGCACCCCGCCGCGGCCAGGCTGTGGCAGGAGTTCCTGTTCTCCGACGAGGGCCAGAACCTGTTCCTCAAGGGCTACGCCCGTCCCGCGCGGGGTGAGGCGATGGTCATGAAGGGCACCCTCGACACCCAGGTCGCCGCGCAGCTGCCCGCCCCTCCCGGGCCGCCGGTGCTGCTCACGATCCCGCAGACCGACGCCGCGAAGGCCTACCTGAAGAAGAACTGGGCCCGGTGAGACAAGTGTGCCCGGTGTGACTGATATGTCGTAGAGACCTTCAGCCCCTAGAGTTGTTGTCCCACTACGGGGGAGCTGATCGGTCTTGCGATACGACACACCGAGCATGACGCGGTTGACCGCTCGCGCCTACGACAGCGGCTTCGGCTATGTCTCGCCGCAGGGAGCGCCACTGGTCGACCTGCTCGATCCGCAGCCGGGTGAGCGCGTGCTCGACCTCGGCTGCGGCAC
Organism: Nonomuraea sp. NPDC003727; assembly: GCF_053586935.1. Lineage (NCBI taxonomy): Bacteria > Bacillati > Actinomycetota > Actinomycetes > Streptosporangiales > Streptosporangiaceae > Nonomuraea > Nonomuraea sp. NPDC003727. Next base: position 131,720 of record NZ_JBSFNE010000003.1, read on the forward strand.
CGGCGTGCTGACCGCCGAGATCGCCGCCAGGGGGGCGAGCGTGCTCGGCATCGACGGCTCGCTCGCGATGATCGAGAAGGCCCTGGCCCAGCACCCGGGCATCGACTTCATCGTGGGCGACGGCCACGACTTCACCGTCGCGCAGGCCTACGACGCCGTCTTCTCCAACGCCGCCCTCCACTGGATGAGCCGCGACCCCCGCACCGTCGTCGCCAACGTGCGCGAGGCGCTGCGGCCCGGCGGCCGCTTCGTGGCCGAGATGGGCGGCGCCGGCAACTGCGCGGAGCTGACCGCCGCCGTCTCCACCGCATGGCGCGAGTACGGCCTGCGCGAGCCCGAGCTGCCCTGGTACTTCCCCACGCCCGCCGAGCACTCCAGGCTGCTGGAGAAGGAGGGCTTCGTCGTCAGGCTGCTCGAGTACTTCGACCGGCCCACCCCGCTCGACGAGTGCCCCCGCGGGGCCGCCGACTGGGTCCGTGTGTACGCCGGAACGCTCCTCGACGGGCTGCCCGCCGACCTGATCGAACCGCTGCTCAGGCGGGTCAACGAGCTGGCCGCCCCGGCGCTCCGCAGGGAGAGCGGCTGGATGGCCGACTACGTGCGGCTACGCTTCGCCGCCGTCAGGCGCTGATACGTACTCCATGATGCACAGGGCTGTTTTGCGCGGCTATGGTCTGTTCCGTGGCGGCACAAGTATGGCTGCGCCGCGACCGCGGCGCGAGGGACTGGTGAACGGAACAGGATGAACTTCTGCCTGAGCGACCTCGTACCACCCTTGCGGTGGAGCGACGCTGCCGCGATCACACTGCTCCACGGGCAACCGCACCTGCCTGACGCGTGGTGGCGGAGCCTGCCCATGCCGCGGGTGCTGGCCGCCATCGGACCCGAGCCCCTCGGCGAGCTGCTGACGGAGATCGCGCTGGAGCAGTGGCCCGCCGCGGCCATCGGCGACGTCCTGCCCGCGCTGCACGTCCTGGACCCCGACGAGGCCGACGAGCCGCACGTCGCGATCGCCCTCGACCGGGTGGGCTCGTGGCCGGGGCTGCTGTCGCTGAGCAGCCGCGAGCTGGTGGACCAGCCGTTCGTGAAGGCGCGGCCGGTGCTCACCTCGCTGTTCTCGGCGGTCTTCGTACGGCTGACGCCGGGCGAGGAGGCCGTGTCGCGCCCGGAGGCCGCGGCATCGCTCCCGCCGGAGCCGGACGTCCTGGACACCCCCGCGGAGCGGGACATCCTGGACACCTTCGCGGAGCCGGACACCGCACGGTCGGACACCGCACACCCGAACCTCGCGCAGCCGGAACTCTCCCAGCCGGCCCCCGCGCAGCCGACCCTGGCGCGGCCGGAGGCCCCGGAGCGGGACGCAGCCGACGTCCTGGAGTCCGCCGCGCCCGGACGGGGCGCCGCGGGCGTCGCACGGCTGGAGGCTCTCGCGCCGGACGCCCTGGAGCCGCCGGACGCTCTGAAGCCGGAGACCTCGGCGCCGGACCACCTGAAGCCGGAGACCTCGGCGCCGGACCACCTGGAGCCGGAGGCGAACGCTGCGGCACCGGACGCCTCGGGACCGAACGCCTCGCCGGACGCCTTGGGACCGGACGCCTTGGGACCGGACGCCTTGGGATCGGACGCCTCGAGGCACGGTCTGCAGGCGTCGGGTGCCGGCTCCCCCGTCGAGTTCGGCATGCCCGCGCCAAGCGCCGTGTCCCCGGCGGAACCCGTCACACCGAGCGCGGGCGCCCCGGTGGAACCCGTCTCGCCGAGCGCGGGCGCCCCGGTGGCGCCGGATCGGCCGGTCGCCGGGTCGCGGGCCGAGGCGCCGCCGCTCCCGTCGCGCAAGCCCCGCTCCACCAAGCAGTCCTACGGCACGCCGTTCGACGCCTTCGGGACCGGCACCACGACGGGCGGGCAGGACGCCGCCCCGCATGCGGCGCCCGAGCAGGCCGCGTCCGCGCGAGCCGAGCGCTGGGACGCCTTCCAGGCGTCCACTCCGCGTCCCGCCGACAGTGGCCAGGACTCCGCGTTCAAGCCGGTGTCCGAGGAGCCGCCGGCCCCGGGGGTGCCCGAGGCGTCCCGGCTCCAGGAGGCGGCCGGTGCCGGTGCTCTGTGGGCGGACGGCGTCCAGGAGCCCGCAGCCGATGTCCTCGATGGCACGGGCGCCGCGAGCCCCGGTGTGGAACGCGCCGAGCGTGAGGGCGACAGGGCCGACGAGGCCGCCCCGGATGGCGAGCGGCCGCACACGGTGGCCGACCCGGTGGGCGAGTGGTCCTTCGCCGCCGTGCCGGACGACGAGCCGGCGGCGGGCGTCCCGGACGGCGACCTGCCCGCTTCGCGGGTCCCGAGTGACGACCTGCCCGCAGCGCGCGTCCCGGGTGACGACCTCTCCGCTGCTGGTGTCCCGGATGACGATCTGCCCGCTGCGCGCGTCCAGGATGGCGACCTGTTCGGGTCGGACACGCCCGACGGCCTTCCTGTCACCGGCGCGTCCGGCGGCGACCTGCCCGACGCGGACGTCCCGAGTGGTGACCTGCCCGACGCGGACGTCCCCCACGACCGGCCGGCCGACGCGGGCGCCGCACATGGCGACCTATCCGACGCGCACGTCCCCCACGACCGGCTGCCCGACGCGGGCGTCCCGGGTAATGACCTGCCCGACGTGGGCGACGCGAGTGGGGAGCCGGCCGACGCGGGTTTCGCGAGTGGTGGCCTGCCCGAGGCGGGTGTGTCCGGTGGCGAGCCGTCGGCGGCGGGTGCCCCCGCCGGGGCGGTCGACCTGCACGCGCTGATCGAGGCCTCCTTCGCGGGTCTGGACGACAAGACGTGGGCCGTCGCGCAGAACCGCGTCTTCACCGATGCTCCTTCGGCCGTGGAGCAGTTGGCCAAGCTGTTCGCGGCCCCCAAGGCGGAGATCGTCGCCGTCGAGGCCGAGCTGCGCCAGCGCCTGCTGCGGTGGCTGGCCGCCGAGGAGACCGCGCCGTACCGGGCGCACCTCGACGACCTGCGCGCCCGGCTGGGCGTGGATCCGCCGCGGGACCTGCTGATCGGGGCGGCCGACTGGCACGGCAGAGAGGTGCGCGCGCTCGACGTGCCCGCCTGGCAGTTCGTGCAGGCGACGCTGGCCGCACCGGCGCGGATCGCCGAGGTGTCCGGCTCGCCTGCCGTTCCGGAGCCGCAGTTCCCTGGCCCGGCGGCCGAAGAGCCGCAGTTCTCCGGCCCGGTGGTGGCCGGTGAGCCGCCCTTCCCTGGTCCCGGGGTCGGAGAACCGTACCTTCCTGGTCCCGGGGCGGGAGAACCGCATCTTCCTGGCCCTGGAGCGGGAGAACCGCACCTCCAACGACCGCAGGAGCCCGCAGCGGCGCCCGTGCTGGAGCCGCGGTTCCAGTCCGTGCCGGGGGCCGAGCCGTACGCCGGGTCCGTCCAGGCGCCGCCGCACCCGGAGCCGCAGGGTGCGCCCGTTGAGGCGGCGGCCCGGTTCGAGGAGTTCCCTGCGCCCGCGCCATCCGACGGCAACGGCAACGGCAAGCCGCACCAGGCCTTCAAGGACGTCTCGCTGACCAAACGCTGCTTCCGGCAGCCCGACGGGCGCTGGTGGCTGCGGATCGACGTGACCGCCGAGCAGCTGGCCACCGGTGAGTGCGCGCTGCCGAGCGGGTTCGCCGCCTACCTGGGGCTGACCGCGGGCGCGAGCTGGACGGTCAGGAGCGCGGCGGGCGAGCTGTCGATCAGCTGGCTGGGCAGGCCGTGCATCAGCCAGATGGGCAGGCTGCTGGCCGACGTCGGCGCGCGGGAGGGCGGGCACCTGTTCATCACGCTCTCGAAGGAGGGCGTGCTGCGGGCCAAGCACCTGCCGGTGGCCACGCCGGGCGCCAGTAAGATCTCCAAGGCGCTGCGCCTGGCCGACTACACCGGCCTGAGCAGCGCGATCGAGCACGCCGCGAGAATCATCGCCATAAGGATTGGCATGTCGGGCAACGTCAGTCTGGACGACCTCAAGACCAGGCTCCGCGAACGCGGGGACCGTGACCTGCTCGACCTGTTGGACTGAGCCCGTGGCGCGGCTCGCGATCGCCCCCGGCTTCCCCAGGGAGCTCCGCGCTCTGGCTGCGCCAGAGCGCGGGCAGGTCATGGCCGCGCTGTACGGATTCCTCGACGAGGTCCCCGCCCCCGAGGGGGTGGGGACGGTGCGGATGGCCGACGGGCTCAAGGGCGTCGTGGTACGGCACGGCGACCTGTCGTGGCTGCTCACGCTGCTGCCCGACGACGAGGCCGAGACCTACGCGGGCCGGCACGCCTTCAGCGTCAACCCGCTGATCGGGGTGATCGAGCAGTGGGACGCCGAGGCGCTGGGCAGGGTCGAGCACGCCCTGCGCCGCTCGGCCGGGGCGACGCGGCTGTTCGCGGACGTGGACGACGCCGACCTGCTGGGCCTGGGGGTCGACCTCGCGCTGCTGCCGCTGGTCAGGTTAGTCACCAACGAGGCGGACGTGGACGCGCTGGAGCCGCTGCTGCCGCCCACGCAGTACCTGCCGCTGGCGGTGATGGCCAGGGGCGGCTCGCTGCCCGAGGCGTGGAAGGCGCTGGACTCCCGCCGCACCTCGTGGGACTCCCCCGAGCCGATCGACACCTCCGACCTGCTCGGGGCGCTGCTGCGCAGCCCTGACCTGGCGGTGTTCGCCGCGCGGCCCGAGGAGATCGACAGGATCGTCGGCAAGCCCGACTGGTGCGTCTTCCTGCACCCGCCCCAGCACCGGCTGGCCCGCGCCGGCCACTACGAGCACCCGGTGCTCGTCACCGGCGGCGCCGGCACGGGCAAGACGCTCACCGCCCTGCACCGGGCCGCGCACCTGGCCGAGCACGGCAACGGGCCGGTGCTGCTGGTGACGTTGACGCAGGGGCTCGCGGCCGACCTGTCGGCGCGCCTGGACACGCTGATCGAGGACGAGGCGGTCCGCAAGCGCGTCGACGTCGACAACGTCGACCGGCTGGCGGTCAGGATCGTGGCCGACGTGGAGGGGCGGCAGCCCGTGCTCGTGGGGCCGGGGGCGCGCTCGCTGGCCGAGTTGGCGGAGGAGGCGCTGCGGCTGCTCACCAGGGCGGCCGGCGACCTGCTCGACGACGTGCTGAGCTTCGGCGAGCCGGGGCGCAAGCCGTACCGGCACATCGTGGTGGACGAGGCGCAGGACGTGAGCCCGGCGCAGTGGCGGCTGCTGCGCGCGGCGGTGCCGCGCGCTCCGGACGACCTGTTCGTGGTCGGCGACCCGCACCAGCGCATCACCGACCATCGCAGCGCGCTGGAGGCGGTCGGCATCCACGCCGTGCAGCACGAGCTGGCGATCTCCTACCGGCTGCCGCACGAGGTGCTGTCCTTCGGGGTACGGCTGCGCGGCGGCGGCCCGGCGCTCGGGCTGGTCAAGCACGTGCAGGAGCTGCGCGACTTCCGCAGCACGCATCACGGCGAACGGCCGACGATCAGGGCCTACGACTCGCCGGAGGCCGAGCTGGCCGGGCTGGTGTCCACGATCGGGTCGTGGCTGGAGGACGGCGTGCCCGCCGCGGAGATGGCCGTGGCCGCGCGCACCACCCGCCTCGTCAGGTCCGCCAGGGAGGCGCTCGCCCGAGCGGGTCACGACGTGCGGGTCACGACGCTGCACGGGTTGAAGGGCCTGGAGTTCGAGCGGGTCGCGCTGATCGGGATCGCCGAGGGCGTGGTGCCCGAGCCGCTGCCGGACGACCCCGCCGACCGGGCGCGGGTGCTCCAGCGCGAGCGGGGGCTGCTCTACGTGGCCTGTACGCGGGCGCGGTCGGTGCTCTACGTTTCCCATGCGGGAAGAGGGAGCCCATTTTTGTCGTCCTAATCACATAGTCTCTGAACTGCGGATATCCTTTCCCTTTGCTGGTTGGACCCCAATGAATCTCAGCCTGAGTGACCTCGCGCCGCCCCTGCGCTGGACCTCTCCCGTCCAGATCGCACCTCTCGCGGATGATCCTCAGCTGCCCGACGCGTGGTGGCAGTCGATCCCGCTGGACCGGGCGTGTGCCGTGATCGGCACGCAGGCCGTGGCCGGCCGTCTCGCCGACGTGGCCGTGGCCTTCTGGGGGCATCTGCAGGTGGGCGACATCCTGCCGTTGCTGAGGTTCTCCAACCCGGGCGAGAGCGAGCGCACGCCCGACGTGCTCGGCCGCGACGTGGTTCACAAGCTGTTCGTCGGCGTGTTCGAGCGGCTGCTGGAGCCGGTCGCCGAGATCAGGACGGTCGCGCTGCCGCAGCTGGTCGACGAGTTGTTCGTCGCCCTCGACGAGCGGCAGCGCACGATCGCGCGCGACCGTGTCTACGCCGAGCAGCGGGCCACGCTCGACGAGCTCGCCCAGCGTTTCTCCGTGACGCGCGAGCGGATCAGGCAGATCGAGCGCGACCTGCGCGACCACGTGGAGGCGTGGCTGGCCTCGCCCGACGCGGGGCCGCTGCTGGCGCACGTTACCTGGCTGCGTGGGCAGTTGGGCTCCGCCGTACCCGCTGAGCATCTGGCCGACGCGGCGCCGTGGCACCGCACCGAGCTGGTGACGCTCGGCATCCCGGTGTGGCGGTTCGTCAGGACGCTGCTGACCGGCTACGACCAGGTCGACGGCTGGCTGATCGCGGGCGGTGTCGACGAGCTGCGGGAGAAGACCAGGCAGCTGTTCGCCGAGGGGCCGAAGGCCATGGCGGAGGCGGTGGCGATGACCGCGCAGCTCGGTGTCCGCGAGGACGTGGCCGAGCGGTGGCTGGCCACGGTGCCCCAGCTGCGGGTCTACGAGGGGCACGTCATGCTGTGGCCGCGCAGCGTGAACGAGAAGGCCGAGGCCGTGCTGGCGGTCTCGGGGCACGCGCTCACGCCCGAGGAGATCCAGGAGCGGATCGGCGAGGACTACAGCCTGGTCGGCATCCGCAACCAGCTGACCGCCGACGCGCGCTTCCGCCGCGTGGACCGCAACAAGTACGGCCTGGCGCGGTGGGGCGGCGAGGAGTACCTGGGGATCAGGGAGATGATCGCCAGGGAGATCGAGCGGGCCGGCGGGGAGGCCTCGGTCAACACCATCGTGGCCAACCTGACGTCGAGATACGACGTGAGCGAGAGCTCGGTGCGCGCCTACTCGGGCGGGCCGGGGTTCGAGCGCTCGCAGCGTGGCTGGATCAGGGTGGCCGCGCCCGACCAGCCGGGCTACCAGCCGCGCAAGGACGTCTCCGAGACGCGGCGCTGCTTCAGGTCGCGTGACGGGCGCTGGTGGCACCGGGTGGACGTCAACGCCGAGCACCTGCGCGGGTCTGGCTCCCCGCTGCCGACCGGGTTCGCCGCGCACCTCGGGATGGCGCCCGGCGGGTCGCTGACCGCCTCCGCGCCGTCGGGCGACGTGGTGATCTCCTGGCACAACCAGCCGACGATGGGGTCGATCAGGAACGTGCTGGCGGAGTTCAACGCCTCCGAGGGCGACCACGTGTTCCTGACGGTCTCGGACGGCGGGGAGCTGCTGACGCGCTTCCTTCCCGCCGCCCAGCCGGCGCTGCGCCCGCTGAACAGGGCGCTGCACCTGATCGGCTACACCGCTCCGGTCGACTCGGAGGCCGAGGGGCTGCGGCTCATCGGGGCCAGGGTGGGGCTGCCGGAGACGGCCACGCGCGAGGAGGTCGTCGCCCGGCTGCGCGAGCGCGGCGACCGCGACATCCTCGGCTTCCTGGGCGAGTAGCCCGTCCTGGAGGCTTTCTGGGCGAGTAGCCCATCCTGGAGGCGCGGCCGGGAGCAGGGCCCGGCCGCGAACGGCTGGGCCTTGGGGGTGGCGACGCGCCGGATTAGGCTCGTTCCATGTTGCGGATCTACGACACGCGCACCCGGCAGGTCGAGGAGCTTCCCCAAGCCAGGGCCCTGAGGATGTACACCTGCGGCCCGACCGTCTACCGGTTCGCGCACGTCGGGAACCTGCGCTCCTACCTCCTGTCCGACCTCGTCCGCAGGGTCCTGGAGCGCAACCGGGTCCGCGTGCTCGTCTGCCAGAACATCACCGACGTCGGGCATCTCGTCGACGACGCCGAGGTCGGCGAGGACAAGATCGTCCTACAGGCCCGCGAGGAGGGCCGCTCCACCCTCGACATCGCCCGCTTCTACGAGGACGCCTTCCGCCGCGACACCGCCGCCCTCAACCTGCGCCCGCCCGAGTACACCCCGCGCGCCACCGAGTCCGTCGACCTCATGATCGAGCTGATCGTCAAGCTCATGGAGAAGGGGCACGCCTACGCCGTACCGGACGGCTCGGTGTTCTTCGCCGCGCAGACCTTTCCCTCGTACGGCGAGCTCTCGGGCAACCGGCTCGACGCGCTCAGGCCGGGGCACCGGGTGGAGGGGGTCGACGAGCGCAAGCGGTTCCACGCCGACTGGGCGCTGTGGAAGCACTCGCACCGCGAGCTGGCGTGGGACACCCCGTGGGGCGGTCGGGGCTTCCCCGGCTGGCACGTCGAGTGCTCGGCCATGTCGCTGCGCTACCTGGGCGACCGGATCGACGTCCACACCGGCGGGATCGACCTGCGCTTCCCCCACCACGAGGACGAGCGCGCCCAGTCCGACACCGCCGCGGGTCACGAGGTGGTGCGGCGGTGGGTGCACGGTGAGCACCTGCTGTTCGACGGGCGCAAGATGGCCAAGTCCACCGAGAACGTGGTGCTGCTGCGGGACGTGACCGCCGCCGGGCTCGACCCGCTGGCCGTCCGGCTGGCGTTCCTGGAGCACCGCTACCGCCACCAGATGAACCTCACGTGGGACACCCTGCGCGCGGCCGACCGCACGCTGCGCCGGTGGCGGACCAGGGTCGCCGAGTGGGCCGAGTCGCCCAGCGCGCCGATGGCCGAGCCGTGGGTACGGCGCGCCGAGGCCGCCCTCGACGACGACCTCGACACCCCGTCGGCGCTGCGGGTGCTGCGGGAGCTGGAGAAGGACGAGTCGGTGGCGCCCGGCGCGAAGTTCGAGTCGTTCCTGCATCTGGACCAGGTGCTCGCGCTGGACCTGTCGACGGAGATCGGCAAGGTGCGGGTGCTCCCGCCGGGGGCGGCCGAGCTGCTCGACCAGCGGGCGCGGGCCCGCGAGGCGCGCGACTGGGACGCGGCCGACCGGCTGCGGGAGGAACTGGCCGAGCTCGGGGTCAAGGTGGCCGACACCCCCGACGGGCAGACCTGGACCTAGCTCCCTTCGTGCCCGGACGTCGCCTGATCGCGACCTTTCCGTCACGCGAGGTGATCATGGTCGTCGCACCGAGAAACGGCTGCGACACTTGGTGCGAAGCCACGGCATAAGGAGGTTTTCGTGAGGTTCAGGCCCTATGTGGGGTTGCCGTGGCCGCTGCGTTGGCTCGCGAGGGTGCTGACCGTCCTCCTGGCCCTGGCGCTCGTCCTCGCGGCGGTCGGCGTGTGGATAGCGCGGCAGTCGTTCCCGCGGCTCGAAGGCACCATCAAGGTTGCGGGCCTGACCGGCAAGGTCGAGGTCTACCGCGACGAGTGGGGCATCCCGCAGATCTACGCCGACACCTCCGAAGACCTCTTCATGGCGCAGGGCTACGTCCATGCCCAGGACCGCTTCTGGGAGATGGATTTCCGCCGCCACGTCACCGCGGGACGCCTGTCGGAGCTGTTCGGGCCGGCGACGCTGACCGAGGACAAGATCATCCGCACGATGGGCTGGCGGGAGGTGGCCGAGCAGGAGCTGGCGAACCTCACCGAGCGCACCAAGCGCTACCTCGACGCGTACGCCAAGGGCGTCAACGCCTACCTCGCCGAGCACCCGAACGCCTCGGACAGGAGCCTCGAATACTCCGTCCTGAAGCTGCAGAACTCCGGCTACAAGCCCGAGCCCTGGACACCGCTCGACTCGGTGTCGTGGCTGAAGGCGATGGCCTGGGACCTGCGCTCCAACCTCGACGACGAGATCGACCGTGCCCTCGCCGCCACGAAGCTGCCGAGGGAGCGGGTCAACCAGCTCTTCCCCGGCTACCCGTTCGACCGCAACCCGGCGATCGTGACGCAGGGCACCATCGCCGACGGCCGCTTCGACGAGCGCAGCGAGCCGCGGCTCGGCGAGGGCTCGGCCGTCCTCACCGGTGCGGCCGAGGCGCTGAGCAGGGTGCCCGACCTGATGGGGGCCGAGGAGAACGACGGGATCGGGTCGAACTCGTGGGTGGTCTCGGGCGAGCACACCACGACGGGCAAGCCGCTGCTGGCCAACGATCCGCACCTGTCGGCGCAGCTGCCGTCGGTCTGGTACCAGGCGGGGCTGCACTGCCGTACGAAGTCGGAAAAATGCGCTTATGACGTGACAGGGTTTACCTTCTCCGGGGTGCCCGGCGTCATCATCGGGCACAACGACAAGATCGCCTGGGGGTTCACCAACCTCGGCCCCGACGTCGCCGACCTCTTCCTGGAGCAGGTCAAGGACGACACCTACCTCTACAAGGGCGAATGGCTCCCGCTGGAGACCAAGAACGTGCAGATCAAGGTCGCCGGCGGCGACCCCGTGACCATCAAGGTCCGCAAGACCAGGCACGGGCCGCTGATGCACGAGGTGATGGGCAGCGTCAAACCGTCGGACGAGGCCAACGCCGTGGCCCTGCAGTGGACCGCGCTCACCCCCGGCACCGCCGCCGAGGCGATCTTCGACCTGAACGAGGCGGGCGACTGGCACGAGTTCCGCGCCGCCGCCTCGCTGTTCGACGTGCCCGCGCAGAACCTCGTGTACGCCGACACCGAAGGGCGCATCGGCTACCAGGCGCCCGGCCGCATCCCCGTGCGCGCCAAGGGCGACGGCACCTGGCCCGTGCCGGGCTGGACCGGCGAGTACGAGTGGCGCGGCGCGATCCCCTTCGACGAGCTGCCCAGCGTCTCCGACCCGGCCGACGGCTTCGTGGTCACCGCCAACAACGCCGTCATCAACCCCGACCGCTACCGGCAGCTCCTCACCAAGGACTGGTCGTACGGCTACCGCGCCAAGCGCATCCTCGAACGGGTCCGGCAGGCGACCAAGAGCGGCAAGATCGACGCCGAGACCATGAGCCGCATCCAGCAGGACTCCCACAACGGCCTGGCCGAGGTCCTCGTCCCCGCGCTGCTGAAGGTGGGCCTGGCCGGCCCCAGCGCCGACGCCCAGGCGCTGCTGCGCGGATGGGACGGCTCCCAGGGCCTCGACTCCGCGCCCGCCGCCTACTTCAACGCGGTCTGGCGGCACCTGCTCATGGCGACGTTCAACGACGAGCTGCCCTCGGGAGCCCGGCCGGGCGGCGGCGACCGCTGGTACGAGGTCGTGCGCAACCTGCTGGAGCGTCCGGAAGACCCGTACTGGGACGACGTGACGACCAAGAACGTCACCGAGACCCGCGACGACATCCTGCGCGCCGCCATGGCCGACGCCCACCACGAGCTGGCCGGACTGCTCGGCCCCGACGTGAAGGCGTGGCGGTGGGGCGACCTGCACACGCTCACCCTGACCAACCAGACCTTCGGCACCTCGGGCATCGGCCCTGTCGAGGCGCTGTTCAACCGCGGCCCGTTCGGCTCGCCCGGCAACAAGGACGCGGTCAACGCCACGGGATGGAACATCCAGGACGACTACGGGATCACCGCCGTCCCCTCGATGCGGATGGTCGTCGACCTGGCCGACATGGACCGCTCCCGCTGGATCAACCTGACCGGCGCCTCGGGGCACGCCTTCCACGACAACTACTGGGACCAGGCGGCGCTGTGGGCCGACGGGCGGACCACGCCCATGCACTCCAAGCTCGACTCGATCAGGAAGGCGGCCAGATACACGCTCACGCTCACGCCGTGAGCGGGCGTGACTCGCTCACTCGCCCTTCTCGATCCCCTCAGGGAGCGACTGGTCGCGCTTCCACCGCGGCGCCGCGCGGGGATACCCGCCGTCGTCGAGCCCGGCCAGTCGCTCGAAGGGGTTGTAGGCGGCCTGGTTGCCGCAGATCAGCAGCGACACGCCGAGGGAGAGCAGGTAGAGCGGCAGCATGGGCAGGCCGGCGCACCAGGCCCACTGGGTGGCGTGCCGGTCCTCGTGGTCGAGCAGCCTGCCGGTCAGGTAGGTCTCGGGGTGCTTGGTCAGCACGACGTTCCCGACGGTGAAGGCGCCGGCGACGGGGAAGCCGTAGCGATAGCCGTACGCGAGAATGAGTCCCTGAGGGCCGGGCTTTCTCGTCGTCCCGCCGATGACGGAGATCAGCAGGCCAAGAGGGGTGGAGAGGTTGACGAAGTTGGCGATCCTGCGGATCCGGTGCCGCCTGTCCATGCCTCTCACCCTTGACCCGACTTGACAAATCGGAATAATGATCCCCGTCCTGAAATCTCCCCCAAGAGCAGGATCATGAGATTCATCATTCTGGCCGCCCTGGTGTGCACCATGGCACTGGCCACCGTCGGCGGCCTCGCCGTCACCCAGACCTCCTCGGCCACTGACACCCCCACGGCTGACCGGCTGGAGTTACCCGTCTCCACCAGCCCCTCCCCCACGCCGACGCCCACCGCGGCCAAGTACACCGCGACCACCAAGGTGGTGGCCAAGAAGGGCGTCGCCTATCTGGACGTCGCCGTCACGTACGGCGGTGCGGCTCGCTTCACTGTGAAGCAGAAGGTGTGCAAGGGCAAGTCCTGCCGGACGGCCACCGCCTCCCTGCCGGTGACGACCGGCGCCGGCAAGGCCTCCACCAAGCTGGGCAAGGGCACCTACAAGAAGAGCGGCAAGGCCTCGGTCTCGCTCAAGGTGCTGCCCTGGCCGACGCGCACGGTGACGGCCACGGCGACGCCGTCGGCGACCGCCACGGTCACCGCGTCGGCGGTCCCGTCGGCCACGGTGACGGTCGCCTCGACGACCACGGTGAACGCGACCACCACGGTGAACGCCACCACGACCGCGACCACCACCGCGACCACCACGGTCACGACGGGCCCGACGGTCACGGCGACCGCCACGGTCTACGTCACCTGCACACCCGCGCCCCCGGCCCAGGACACGATCCCGACCCCGAGCCCGAGCCCGACGCCGAGTCCGAACCCGCCCACGCCCCAGGCGGTCCCGCCCGCGGACGGCGGCACGCCGGCCGTGGACCTGGCCGCCACGACCCCGCTGGCCGCCACGCCGACCCCGACCACCTGCCCCACCACGGGGGATGACGGGGGTGACGGCGGCGAGGACGACGACGGCGAGACAGGCGACCTGACACCCGAGCCCGACCCGCTCCCAACTCCGACCCCGACCCCGACCCCGACTCCGCAGCCCCCGGTCCAGTAGCCCGGATCCAGTGGCCCGGGTCCGGTAGCCCGGGTCCGGTAGCGCGTCAGCGGCCCCCGTCGACCGTCGGCGGGGGCTGCCGCATCATCGGGGCCTGCTGGTCGACGCCCTTCAGCAGCCACGAGCCGCCGCCCGCCGACGACGGCGAGAGCAACACGGCCACCAGCACGACCGCCATGCCCCCGTAGAGGTAGACGAAGCCGGCCACGTCACCGGCGATCACCAGGTCGCCCGCCGCGCGCTTCAGCGAGAACACCATCGACACCAGCAGCCAGCCGGCCGCCACCGCCGAGGCGCCGAGCTTGGCGCGCATCAGCCTGCCCGCGCCGAAACAGATCGCGAACAGCGCGGGCACCCAGCCGATGGCCGCCAGCGGCCACGTCGGCCCGACGTACCACGCGTGCGTGAACCCGCCCACCACGCCGAGGACGACCCCCAGCACGGCCAGCATGCCGTACGCGGCCCCCGCCAGCGCGGACTCGGCGTGGCTCCGTTGCTCCATAACGGAGGAGGTTAGTGGATGCCCGCGAACAGATCCTTCTCCAGGGCGTGATGCTCGCCCAGCCCGCCCGCCTCGATCGGCGCGCCCGGCCCGGTCTCGCCCGTGATCCCGCTGCGCAGGATGAAGTGCTCGACCCCGAACACCTCCTGCCCGATGTTGTTGGACAGCGCGAACCAGGGCGGGTCGACGGTGATCTGGGTGGCGTGCGCCCGCATCGCGTCGAACTTGTTGCCCAGGTACGGCCGGGCGTCCACCTCGGTGGTGATCTCGTGGTCCTGAACGCCGAACGGCACGTCCTCGACGTTCTCGGCGACGAAGCCGACCCCCGACCGCTCGATCTCCTCGGCCGTCCTGCGCATGACGGACTTGGCGGTGGCGGTGTAGTAGAACTTGGCGATCCGCCACGGCTCGCCCTCGCCGAAGGCCGGGTCGGCGGCCAGCTCGAAGGCCCGCCACGCCACCCGGTGCGCCTGGATGTGGTCGGGGTGACCGTAGAAGCCGTCCTCGTCGTAGGTGACCAGCACCTGCGGCCGCACCTCTCGAATGATCGCCACCAGCTCGGCCGCCGCCTCGTCGAGGTCGGCCCGCCAGAACGCGTGCGGCCGGTCGTTGGCGGCGGCGCCCATCATGCCGCTGTCGCGCCACCTGCCGGGACCGCCGAGGAAGCGGTGGTCGTCGACGCCCATCGCCTTGCACGCGGCGTCGAGCTCGCCGACGCGATGGGGGCCGAGCGCGTCGTCGCCGTCGGCCGCCAGGTGGGCCAGCTCCGGCGGGATGACCTCGCCCTCCTCGCCCAGCGTGCAGGTGACCAGGGTGACGTGGGCTCCCTCGGCGGCGTACCTGGCCATGGTGGCGCCGGTGCCGATCGTCTCGTCGTCGGGGTGGGCGTGGACGAGCAGCAGGCGTCGATCACTCATGCCCCGAGCGTATGCCACCCGGCGCCTGCCTCCACCACTGCTTCCACCCGCTCCACCTGCGTTTCCTACGGCGTCACCGGACGCGCGGGGCGACCGTCTCACCTGGCAGGATGGGGGCTTATGAGTGAGAGCTTCCCGCGCCTGCACGCAAGGACCCGCCGGTTCACCCTGGGAGTGCCCAGAGGCTTCACCATCTCCCCCGACGGCGCCCGCGTCCTGTTCCTGCGGACGCAGTCCGGCACCGACCCGGTGACCTGCCTGTGGGAGCTCGACACCGCCACCCACGTCGAACGCCTGCTCGTCGACCCCCGCGCCCTCGACGCCGACGACGAGAACCTGCCGCCGGAGGAGCGCGCCCGCCGCGAGCGCAGCAGGGAGCAGGCCGGCGGCGTCGTGGCCTACGCCACCGACTCCGCCGTCACGACGGCTGCCTTCGCGCTGTCCGGCGGCCTGTACGTCACCGACGTGGCCGAGGGCGCCACGCGCCGCCTGGAGACGCCGGGCGCGGTCATCGACCCCCGCCTGTCCCCCGACGGTCGCCTGGTCGCCTACGTGACCGGCGGCGGCCTCCGTGTCCACGACCTGGCCACCGGCGACGACCGCGCCCTGGCCGAGCCCGAGGGCGACACCGTCACCTACGGCCTGGCCGAGTTCATCGCCGCCGAGGAGATGGACCGCCACCGCGGCTACTGGTGGGCACCCGGCAGCGACGCGCTCCTGGTCGAGCGCGCCGACGAGGCGCCCGTCCAGACCTGGTACATCGCCGACCCCGCCAATCCGGACCGCGCCGCCGGACCGCAGCGGTATCCGGCGGCGGGCACGCCCAACGCCCGCACCGAGCTGTTCGTCATCGGGCTCGACGGCTCCAGGGTCGCGGTGCCGTTCGAGGACGAGTACCTCACCACCGCCGCCTGGGACTCCCACGCGCTGTCGATCGTCACCATGCCGCGCGACCAGAAGGCGCTACGCCTGTTCACCGTCGACCCGGCCACCGGCGCGGCCACGCTGCTGCGCGAGGACACCGACGACGCCTGGGTCGAGATCGTGACCGGCGTACCGGGGCATCTCGACGACGGCTCCCTGGTCTGGGTGGCCGACGACGAGGGAGGGCGCCGGCTGTTCGTCGGCGACCGCGCGATCACCCCGCCCACCCTCCAGGTGCGCGACGTGCTCGACATCGACCGCGACACCGTGCTGTTCAGGGCCAGCGGCGACCCGACCGAGATCCAGCTCTGGACCTGGGACGGCCACTCCCTCATGCCCGTCTCCACCTCGTCCGGCGTCTACTCGGGCCGGCTGTCGGGCGGCGTCGGGGTGCTGACCGAGCAGTCGCTCGAGAAGGAGGGCGTCTCCGCCACGGTGGTCCTGCCCAGCGGCATGACCATCCCGATCCCCTCGCTCGCCGAGCGTCCCGGCCTCGACCTGCGCGTCCACCTCGGCCGCGCGGGCACCCGCGAGCTGTCGACCGCGGTCGTCTTCCCCTCCTGGCACGAGCCGGGCTCGCGCAAGCTGCCCGTGCTCCTCGACCCGTACGGCGGGCCGCACGCCCAGCGCGTCCTGGCCGCCCAGGGCATGTACCTCACCAGCCAGTGGTTCGCCGAGCAGGGCTTCGCCGTCGTCGTCATCGACGGCCGCGGCACGCCCGGTCGCGGTCCGGCCTTCGAGCGGGCCGTCCTCAACGACCTGGCCACGCCCGTCCTCGACGACCAGATCGACGCGCTCCAGGGCGTCGCGCAGCAGTACCCCGACGACCTCGACCTGTCCAAGGTGGCCATCCGCGGCTGGTCGTTCGGCGGCTTCCTGGCGGCGCTCGCCGTCCTGCGCCGCCCCGATGTCTTCCACGCGGCCATCGCGGGGGCGCCGGTGACCGACTGGCGCCTGTACGACACCTGCTACACCGAGCGTTACCTCGGCGACCCCGCCGTCCAGCCCGAGGTGTACGACCAGTCGTCGCTGTTCGCCGACGCCGCCAAGCTCGACCGCCCGCTGCTGCTCGTCCACGGCCTGGCCGACGACAACGTGGTGGCCGCCCACACCCTCCGCCTGTCGTCGGCGCTGCTGGCGGCGGGACGCCCGCACACGGTGCTGCCGCTGTCCGGCGTCACCCACATGACGCCGCAGGAGGTCGTCGCGGAGAACCTGCTGCTGCTGCAGGTCGACTTCCTCAAGAAGGCGCTGGGCCTGGTCTGATCCACCGTCCGGCCCGAACCCCCACAGGCGGTGGGGGTTCGGGCCCGCCGGTGACCTGCCCGCCCGCGTCCGCAGACAGCTCAGGAGCCCTTCATCAGAGGCCGAGGTCGGCGTCGTGGACGAGGACGGCCGCCTGGACCCTGTTGGTCAGGCCGAGCTTGGCCAGCACCCTGCTGACGTGGGCCTTCACCGTCGCCTCCGTCAGATGGAGCTCGCGGCCCACCTCGGCGTTCGACAGTCCCCTGGCCAGCGCCCTGATCACGTCCTCCTCCCGCCCGGTGAGCGAGGCGAGCCGCCGCCTGGCCGTCTCGGCCCTCGACGGCGTCCTGTCCACGAACGCCCCGATCAGCCGTTTGGTGACCGTCGGCGACAGCATCGCCTGCCCTTCGGCCACGGTCCGTACGGCCGCGGCCAGCTCACGCGGCGGGGTGTCCTTCAGCAGGAACCCGACGGCCCCGAGCCGCAGCGCCTCGTGCACGTACTCGTCCAGGTCGAAGGTGGTCAGCATGATGACCTTGGGCGGGTCGGCGGCACCGAGGACGCGGGCGGCCCCGGCGAGCCCGTCGGTGCCCGGCATGCGCACGTCCATCAGCACGACCTCGGGCCGCAGCCGCGCCACCGCGGAGACCGCCTCGGCCCCGTCCCTGGCCTCGCCGACGACCACGATGTCGCCCGCCGCTTCGAGGATGAGCCGCAGGCCCGACCGGACCAGGGCCTCGTCGTCGACGATGAGGACCCGGATCACGCGGGGATCCTGGCCCGCAGCTCGAAGCCGCCGTCCTCGCGGGGGGCGGCGTGCAGGGTGCCGCCGCCGAGTTCGACCCGTTCGCGCAGGCCGACCAGGCCCCAGCCCGACTCGGGGAGCGGGGTGGCCGGCCGTACGGGGGGCTGGTTGGTGACCACCACCTCCAGCGCGGACGGCAGGAAGCGGATGGCGACGTCGGCGGCGGTCTGCCCGGCGTGCTTGTGGATGTTGGCGAGCGCCTCCTGCACCACGCGGTAGGCGGTGCGCTCGGCCGTGGGGCCGATCTCTCGAGTGTGGCCCTCGTCGTGCCTGGTCAGCGTGAGGCCGAGGGCGCGCGAGCGGTCCAGGAGCGCGTCGAGGTCGGCCAGCGTGGGCTGGGGCGCGCGGGGCGGGGCCTGCGCGGGGGTGCGCAGCACTCCCAGGACGTCGCGGAGGTTGGCCAGGGCCTCCCTGCCGATGCCGCCGATGAGGGCGGCCGCCTCGGCGGTGCGCGGGTCGGAGGTGCCGACCTCGAGTGCGCCGGCGTGCATCACCATGAGCGACACCCGGTGGGCGACGACGTCGTGCATCTCGCGGGCGATGCGGGCGCGTTCCTGTGCACGGGCCTGCTCGGCGCGCATGACCTGCTCGCGTTCGAGCCGGTCGGCGCGCTCCCTCGCGGCGGCGAGCACGTCGCGCCTGGCTCTGACCCACAGGCCGAAGACCAGCGGCAGCGCGATCACCGCCGCACCCACGAGGGTCGCGTTGGCCAACGTGCCGGTCACCGTCTCGCGCGTGCCGCCGAGCAGCGCGCCCACCACGGCCGACAGGCCGGTGACGGCCACGCCCGCGCCCGCGTAGGCGGCGACGCTCCGCGGCCCGCGCGACGTCGTGCCCGCGTAGTAGGAGGCGACGAGCAGCGGCGGCCACATCGCCAGCGCCACGTAGCCGGCGGCGCCGGCGACCGCCAGCGGCCACCAGGAGCGCCGCGTGAAGCAGGCGGCCAGCCCGGCGAGTACGGCGGCCGTCGTCGTCAGCGGCCAGGGCAGGCTGGACGCCACCCCCATCTGGCCGTTGACGACGGCCAGGCAGGCCAGGAACACCACGGCACCGAGCAGCATGGTCCGAGCGTACGGCGCGGCGAACCGGACTCTTTACGACGAAAGTCGTAAAGAGTGATCGACGATCGAGGGCGGACGGGCTCCCGCGACGCCGACCAGAGTGGCCCGCATGAGGAGAACACTTGTTGTCGCAGCCCTGTCGGCGGTCGCGCTCACGAGCGGCGCCGTCCCCGCAGGGGCCGAGGGCGCCCGGCCCGCCGTCCCCGCACCGACCGGCACGCGGACCGCCCTGCCCGCACCGACCGGCGACCGGCCCGTCGGCACGACCACCCTGCACCTGGTGGACACCGCGCGCCCCGACCCGTGGAACCCCGAGGCCGACCGGCGGGAGCTGATGGTCTCGCTCTGGTACCCCGCCACGCGGCCCGGCGGCCGGCCCGCGCCGTACCTGACCGGGGAGGAGTCGGCGGCCGTGCTGAAGGGCTTCGACGTGCCGCCCGGCGCGCTGGTGAAGACCAGGACGCACGCCCGGCAGAGCCCCCCGCCGAACAAGCGGCTGCCGCTGGTGCTGATGTCGCCCGGATTCAGCATGCCCAAGGCGACCCTCACCTCCCTGGCCGAGGACCTGGCCAGCAGGGGCTACCTGGTGGCGGCGGTCGAGCACACCTACGAGTCGGTCGCCACGACCTTCCCCGACGGCAGGACCACCACCTGCCTGGCGTGCGTCAAGGGACAGGACGGCGCGAAGGTCGCCGCCGTCAGGGTCGCCGACCTGCGGTTCGTCCTCGACGAGCTGATCGGGCGCGGGCTCGCCGACCGGTCGAGGATCGCCGCGGTCGGCCACTCGATGGGCGGCAACAGCGCCGTCCAGCTGCTGCTGGCCGACCACCGGGTGAAGGCGGCGGCGAATCTGGACGGCACGTTCGCCCCGGTGGTGGCGGAGCTGGACAGGCCCGTGCTGATGGCGGGTAACCCCGCGCACGTGCCGGACGGCCGCGACACCAGCTGGAAGCAGTCGTGGGGCAATCTCGTGGGCTGGAAGCGGTGGATCACCGTGGAGGGCACCGACCACGCGGCCTTCGTCGACTACGCGGTTCTCCGGCCCCAGCTCGGCCTTCCGGGCAGCGCGATCGAGGGCACGCGGGCGATCGGGATCACCCGCGCCTACGTCGCCGCCTTCGTGGACCGGCAGCTGAGGGGCGGGGACGGGCCGCTGCTCGACGGCCCGTCCCGCGCCTACCCCGAGGTGCGCTTCTGGAAGTGATCAGCGGGCGGTCGGCGCCGGGGCGCCGTGCCAGCTCGCCCAGAGGGCGGCGTAGGAGCCGCCCTCGGCCACCAGTTCGTCGTGCGAGCCCAGCTCGCTGATCCGCCCGTCCTCGACCACGGCCACCCGGTCGGCGTCGTGCGCGGTGTAGAGGCGGTGCGCGATGGCGATCACCGTGCGGCCGTCGAGAACGGCCGCGAGCGACCGCTCCAGGTTCCTGGCGGCGCGCGGGTCGATCAGCGAGGTGGCCTCGTCCAGCACCAGCGTGTGCGGGTCGGCCAGCACCAGCCGCGCCAGCGCGAGCTGCTGGGCGTGCGCGGGCGAGATCGACGTGCCGCCCGAGCCGACCATCGTGTCGAGCCCGTCGGGCAGCGACTCGACCCACTCCATCGCGTCGACGGCCCGCAGCGCGCCGAGCACCTCGTCGGACGAGGCCGACGGCCTGGCGATCAGCAGGTTGTCGCGCAGCGTGCCGCGGAAGACGTGGTGCTCCTGGGTCACCAGGGCGACGTGCCCGCGCAGGTCGTCGAGCGGCAGGTCGACCAGCGGCACGCCGCCGACGGTCACCGTGCCGGTGCGGGGGCCGTGGATGCCGGCCAGCAGCCTGCCCAGCGTCGACTTGCCCGCTCCCGAGGGGCCGACCATGGCCAGGCGCTCGCCGGGCCGCAACGTCAGCGAGACGCCGTGCAGGACGTCGTGGCCCTCGCGGTAGGAGTAGCGGACGTCGGCGGCCACCAGGTCCTCGCCGTCGGGGGTGTCGGCCCCGGCCGTACGGTCGTCCGGCACGTTGGCCACGCCCAGCAGGCGCGCCATCGCGGCCCCGCCGACCTGCAGCTCGTCGATCCACATCAGGAACCTGTCGAGCGGGTCGATGAGCTGCTGGGCGTAGAGCACGGCGGCGGTGACCTGACCGAGCATCACCCACCCGTTGATGTAGAACAGCCCGCCGACCAGCAGCGCGGCCACCACGGGGATCACGTAGCCCAGCTCGACGGCCGGGAACCACACCGTGCGCAGCCCGAGCGTGTAGCGCTCGGCCGCCCACGAGCGCCCGATGTCGCCGTCGGTGCGGGCGTGGCGCCGCTCCTGCAGGCCGAGCGCCTCGACCGTCCTGGCGCCCTCGACCGTCTCGGCCAGGCCCTCGGTCATGTCGGCGTAGGCGGCGTTCTCGCGCAGGTACCCGTCGCGCGCCCGCTTCAGGTACCACCGGGTCGAGATCCAGATGATCGGTACGGCCAGCAGCATCGGCACCATGAGCAGCGGGCTGACCAGCAGCATCGCACCGATCGTGATCGCCCCCGTGACGAGGGCGATCAGCGTCTCGGGCACCGCGTGGCGCACCGTCCTCGACAGCGAGTCGACGTCGCGCGAGGTCCGGGTGATCAGGTCGCCGGAACCGGCCCGCTCCACCGTGGACAGCGGCAGCGCCAGCACCCGCTCGACGAACTCCTCCCTGAGCTCGGCCAGCACCTTCTCGCCGAGCCTGGAGGAGGCCAGCACCGCGAAGCGGACCAGCACCGACTGCAGCACCAGGAACGTTCCGATACCGACGGCCACCAGCGTGCCGTCGACCTCGGCGCCGCGCCGCACGTCCTCCACGAGGTCGCCGAGCTGCCACGGCACGGCGAGCCCGGCCGCGGCGGCCAGCGCGTGCAGCGCGAGGGCGACGGTCAGCTCGCGCGGGTACTTCAGCGTCAGCCGCCTGGCGTAGGCGCGCACCTGCGCCTGGTCGGCGACAGGCAGGATCTCCCGAGCCATCTCAGTCCTCCCCTCTCGTCACGGTCGCCGCGTAGGCGGGTTCGGTGGCCAGCAGCTCCCGGTGCGCGCCCTCGGCGCGCACCCTGCCGCCTTCCACGTAGATCACGTGCTCGGTGCGGTCGAGCACCAGCGGGCTGGTCGTGCAGACCAGCGTCGTCTTGCCGGCCCTGGCCTTGGCCAGCCGGTCGGCGATGCGCGCCTCGCTGTGCGCGTCGACCGCGCTGGTCGGCTCGACCAGGATCAGCACCTCGGGGTCGGTCACCAGCGCCCTGGCCAGGCGCAGGCGCTGCTGCTGCCCGCCGGAGAACTCCCGGCCCGCCTCCGCCACGTGGGCGTCGAGGCCGTCGGGGAGCGCCTCCACGATGTCCTCGGCGCAGGCGGCGTGCAGCGCCTGCCGTACGGCCTCGGGGGAGGCGTCGCCGCGGACGTCGAGCTCGTCGCGCAGCCGGCCGGCGAACAGCCTGGCGTTGTTGTCGGCGACCAGCACCCTGGCGCGGACCTCGCGCAGCGGGAGCGAGCCCAGGTCGATGCCGCCGAAGGAGACCTGGCCGTCGGTGTAGCGGCCGAGGCGGTCGGCGATCTCGATGGCGTCCTCGGGCGTGCCGGACGCGATGGCGGTCAGCGTGCCGGGCCGGACGGTGACGCCGCTCTTGACGTCGTGGAGCAGGCCGCCGGGCGAGGACTCGGCGCCGCCGCTCACCTCGGGTTCGATCGCCAGGATCCGGATGACCCTGCGGGCGGCGACGTGGCCCTTGGTGAGCTTGTCGGCGGCCTCGGTCAGCGTGCGCATCGGGCCGATCAGGAAGACCGCGTAGACGTAGAACTCGACCAGCTGGCCGGTCCTGATCTGCCCACCGACGGCGAACGAGGCGCCGATGCCGGTCACGATCGCGATCAGCAGCCCCGGCAGCAGGATCTGCGCGCCCTCCAGGACCGACTCGACACCGGCCACCCGCACGCCGGCGTGCCGTACCCGCTGGGACTCCTCGCGGTAGCGCTCGGCGAAGACCTGCTCGCCGCCGATGCCGCGCAGCACGCGCAGGCCCCCGACGATGTCGGCGGCCCTGGTGGACAGCTCGCCCTGGAGCTCCCTGTGCGCCTGCTGGCGCTTGTGCAGCGGTTTGAGCAGCGGGCCCACCGCGATCGCCATGAGCGGCACGCCGACGAGCACCAGCAGGCCGAGCTCCAGCGACGTGGAGATCATGATCACGGTGACCGTGACGATCGCCACGATCGAGCCGGTGCCGCGCAGCAGGATGTCCATCGAGTTGCCGATGTGCGCGATGTCGGAGTTGCCGACGCTGACCACCTCGCCGGTCGACAGGCGCTTGGGCAGCGTGGCGCCCAGCCTGGTCGCCTGCCTGGTGGTCACCTGGACGGTGCGGTAGGCGGCGGCCAGCCAGTTGTAGACGGCGAGCCGGTGGCGCATGATGCCGGCGTAGGCCTGCACGAGCCCCAGCCCGAGCAGCGCGGCCGACCAGGTCACCAGCCCGCCGGAGTCCTTGCCCAGGACGGCGTCGATGCCCCTGCCGAGCACGTGCGGCATGAGCGCCTGCGCGAACCACCACAGGGTGGCGAAGCCGATGCCGACGGCAAGGGCGCCCGCCTGGTTGCGCGCGGTCCAGAGGAGGTAGCGCGTGGGCGTGCGTGAGTCAGGGATGCCGGGATCGGCCTGGGGTAGGGAGCGCATAGCCCGTCAAGATTGACAAAGGCCCGGCTGACCAGGCAAACCATTTTCCGTGCCCACCCGTCACAGCGGTACCGCGGGAAACACAGCGGGCCGTACCCCCGCCCAGGGAGGTACGGCCCGCGTGACGGCGCTACTTGGCGTTGGCCTTCAGGTAGTCGGCGTTCATCCTGGCGATGGTGTCCAGCGGGATGCCCTTCGGGCAGACCGCCGTGCACTCGCCGGTGTTGGTGCAGCCGCCGAAGCCCTCGGCGTCCATCTGGTCGACCATGGCCCTGGCGCGGCTGACGCGCTCGGGCTGGCCCTGCGGCAGCAGCGACAGGTGGGTGATCTTCGCCGCGGTGAACAGGGAGGCCGAGCCGTTCGGGCAGGCCGCCACGCACGCGCCGCAGCCGATGCAGGTCGCCGCGTCGAAGGCGGCGTCGGCGTCCTCCTTGCGCACCGGCAGGCTGTGCGCGTCCGGGGCGGAGCCGGCCGGGACGGAGACGAAACCGCCTGCCTGGATGATGCGGTCGAACGCCGAACGGTCGACGACCAGATCCTTCACCACGGGGAACGGCGCGGCGCGCCACGGCTCGATGGTGATGGTGGCGCCGTCCTCGAAGTGGCGCATGTGCAGCTGGCACGTCGTGGTGGCGACCTGCTCGCCGTGCGCCACGCCGTTGATCACCATGCCGCACATGCCGCAGATGCCCTCGCGGCAGTCGTGGTCGAAGGCGATCGGGTCGTCACCCGACAGGATCAGCTGCTCGTTGACGACGTCGAGCATCTCCAGGAAGGACATGTCGGGCGAGACGTCCTTGGCCAGGTAGGTCACCAACCGACCAGCGTCGCCGGGACCGCTCTGGCGCCAGACCTTGAGGGTCAGGTTCACTTGTAACTCCGCTGGCTCATCTTGACGTACTCGTACTCGAGCGGTTCCTTGTGCAGCACCGGACCGTCGGCGCTGTGCTCCCACGCCGACACGTGCGCGAAGTTCTCGTCGTCGCGCAGCGCCTCACCGTCGGCGTCCTGCGACTCGGCGCGGAAGTGACCGCCGCACGACTCGGTGCGCACCAGCGCGTCGAGGCACATGAGCTCGGCCAGGTCGAAGAAGTCGGCCACCCGGCCGGCCTTCTCCAGCACCTGGTTGAGCTCCTCGGCGGTGCCGGAGACCTTGACGTTGCGCCAGAACTCCTCGCGCAGCGACGGGATCAGCTCCAGCGCCTTGCGCAGGGACTCCTCGGTGCGCTCCATGCCGCAGTAGTCCCACATGATCTTGCCGAGCTCCCGGTGGAAGGAGTCGGGCGTGCGGGTGCCGTTGATCGACAGCAGCTTGTCGATCTTCGTGCGGACCTTGATCTCGGCCTCGGCGACGGCCTCCTCGTCGACCTCGCCGAAGGGGCCGTCGGCCAGGTAGTCGCCGATGGTGGTCGGCAGCACGAAGTACCCGTCGGCCAGGCCCTGCATCAGCGCCGACGCGCCCAGGCGGTTGGCGCCGTGGTCGGAGAAGTTGGCCTCACCGATCACGAACAGGCCGGGGATGGTGGACTGCAGGTCGTAGTCCACCCACAGGCCGCCCATCGTGTAGTGGACGGCGGGGTAGATGCGCATCGGCACGTCGTAGGGGTTCTCGCCGGTGATGCGCTCGTACATCTCGAACAGGTTGCCGTACTTCTTGCCGACGGCGTCGCGCCCGAGGCGGTTGATCGCGTCGCGGAAGTCGAGGTAGACGCCCAGCCCGCCGGGGCCGACGCCGCGACCCTCGTCGCAGACGTTCTTGGCGGCGCGGGAGGCGATGTCACGCGGCACCAGGTTGCCGAAGGCGGGGTAGATCCGCTCCAGGTAGTAGTCGCGCTCGTCCTCGGGGATCTCCCCGGGAGCCCGCGTGTCGCCCTTGGCCAGGGGCACCCACACGCGGCCGTCGTTGCGCAGCGACTCCGACATCAGCGTCAGCTTCGACTGGTACTCGCCGGAGACCGGGATGCAGGTGGGGTGGATCTGCGTGTAGCACGGGTTGGCGAAGTAGGCGCCCTGCTCGTGCGCCCGCCAGATCGCGGTGGTGTTGCAGCCCTTGGCGTTCGTCGACAGGTAGAAGACGTTGCCGTAGCCGCCGGTGGCCAGCACGACCGCGTCGGCCACGTGGCGTTCGATCTCGCCGGTCACCATGTCGCGGACGATGATGCCGCGCGCCTTGCCGTCCGAGACGATCAGCTCGAGCATCTCGTGCCGGGTGAACATCTGCACGGTGCCCGCCGCGACCTGCCGCTCCAGCGCCTGGTAGGCGCCGAGCAGGAGCTGCTGGCCCGTCTGCCCGCGGGCGTAGAAGGTGCGGGAGACCTGCGCACCGCCGAAGGAGCGGGTGTCGAGCAGCCCGCCGTACTCGCGGGCGAACGGCACGCCCTGCGCGACGGCCTGGTCGATGATGTTCACCGACACCTGGGCCAGCCGGTAGACGTTGGACTCGCGGGCGCGGAAGTCGCCGCCCTTGACCGTGTCGTAGAACAGCCGGTAGATCGAGTCGCCGTCGCCGCGGTAGTTCTTGGCGGCGTTGATGCCGCCCTGCGCGGCGATGGAGTGCGCGCGCCTGGGCGAGTCCTGGTAGCAGAAGGACTTGACGTTGTAGCCGAGCTCGCCGAGCGTCGCGGCGGCCGAGCCGCCCGCGAGGCCGGTGCCGACCACGATGACGTTCAGCTTGCGCTTGTTGGCCGGGTTGACCAGCTTGGCGCCGAACTTCCGCTTCTCCCAGCGCTCCTCGATCGGCCCGGAGGGCGCCTTGGCGTCCCTGATCTCGGGACCCTCGGTGTACTTCACTTCACCACTCCTGTCATGACCGCGAACGGCACCGCGAGGAAGCCGGCGACCAGTACGGCCGAGACCAGGGCGGCCACGGTGTTCAGCGGCTTGCGGCGGCGGCCGTTCGACCAGCCGAGCGTCTGGAACATGCTCCACAGGCCGTGGCGCAGGTGGAGGCCCACCATGACGACGGCCACGACGTAGAAGACGGTCACCCACCAGCGTCCGGGCTGGAAGCCGTCGACCAGCCGCTCGGAGGGGGCGGAGGAGAAACCGGCCGGGTTGACGACGCCGAAGGTCAGGTCGAGCAGGTGCCAGACGACGAACAGCGCGATCGTGATGCCGCCGAACCGCATGATGTGCGTGGTGTAGCCCTTGGCCTGCGACTTCTTGACCGCGTACTTCACCGGGCGGGCCTTGGCCGCGCGCCTGGCCAGCGAGATGGCCGCCCACATGTGCAGGACGACACTGACGAACAGGACGGCCTCGGTGAGCGTCAGCACCGTCCGGTACGGCACCAGCGGCTCGCCCATGACGCGCAGGAAGTGCGCGTACTCGTCGAAGGAGGCCTTCCCCAGGAAGATCTTGAGGTTGCCCACCATGTGGAGCAGCAGGAACAGCACGAGAATGGCGCCTGTGACGGCCATCACGGCCTTCTTGCCGTTCGAGGAGCCCAGGAACCCGCCGGTCTTCTTGGGCGTTGAAGGCTTCGCCGGTGGCTGTGGTGCCTTGGCGGGGGTGGAAACCGGCGCGGTGGCGGATCCGCGCTCAATCGTGGCTGTCACAACGTCCGACGCTATTTACGCTGCGTTTATCCGTCCAAGTCATCACAGTTCTGGTTTCGATAGCCTCAGGCTATACATCCGGCAGAGGGGCGCTTGGCACCCGCTGCCGTGCGACCAATCTCACAACCCCTACGCTGTGGAAAGTGCAGCTCCAGCAGCTCGCCTACTTCGTCGCGGTGGCGGAGACGAGGCACTTCACCCAGGCCGCCGAGCGCATGCGTGTGGCGCAGCCGTCGCTGAGCAAGCAGATCAAGGCGCTGGAGTCGGAGCTGGGCGCCCCGCTGTTCTCCCGCGCGCGCGGCAACGTCACGCTGACCCCCGCGGGCGAGGCCCTGCTGCCGCTGGCGCGCCGGATGCTGGCCGACGCCGACACCGCCCGCCAGGAGGTGGCCGAGCTGGCCGGCCTCAGGAAAGGCCGCGTACGGCTCGGCGCCACGCCGTCGCTGTGCGCGGGCCTGCTGGCCGACGCGCTCGCTCGTTTTCATCGTGCTTATCCGGGCATCGAGTTGCTCGTGGAGGAGGGCGGCTCGCGCGACCTGGTCAGAGCGCTCGCCAGAGGGCAGCTCGACCTCTCGGTGATCATCATGCCGTTGCAGAGCGACGACCCGGCCCTGGTGACGGAGGAGGTCCTGCGTGAGAACCTGGTCGTCGCCGCACCGTCACACGAGCGGGTCCGCCGGCCGTACCTGCGGATCGAGGACCTGCGCGGGCGGCCCATGGTGATGTTCAGGCGCGGCTACGACCTGCGGGAGGCCACGCTGGCCGCCTGCCGGCAGGCGGGGTTCGAGCCGCGGTTCGCCGTCGAGGGCGGCGAGATGGACGCCGTGCTGCGCTTCGTCGAAGCCGGCTTGGGCGTGGCGGTGGTGCCCTCCATGGTGCTGGACGGCAGGCCGGGCCTGACCGGCATCCCCCTCGCCCCTCCCGGCCTGCGCCGTACGATCGCGCTGGCGCATCGTAAGGACGTCGAACAGACCAGGGCCGCCCAGGCCTTCCGTGCCACCTTGCTCTTCTTCCTGGCCGAAGCGGAGCATGGCGGCGAACTCCCCCAAGGTGTCGAGCTCATCAGAGGTGTACGTGACAGCCCACGGCCTTCCTGAAAT
The DNA here is from genome assembly GCF_053586935.1 of Nonomuraea sp. NPDC003727. NCBI lineage: Bacteria > Bacillati > Actinomycetota > Actinomycetes > Streptosporangiales > Streptosporangiaceae > Nonomuraea > Nonomuraea sp. NPDC003727. The sequence goes on from NZ_JBSFNE010000003.1 coordinate 159,778, forward strand.
GCCGCCCCTGCTGCTGATCGAGGACGACCCTGGCGACGCGTTCCTTGTCGAGGAGCTGCTTCAGGAGGTGGAGAAGCCGCCGAAGATCACGTGGGCGCGCAGCATGGCCGAGGCGAAGGACCGCTTCAACCGCGACATCCAGTGCGTTCTTGTCGATCTCTCCCTCCCCGACGCCACCGGCATGGAGGCGCTGCGCCACGTGCTGGCCATGGCGGCCGACGTGGCCGTGGTCGTGCTGACCGGCCTCAACGACGCGCACGTCGGCATCGCGGCCGTCGCAGAGGGCGCCGAGGACTACCTGGTCAAGCAGGACATCGACGCCCGCCTGCTGGCCAGGGCCATCCGCTACGCCATCGAGCGCAAGCGCGCCGACCTGGCTCACCAGCGGCTCATCCAGTCGGAGCTGATCCGCAGGGAGAACACCCGCCTGGAGCGCGGGCTGCTGCCGGTGCCGTTGCTGGAGCCCGGCGCGGTCGAGCACCGGACCCGCTACCGCCCGGGACGCCAGCGCTCGCTGCTGGCCGGCGACTTCTTCGACACCGTGCAGGGCCCCGACGGGGCGATCCACACCGTGGTCGGCGACGTGTGCGGACACGGGCCCGACGAGGCCGCGCTGGGGGTGGCGCTGCGCATCGCCTGGCGCACGCTGACGCTCGCGGGACGGCACGGCAACGACGCGCTCCAGACGCTCGACACCGTCCTCAGGCACGAGCGCAAGTCTCCCGAGATCTTCACCACCCTCTGCACCGCCACCATCGACCCCGGCCTGGCCCGCGCGACCATGCACCTGGTCGGCCACCCGCCGCCCGTGCTCATCCGAGGGGGTGAGATCGACGTCGTCAGGGGCGGCCCCTCGGGGCCGCCGCTCGGCATCTTCCCTGACGTGGAGTGGAAGGCCATCGACGTGCCGCTCGGCGACGCGTGGTCGCTGCTGGCCTACACCGACGGGCTGATCGAGGCCACCGTGGACGGCGGGCCCGACCTGCTCGGCACCGAGGGCCTGCTGGCGATCATCGCCGACCACGGCGGCATCGATCTCGACCGCCTCATCGAGAGCGTCACCGAGATCAACGGGGAGGTCCTGAGCGACGACCTCGCAGCCGTACTGATCACGAGGAAGGGCTGAGCCGCATGTCCGCGCTGCGCCCGCTCCCCGCCCCTAAGCCGCCCACGGGGTACGGCAGGCTGCCCATCGGGCGCTGGTTCCTGTTCGCCGCGATCGTCGGGCTGCTCGTCGTCGTCGCGGGCGCCACGGTGACGGTCAGCTCGCTCGGCAGGCTGTCCGACGCGCGCCACGAGGTGGTCGAGGTCGTCGATCCGACCATGCTGGCCACCCTCGACCTGGCCGGCGCGCTGGCGAGCCAGCGGGAGGCGGTCACCGACTTCGGCCTGACCGCCGACCCGCAGTACGCCGACGCCTACGAGCGGGCCCGCGCGAGCGAGGACAGGGCCGTCGCGCGCATCAACGGCCTGATGCCCGGACATCGGATCGACAGCATCACGCGGGCCGCGGCGGCCTGGCGGGCGGAGGTCGCCGAGCCGATTCTCAAGGGCAGAGCCTTGACCAAGGAGAGTGTCCAGGCCGACCGGGGCAGGTTCGACCAGCTGAGGTTCGCGCTGTCCGGCCAGCGCGCCGCCCTGAAGCTGCACCATGACAGCGGCGTCGGGCGCCTGACCGATCGGGCCAGGACGTTCGCCTTCGCCCTCGGCGTGCTGGCCGCCGTCCTGATCGGCCTGCTCGTGCTGATCGGCTTGATCGTCAGGCACATGGTGCTGCGCCCGGTGACCGAGCTGGCCGCGCAGGTCCGCGCGGTCGCCCACGGCGACTTCGACCACCCGCTGCGCGTCGACAGGCCCGCCGAGCTGGCGGAGCTGTCGGGCCACATCGACGCGATGCGGCGCAGGATCCTGTCCCAGTGGCGGCGGTCGGACGAGCAGGCGGAGGAGCTGAGGCGTTCCAACGGCGAGCTGGAGCAGTTCGCCTACGTGGCCAGCCACGACCTGCAGGAGCCGCTGCGCAAGGTGGCCAGCTTCACCCAGATGCTGGAGCAGCGCTACGGCGACCAGCTCGACGACCGGGCCAAGCAGTACATCTCCTTCGCCGTCGACGGCGCCAAGCGGATGCAGCTGCTCATCAACGACCTGCTGGACTTCTCCAGGGTGGGCAGGATCGGCGGCGAGAAGGTGCCGCTCGACGCCGCGCTGCCGCTCGACGCCGCGCTGGCCAACCTCGCCGCCCAGATCGAGGAGGCGGGCGCCGAGGTGACCTGCACCGGCCTGCCCGAGGTGACGGGCAACAGGAGCCAGCTCACCCAGCTCTTCCAGAACCTCGTCGGCAACGCCGTCAAGTTCCGGAGCGACGAGCCGCCCGTCGTGCACATCGCGGCCCGTGAGGCCGCCGACGGCATGTGGGAGTTCTCGTGCGCCGACAACGGGATCGGCATCGAGCAGAAGTACGCCGACCGGATCTTCCTGATCTTCCAGCGGCTCCACACCCGCGACCGCTATCCGGGCACCGGCATCGGGCTGGCACTGTGCAAGAAGATCGTGGAGTATCACGGCGGCCGGATCTGGGTGGACAATGACACCAGGCAGGGCCCCGGCACGACCGTGCGGTGGACCCTTCCGGGCAGGGGCGAGTGATGAACGTGCTGCTGGTCGAGGACGACCCCGGCGACGTCCTGCTGACCAGGGAGGCGTTCGAGCTCAACCGGGTGCGCAACACGCTCTACGTCGTCAGCGACGGCGAGGAGGCCATGGCCTTCCTGCGCCGGCAGGGCGCCTACACCGCCGCGCCCAGGCCCGACATGATGCTGCTCGACCTCAACCTGCCCCGCAAGGACGGCAGGGAGGTGCTGTCCGACGTCAAGAGCGACCCCGACCTGCGCAGCATTCCCGTCGTGGTCCTCACCACCTCCGAGGCGGAGGAGGACATCCTGCACAGCTACCGCCTCCACGCCAACGCGTACGTGACCAAGCCGGTGGATCTTCATCAGTTCGTCAGGGTCGTCCGGCAGATCGACGAGTTCTTCGTGAGCGTGGTTAAACTGCCCCCTAACGGGGATGGGTGACGGGAATCACAGCCAGGCATCGGAAAAGGTGAGTGATGCTTCTCACACAACCCGATGCCAGCGTCGTAACGTATCCCCCACCAATGCGCGAGAGGCGAGTGATTCCACCACCCTCGCAGCACCCATTCCGCGGGAGGTGGAGAGGTCCGCGATGACCCAGACGACCCCTGAACCCCAGGTCAGACGAGAGCGCGCCCGAATCACGGTGCGCACGTTGCGCACAGATCGATGGTGGATCGCCCCGCTTTTGACCTTTCTAGGGCTGATGTCCTTTCTGGTCTACGGTGTGTGGGCGATTCTCGACACCAGCTACTTCGTCGAGCCCTACATCGCACCATTCTCGTCGCCGTGCCTGGCGACCTCGTGTCACGAGGGGGCGAGGTTCCTCGGGCTGGCGCCGTTCGGCGACTGGTACACCCTGCCGCCGGGGCTGCTGATCCTCGGCCTGCCCGGTGGCTTCCGGCTCACCTGCTACTACTACCGCAAGTCCTACTACCGCTCGTTCTGGCTCTCGCCGCCGGCATGCGCGGTCCAGGAGCCGCACGGCAAGTACACCGGTGAGACCCGCTTCCCGCTGATCATCCAGAACATCCACCGCTACTTCTTCTACGCGGCGATCGTGATCGGCCTCGTGCTCGCCTACGACGCGGTGCTCGCGCTCGTCCACAAGCCGCTCGGGCTCGGCACCTGGATCCTCATCGGCAACGCGATCCTGATCAACCTGTACACGCTGTCGTGCCACTCCTGCCGGCACATCACCGCGGGACGGCTCAACCACTTCTCTCGCCACCCGCTGCGCTACAAGGCCTGGACGTTCGTCTCCAAGCTCAACGCCAAGCACCAGCCGCTGGCGTGGGCGTCGATGTTCTCGGTGATGGGCGCCGACTTCTACGTCCGCCTCGTGGCCAAGGGCATCATCACCTTCCCGTACGCGTAAGGACCCGGAACACGTGGGATCTCAAGTGGAAATCGAGCGTCACGAATACGACGTCGTCGTCATCGGCGCCGGCGGCGCGGGGCTGCGGGCCGCCATCGAGGCCCGCCAGCAGGGCAAGCGCACCGCGATCGTGTGCAAGTCGCTGTTCGGCAAGGCCCACACGGTCATGGCCGAGGGTGGCGCGGCGGCGGCCATGGGCAACGTCAACCCCGACGACAACTGGATGGTGCACTTCCGCGACACCATGCGCGGCGGCAAGTTCCTGAACAACTGGCGCATGGCCGAACTGCACGCCAAGGAGGCTCCCGACCGGGTGTGGGAGCTGGAGGCGTGGGGCGCGCTGTTCGACCGCACCAAGGACGGGAAGATCAGCCAGCGCAACTTCGGCGGCCACGAGTACCCGCGGCTCGCGCACGTGGGCGACCGGACGGGGCTGGAGCTGATCCGCACCCTGCAGCAGCGCGTGGTCGCCCTGCAGCAGGAGGACTACGAGAACCACGGCGACTACGAGGCCTACATCAAGGTGTTCGCCGAGTGCACGGTCACCCGGCTGCTCAAGGACGGCGACGCCGTCTCCGGCGCGTTCGGCTACTGGCGCGAGACCGGCAACTTCGTCGTCTTCGACGCCCCCGCCGTCGTGCTGGCCACCGGCGGCATCGGCAAGTCGTACGTGGTGACCTCCAACTCCTGGGAGTACACCGGCGACGGCCACGCCCTGGCCCTCCTGGCCGGCGCCAAGCTCATCAACATGGAGTTCATCCAGTTCCACCCGACCGGCATGGTGTGGCCGCCGTCCGTGCGCGGCATCCTGGTCACCGAGTCGGTCCGCGGCGACGGCGGCGTGCTGCGCAACTCGCTCGGCGAGCGGTTCATGTTCAACTACATCCCCGAGGTGTTCAAGGACAAGTACGCCACCACCGAGGAAGAGGGCGACCGCTGGTACACCGACCAGGCCAACAACCGCCGCCCTCCGGAGCTGCTGCCGCGTGACGAGGTGGCCAGGGCGATCAACTCCGAGGTGAAGGCGGGGCGCGGATCGCCGCAGGGCGGCGTGTTCCTCGACGTCTCCACCCGGCTGCCCGCCGCCGAGATCGTCAAGCGGCTGCCGTCGATGCACCACCAGTTCAAGGAGCTGGCCGACGTCGACATCACCGCCGAGCCGATGCAGGTGGGCCCCACCTGCCACTACATCATGGGCGGCGTCGAGGTCGACGCCGACACCGCCGCCGCGGCCGTACCGGGACTGTTCGCCGCCGGAGAGGTCTCCGGCGGCATGCACGGCTCCAACCGGCTGGGCGGCAACTCGCTGTCGGACCTGCTGGTGTTCGGCAGGCGCGCGGGCGCCGGCGCCGCCGCCTACATCGACTCGCTGAGCGCGCGGCCCACCGTGTCGCAGGAGAGCGTCGACAGCGCCAAGGCCGAGGCGATCGCCCCGCTCGAGCGCTCCGGCGAGAACCCCTACGAGGTCCACCACGAGCTCCAGCGGACCATGAACGACCTGGTCGGCATCATCAGGACGTCCTCGGAGGTCGCCGAGGCGCTCGAGGTCGTGGAGAAGCTGAAGGAGCGGGTCCACCTCGTCGGCGCGGCCGGCGGGCGCATCTACAACCCGGGCTGGCACCTCGCGCTCGACCTGCGCAACATGCTGCTCGTGTCCGAGTGCGTGGCCAAGGCCGCGCTGATGCGCGAGGAGAGCCGCGGCGGCCACACCCGCGACGACTTCCCCGGCATGAACGCCGAATGGCGGCGCAAGCTGCTGGTCTGCTCCGCCGCCGCCGACGGCTCGTCCGTCACCGTCGAGGAGAAGCAGCAGCAGCCGATGCGCCCCGACCTGCTGGCCCTGTTCGACCTGGCCGAGCTGAAGAAGTACCTCACCGACGACGAGTTGGACGGGATCGAATGAGTTACAAGGCGAAGTTCCGCGTCTGGCGCGGTGAGGGCGGCGAGGGCAAGCTCGAGGACTTCACCGTCGAGGTCAACGAGGGCGAGGTCGTCCTCGACATCATCCACCGGCTCCAGGCCACCCAGGCGCCCGACCTGGCCGTGCGCTGGAACTGCAAGGCCGGCAAGTGCGGCTCCTGCTCCATGGAGATCAACGGCAAGCCGAGGCTCGGCTGTATGACCCGCATGTCCACCTTCGAGGAGGACGAGACGATCACGGTCACACCGATGCGCACCTTCCCCGTCATCAAGGACCTGGTGTGCGACGTGTCGTTCAACTACCAGAAGGCCAGGGAGGTGCCGTCGTTCACGCCGCCGGCCGACGTGCGCCCCGGCGAGTACCGGATGCAGCAGGTCGACGTCGAGCGCTCGCAGGAGTTCCGCAAGTGCATCGAGTGCTTCATGTGCAACAACGTCTGCCACGTCATCCGTGACCACGAGGAGAACAAGCCGGCCTTCTCCGGGCCGCGCTTCCTCATGCGGATCGCCGAGCTGGACATGCACCCCTACGACGTGGCCGACCGCAAGGAGTCCGCGCAGAAGGACCACGGGCTCGGCTACTGCAACATCACCAAGTGCTGCACCGAGGTCTGCCCCGAACACATCAAGATCACCGACAACGCGCTGATCCCGCTGAAGGAGCGCGTCGTCGACCGCAAGTACGACCCGCTGGTCTGGCTCGGCAGCAAGATCTTCAAGCGCCAGAGCTGACCCCACCGGCCCCTCCAGGACCGCCCGGCCATCCGGGCGGTCCCCACCTGGGCCCTCCTCGCATCCACCGGGCACCGGACTTATCGGGCTTATCGAATACGGCGCGCTCCGCATCCATCCGGTACAGCGGCTCCTCGCGTCCATCCGGCACAGCGGGCCTCTCGGGTCCTTCCGGCACAGCAGGCTCCTCGGCTCCTTCCAGTACAGCAGGCTCCTCGGCTCCTTCCGGTACGGCTGCCGCCGGGTCACGCGCCGACCGCCGTCGTGGGCTCGCCCCCGTCACCGTGCGCTCCTCCAGCAGGACTTCGCCTCCCACCGCCACGGCGCCCCGTCAGGCGCACACCGGGGCCACGCACCGACCCACCCGGCAAGCCCGTCAGGCACCCGCTGGGACCCGACGTACGCTCGGGTCATCCCCGGCAGGCCGTCGACACCCGCCGAGCCGACCACGTGGGGAACCATCACACGGCGATCCAGTGACCGATCACCCCCGGCAGGCCGTCACACGCTCGCTGAGCCCCGAGCGCCCTTCAATCGGACGCCAGGCGCACGGGCCGGTCCGGGTCTGTGGCCGGTCAGAACTCGCGGTGGTCGTCGACGTCGCGCAGGGGAAGGATCGCCGTGCGGTCCTCGGCCGCGGGAGCGGCGTCGTCGAGCTTCCAGGGCTCGGCGTCGCCCGCCTCGACGATCGTCGGGCCACCCGCCTGACCCTTGTGGTGCGGATCGTCGTAGGGCGCGTCACCGCCCGGCGGGATGTCGCCGAGCGACGGCTGGTCCGGCGGAACCAGCGGCTCGAACAGGTCGCGGTACTGCGGCTGCTGCCCCGGCGCCAGGTCAGGAGGCAGCGGGTCGTCGCCGGCCACGTGGAACTCGCGCGGCTTGAAGGCGTCGAAGTCGCCGGCCGGCTGGTCGTGGCTCTCCACGGACTCGGGCTGGACGTACTCCGGCTGGGTGTACTCCGGCTGGGTGTACTCGGGGTGCGGGTATTCCTGCTGGGCGTACTCGGGGTGCGGGTACCCGGGCTGCGGGTGCCCCGCCTGCGCGGAGTAGTCGGCCGTCGGACCCGGCTGGCCGTACATCGACGGGTCCTGCGGGAACGGGTGCTGGTAGACCGGCTGGTACTGGGCGGGACCGCCCGGGTAGGTCTGCACCGGCACGAAGCTGATGATCGGCGCGTAGGCCGGGACAGGGCCCGCGAAACCGGGTCCGGCCGGGTAGCCGCCGTACGGCTCGGCGGCGGGCTCGCCCCGGTGGTGTCCTGGCTGCTGCGGCCCGGCCCTGCGGACGGCGGCGGCGTGGGCCATCCTGCGCAGCCGTCCCTCGAAGATGAGCACGGCGAACAACGCGAGCAGGACCAGCACCAGCGCGGGGATGCCGAGCTTGCGGCTGAGCGTGGTCTGGTCGTACTCCGGTGCGGCGTTGCGCACCACCAGTTCCTCGGAATCGGAGACAGCCGTCGTGGGCTCGCTCGGCGCCTGCGAGGGCGTGTCGTCCTGCACGGTCGGGAAGGAGAACGTCGGCGTCTCCTCGGCGGTGTCCGCGGGGGCCGACGGCACGCTCACGTCCGTCGAGGGCACCACCGGCGGCGGCTGCTGGACGGGCGGAGCCTGCGTCGCCGGCGGCTTGGCCGTGGTCTTCTCGGGCTCGGGCGCCTTGCTGGTCTTCGTCGGCGACGGCGTCACCGTGGTCGTCACGGTCGTGACGGGATCGGTCGGCGTAGGCGTCGGCGACCCGAGCGTGGTGGTGATCGTGACCGTGGTGACGACCTCGGTCGGCTCGCAGGCCTCACCCGCGTCACACGGCGGGATCGCGTCTCCCGGGTCGCGTGCCACGACCGACGCGCTGGCGACCTGGCTGATGAGGGGGACCGCCGCGAGCACGACGCCGCCGCTGATCCCTAAGGAGAGCAGCAGGGCGGAGACGGCCGTCAGTCGCCTGGGTGCCACCGCTGCCCTCCGCGCATTCCCGAAACCTTGGTCAACGAGAATACTAGGACGGTAAATGTCAGCGCAAAGTCCGATTTACGACATCGGCTGTGATTTCCTGACACCGCGGCTCCGCTGGGCCCGCGCGACGCCCCACAACGCGGCGAGCAGCACCAGAATGCCGCCCCCCACGTACGGCAGGCCGTTCAGCCCTGTGGTGAGATCGGTCCTCCTCGCGGCCTGCGGCTTCGCGGGCGAGACGGCGAGTTCGCGGGCCAGCGGCGCCGCCATGACGGACGGCGAGCTCGCCGCCGACTGTTCGGGCGCGACCTGCGGAAGGCGCAACGCCGATCCACCCGACGCCTGCTGCGCCTCCTGCGCCCCGGTCAGCGCCGCGTCGGTCATCGGCGTCGCCTCCGCGGCCCACCGGCTCGTCGCGGGGGCCTTGACCCCGGTGGCCGGACTCTTCGTCCCCGTGCCACGAGACTGAACGCCAGCGGAAGCCTTCGTGCCCGTGGCCGGAGACCGGACACCAGTGGCAGGAGTCTTCGACCCCGTCACCGAAGACCGAACGCCAGTCGCCGGAGCCTTCGACCCCGTCACCGGAGACCGAACGCCGGTCGCGGGGGTCTTCGTGCCCGTGGCCGGGGACCGGACGCCGGTCGCCGGCGTCTGAACCCCGGTGGCGAGAGACCGCACCCCACTGGTGGGCGTCTGAATCCCCGTGACGGGAGACTGCACGCCGCTGCCGGAAGACCGGGTAGCCGGGAGCTGCAGCCCGGTGGCGGCAGGCAGGGCGCCCGTGGCAGGCGCCTTGACGCCCGTCCTCGGCAGCCTCCTGCCCGTCACGGCCCTGGACCTGGGAAGCCGCATACCTGTCGCAGACGACCGCGCGCTCACCCCCGGCGGCTGGACCCCGGTCGCAGGCGACTGGACCCCGGCCCCGGTCACGGGCGACCCAACTCCGGTCACGGGCGACCCAACTCCGGTCACGGGCGACCCAACTCCGGTCACGGGCGGCTGAACGCCCGTCGCAGGCGACTGAACTCCGGTCACGGACGGCTGAACGCCCGTCACGGACGGCTGAACACCGGTCATGGCCTGGGCTCCGACCCCGGCAGGGTGGGGCAGGGTTCTGGGCTGCCGGGTCGCCTCCCCCGCGCTCCACGCCGTCGTGCCCCTGCCGCCGTCGTCGACGCGGCGCACCGGTCCACCCCGGACACCGCCATCCGCCCCCTGGGCCTGGGCGCGCGAGTCCGCGCCCCCGCCCGCGCCCTCGGACACCTCCGGCAGTTCGGCGGCCTGCGCAGGCCGCGCGTCACCGGGAGCGAGCAACATCGGGCGCGGATCGACGGATCCGGGCGAGGGATGCCGCACCGGACGCGGCTCGGCGAAGCCCGCCAGCGGGTAGTTGACCGGGCGCGGCTCGGCGAACCACGGCAGCGGGTTCGCCGAGCGCGGTCCGGCTGGCCCTGGTGCCGGGTAGTTCCTCGGACGCGGCTCAGCGGCCCCTGATGCCGGATAGTTCGCCGGGCGCGGCTCAGCGGACGCCTGCGCCGGGTAGCTGCCCGGGCGCGAGGCAGCGGACGCCTGCGCCGGTACGTTCCCCGGGCGCGAGTCGGCGGACGCCTGCGCCGGGCGCGACTCGGCGGACGCCGGCGGGACGTTCCCCGAGCCCGAATCGGCCGATCCCGGCGCCGGGTAGTTCGCCGGGCGCGGCTGGGCGAACAGGGGCACGGGGTAGTTCGCGGGACGCGGCTCCGCGAAGACCGGCAGCGGATAGTTCGCGGGACGCGGTTCGGCGAACATGGGGACGGGATAGTTCGCCGGGCGCGGCTCGGCGAACCACGGCAGCGGCAGAGAAGCGACCGGGATCGTGGTCGTCTTGGTGACCCGCTCCGGAACGCCGTCGGCGCCTTGTCGTGCCTGCGCCTCCGCGGTCAGCACGACCTCTCTCGCACCCTCGGGCACGGTGAGCCTGACATCGGCCGCCCGTTCTCCCTGGGCGTCCCCGAACCGGCACATCCCTGCACCGGCCCCCGCGGAGCCCGTGCCTCCCGCACCGGTGGAACCCCCACCGGTGGAACCCGCACCCGGCGCGACATCCACAGAGACCGAGCCCGCCGGAGACCCTGCGCCTCCGGCCGAGCCCGCACCGTCGACGGCCGACCCCGCGCCGGGCGCGGCGTCCGCTCCTCCGGTGACGGCGTCAGCTCCGGTGGCGGGCGACGCGGCGCACGTCACCTGCGACAGCGCCCGCGCCGGCTGGGCCGTGACCGCCAAACTGGTGTCCCGTGCCGGACCTTCCACGGCCACCCTGAAGCGCAGCACATCACCGGTTCGCAACCATCGACCCACGTCCGGATCGGCCACCCGCTCCACTCTGAGCTCGATCAGCCCTTCGCGGGAAACCCCCGCAGAAGGTACCTCGATCTCCGAAGCCTCGACCGCCGACGTCGTGGCCGTGGTCGCCAAGATCAGCGCCCCTGATCCGACAGCCGACGCTATCTGGGCACGACGCCACCAACTCACTGCGCTTCTCCGCTTTTCCCCCGAGACGGGACGCGCCAACAAATACACTGCGTAGTGGTTATGTCACGCAGTGGAGTGGATTAATCCTCTCGCAGCAGAGTCTCCACAACCTTGACCACCGGCAGATCGGCCGCCAGCCACGGCACGTCGTAGAACTCCTCCGGCGCGAGCCAACGCAGCGCCAGGTGCTCCTTGGTCTGGGGCGTGCCGGAGACCAGCGACGCCAACCACACCCGCATCACGTAGTCGTCGCCGAGCGGCCAGTCGCCGCCCACGCGCTCGCCGACCCGGATGATCACGCCGAGTTCTTCGTGACACTCCCTGACCAGCGCGTCGATGTCGTTCTCCCCTTCGTCGACCTTGCCTCCGGGGAACTCCCAGCCGCCCGCCAGCTCGGGTGGCTCTGCTCGCTGCGCCGCCAGCAACCTGCCGTCGGCGATGATCGCCGCGCCCACCACCAGAACCGCCATCGCATCTCCTTGCCTTCGAGCCTCCCAACCTTACGCATCCGCCCCTGCGCCGGGGCAGGGGACGGAAGGCCAACGGTTGGTGAAGGATCACAGCGCTACAACACGGGGGTGAGCTTGGCCAGTTGCTCCTTGACGGCCGGGTTCTCCAGCGGCCTGGTGAATCCGACGATGGCGTCCCTGCCCCGATAGCTGGTGACCTTGATCGGGCCGCACAACCGGCAGCGCGCCTCGACCATCTTCCCCTTCGACACCACCATCCCGACGTGTCCGGGATTGTCGGCGCTGGTTCCTGGCCCCGCGTTGAAGAAGACGAGATCGCCGGGCTGCTCCTGCCCGTCGGGCACCTTCACCCCGAACGGCCACTGCCCGAACGTCGTCCTGGGGATCGTCAGCCCCACGCTCCGGTAGGCCATGTAGATGATGCCGGAGCAGTCGAAGGCGTCGGGCCCGGTGCCGCCCCACAGGTACGGCTTGCCGCGCTGGTCGAGCGCGTAGGCGAGGATCCTCGCCACCACGCCGCTCGGCGCCGCCTCGATGAGCGGTTCGTCGCATCCGGCGTCGGCCTGCGGCGGCACCTTGACCTCGCCGTCGGCGGCGTACTTGCGCGCGATCTCCTCGACCTGGTCGACGTACCACCACGCCCGGTTGTAGACGAACAGCGACCGCCGCACGTTCTCCGGGGCCCCGTTGCGCTTGAGCATCTTGGCCGCGCCCAGGATGGCGTCGGCCGGGTTGTAGATGTCGGCCCAGCCGTCGCCGTCGCCGTCCGAGGCGTACCCGTTGAACTCCGACGGGATCGGGATGCGCTTGGCCCCGCCCCACGTGCTCACCAGGAACTGCATCGGCCCGGCGGCGCCGGCGTAGTTGGTGCCGCTCTGCACGCCGGGCAGCGTGGAGCGGCCGTGGTCGGTCTCGCGCTTGCCCACGGCCGCCAGAATCGTCCACTGGACGCCCACCTGCTTGCCGAACTTCTGGTAGAGCGCCAGGTAATCGGGGGGAATGTCGGCTGTCGCCCCTTCCGAGGCCGGTTCGTCCGCCTGCGTGATCTCCTCGCAGTCGGAAAGACTGCCGTCACTGATGAAGGAGGGGAAGCTGGTCATCAGCATCGGGGACATGATCAGCGTCACCAGTACCAGCCCGGCGAGCCCGAGCGCCCCGACGATTTTCGTGCGGGAGGAGAACTTCACCCGGAGCTGTCTCCGTCCTGCCCCTGGTCGGCGGGCTGCAGGTCGAAGACCCGCCAGTCGGAGCCCATCTGTTGCACGGTCACCGCGTAGTCCTCGTCGCGCCTGGTCGACCCGCTCTTGGCCGACACCTGCCTGGTGCCGGTGACGACGAAGACGATGGAGGTCCTGTCGACCTGCCTGATCTCCTTGACCTTCGCGGTCGCCTGCGAGACCACCTGATCGGTCCTGTTCGCCTCGACGGTGCCCGGCGAGGTGACGGTCCGCGTCAGCACCTCGGCCAGGTCGGCGGTGGTGAACACCTTCAGCCGGTCGGCGTAGGCGGCCGGTTCCTCGTCGTAGCGGAAGCTGCCGTAGGCGGCGGCGAAGCGCACGGCCAGGTCCGCCGCCGCGGCCAGCTCCTGCTTGGTCATCGGAAGGTAGGAGTAGATGTCGAAGGGCGCGTCGCTCGCCGTGGCCAGCGGGGTGACGGCGGCGGGCGCCGCCGAGGCCCCGGACCCCGTACGGCCCGCCGCCTCCTGACCGGCGGCGGGCACGGGCTCGTCCGAGGTGGGCCACATCGTGACGAAGAGCCCGACCGCCGCCAGCACCAGCACGATCGCGGCGAAGGCCAGCCCTCTCCTGTCACCCAGCTGTGCCATCGTCAATCCTTGTCGGAGCTGTTGGGTCGCAGCCAGAACGGCACGGGCGGCTCGTCGCTCCTGCCCTCGCTCTTACGGCTGGGCAGCCACAGCGGCGGCGGCTCAACCGAACGGGCCTGCGGGGCCTCGGCCGGACGACCGCCACCGGACGAGCCGATCGGGCCGCGCCCGGCCGGCGAGCCCGACGACCCGCGCGACGAGGACGAGCCGCGCGAGCCCGACGAGCCACGCGAAGAGGACGAGCCCGAGCCGCCGCCGAACAGCCCACCGGACGAGCGGACGCCGCGGCCCGAGCGCGAGCCGCCTGCCGTACCGCTGGAGCCGCCCGTGGCGGCCCAGCCGCCGCCCGACCTGCTGCCGAACCAGCCCGATCCGCGGGAACCGCCCGAGCCGCCGGTCCTGGACCCACCGGAGGTGGCTGCGCCGGATCCGGTGCCGGATCCGGCGCCGGCGGACAGCGCCGACGAGACGCCGCCGGTGCCCGTGCGGGTGGGCGGGGTGGCGCGGCCACCCGGGCCGAGGTTGAGCGGGGGTGCCGCGCCGGTGCGCTGCGCGGCGGCGGGCCTGGCGCCCGCCTTGCCTTCGGCGTCGGTGGCCAGCGGCGCCGGCACCCTGGTGCCGGCCTGCGCGTTGGCCGCCGCGCCCTCCTCGCCCCTGACCCTGCCCTGGGCGACGGCCGCGCCCACAGCCGTGGCCCCCGCGGTACTGCCCGCCGCGGCCGCCTGGATCAACGGTTCGGCCTTGCGCAGGCCCCAGCGTCCGGCCTTGGTGATGGCGACGGGCGGCAGCACGTTGGCGGCGCGCTCCAGGGTCGGCGCGGAGGCGGCCTCGCCGAGCATCCTGGTGGTGAGCGTGTGGCCGCTCATCGAGGCGAACAGGTGCTGGAACGGTCGCCGGTAGAAGAACACCGCGATCGTCAGCAGCGCCATGAACAGGATCTGGATGCCCCATGGCAGCGCCGTGGCCATGATCAGCGCGTAGCCGTACACCAGCACCCCGAGCACCAGCGCCAGCACGGCCTGTCTGAGCAGCATGCCGATCAGCATCTCGACCCAGCGCATCGCGATGATCCGGCCGCTGCCCGGATGGACGCCGATGAGCAGGAAGACCGGCCCCAGGATCAGCAACAGCAGGAAGCCGACCTTGAGCACCAGCAGCGAGACGGCCACCAGGAAGATCAGGAGCCCGGCGATGAGCGCGGCCAGCAGCGCGCCGATGGCGATGCCGAGCCTGCCGCTCCAGTCCTTGCCCTGGAACAGGAAGTAGATGGGCGTGGTGCGCAGCGGTTCGGCGATCTCGTTGTAGGCCGCCTGGTGGGCGGTGCTGCTGGGCGGCTGGCCCGCCTGTTCCTGTTTGTCGATCGCCTGGATGTCGAGGAGCTTGGCGCCGAAGTCGCGGATGACGGGCGCGTTCGGGTCGGAGGTGCCGAACTGGCCGACCAGCCACGGCCTGCACACCAGCGTGGACCACAGCGCGTCGGCGTTCTGGTCGACGCTCGGCACGCCGGTCCTGGCGTAGCCGCCCTCGACCGGCTTGTCGCCCTGCGCGCCCTTGGCCGGCAGGCACGAGGTCCCGCCCGCGCCGGGCAGCCCGGAGAAGGCCTGGTTGACCACCTCGGTGGTCTTGTCCGTAACGATCTTGCCGAGCCCGGTGAAGTCGCCGGGACGGCTGAAGAACCACACGGCCGCGGTGACCGCGATGACCATCCAGACGACGGCCTCGGTGGTGACCGACGCCCTGCGCCTGAACAGTCCGTACCAGGCCAGCCAGATGGCGGCCAGGATGATGATCGGCTGCAGGAAGGGCCAGTACATCGCGGCGGCGAGGTTCTCCACGATGTCGTCGACCACGTCCTTGATCGACTGCAGCGGGCCCTCGGTGGCCGCGGCCTGGTAGGTGGTGATCGTCAACCGGTCCACGGCCTTGGCCCAGTCGAAGATCATGTTCGCCCACGTGTTGCCGAGCACGGCCGCGACGTCGCTGCAGCCGAGCCCGTCGGTGTGCCAGAACAGGCCGGCCATGCCGTAACGGGCGTAGTTGGTCGTCGCCTGCGGCGCCGCCGCCGTACCCTCCGGCGGCGGCGGTTGCAGCAGGCCGTCGACACCGCTGTCGACGAGCTGCGGGGCGAGGTCGGGTGAAAGGTCACAGAACGGAGCGGCGGCGGCCGCCGTGCCCGAGGGCAGGGCGATGGGCAGCGCGACGATGCCGATGAGCAGCACCAGCGCCAACGTCAGCCGCCGACCTAGTCGGCCCTTCATGAACGTACCTCCTGGGCTCCGGTCACTCCCCCGCGAATCTGATCATGCACGTTCTCCCCGGGTTTGTCGTGCGTCGGGTTCGTGTCGAGCCACCTGAGCAGCTCGTCGGAGATCAGGTCTACGCCGATGCGGCCCGCTCTGCCATCGAGGTCACGGAAAATGCATTCCCCGTTGCCCAGCGACCGCAGCACGGCCTTGTGCTCCTCCGAGGCCTCCACGCCGAGCAGCGCCATGACGTGGCCGACCTCCACCCGTTCGGTGGAGCGGAAGGCGAAGACCGACGAGAGACAGTTGGTCACCTGCTCGTTGAGCAGGTCGCCCGCGTTCTGCGAGACCAGGACGAGCGCGGTGTTGCGGGAGCGGCCCATCCGGCTGACCTCGGGCACCAGCTTGGCGCCCTCGGGCGTGGAGGTGATCGCCCACGCCTCGTCGAGGAAGATGGCCTTGGGCGCGCGCCGGTCGAGGCCGTTCATCAACCTGCGGGCGAACTGCGAGACCAGGTAGAGCAGCGCGACCGACAGGCGTTGCTCATAGGAGTAGTCGTCGCGCGCCGTGGTGGCGTCGGGCAGGGTGAGGCCGCCGAGCGTGAAGACGGTCGTCCAGCCCTCGCTGTCGATCTGCTCCCCGCCGGAGGCGTCGAAGCACAGCCTCGCCAGGTGCATCTCCGACATCGAGCGCAGCACGGCGCCGAGGTTCTTCGACGCCGCGTCGCCGGCCTGCTCCAGGAAGTCGACCACCTTGCCCAGCGAGGGGTCGGGCGCGTTGGAGACGGCCGCCACCGCCTGGATCATCGCCGACTCTCGCTCCTCCGACATGCGCGGCAGCAGCAGCCGCAGCGTCTCCGTGGCCATGGTCTTCTTGGCCGCGATGTCGTCGCCGAACGAGAACGGGTCGAGCAGGCCGGGCGCGGCCGACCCCAGCGGGATGATGCGGGCCTTGCGCTCGCGCTTCTGCAGCAGCCGTACCAGCGACTCGGCGTCGCCCTTGGGGTCGATCACCGCGACGGTGACCCCGCGCAGCGCCATCTGATAGATCATCAGCAGCGCCAGCGTCGTCTTGCCGCCGCCGGGCTCGCCGGTGATCGCGATGGCCGTCGGCCGGTTGCGGGCGGCGGCCACCAGCGGGTCGAAGTGGACGATGCTGCGGGCGCGGCCCACCGTCTCGCCGATGTACGGGCCGTGCCAGCCGGCCTCGGTCTCGATCCGGTCGCCCAGGTCGACGGTCGCGGTCGCCATGCCACCGGCGATCGTGCGCAGCGGCTGGCGCTGGGCGTAGGCGTTGACCGTCACCTTCTCCCCCGGCAGCGCCTCGCAGAACAGCGAGAACTGGTCGCCCGTGGAGTTGACGATGTCGATGCCCATGTCGCGGTAGTGCTCGACGACCGCCTCGACACGCTGCAGGCAGATCTCCTCGGTCGGGGCGCTCACGATCAGCCGGTGCCAGCCGTAGACGAAGGGCAGGCGTTCCTTCGTGATGCCGTGCTCCAGCATGCGGGCCGCGTCGATCTGCTCGGCCAGCGCGATCGGCGCCTCCGCGCCGGCCTCACGGATGTGGATGTCCATGTCGCGGGCGTGGGCGAGCTTGCGGGCGACGTCCTTGGACGCCTTGACCGGCGGGATCAGCCGCATCCGGCTGGAGATCTCCACGGGGAAGGGCAGCTGGTCGGCGAAGTGCATCCACGGCTCGCCGTCCGGGAAGGGCATCAGGTCGGGGAAGCGGGCGAACGACAGGTGCGCCACGTAGGAGTCGCCCTGCGGCTGCGCGATGCGCAGGAACGACCTGCCGTTGTGGATCTGCCCCTCGACCAGCGACTCGATCTCGCCCCTGCCCCAGCGCCGCTTCGGGCTCGCGCTGGCCGGCGGGTCGCCGAGCGAGGCGGTCGCCGCGTGCCTGAACAGCCACGCCACCTCGCCCGAGGTCGCGTGGCGGGCGTAGAGGGCGCTGGAGGCCAGCGCCCGGCCGAGCCGTTCGGCCTGCTCGGTCCAGCGGGCGAGCTCGCCGTCGGGCACGTGGTCGTCCTCGAGCCCGAGCGCCTTCTCGCTGCGCTGGTAGAACCCGAACAGCTGCGCCAGCACGCCCGCGCCGAGCTGGCGGCCGCGCGGGCCGAGCCGTACGCCGAGGTAGACCTCCTTCGACCAGAAGTCCTTCGCCCAGACGTGCCGGTACATCTCCTCCAGGTAGTCGCGCCAGCCAGGACCCTCGTCGGAGGTGCCGTTCAGCGCCATCGCCCACTCGGCCGCGGGATAGGTGCGGTGCGCGACCCTGAGATGCACCTCGGCGTCCGGCATGCGGATCGCCGCCAGCGCGATCGTGATGTTGGTGGCCAGCGCCTCCCGCTCCTCCGGAGTGACGAATTCGTAGCTGACCGTCGGCAACCGGAAGTAGGCCCACGCGGAGCCCTCGGTGAGCAGGATGCGGTCGTCGAAGTATCGGACCGCCAGACGCTGGTGCGCCCGAGTCGCCCTGCTCATGCCGCCCCCTCCGCGCATGAGCCCCGCTGACCGGCAAGAAGCGTGCTCATCAGACCGCCATACCTCCGTCGTGCCGGTGTCCGGATGCGATGGCAGCCGACCTGGCACGCTCCTCGTTGGGTGCCCTGGGGGTCACTGGGCCAGTTCCTCCTCGCTGGAACGGGTGCTCTGTGCTGACGCGAAACCCGCGATCACGACCCCGGCGAGAGCGAGGTAGGCCCGCCGTCCCGCCTGTCGTAGCTGTTCTGGCTCCACCGGTTCGGTACGGCTCTGCGCCAGGTCGTCCTCCCACGGCACCCTGACGATGGCCCGGCACCTCCCGCGCGCCACCGCCTCGGCCTGCTCCACGTCCACCATGCTGCGGCGGCTCACCCCGTTGACCACCATGACCGCGCGCCTGCGCAGGTCGGCACAGCCGTGGCCGTCGAGCCACTCGAACGTCATCGCCACCGCCTCAGCCGCGTCCTCGCTGGCGGGGACGACGAGCACCAGCTGGTCGGCGTACGGCAGGACGCGGGCCGCCAGCGAGGGCGCCGGGTCCAGAACGGTCAGCTTGTAGTGGTGGTCGAACAGGTGCATCGCCTGGCCGAGCCGGTGGTCGGAGTAGAGCGTGCGGTCGGCGAGTCGCTGTTCGGCGCCGCTGTCGGTGTCGGCCGCCACGACCTCCAGGCCGCTGCCCGTGCGGGTGGTGAACGCGCGCATGCCGAGATAGCCGTTGACCTGGTCGAGCCCCGACAGCAGGCTGGTCAGCGTCTCGGGCGACTCGGCCTTGATGCGGCTGGTCAGCGTGCTGCCGCCGGTGCTGGCGTCGACCGCGAGCACCCGGTCGTCGCGGTACTGGGCCAAGGTGTGGCCGAGCATCAGCGCAGTCGTGCTCTGGCCCGCGCCGCCCGTGCAGCCGAGCACCACGATCCTCCTGCCGCCGCCGAACACCGCGCGCGTCCGCGCCTCGTCGATCTCCGACCCGTCCGTACGGCTGCCGCCACCGCCGACCACCACCTGGGCGAGCCTGCGCCACCCGCCGGAGGAGTCGCGGCCGACGACCGACTCGACCCTGCGCACGCGCGGCTCGTCACGCCGTCCGGGGACGGCCCCGCCCGGCGTGGTCGGCGCCTGGACGGCCCTGATGTTGAGCGGCGGGGCGCTCTGGGCGGCCGGTGTGGGCTGCGGGTTCGGGCGACGTTCGGGGGGCGTCACGGGGGACTTCATGGAGGGCTTCGTGGAGGGCTTCATGGGGGGCGGCGACTGGGCCTGCCGGCCGGACTGGGCAGGAGGCTGGGGCGGGCGCGTGCCAGGGACGATCGAGGGGATGGTCGGCCTGACCTGGCCCTGGAACACGACGGCGGTGGTCAGCGGGGGCTGGCCCTTGCGGTGCTGGTCTCTGGCCTGGTCCTCGACCTGCTCGCCGGCGCCGTGCTTGGCGGTGTCCTGCCCGTCGACGCCGTGCTTGGCGGTGTCCTGCTCGTCGGTGCCCTGCTTGGCAGTGGTCTGCTCGTCGGCGCCCTGCCTACCGGCGCCGCGCTCGCCGGCGCCCTGCTTGTCGGCGCCGCGCTCGCCGACGCCCTGCTTGTCGGCGCTCTGCTCGTCGGCGCTCTGCTCGTCGGCGCTCTGCTTGCCGGTGCCCTGCTTGTCCGCGCTGTGGCGGCCGGTGCCCTGCTCGGCGGGGTCGGACTTGTCGGCGGTGGTCTCCTGGGCGGGCGGAAGCTCGGACAACGCGGCCTCGACGACGGGGACGCCCTCGGCCTGGCTCTCCTCGGCCGGGCTCTCCTCGGCCCTGGCCGCCGCCGTCACGGGCGCGGCCGCATCCGGGGTCACCTCGAGCTCCGGCCGGGCGGCCTGGGGCCGAGGCGCCTTGGACTCGTGGCGAGCGGTCGCGGCACGGGTGACCGAAGTCTGGGTGGGGGCGGGCTCGGGGCGGGACGGCTGGTCGGGGGCGTCCGCTGTGGCCGCCAGCCGGCGCAGCCGGCGCAGCGCCTCAGCGCCGATGGGCTTGGCGGGCGCGGCGGGCGTCTGGGCGGACGCCTCGGTGGGACCGGGCTCGATCCTGGACCCCCACCGGACCGGCGACACCCCGGCCTGCGTCTCGAACCCGTCACCGGCACGACCGCCACCGGCCCGCGGCTCGAACCCGTCACCGGCACGTCCACCACCGGCCTGGGCCTCGGACCCCGCACCGGCACGACCCTCGGTGTGCTTGCCGGGTCCGTGGGTGGCGTCGACGTGCGCGTCGTCGTCCTGGGCGACGGGCGCTCCGGTCTCCGACACCTCACCGATGTGCGGGAGCGCGTCGCCCTCGACGGCCAGGCCGTCGTCCGGGGTCGCCACACCGGCCGCCGGAGCCGCCACCGCGATCTCGTCGGCCACCCGGGCCGGTTCCGCGTGCCGTACCGGGGTGTCGGGCGGGAACGGCGACTCGACGTCGGCGGAGGGCAGGGCGGGGGCGACGCCCTGGCGGCGGCCCGTGGCGCCGCCCCAGGCGGGCCGGGCCGCGGCGGGCGGGGCGACAGGCGCGTGGGTGGCCGCGGCGGGCGGGGCGACGGGAGCGTGGGTGGCCGCGGCGGCGGCCGCCGCGACGGCGGGCCGTACCTGGCGGGCCTTGACCGCGGCGGGGACGGCGCGGCGCTTGTGCGCGCCGGCCTTCGCCTTGGCCTTGACGCGGACGGGAGCGGGGGCGGCGCGCCAGACCCTGCCGGAGAAGGTGACGCTCTCGGGCTCGGCGGTGGGGATGAGGCGGCACCACGAGCGCGGCTCGCCCATGTAGCGCAGCTGGGACTGCAGGAGTTCGGTGAGCCGCTTGCTCTCGATGACGGGGCGGGTGGACAGCCACGTCACGATGCCCGGCGGCACGAGGTAGAGCACGTGCCACGGCGCCTCGAAGCCGATGCCGACCAGCCAGAGCAGCAGGGACCACGGGGCGAGCACGCCGGCGAACACGCCGATCCAGACGATGGGGAGCGGCATGGGCAGCCGAAGGTCGTACAGCTTGTAGAGCCGCTTCTCGATGCGCCAGATGTTCGTGTAGGTAGGCAGGTCCACGCGGTCCTCCTCTCCGCCCTCGCTGGCAGCCGCCGCTGCCCTTCGTTCCATGACCGCGCGGGCGCGGTCTCAACCCTGCCGATATCGCCAGGGAGCGGTGCTCACTTGATGCCGAGAGCCCCCGCGATCGCCTTGGCCGTGACTTCGATGATGTTGGGAACGTAGAAGATCACGCCGATCGCCACGGCCAGAATCAGGAACTGTACGAATCTCGTGATCTCGCGGGTGAAGAGGAAGAACAGCGCGACGATCGAGACGACGACGAGGAAGAGCGGGGCGAAGAAGCCGCGCAGCATGTTGGCGAGCCCGGCGGTGTCGGGACCGGTCGGGGCGGGTGACGGCGTCGCCAGTTCGATCAGGTGCAGGATGATGGTTTTCACTCTTGGTCCTCCCGGGGGGTATCGATCAGCGGCGTGGCCGTGCGTCTATCCAACGGCCCGACCGGCGCCGCGGATGTCTTCGACGTACCACTTGTCGCCCTGCTTCTCGACCGTGAGGCGGTAGGCCTGCTCGAGGCGGCCGCCGGACACACCGGCCTCGGCCGCGCCCGGCGTGGCCGAGGGGGTGGCGCCGGTCGGCACGCCCCACACCACGACCGCCTGGATCTCTCGGGTGGCACCCCCCACAGGCACCACGACACTCTTGAGCTCGACGAAGGAGAGGGCCCCTCCGAAACTCGGCAGGCCCTTGCCCGCGACCAGGTAGCGGGACAGGTCGGAGCTGCCGTCGGCGTACGCCTTGAAGAAGCCCTGCAGCTGCGGTCGCAGCTCGGCCTCCGCCGCCTCGTCACCCTCCGGCTGGGCCACCTGGGGCAGCTCCGCGGCCCCGGGAGCGGGCAGCAGCGCGGGACGGCCCGAGACCACGAACCGGCCGCCCGAGTGGTAGACGGGCACCGACAGCAGGAAGCGGCGGGCGCCCGACTGGAAGGTCAGCGTGACGACCGCGTTGTCGGCGTCGACGGTCTCCACCCCGAAGGGCTGCAGGTTGGCGGCGAACATGCGGCCGTAGCCGTCCCAGCCCCACTGCGGGTCGTCGGTGCTCGGCAGGTACGGCGCGAGCTGCCTGCTGCGCTGGTCGAGCTCCTCGGACTTCATATTCAGATAGATGCTGGCGAACTGGGTGGCGAACGCCGAGGCGCGCTCGGCGGGAAATGCCTGGCCCGTCGGCGAGGGGACATTCGCCGCTGGAGTGCTCGGCTGAGTGAATCGCTCAAATGGTGCACGAACCCCGTTGACCACGATAACCACAATAAGCGCCCAGAGAATGGCGCGGCCGGTCCAGACGAGCCAGCGTCCGCCGCCACCTGACCAGCCGCCGCGCTTGCCCGCCCGTCTGCCGCCCGCGGGGGGTTGGTCGAAGTCCGGGTATGCCGAAAGCTCGGGGTCGCCAGCGATCCGAGGACCGTGGACAGTTGACCTACGAGCCATCACGCCTCCGCTCGCGCCGATCCCCCCGGCTGGCGCGATGTCGCATCATCCGTGGCGAAGCAGTCACCCTATCGAGTCCCGCCAATTGTTCCAGGAAAGCCACGCCTATGCTGCAGGCATCGCCGCGTGTGGGCAAACCGAGTGGGCATGACAGGACGGAGTGCCGGTTCCTGTCCCATTCCTGTGGAATTGGCGTGTGACCAGGCCAGACAGGTGGCCTGCATTACCGGACGGCCAGGGATTGCTGTCCAAAGGGCATAGGCACTGTCTCGAACCACACATTTGGTATATGCGGCTGCCCGTTCGGGGACAGGAGCGCTGGTCAGCGGGGGTGATCAGGCCGTCTCGGGGCCGTCGACCGGACGCAGGTGGCGGCGAGTTCGCAGATCGATCACTCTCGGCGCGTCGTTCTGCGGCTTGACCCTCTCGAGCCGGCCGCGCAGGTCGGCGAGCATGGCCTGGGCGTCGCGGTGGTGCATCCGGCGCACGACCTCCTCCCGCTCCTCCATCTTCCTGCGGAGGTAGGCCTCCCTGTTGACACGCAGGCCGTACATCAGCTCGACCCGGAGCAGGGCGAGCTCCTCCTCCAGGCTGATGCTCGCCAACGAGGGCGTCGTGGGGCGCCGGTTCCCGAGTATGCGACGAATCATGATCTGTCCTCCCGAGTCAGCGTGATCGCCGTGACGATTCGACGCGCCAGGGTTGGAAGGGGTTGACGCCCCATACTGTCCCGGTTTCACCGAGGCCGTGGAACTCGTCCCCAGTTGGGGCTTCTCCCGGCCTCCGGTCGCACCGGGACGGATCACACGTTGAAGCGGAACTCCACCACGTCGCCGTCGCGCATCACGTAGTCCTTGCCCTCGATGCGCGCCTTGCCCGCCGACCTGGCGTTCGCGATGGACCCCGACGCGACCAGGTCCTCGAAGGAGACGACCTCGGCCTTGATGAACCCGCGCTGGAAGTCGGTGTGGATGACGCCGGCGGCCTCTGGAGCCGTGGCGCCCTTGCGGATCGTCCACGCCCGGGTCTCCTTGGGCCCCGCCGTGAGGTAGGTCTGCAGCCCCAGCGTCTCGAACCCGACCCTGGCCAGCTGCGACAGCCCCGACTCCTCCTGGCCCACCGACTGCAGCAGTTCCAGCGCCTCCTCCTCGGGCAGCTCCACGAGCTCCGACTCGATCTTGGCGTCGAGGAACACCGCCTCGGCGGGCGCCACCAGCTCCGACAGCTGCTGCCTGAGCGCGGTGTCGACGAGCTCGTCGGCGTCGAGGTTGAAGACGTAGAGGAACGGCTTGGCCGTCAGCAGGTGGAGGTCACGCACCTCGGCGCGGTCGAGCCCGCTCTCGAAGATCGTCTTGCCGGTCTCCAGGACCTTCAGCGCGGCCTCGGCGGCCTCGAGCGCGGCCTTCTTGTCCTTGTTGGTGCGCGCCTCCTTCTGCAGGCGCGGGATGGCCTTCTCGACCGTCTGCAGGTCGGCCATGATGAGCTCGGTGTTGATCGTCTCGATGTCGCGCTTGGGCGAGATCTCGCCGTCGACGTGCGTCACGTCGGGGTCGGTGAAGACCCGGATGACCTGGCAGATGGCGTCGGTGTCGCGGATGTTGGCCAGGAACTGGTTGCCCCTGCCCTGCCCCTCGGACGCGCCCCGCACCAGGCCCGCGATGTCGACGAACTCCACCTTGGCCGGCAGGATCCTGGCGGAGCCGAAGATCTCGGCAAGGGTGGCCAGGCGGTCGTCGGGCACGCCCACGATGCCCACGTTCGGCTCGATCGTGGCGAACGGGTAGTTGGCCGCGAGCGCGTTGGCGCTCTTGGTCAGGGCGTTGAACAGGGTGGACTTGCCGACGTTTGGCAGGCCGACGATGCCGATGCTGAGGCTCACGTGGACGGAGTTTACCCGGCCATCAGACGCAGGCAGGTCACCGGCCGATACGCCCCGCGAGCCGTGACGTAACGATCCGAGCCCACCGGGCAGTCGCCACCCGACCTGCCGAAGGCGGTCACGCGGGCCCACGCCCGCCCCGACCCGCAGCCGACCTTGCGCACCTCCTCGTCGACGCAGGCGCCCTCGGCCAGCACCTTGCCGCCGGGGGCCAGGCACACCGCCTGGCCCTCCATCGCGAGCGCGTCGGCCGTACCGCGCGGGCAGTGGTCCATGCGCGCGACGACGGCCACCGCCCTGCCGTACCAGCCGGGGGTGGCGCAGGGCAGCTCGCGGCCCTCGCGGTCGAGGCAGTCACCGGCCCGCAGCAGTCCGCCACCGGCGCCGCCCGCGCCCGGGTGGGGCTCCAGGAAGTACTGCAGGCACGCGATCCTGCCGCCGTCGACGCGGGCGATCTCGTCGGTGTCGAGGGGGCAGCGCCGCGGATCGGCCTCCATGGCCAGCACCTCGGCATGGCCGCCGTTGCAGGCGGTGAGGTCGAACCTGACCCCGGTCTTGCTCACGCAGGCGCCCGGTGTCCACACCAGCGTGCCCCGCGCCGGCGAGCCCGGCGGCGCGGGGCGCCCGGCGTCGCCGACGCGGCCGGCGATGACCGCTCCCGCCGCCGCGGCCACGAGCGCCGCCACGACGGCCGTGGCCGCGAGCGCGACCGTCATCTTCGAGCCGGTAATCATATGGGTACTGTGGGTGACGAAGGCGCGTCCGCACAAGCGGAATGCGGAAGGCGTGTCGAGCGCGCCGGAGCGGTCGCCCCCTGGAAAGATGCCGACAATGGACGTCGCTTCGCTGCTCATCGGCCTGGCACTCGGACTGGCGGTCGGCTTCTTGCTGGCGAGGACCCGCGCCGCCGTACGGGTGGCGGAGGCCGACGCCCGAGCCAAGGCCGCCGCCGACAAGCTCGTCTACGTCGAGGAGCAGCTGAGCGAGCGGTTCCAGGCGCTGTCGACGCGCGCGCTCGACGTCAACAACATCCGCTTCCTCGAACTGGCCGAGACCCGCTTGGCCGCCAGCCGCGCCGAGGCGACCGGCGACCTCGACCAGCGCAGGCAGGCGGTCGAGCACCTGGTCGAGCCGCTCAAGGACCTTCTGGGGCGGGTGGAGACGCAGCTGCGCGACACCGAGTCCGGCCAGCGCGCCGCCCGCGCCGAGCTGACCCAGCAGATGGAGTTCGTCCGGCAGAGCAACGAACAGCTGCGCTCCCAGACCACCGCCCTGGTCCGGGCGCTGCAGCGGCCCGAGGCCAGGGGCAGGTGGGGCGAGCTGCAGCTGCGCAGGGTGGCCGAGATCGCGGGGATGCAGCGCTTCTGCGACTTCGACGAGCAGGTCGTCGAGGGCGCCCACCGCCCCGACATGGTCGTACGGCTGGCGGGCGGCAAGAACATCATCGTCGACTCCAAGGTCTCGCTCGCCGCCTACCTGGAGGCGGCCGAGGCGGGCGACGAGTCACTGGCCGGTGTCCGCCTCGACGCCCACGCCCGGCACGTCCGCGAGCACATCGACCGCCTGGCCGCCAAGTCCTACTGGCAGTCGTTCAACCCCTCGCCCGAGTTCGTGGTGCTGTTCATCCCCGGCGAGGCGTTCCTGGCCCCCGCCCTCGAACGCGACCCAGGGCTGCTGGAGTACGCGATGGCCAAGCGCGTCCACATCGCCACCCCGACCACGCTGATCACCATGCTCCGCACCGCCCACTACGCCTGGCAGCAGGCGGCGCTCAGCGAGAACGCCCGCGCCGTCTTCGAGCTCGGCAAGGAGCTGTACGAGCGGCTGTCGTCGCTCGGCCGCAACGTCGAGTCGCTCGGCAAGGCGCTCAGCAGGGCCGTCGAGAGCTACAACAAGACGGTCGGTTCGCTGGAGACCAGGGTCCTGGTCACCGCTCGCAAACTGCACGATCTGGGCGTCGTGGACGGCGAGCTCGGCTCCCCCGACATGCTGGAAGGCCTCCCGCGGCCGCTGGCCTCCCCCGAACTGCTGGAAACCTCGTCTCTGATCCCGCACGCGAACGGTAAGTTGGCTGGCGACCTGTCCTGAAGCACGATGATGGTAGGTCGCCGGTAAAGGGGGCGGGCTCATGAGTGACAAAGGCACGCGTTCGGCCGTCAGGCTGACCGCCCGCGGCGCCATCGCGCTCGTCCTCATCGGCACGCTGGCGGGATACGTCCTGGCCGCGCTGCTCGACCTGCCGATCGTGGTCGGGCTCACGTTCATCGGCTCGTGCCTGGTCAGCGTCATCCTGGTCAACCCGCGCGAGCTGCTGTCGCTGGTGGTCACGCCACCGATGGTGTTCTTCGGCGCCACCCTGATCGTCGAGCTGGGCCGGGCGCTCGGCAACGGCTCGCTGGTGCAGGCGCTCGCCCTGGGGCTGTTCACGTCGCTGTCGGCGGGCGCCCCATGGCTGTTCGCGGGGTCGGCGCTGGTGCTCGGGATCGCGCTGAAGCGGGGGCTGCCGGGCAACGTCAGGGAACTGCGGGAGGAGCTGCGGGCGGGCGTGGACGTGCCCCGCCCCCGGCAGCCCAAGGACCAGAGCTTCGTGCCGGAGCCAGAGGGCTACTTCGAGCCCCGCGTGTACGGCACGCCGCGCTCCCCCGAGGACTGACCGCCCCCGGCTCACGGCCGCGTGCGGCGGCCCCGAACTCCCGCCTCGCTCCTTCACCGAGCACGGGAAGGGCCCCGCGGACAGCCGCGGGCGCCCTTCCCGTGAACCGGTACCGGGCAGGCCGGGATCAGCCGGCCCGCAGGTCCTTGCGGAGCTCGTGCGGCAGGGCGAAGCGCATGCTCTCCTTCACCGACTCGACCTCGTCGACGTCGGCGAACCCGTGCCCCGCCAGGTACGCCAGCACCCCGTCGACCAGCTCCTCGGGCACCGAGGCGCCGCTGGTCACACCGACCGTGCTGACCCCGTCGAGCCACGCGTCCTGGATGAAGGAGGCGTTGTCGACCAGGTACGACGCCGCGCCGGCCCCCTTGGCCACCTCGACCAGGCGCTTGGAGTTGGAGGAGTTGTCGGAGCCGACCACGATGACCAGCTGCGCCTGCGCCGCGATCTCCTTCACCGCGACCTGGCGGTTCTGGGTGGCGTAGCAGATGTCGTCGCTCGGCGGGTCGATCAGGGTCGGGAAGCGCTCCTTGAGCTTGGTGACCGTCTCGATCGTCTCGTCGACCGAGAGGGTCGTCTGGGAGAGCCACACCAGCTTGCTCGGGTCCTTCACCTGGATCCGGTCGACGGAGTCGAGGCCGTCGACGAGCTGGATGTGGTCGGGCGCCTCACCGGCGGTGCCCTCGACCTCTTCGTGGCCTTCGTGCCCGATGAGCAGGATGTCGTAGTCCTGGCCGGCGAACCGCTTGGCCTCGTTGTGGACCTTGGTGACGAGCGGGCAGGTGGCGTCGACGGTGCGCAGGCGCCGCTGCTCGGCCTCGGCGTGGACCATCGGGGAGACGCCGTGGGCGGAGAAGACCACGATCTCGCCCTCGGGGACCTCGGCCGTCTCCTCGACGAAGATCGCGCCACGTTCCTCGAGCGTCTTGACGACGTGGGTGTTGTGCACGATCTGCTTGCGGACGTAGACAGGGGCGCCGTACTGCTCGAGGGCCTTCTCGACCGCCTCGACCGCACGGTCCACACCGGCGCAGTAACCGCGCGGTTTGGCTACGAGTACACGTCGGGCGGGGGTCTTTGGCTCCATGTTCCTATGCTACGTGGAAGAGGCCACCCGGCCGCCCGTGTCACGCCGCGCGCGGGAGTTTGCCAGACTGGCCCACCACAACAGACCTCCCAGGGAGCCGGCATGTCTCTCAGTGACGTTGTCCGCAACATCGCTAAAACTGTCACCAATCGCGAAGAGCTCAAGGAGAAGGCCAAGGAGCTGCCGCTCTTCGTCATCCAGACCACGCTCAGCGCCGCGGGCCAGGCGCTGCTGCTCGCCGACCGCGTGAAGAACGCCGTCAAGGGGCTGGGGAGCAACAAGGAGGACGACGAGAGCGAGCGTTCTCCGGTGGCGGATCAGCCGGCGTCCGGCGTCGAGGACGAGGAGAAGCCGGCCCGCAGGGAGCCCGTCATCTTCGCCCCGCGCAAGGAGAAGGCGGCGGAACGGCCCGAGCCGGTCATCTTCACCCCCGCGAAGGAGGAGTCGGCGAACGGCACCGCCGTCAAGACCGCCGAGCCCACCGCAAAGCCCGCCGAGCCCGAGCCCGCTGCCAGGACCGCCGAGCCCCAGGCCGCTTCGGCGACGACCACCGAGCAGGCCGCCCCGGCCGTGGCCGAGCAGCCGGTTACCGAGCAGCCGACCGCCCGGCAGCCGGTGGCCGAGCCTGTCGCGACGGCCGTCGCCGAGCCTGACACCGCCGAGCCCAAGGCCGCCAAGCCCGACACCGCCAAGCCCGAGGCCGCCAAGCCCGCCGCCAAGCCTGAGGCCGCCAAGTCCGACACCGCCGAGCCCGAGGCCGCCAAGCCCGCCGCCAAGCCTGAGGCCGCCAAGTCCGACACCGCCGAGCCCGAGGCCGCCGCGCCTGCCGTACAGCCGGTGAGCGTCGAGGAGGCCGACGGCGAGCTGGCGAAGGCCGCGGCCGCCACCACGGCCACCGTGGAGGCGAGCGTGCCGGTCGAGCCGCTGGCCGGGTACGCCGACCTCAGCGTCGCCTCGCTGCGGGCCAGGATGCGCGGCAAGTCCGTCACCCAGATCGAGGAGCTGCTCGCCTACGAGAAGGCCACCACCGCCCGCCCGGACGTCGTGCGCATGTACGAGAACCGCCTGACCAAGCTGCAGGCCGCCGAATAGTCGGTCGCGCCCCGTAGCCTTCGTTGTCATGAGCGCGAAAACCACACCGGAGCAGCCGCTGCCGGTCCGCACGGTCCTCCAGATGGTCGCGGGATGGATCGGCAAGCTCGGCACGGTGTGGGTGGAGGGTCAGATCACCGAGCTGACCGCGAGGGGTGGCACGGTGTTCATGACGCTGCGCGACCCCGTCGCCAACGTCTCGGCCAGGGTGACCTGCCCGCGAGGGGTCTATGAGGCCGCGATGCCCCGTCCAGCCGACGGGGCTCGGGTCGTGGTCAACGTCAAGCCCGACTTCTGGGTCAACCGCGGCTCGTTCGCCTTCACCGCGCTGGAGATCCGCCCGGTCGGCGTCGGCGAGCTGCTGGCCAGGCTCGAACGGCTGCGCCAGCTGCTGGCCGCCGAGGGGCTGTTCGGCGCCGAACGCAAGCGCCGCCTGCCGTTCCTGCCCGGCACCATCGGCCTGATCTGCGGTCGCGACTCGGCGGCCGAACGCGACGTGCTCGAGAACTCCCGGCGCAGGTGGCCCGCCGTGCGGTTCAAGGTGGAGCAGGTGGCGGTGCAGGGGCCGTACGCGGTCGGCGAGGTCACCGAGTCGCTGCGCAAGCTCGACGCCGACTCCGAGGTCGACGTCATCGTCATCGCCCGGGGCGGCGGATCGCTCGAGGACCTGCTCCCGTTCTCCGACGAGTCCCTGGTGCGCTCCGTGGCGGCCTGCCGAACTCCCGTCGTCAGCGCCATCGGCCACGAGCAGGACAGTCCGCTCCTCGACCTGGTCGCCGACGTCCGGGCGTCCACGCCCACCGACGCGGCCAAGAAGGTGGTGCCCGACGTCGGCGAGCAGCTCACGCTGATCAGGCAGCTGCGCGACCGCGGGCGGCGGGTGGTGGGCGGCTGGCTCGACCGGGAGATGTCCTGGCTGACGTCGGTGCGGTCCCGTCCGTCGCTCGCCGACCCGGTCAGGGAGCTCGAACGGCGGGCCGAACAGGTCGACGCGCTGCGCGAACGGGCCAGGCGCGTCATGGGCGGTTCGCTCGACCGGGCCACCGACGACCTCGCCCACCTGCGCGCCCGGCTGGTGTCGCTGTCCCCCGCGGCGACGCTGGAGCGGGGCTACGCGATCGTGCAACACCCGTCGGGCGACGTCGTACGGCTGGCGCGGGACGTCTCGCCCGGCGACCGGCTCACCATCCGCCTCACCGACGGCCGGGTCGCGGTCACCGCCGACCCGGCCGGCGACCTCCGGCCTGACGGACACGCCGACGCGGTCGGGGGCGATTCTGACGGGCACGCCGACGCGGCCGACGTGGTCGAAGGCGATTCTGTCAGGGACGCCGACGTGGCGGACGCGGTCGAAGGCGATTCTGTCAGGGACGCCGACGCGGCGGACGCGGTCGAGGGCGATTCTGTCGGGCGATCGGCCTAGGGTGGTGCGGTGGCAAACAACGAGACGCCGTCCTACGAGCAGGCCCGCGAGGAGCTGACCGAGGTGGTGCGCCGCCTGGAGACCGGCGGCCTCACCCTGGAGCAGTCGATCGAGCTGTGGGAGCGCGGCGAGAAGCTGGCGGCCATCTGCGAGGAGTGGCTGCAGGGCGCCCGGGTGAAGCTGGCCGCCGCCATGGCGCGCCGGGCCGAGCCCACCCCGCAGGACGACGACCGCCCCTTCTAGGCGCTGCCGTTCCGGCTGGGAGACTGTGCGGGCGCGGGGGTCTGACGGCGCCTTCTCCTGGTGGGACATGGCGAGCGTGCAGGGAAAGGCGCCGGTGCCACGGGCGTGGACCGGGACGTGCGCCCGGCGGGGGCGCTTGACCCGGACGTCCGACCGGCGGGAGCGCGTGGACCGGACGTGCGACCGACGGGAGCGCTTGACCCGGGACATGCGACCGGCGGGAGCGCTTGACCCGGACGTGCGACCGGCTGGAGCACCTGGACCGGGACATGCGACCGGCTGGAGCACCTGGACCGGGACATGCGACGGGGTGGAGCGCGTGGAGCCTGGAGGTGGCGCGCTCAGGATGCGCGCCTCAGGACGCACGGCGCACAGTGCGGCTGCGCCTCAGGATGCGCGGCGCAGCCCCACCACCGGGATGCGGCGCGTGGTCTTCGCCTCATAGTCGGCGAAGGTGGGCGCGATGGCGACCATCTCCGCGTAAAGGCGGTCCCGCTCCGCACCCTCGATCAGCTCGGACGCGGCCTCGAAGGTCTCGGTGCCGAGCTCGACCGTGGCGTCCGGGTTGGCCAGCAGGTTGTGGTACCAGGCGGGGTGGTTGTCGGCGCCCGCGTTGGAGGCGATGATCACGATCCTGTCGCCGTCGCGCAGGTACATCACCGGTGTCGTGACGCGCTTGCCGCTCCTGGCGCCGGTCGTGGACAGCAGCACCAGGGAGAAGCCCTGGAAGTGACCGCCGACCTGGCCGCCGTTCGCGCGGAACTCCTCAATGATCTTCTGGTTGAACTCCGACGGCATGCTGCGCCTCCCATAATCGGAAATCTCTCCGGATCCATAGGCTAATCGGAGACCTCTCCGGTTACAAGGACTATGATGCAGCGATGACTCGTGAACTGCCGATCGCCGGGCAGCCTCCCGCCGAACGCGCGGACGCAGCACGCAACCGGCAGAAGATCATCGAGGTGGCGGCCAGGATGCTCGCGTCGCACGGCGCGGAGCACCTGTCCCTGGATGAGGTGGCCCGCGAGGCGAACGTCGGCGTGGGCACCGTCTACCGCCGCTTCGGCGACCGCGCCGGGCTGATCTACGCGCTCATCGACGCCAAGGAGCGCGAGTTCCAGTCCGCGTTCATGACGGGCCCGCCGCCGGTCGGGCCGGGCGCGCCACCCGCCGAGCGGGTCCGGGCCTTCCTGCACGCGCTGATCGACAGGAAGGTGTCGCAGCGGGAGCTGTTCATGATGCTGGAGGCGGGGCCGCCCAAGGGCAGGTTCAGCGGGCCGTACAAGCTCCACCACACGCACCTGGCGACGCTGCTCGCCCAGGTGCGTCCCGAGGCGGACGCGCGCTTCCTCGCCGACGCGCTGCTCGCCCCGATCAACGCCTGCCTGATCAGCCACCAGCAGTCCGAACGCGGGATGACCGCCGAGGCGATCAAAGCCGGCATGGACGACCTGCTACGCCTGCTGTGAGCCCCGCACGGCTCACGAGCTGCTACGCCTGCTGTGAGCCCCGCACGGCTCACGAGGTCGGGGATCACGTCACGGGGCTGGGGTCTTCCGGGACAGTCCAGCCGCCGTCTCCAGCCGCCGTGGTTTGTGCCGTGACGGCGGGGACCGGAGTCCTGCTGGGCGGCGCGCCCTCGGCGGGCGGGACCCCGTGATGGCGGAGGGGCCAGACCGGCGTGCCGTACGGGCCGGGGCCGGACGGCGGACGGTGACCGGCACGGCCCGCACCCGACGACATCACCGGGGCTCCCCCGGACGGCCCGCACCCGACGCCAGCCCGCGACCAGCCGGCAGCCAAAGGGAGACCGCTCGAAACAGCAGCCGCTCGAACCAAGCAGCCACCTCAGAAGCCACCGCTGGAACAAGCAGCACCCTCGAGAAGCGGCCGTCCGAACACGCAGCCACCTCGAGGCGGGCGACTCGAGGAGCGGGTGTCCGAACAAGCGGTCGCCTGGAGGCGGCCGCCCGAGCGAGACCCGGGGATGTCAGCTGGTGGGCTTGGGCTGGGGCTTCAGGGTGGCGGCGAGGGCGGAGAGGTCGGGCCAGTCGGCGGTGCCCGTCACCATCACCGTGGCGTCGGGCAGGAAGCGGACCAGCGTGCGCTGGTTCTTGTCCTCGCGGAAGCGCTTCTCCCAGTCGGCGCCCGCGATCTGGACGGTGCCAACGGGCTTGTCGGTGTTGGCGATACGGCTGGCGAACGCGGCGGCGGGCTTCTCCGCGCCCTGCACGATCATCACGTGGTGACGCTGGTCGCCGGCGTCGGGGGCGGTGGCGTAGCCGACCGACAGCACCTGCGTGCCGTCGGCGCCCTTGGCGATCCTGTTGCTGTTCGGGATCCAGTCGGCGGGATCCTTGGCGGGTGCCCACACCTGCTGCGGCACCGCCCTGTTGTAGTTGGCCACGGTGATCGCGTAGTCGAGACGGGGCACGTGCTGCCCCTGCCTGCCGGTGGGCGCGGACACCACGATGATCACGGCGAGCGCCAGGCACACCAGAAGGGCGAACGCGTAGCCGTAGAAACCTTGAGTGAACCGTCGCACGAATGGCGAGGTTACCCGCTGGTGGCGCCGCCCGCCGAAGCGACCGGTCGAATCTGGCCGATGATGGCCAGCACGTCGTCGGCGAGGCGGCGCGCGACGGCCTCGTCGTCGGACAGGACGACCTCGGAGACGGCGGCGGCGAGCGCGCCCGTGACGACCACGACCAGCGCTCCCTCGTCGTCGTCGAACAGGGCCGCGTTGCGCTTGGCCCAGGTGCGCAGCCTGTCGCGCATGACCACCTCGAACCCGGGAGGCCCGTCGCCGCGCAGGAACAGCGCGGCCAGTTCGCGCTCCTCCAGCGAGCCGGCCAGGTAGGCGTGGGCGGCGGCGAGGAACACCCGCATCGGATCGCTCTCGCCCGCCGCGCGCACCTCGCGCGCCGCCTGCTTGGTGCGCTGGGTCTGCCTGGCCTGGAACTCCTCGAACAGCGTGAGGTAGAGGTCGGCCTTGCCGGAGAAGTGGTGGTAGAGGCTGCCGACGCTGGCCTTCGCCTTGGCGACCACGTCGGTGACGCCCGCCTCGGCGAAACCCTTGTCGACGAACACCTCGCGAGCCGCGTCGAGCAGGGCCGCGCGGGTGGCCGCTCCGCGTCCGGTCGCCAGGCGTTCCACATCGCTGCTCATGGCAGGCACATTATCCTCCGCTGACCGGGCATGGAGTGGCAACTACGATCGAGTCAGTTGTCCCACGAGGAGGCCCATCACCATGTCCGAGACGTCCGTTCCTCCTGCCCTTGCCACGGGCGAGCACGCACCCGACCGCAACTTGGCGCTGGAACTCGTCAGGGTCACCGAGGCGGCCGCGATGTCCGCGGCCCGATGGGTCGGCCGTGGCGACAAGAACGGCGCCGACGGAGCGGCCGTCAACGCGATGCGCCAGCTCATCAACACGGTGTCGATGAACGGCGTGGTGGTGATCGGCGAGGGCGAGAAGGACCACGCGCCGATGCTGTTCAACGGCGAGCAGGTCGGCGACGGCAGCGGCCCCGAGTGCGACGTGGCCGTCGACCCGATCGACGGCACCAGGCTGACGGCCCTCGGCATGCCCGACGCGATCTCGGTCATCGCGGTGAGCTCGCGTGGCTCGATGTACGACCCGTCGGCGGTGTTCTACATGGAGAAGCTGGTCACCGGGCCGGAGGCGGCCGACGTGGTCGACATCAACGCGCCCGTCGCCGACAACGTCAAGGCGGTGGCCAGGGCGAAGGGCTGCTCGGCCGCCGACGTCACCGTCGTCATCCTCGACCGGCCGCGCCACGAGCAGATCGTGAAGGAGATCAGGGAGACCGGGGCCCGGATCAAGTTCATCACCGACGGCGACGTGGCGGGCGCGATCATGGCCGCGCGCACCGGCACGGGCGTCGACCTCATGCTCGGCATCGGCGGTACGCCGGAGGGCGTCATCGCCGCCTGCGCCATCAAGTGCCTGGGCGGGGTCATCCAGGGCAGGCTCTGGCCGCAGGACGAGGCCGAGCGGCAGCGGGCCCTCGACGCCGGTCACGACCTCACCAGGGTGCTGACCACCAACGACCTGGTCACGTCCGACGACGTGTTCTTCGCGGCCACCGGCATCACCCAGGGCGAGCTCATGAGCGGCGTGCGGTTCCGCGGCGGGGTGGCCGTGACGAGTTCGCTGGTCATGCGCGGGCGCTCTGGAACGATCCGCAAGGTGGAGAGCGAGCACCAGCTCTGGAAGCTGCGCGCCTACAGCGCGATCAACTTCGACACCGCGGGCTGAGCCTTCCGCCCGGCGCCGGGTCTGCCCCGCGGGTCCGGCGCGGCGCGGGTCCGGTGCCGCGCCGTTCCAGCGCGGTGCGGGGTCCGGTGCCGCGCGGTGCGGGGTGGGTGCGGGGTCCGGTGCCGCGCGGTGCGGGGCCAGGCGCCGCGTGCCTCAGCGGCGGCGCTTGCGCTTGGGTGGCTCCTTGACCTTGACTTCCCCCAGGAAGTTGGATGTGCGCACCTCGATCACCGGGCAGTCGGGGTCGGCCTGCTCGCGCGTCAGCCGTACCGTCTTGTCCTTCGTCACCCGGATGACCTCGACGCCTTCGGGGACGTGGATCTCCAGCCCGCCGAACATCAGCGTCGCGTTGATGACCACCCGCCGGTTCTGCATGATCGCGTCGCGCAGGTCGAGCTTGGTCGTCCCGAACATCGCCGTCACGGGCAGCTCGGCGGGCACTACCCACCGCCCTTCGCGCTGCTCCTGCTTGAAGATCGCCGAGACCGGCCGCCCGTCCAGCCTGAACGGCTGCTCGGCGTCGGGCAGCAGATCAGCGGTCAGCGCGGCGAGCTCGCCCAGCGTGCGCGCGTTGTAGAGCGCGGTCAGCCGTTCCTCGAACTCGTCCATGCCGAGCCGCCCGTCGGCGACCGCCTCGTTCAGCACCTGCGCCACCCGGTCGCGATCGTCGTCGGAGGCGCGGAGCTCGTGCGGTCGCGGTCCTTCGGTCGATTTCGGCCGCCGGGCCGAGACGAACTCCTCGGCCAGCCGCTCACCGACCTCCTGCAGGCGGGGAAGCCAACGCTCGTTCACACTTCGACGATAGCCCTCCGGAACGGTGTCGCGGTCCCCCGGATTCTGTCGGTGGCGTTGCTTATCGTGGCGTTCATGCACGCGATCGTGTTGCGCGGGGTGACCAAGCGCTATCCCGAGGTCACCGCTGTCGACGGGCTCGATCTGGAGGTGCCCGAGGGCATCTGCCTGGGCCTGCTGGGTCCCAACGGGGCGGGCAAGTCCACCACGATGCGCCTGCTCACCGCGCAGTCGCTGGCCGACGAGGGCGAGATCCACGTGCTCGGCCTGCGCCTGCCGGAGGAGTCCAAGCGGGCGCGGGCGCTCATGGGTGTCGTGCCGCAGCTCGACAACCTCGACGAGGAGCTCACGGCCAGGGAGAACCTGGAGGTGTTCGCCCACCTCTACCGCGTCCCCCGCCCGCGACGCCGCGCGGCCGTCGACCGGGCGCTGGAGATCGCCCAGCTCACCGACAGGGCCGCCACCCGCACGGTCAACCTGTCCGGCGGCATGCGCAGGCGGCTGCTCATCGCGCGCGGCCTGGTCCACCAGCCCAGGCTGGTCCTGCTCGACGAGCCGACCGTGGGCCTCGACCCGCAGGTGCGCCAGGAGCTGTGGTCGTTGATCGTACGGCTGCGCGACGAGGGCGTCACGACGCTGATGTCCACCCACTACATCGAGGAGGCCGAGCGCCTGGCCGACGACTGCGCGCTGATGTCGCACGGCCGCGTCGTGGCCAGGGGCTCGCCCGAGGAGCTGATCAAGGAGCACGCCGGCGCCGAGGTCGCCGAGCACCACGCCTCGCCGCCGCGCCAGGCCGAGATCGCCGCGCTGGCCGCCGCGGCGGGCGTCCCGACCAGGAGGACGGGCCCGTCCATCTCGGTGCTGAAGGCCGACCAGCTGCCCCGCTCGCTGGAGGCGGAGCTGGGCGTGCCCACCGTCAGGCGTCCCGCCAACCTGGAGGACGTCTTCGTCGTGCTGACCGGGGAGGCGGTCGAGTGATGATGGAGTTCGCCCCCGTGCGGGCCGTCTGGCGGCGCGAGCTGGCCCTCTACCGGCGCTACTGGGCCTCGACCTCGTTCGCCGCCATGACCGAGCCGACCATCTACCTCCTGGCCTTCGGCTACGGCTTCGGCTCGGTGGTCGGCGCCCTCTACGGCTACGACTACCGCTACTTCGTCGCGACCGGCGTCGTGGCGACGGCGGTGCTGTTCATCGGAGCCTTCGGCGGCATGTTCAACACCTTCATCCGCCGCACGTTCCAGCACACCTACGACGCGATGCTGGCGGCGCCGGTCGACGTCAAGGAGCTGGTGACGGCGGAGGCCTCGTGGCTGGCCGCCAAGGCGGGCGTGTACGGCTGCGCGCCCCTGCTGGTCGGCATCGCCTTCGGCCTCGAACCGAGCTGGGGCATGCTGCTCGTGCCGTTCATCGGGTTCCTGACCGGGCTGCTGTTCGCGCTGTTCGGGGTGTGGGTGTCGGCGATCGTCCCGTCGATCAACACCTTCGACTACGTCATCACCGGTGCGCTGACGCCGATGTTCATGGTGGCGGGCACGTTCTTCCCGGTGACCCAGCTGCCGGGCTGGGTGGCGACGGCGGCCCAGCTCAACCCGCTCTACCACTGTGTCGAGCTGGTGCGCGGGGCGGTGTTCGGCCGGCTCGGGGTGGACGATCTCGGGCATACGGCGGTGCTCGTGGCCTACGCCGCGCTCATGTGGTCGCTGGCGGTGTGGAAGATGCGCGCCCGCCTGATCGACTGACCCCGCCGGTCCTGGCCGGCCGCCCCGGGGGTCAGACGGGGGTGACCGTACCCGGGGTCGGACGAGGGTGACCGCCAGACGAGGGTGACCGTAACCGGGGTCGGACAAGGGTGGCCGCCAGACGAGCCCGGCCGTACCCGCGTCAGACGAGGGTGGCCGTACCCGGATCAGACGAGGGTGGAGAGCCGGTCGTACTGGGCGTCGGTCAGGGACACCCGCAGCGCGCCGACGTTCTCCTCCAGGTGGGCCGGCGACGACGTGCCGGGGATCGGCACCATCGTCGGGGAGCGGCGCAGCAGCCACGCCAGTGCCACCTGGGCGGGCGTCGCCCCGGCCTCCGCCGCCACCGTCGCCAGCGGGCTGTCGCGGCGGGCGTGGTCGCCGGTGGCGATCGGGAAGAACGGCACGAACGCGATGCCTTCCTTCTCCGCGTAGTCGACCACGTCCTCGTGCTCGCGCGTGGCCAGGTTGTACATGTTCTGGACGGCCGCGACGGGCGCGATCGCGGACGCCTCGACGAGCTGGCCGACGCTCACCTCCGACAGTCCGATGTGCCTGATCTTGCCCTCCTGCCGCAGTTCCGCCAGCGCCCCGATCTGGTCGGCCAGCGGCACCTGCGGGTCGACCCGGTGCAGGTAGAACAGGTCGATGCGGTCGCGGCGCAACCGGCGCAGGCTCAGCTCGGCCTGCTGCTTGAGGTATTCGGGCCTGCCGAGCGGCACCCACGCCTCAGGGGAGGGCCTGGTCACCCCGGCCTTCGTGGCGATCACCAGGTCGTCGGCATACGGGTGCAGGGCCTCGGCGATCAGCTCCTCGTTGGCGCCCAGGGAGTAGGCGTCGGAGGTGTCGACGAAGTTCACACCGAGCTCGACCGCGCGCCTGAGCACGGCCAGGGCATTCGCACGGTCGGCCGGACCGTGCCAGATCGCCGCATCCGCCAGCCGCATCGCGCCGAAACCGATGCGGGTCACGTCAAGGTCGCCACCGATGTTCATGGTCTCTCCTTCAGAAGTGCTTGAACGCTCATGAATGTAGCCAGAGTTTCTTGAGAGTTCAAGGACTGGGAATCGATCTACCCTTCCGTCCGTTACACCGGCACCACCCAGGGAAAGGAGGCGGTCGTGGAGGGACCCGCGCGGGCAGGGCTTGCCGCGGTGACGGCGGGCGCCGTCGTCATCGTCGGACTGGACCTCGCCTACCTCGGCGAGATCAACCCGCTCCGGCGGACGATCAGCGAGCACGGCCTCGGCGACCAGGCCTGGGTGTTCGGGCTCGGGGTGGCACTGCTGGCCCTCGGTTCCCTGGCGATCGGGATCACGCTGCTGCGCCGGAGGCTGGCGGGAGGGCCGGGTCTCGTCGCGCTCCTCGGCTGGAGCCTCGGGCTGCTGGTGGTCGCATGGTTCCCGAAGCACGACTGGTCGGTCGGACCGAGCCTGAGCGGCAGCATCCATCGGGCCGGCAGCCTGGTCGCGTTCCTGTGCCTGCCGGTGGCGGCGATGCTGATCGCGCGGACGTGGCGGCGGCATCCGCGGGCGGCGCTGGCGGCGTTCGTGCTGGGCGGCGCCTCGCTGGTGTGGGTGGCGGGCATCGTCACGATGATCGCGATCGGTAACAGCTCGGGCCTGGCGTGGTGGCAGGTGATGCCGCTCGGGCTGGTCGAGCGCGGGCTGGCGGCCACCGAGGTGGGCGCGCTGGTCGCGCTGGGCGTGTGGGCGGCCACCAGGGCGGTGGCGAACGGACCCGCCACCGCCGCGCCGCACGGCCCCGCGTCCCACCCCGGCGGCGACACCACCACCCAGCCGACAAGGGTCCCCCGGTAACCGGACCGGCCGCCGCGGGTACCCCTGACAATCCGAACCCGGCCGACACAGGCCCGCCGGCAATCCGGACCCGGCCGACACGGGTGCCGGTTACCGGGCCCGGCCATACCGCCCGATCCGCTACGGCAGGCCGGGAGAGGCCGAGGTCACCGGGCCTTCAGCCGGTCGATCACGTCCTCGACGTATCCCCGGAAGATCGTCGCCATGTCGACCTGGTCGGGGTCGATCAGCCACTGCGTCTGCAGGCCGTCCATCATGGCGATCACGCGGTCGGCGTGGGCCTCCGCGTCGAGGTCGGCGCGGAACTCGCCGCTGTCGACCGCGCGGCGCAGCGAGTCGGCCAGCGACTGCCGCAGCCGCCGGTACCGGTCGCGGGCCCAGGTGTGCCCCGGGTGGTCGGCCGTGACCGCCTCCCCGCTGATCACCGAGAACAGCTGGACCAGGCCGGGCACCCTGGAGTTGTAGTCGACCACGTCGGCCAGCGCCCGCAGCGCCGCCGCCCCGCGCGCCTCCCCGAGGTCGAACCTGCGCGTATCGACCTCGTCGCGATACTCCAGAACGGCGACGAGCAGCAGTTCCTTGCTCTTGAAGTGGTGGAGCAGCCCGGCCTGGGTGAGTTCGGCCCGCTCGGCGATCCTGGCGAGCGAGGCCCCGCGATAGCCGTACTCGGCGAACTCCTGGAGGGCGAGGGCGAGGATGCGCTCGCGCCGCGCCTCGCCTGCGGCATATCCCCGTCGACGCACCCGGACACCCTAACAGGATCACGAAACAGCCAAAAACCTACTGACTACTTGGCATTGCTGGCAGGCTCTAGCGCGGAGGGCCGGCAGAGGACTAACCTGACGCAGCCTCATGTTTCCCCCCGAACAGGGAGGTATCGGTGCGTCACCGCCAGGCCAGAACGGCCACCTTCGCGGTCTTCGCCGTCCAGGGTCTCAGCTTCGCGACGCTCCTGACCCAGGTCGCCACCTTGCAGGACAAGCACGGCCTCAGCGAGGGCGACCTGACCCTCCTGCTGCTCGTGGTACCGGTGCTGGCGGGGGTGGGCAGCGTCGCGGCGGGTGCCCTCGCCGCCCGCAGGGGAAGCAGGTGGCTGCTGCGGCTGTCCCAGCCCGCCGTCGCCGTGTCCGTGGTGGCCGCCGGGCTCGCCGCCGAGACCCCGCACCTGCTCGCCGCGCTCGCGCTGTTCGGGCTGGCGGTGGGCGCGGTCGACGCGGGCATGAACATGCAGGGCGTGGCCGTCGAGCGCCTCTACGGCCGGGCGGTACTGAACGGCTTCCACGCGGCGTGGAGCGCGTCGAGCCTGGCCGGGGCGCTGTGGGTGGCGCTGGCCAACGGGCTCGGTCTCACCCTGCCCGTGATGATGGCCATCCCGATGGCGGTCGCCGTCCTGGGCTCCCTCCTCGCCGCGCCCCGCCTGTGCACGATCGCGGAGGAGAAGGCCCCGGCGCAGGCCAAGGGCGGCGCGCCGGGCGGGGTCCGGTGGGGGCCGATCCTGCCACTGTGCCTCGCGATGGGCTTCCTCTACGTCGGGGACGCCGCCGTCTCCAACTTCCACGGCGTGTTCATGGAGAACATCCTGGCCGCGAGCGCGAGCGTGGCGCCCCTGGCATACGGGGCCTACCAGGGGGCCACCCTCCTCGTCCGGCTCGGCGGCGACCTCACCGTGCGACGGTACGGCCCGGCGGCCATCGTGCGCATCGGCGGTGCGATCGCGACGATCGGGTTCGCCGGAGTGGTGTTCGCCCCCTCCCAGCCGCTGGCGATCGTGGCGTTCGGGCTGACGGGGATGGGGCTGGCGGTGGTGGCGCCGCAGTCGTTCTCCGCGGCCGGGCGGCTGGACCCGGCGGGCACCGGGGTGGCGATCGCGCGGGTCAACCTGTTCAACTACGTCGGGTTCATCGTGGGAGCGGCGCTGGTGGGCGGGATCGCCGACTCCTCGGACATGCGGGTGGCGTTCGGGGCGCCGCTGGTGCTGGCGGGGGCGATCGTGGTGCTGGCCCGGGGCTTCGAGCCGCGCGTCACCGCCCAGCCGGTGGCCTGACGGGATGCGGACCGCGTGTGCCGGCCAGACCATGAGGGCGGTGTCGGCCTTTCGACCTGGACCCGGTCGGGGCGGGGAGGGAAAGGGCTCGGCTACAGGTAGGGGTGCTGGGTGCGTTTGGCTTCCCGGTACCGGTCGTAGATCTCGCCCGGCTCCTGGGCGACCGGCACGTCCCACCACGCCCCCGACGGCGGCGCCGACGCGCCCGGCAGCGTCTCCACGTACACCACCGTCGTCCTGGCCGCCTCCCGCGCCTTGGCCAGCGCCGACCGCAGCGACTCCCGGTCGTCGGCCCTGAGCACGTCGGCGCCCAGGCTGGCCGCGTTGGCCGCCAGGTCGACCGGCAGGTAGGCCCCGTCGAGCTGCCCGGAGGGGCCGCGCATGCGGTAGGCGGTGCCCAGCCGCCGCGCCCCGACGGACTCCGACAGGTTGCCGATGGAGGCGAAGCCGTGGTTGTCCACCAGGACGATGACCAGCTTCACCTCCTCCTGGATCGCGGTGGCGATCTCCTGCGCCATCATCAGGTACGACCCGTCGCCGACCAGCACGAACACCTCGCGCGCCGGCGCGGCGAGCTTCACGCCGAGCCCGCCGGCGATCTCGTATCCCATGCAGGAGTAGCCGTACTCGACGTGGTACCCCTTCGGGTCGCGGGGCCGCCACAGCCGGTGGAGGTCGCCGGGCATCGAGCCGGCCGCGTTCACCACCACGTCGGTCGGCTGCATCGCCGACCACAGATCTTCCAGCACCGCCTCCTGGGTGAGGGAGTCGCCGGCGCGGACGGAGGACCACCAGGACGCGGCCAGGGCGCCCGCCTGCGCGGTCCACTCGGGAGCGGCGCGCCAGCCGTCGGCCGCCAGCGCTTCGAGGGCCGAGCGGGCGTCGGCGACGAGCATGGTCGCGGCGTTCTTGGCCGCGTCGAAGGCCGTCACGTTGATGTTGAGGAAATGCGCCCCGCCGAACAGCGTGCGGGAGGCCGTGGTGAAGTCGCTGTACCTGGTGCCGATGCCGATGACGAGGTCGGCGGTGCGGGCCAGCTCGTTGGCGGCGGCCGTACCCGTGTGTCCGATGGCGCCGACGGCCAGGGGCGAGTCCCACGCCATCGCGCCCTTGCCTGCCTGTGTCTCGGCGACGGGAACGCCGTGCTCGGCGGCGAAGGCGCGCAGCGCTTCGGTGGCGCCGCTGTAGATCACGCCGCCGCCGGCCACGATGAGCGGCCGGGAGGAGGAGCGCAGCAGCTCGGCCGCGCGGGCCAGCGCCGCGGGTTCGGGGGCGGGGCGGGCCACGTGCCAGACGCGCCGCTCGAAGAGCGCGGCGGGCCAGTCGTAGGCCTCCGCCTGCACGTCCTGGGGGAGCGCGAGGGTGACGGCGCCGGTCTCGGCCGGGTCGGTGAGCACCCGCATGGCCTGCATGAGCGCGGAGGGAAGCTGCTCCGGCCGGTTGATCCTGTCGAAGTAGCGTGAGACGGGCTTGAAGGCGTCGTTGACGCTGACGTCGAGGGAGCGCGGGTCCTCCAGCTCCTGCAGCACCGGGTTGGCCGCCCTGGTGGCGAAGATGTCGCCGGGCAGCAGCAGCACGGGAAGACGGTTGACGGTGGCCAGCGCGGCGCCTGTCACCATGTTCGTCGCGCCGGGACCGATGGAGGAGGTGCAGGCGAAGGTGGACAGCCGGTCACGCATCCGGGCGAACCCGGCGGCCGTGTGGACCATCGCCTGCTCGTTGCGGGCCAGGTAGTACGGCAGCGGCACGTCCTGCGTCGCCAGGGCCTGGCCGATCCCGGCCACGTTGCCGTGCCCGAAGATCCCGAAGCAGCCCTCGACGAGCCGGTGCTCGACGCCGTCGCGCTCGGAGTACTGCTGGGCCAGGAAGCGCACCAGCGCCTGCGCCACGGTGAGTCTCATCAGTTCCTCCCGAACGGGAGCCGGGGGTCGGCCGGCTGCTGTTCCCACGTGCCGCGGATCCAGGCGTGGCGGGGGTCGTCGCAGAAGGCCATCGAGCGTTCCTCGGCCGGGCCCGCCAGCACGTTGAGGTAGTACAGGTCGTAGCCGGGGGCGGCCATCGAGGGGCCGTGGTAGCCGCGCGGCACCAGGACGACGTCGCCCGACGACACCTCGGCGAGCACCTCGTGACCGCCGTAGACGCGCTGGTAGCCGGGCCCGCCCTCGAAGTAGTAGATCTCCTCCAGCACCGCCTCGCGCTCGGAGGCGGTGTCGTGCTTGTGCGGCGGGTAGGACGACCAGTTGCCCTCGGGTGTGAGCACCTCGACGGAGACGAGCTTGTCGCATTCGAAGGCGTCGGGCGCGCAGAAGTTGTTGACCTGCCGGGAGGCGTGTCCCGCGCCGCGGATCTCGACGGGGACCTTCTCGGCGGGGCCGTACCGGACGGGGAAGCGCCGGGTGGCGACCGCGGACGGCAGCGCGAACCGGCCCTCGCCGACGATCCTGACCTCGGCGTTGATGGGCAGGTAGGCGAAGTCGGTGACGGAGGCGAAGACCGAGCGGCGCCCCTGGAGCGCCACCCGCACGCCGTCGGCCTCCACCATGCACGAACCGGACAGCGGCAGTACCAGCATCTCCTCCGAATCCGTCGTGAAGGAGACGGTCTCCCCCGACAGGTTCAGCGTGCGCAGCCCGGAGTAGGTCCACCCGGCGGTGTCCGGGGTGATCTCCAGTGCCCACGGCGAGCGAGCGGTGCTGCCTGCCGGGATGAACGTCATGAGTCCTCCAGCATCGCGACGGCGTTGTCGACGGCGGCGGCCACGTCGTCGTCGGGCGGGTAGAGCAGCGCGCGGCCGACCACGAGCCCCCGCACGCCGGGCAGCTTCAGCGCCTTGCGCCAGGCGGCGTAGGCCAGGTCGGGCGTGTCGCCGGGGTCGCCGCCGAGCAGCAGCGTCGGCAGCGTGGTCGCCTGCATGACGCGCTCCATGTCCTCGACGACGGGGATCTTCAGCCAGGTGCGGGCCGAGGTGGTGCCGAGCGCCTGGCCGACGTTGATCGCCCTGATGACGCCCTCGGGGGTCAGGTCGTGCCCCGAGCGCCGCGACCAGAACGGCTCGACCATGGCGACCAGCCCCTCCCCAGCCAGCTCGCTCACCGCCTGCGAGCAGGCCGCCAGTGTGGCCGCGGTGTCCTGCTCGTCGACGGCGATCCTGCACAGCATCTTGCCGCCGTCGAGCCGCATGCGCACGATCGCGGCCGTGTCGTAGGCCGTGAATCTGTCGTCGAACTCGAACACCGCGCCCTGGATGCCGCCGCGGTTCA
The DNA here is from genome assembly GCF_053586935.1 of Nonomuraea sp. NPDC003727. Taxonomy (NCBI): domain Bacteria; kingdom Bacillati; phylum Actinomycetota; class Actinomycetes; order Streptosporangiales; family Streptosporangiaceae; genus Nonomuraea; species Nonomuraea sp. NPDC003727. The sequence continues at coordinate 204,699 of NZ_JBSFNE010000003.1, forward strand.
TCGAACCGATGACCACCTTGTCGTCGAGTTCGCCGAGCAGCAGCAGGTCCTCGACGATGTCGGGGGTGGCGAGCAGGCCGTCCACGCCGGGTCTGGCCAGCGCGGTGCGCAGCCGGTCGAGCAGCTCGATCCGGCTGCCCATGGCCAGCGGCCTGCCGCCGACGCCGAGCGCTCCGCGCGCGGGATGGTCGGCCGCGATGATCATGAGCTGGTCGCGCTCGCCGAGCAGCGGCCTGCGCCTGCGGACGGCCGCCGCCTGCGCCACCCGCTCGGGATGGCGGGCCCTGATCTCCCTGATCCGCCGGTAGTCACCCATGCGCGAGCACCTCCTCGACGGTGGGCATGGCGGGGGCGCAGGCCAGCCGTCCCGCCACGATCGCGCCCGCCGTGTTGGCGAAGCGCAGCGTGCGTTCCAGCGGCCAGCCCTCCAGCAGGCCGTGGCAGAGGGCGCCGCCGAACGCGTCGCCCGCGCCGAGGCCGTTGACGACCTCGACCTCGACGGGCGGGACCTCGACGCGCTCGGCGGCGGTCATGCCGATCACGCCCTCGCTCCCCCGTTTGATCACCGCCAGTTCGACGCCGGCCTCCAGCAGGATCCGGCCCGCCTTGTCGGGGTCGCGGGTGCCGGTGGCCACCTCGACCTCGTCCACGTTGCCCACCGCCACGGTGACGTGGGCGAGGGCCCGGCGGACCTGAGGCATGGCGTCCTGGGCCGAGGCCCAGAACATCGGCCGGTAGTCCAGGTCGAGCACGGTGTGGACGGCGCGCCCGCGCGCCCGCCACGCGGCGAAGTGGGCGGCGCGGGAGGGCTCCTCCGACAGCCCCGTGACCGTCGACCAGAACAACCTGGCCGTCCGCACCGCGTCGAGCGGCAGCTCCTCCGGGCGTATCACCAGGTCGGGAGCCTTGGGATAGCGGTAGAAGTACAGCGGGAAGTCCTCGGGCGGCCGGATCTCGCAGAACGTCACGGGCGTCGGCAGCCCTTCCACCTCCGTCACGAACGAGTCGTCCACGCCGTAGGAGCGCAGCGCGTCGTGGATGAAGGCGCCGAACGGGTCGGCGCCCGTCCTGGTGATCACCGCGGCCCGCTCGCCGAGCCTGGCGGCGGCCACGGCGACGTTGGTCGGCGATCCGCCGAGGTACTTGCCGAACGTCTCGACCTCGCGCAACGACACCCCGACCTGAAGGGGGTAGACGTCGACCCCGACCCGTCCCATCGTCAGGACGTCGATCATGCGAGGCCGCCCAGGTAGGCGATGCTCTGCCGGACCCCGTCGCGCGGGTCGTCGCGGTCGCCCGTGAGCACCACGTCCTGCTCCATGACGTACCAGCCGGCGTAGCCGCTCGTCTCCAGCGCCGCCACGATGCCCGCGATGTCGACGTCCCCCTGGCCGAGCGGGCGGTAGATCCCGATCCGCACCGCCTGCGTGTAGGTGAGGGTGCCGTTGCTGACCTGCTCGGCGAGGCCGGCGTCGACGTCCTTCAGATGCACGTGCGCGATCCGCCCCGGGTCGCGACGGACCAGTTCGAGCGGATCGGTGCCGCCGATCAGCAGGTGCCCGGTGTCCAGGCACAGCGGTACGGCGGAGCCGTCCACCACCCTGTCGACCTCCTCGCGCGTCTCGACCATGGTGCCCACGTGCGGGTGCAGGGTGACCGGGCGGTCGAACGCGCGCGCCTCGGCGGTGATGCGGTCCAGGTTCTCCAGCAGCGTCTTCCATCCGGCGGCGTCGAGGTCGGGGCGCTGGTCGTAGCCGCTGCCCCCGCTGTCGGCGGCCAGCACCATGACGTCGACGCCGCCCTCGGCGAAGTCGCGCATCCTGGCCCGCAGGCCCGGAACCGGATCGTGCTCCGGGTCGTGCAGGACGACCGGCAGGAACCCGCCGGCGGCGTGCAGGCCGTACTCCTCCAGCAGCGCCTTGCGGTGCGTGGGCGAGGGCGGCAGGAAGCCGTCGGGGCCGAGCTCGGTGGCGGTCAGGCCGAGCTCGCGCATCTCGGTGAGCACCCGCTCGCGGTCCAGCTGGTGCCCCCAGCCGGGTACCTCGCACACACCCCATGAGATCGGCGCTCCGGCGATCCTCATCTCCTGACCTCCTCGACGGCGACGACGCGGCCTTCCCTGCGCGACTTCTCGGCGGCCTCCGCGATGTACAGCGCCGCGAGCGCGTCCTCGATGGAGCACGGGCTCGTGTCGCTGGTGAGGAAGCCGTCGATCTCCGCCACGTAGGCCGCGCGGAAGCGGGTGACGAAGTCGGGCCATGGCTCGCCGGGCGGCTGCAGGCCCTCCGCGCTGGTCAGCGGGGCACGCGGGTCCAGGCCGACGACCTGCGTGCGGCGGGTGCCGGCCAGCTCCATCCGCACGTCGTAGCCCGCTCCGTTGTACCGGGAGCCCTGGAGGGTGACCAGGGTGCCGTCGTCCAGCGTGAGCAGGGCCGCGCTGGTGTCCACGTCGCCCGCCTCCCTGAAGAATTCGGCACCCCTGTTGGCGCCGGTGGCGTACACGGTGGCCACCTCCCGGCCCGTCACCCAGCGCAGGATGTCGAAGTCGTGGATGTGGCAGTCCCTGTAGATGCCCCCTGACATGGGGATGTACTCGGCGGGCGGAGGCGCGGGATCGGCGGTCAGCAGGTGGACCCTGTGCAGGTCGCCGAGTTCTCCCTCGCGCAGCGCGGTGGCGGCCGCGACGTAGCCGGGGTCGAACCGGCGCTGGAAGCCGATCTGGACCCTGCTGCCCTCCGCGGCCGCCAACACCTTCAGCGTCTCCTCGACCGTGGGAGCGACCGGCTTCTCGCAGAAGACCGGGATCCCGAGGCGGCAGGCCTTGATCAGCAGATCGGCGTGAGTACTGGTGGGCGTGGCGATGACCAGCGCGTCCGCCTCGAACGGGTCGCCCTCCCTACCGTAGGGAGAGCTGCGCACCGGATCCCACACGATCAGGTCGTCCACCAGCGGGTGCGCGGTCAGGGTCGCGGCGTGGAATGCCCCGATTCTTCCTAAACCGAGCAGACCGACACGCATGGCGCCTCCCAGGAGTCGGGGATCGGATCCCTTTCTAACCTTCTATCCCTTTCTTTGTCCAGACATTCTTACCTTTACTCGTCGTACCACGTCAGCGGCGTGATGAACGGGCAGGCGGGCGAAGCCGATGACGATCGCGGGCGACCCTCCGGCGAAGCGCATCGGCCCGACGGGCTCGGCGGACAGCCCCTCCGCCTCGGCCGCGGCCACCACCTCCCGCTCGTCCCAGTGCTCGGGCAGGCCGACGAAGACGTGCAACCCCGCCTCGATGCCGCCGACGCTCACCTCGGGCAGGTGCTCGGCCAGCGCCCTGGCCAGGGCGTCACGCCGCTTCCTGTACTCCCTGCGCATCCGGCGCAGGTTGCGGTCGTAGCCGCCCGACCGCAGGAAGTGGGCCAGGGCGTACTGCTCGACGACGGGAGAGCCGAGGTCGAACTCGGCCCTGGCCCGCCGTACGGCGTCGGCCAGGTCCAGGGGGGCCGCGATCCAGCCCAGCCGCAGCCCCGGAGCCAGCGACTTGCTGACGCTGCCCGACAGGATCACCCGGTCGGGCGCGAGGCCCTGCAGGCAGCCCACGGGGTCGCGGTCGAACCTGAACTCGGCGTCGTAGTCGTCCTCCAGCACCATGCCGCCCCACTCCATCAGCGCGGCCCTGCGCGCGGGCGAGAGCACGACGCCCGTCGGGTACTGGTGCGCGGGCGTCACCAGGACGGCCGCCACCCCGTCCAGGGCGGTGACGTCGAGGCCCTCGGCGTCGACCGGGATCGGCACCAGCTCGGAGCCCGACCTCCTGAGCAGCGGCACCTGGCGGTGGCTCGTCGGGTCCTCGACGCCGAGCCTGGGGCCGTTCAGCACGTGCAGGATCAGGCTCAGCCCCTGGGCCACCCCGCCGACGATCACCAGGTTGTCGGCGGTGACGTCGGCGGCGCGCACCCGCTTGAGGTAGGAGGCCAGCTCCTCGCGCAGCTCGATGACGCCGCCGGGATCGCAGTAGTCGAAGGCGTCGCCGGGCACCGTGGTCAGCACGTGCTTGACGGCGGCCAGCCAGCGTTCGCGGGGGAAGGCGCTCAGGTCGGGCGAGGTCGGCCGGTGCCCGTAGTAGGGGGCGCGCTCCCGCGCGGCGACCGGTTCCGGATCCCTGCGGGCGGTCGCGGCGACCACGGTGCCCGCGCCGACCCTGGCCAGCAGGAAGCCCTCGGCGACGAGCTGCTCGTAGGCCTCGACCACGACGCCTCTCGACAGGCCCAGATCGGCGGCCAGCTCCCTGCTGGCGGGCAGCCGGGTGCCGGGTTCGAGCCGGCCCTGCCGGATGGACTCGCGCAGGTGCCCCGCGATCTGCGCGGAGATCGCCCCCAGATCCCGATTTATCGGTATATGAAGGTCGGCCAATTGGTCCCCGCTTTCACCGCATCATTGGACTGTCTGGGCGAACCATTCGATTCCTAGCATGCCGTACATGAGAAACGGCGTCATCGGAGCAGCCTCCGCCATGTTCCTCGTCGGCACGCTCGCCGCGGTCTCCGGAGTGATCCAGGACTACCCGGTGTACGGCGGGCAGGCCGTCCGCTACCTGGCCGCGGCGGTCATCCTGCTGGCCGTCACGCGCATGGCGGGCCACCGCTTCGTCAAGCTCACCGCGCGGGAGACGCTGCTGCTCATCGGCCTGTCGGTGTTCGGCCTGGTCATCTTCAACGTGTGCGTCATCGAGGCCACCAGGCATGCGGGTCCTGCCCTTCCCGGCACGGTGCTGGGCACCGTGCCGCTCGTCCTGGCACTGGCCGGCGGGCGGCCGGCGCCGCGGCTGCTGGTGGGCGCGGGGGTCGTGGTGGCGGGCGCCACGCTGGCCGCGGGTCTCGGCAGCGGCGACCTGCCAGGGCTGCTGTGGTCCCTGGGCGCGCTCGTGGGGGAGGTCAGCTTCTCCATGCTGGCCATCCCCCTCCTGCCGAAGCTCGGCGCGATGCGCGTCTCGGCCTACTCGACGGCGCTGGCCGTCCCCTTGCTGGCCGTGATCGGGCTGGTCGTGGAGGGCCCCGCCATGCTGCGGACGCCCACCCTCGCCGAGGGGCTCGGCTTCGCCTACCTCGCGGTGGTCGTGACGACGATCGCCTTCTTCCTGTGGTACTCCTCGCTCCCCAAGCTGGGCCCCGGCAGGGCAGGGCTGTTCGCCGGGCTCATCCCGGTCGGCGCGATCGTCACGGGGCTCGCACTCGGCGTCGCGGTGCCGACCGCGCCCGACCTGCTGGGGGCGACGCTGGTCATCGCCGGGATCATGGTGGGGCTCAGTGGTGGCGCCAGGTACGCCGATGCGGGTGGTGTTCCCCTGCCGGCCACTGGCCGCTCTTGATGCCCGTCAGCACGATGGCGACGACGGCGAGGCCGAGGGCTCCGGCCATGAGGAGCGCAAATCCGAGCACGAAGAAAATGGGCACATCCATGACGTCCTCCTCCCTCAAGCGTTCGGCGGAGCGGCCCCACAAGACACCTCTTTGACCCCATAAATCGGAAAAATCCGTTATGGGATGCCTCTGGTGACCGGTGGTTCTTCCTCGCACGCGCCAAGCCGTACCCTCTAGGAGGACCGAAAGGATCGAGGGACATGCCCGAGTTCGACTACACCGACCTGCTTCCGCTTGGCGCCGACGACACCGAGTATCGGCTGATCACCAGCGAGGGGGTGCGGAAGGTCGAGGCTGCGGGACGCAGCTTCCTGGAGGTCGACCCGGAGGCGTTGCGGCTGCTCACCGAGACCGCCGTCCACGACATCTCGCACTTCCTGCGTGCCGGCCACCTGGCCCAGCTGCGGAAGATCATCGACGACCCCGAGTCGAGCGGCAACGACCGGTTCGTCGCGCTCGACCTGCTCAAGAACGCCTCCATCTCCGCCGGCGGCGTGCTGCCCATGTGCCAGGACACCGGCACGGCGATCGTGATGGGCAAGCGCGGCCGCCACGTGCTGACCGACGGCCGCGACGCCGAGGCGATCGCGCGCGGCGTCTACGACGCCTACACCAAGCTCAACCTGCGCTACTCCCAGATGGCTCCGCTCACCATGTGGGAGGAGAAGAACACCGGCACCAACCTGCCGGCCCAGATCGAGCTGTACGCCGAGGACCCCCACGGCCACGCCGACGAGTACAAGCTGCTGTTCATGGCCAAGGGCGGCGGCTCGGCCAACAAGTCGTTCCTCTACCAGGAGACCAAGGCCGTCCTCAACGAGAAGCGCATGCTGGCCTTCCTCGAGGAGAAGATCCGCTCGCTCGGCACCGCGGCGTGCCCGCCGTACCACCTGGCCGTGGTCATCGGCGGCACCAGCGCCGAGTACGCGCTGAAGACCGCCAAGTACGCCAGCGCCCGCTACCTCGACTCGATCCCGACCGAGGGCGCGGCCTCCGGCCACGGCTTCCGCGACCTGGAGATGGAGCAGAAGGTCTTCGAGCTGACGCAGAAGCTCGGCATCGGCGCGCAGTTCGGCGGCAAGTACTTCTGCCACGACGTCCGCGTCATCCGCCTGCCACGGCACGGCGCCTCGTGCCCGGTGGCCATCGCCGTCTCCTGCTCGGCCGACCGGCAGGCCCTCGCCAAGATCACGCCCGAGGGCGTCTTCCTGGAGAAGCTGGAGACCGATCCGGCCCGCTTCCTGCCCGAGACGACCGACGAGCACCTGTCCGACGACGTGGTGAAGATCGACCTCAACCGGCCCATGCCGGAGATCCTCGCCGAGCTGACCAGGTACCCGGTCAAGACGCGCCTGTCGCTCACCGGGCCGCTGGTGGTGGCGCGTGACATCGCGCACGCCAAGATCGCCGAACTGCTCGACGCCGGCGGCGAGATGCCCGCCTACCTGAAGGACCACGCCGTCTACTACGCCGGTCCGGCCAAGACCCCCACGGGCTACGCCTCGGGCTCCTTCGGCCCCACGACCGCCGGCCGCATGGACTCCTACGTCGAGCGTTTCCAGGCCGCGGGCGGGTCCAAGGTCATGCTGGCCAAGGGCAACAGGTCCAAGCAGGTCACCGAGGCGTGCCAGAAGTACGGCGGCTTCTACCTCGGCTCCATCGGCGGCCCCGCCGCCCGCCTGGCGCAGGACTGCATCAAGAAGGTCGAGGTCCTGGAGTACCCGGAGCTGGGCATGGAGGCGGTCTGGAAGATCGAGGTCGAGGACTTCCCCGCCTTCATCGTCGTCGACGACAAGGGTGACGACTTCTTTGACCAGCGGCAACTTGACGGCGGAGCCACCTTCATGGGCATCCCCACCCGAAACCGCAGCTAGATGGGCGCTGTCGTTGGATGCTCCTCACTCCAACGGACGAGGGCCTGCGAGTTCAGAGGACTCGTCGTCGTCAGCCGGTCAAGGCGTCTGGACTAACCTCCCACGCCTTGGGGCGCGGCTGAGAGCCGTCCAAGCCTCCGCCCGCGCATCGGGGCGGGGGCTGCCGTCTATCCCCAGTCCCACAGCCGAACGGGGTTTCCTGTTCTCTCAACTCCCGACGCTTGACCCTGCCCGGTGATCCCCGAAGCATGGGATCACAGACACAGAGGAGCGGGCATGAGGCTCACCAAGGTCGGCGGTACCGAGGGCTGTGACGACGGCACCTGCCCTACCGTCTTCCGGAGTGACCGGGGAACGTACGTGATCCAAGGTGCCAGAGTGCTGGACGATCACGGATTAGCGATTCCTGATCACGAAACGATTGTCGAGATCCCCGAAGAACTCCTTCGGAAGGTTGCCCGTGATCTCACCTGAGGAGTTCGGCCAACTCTTCGAGAGCTTCGACCGTGAAGCCTTTCGGCTGGAGACGCTGAACCACTACGACTCAGCGGGAACCCGCATCGGCCTCCCTGCCTTCCTCGCCGGCGAGGAGGAGCCCGAGCAGTTCAGGAACTCTCCGTGGGTAACGACGGTGAGCAACGCCGTACAGGCGGGCAAGCGCATGTACCGGGTGCATGTGGTGACCACTCCGCTTACGGATTACCTCCGGTTCGAGTTCGCGTGGGGCTACCACCGCAACGCCAAGGCGGGGGAAGAGTTCTTCGTCCTGGATCTGGCCGAGCACGACGTGTCCGGACTTCCCGATCACGACTTTTGGATGTTCGACGAACGGACGGTCGTCCGCATGTACTACGACGGCCAGGGAGCATTCACCGGGGCCGAGATCCTGCCCGAAGCGCAGGCTTCGAAGTACATCCAGCACCGGGACCTGGCCCTCAAGCACGCCGAGCCGTTCGCTTCCTTCTGGGAGCGTCACGGCTGAACAAGGAAGACCTTTCGACAGCCCTCCGGGAACTGCGCGAAGCCAGCGGCCTACCCGCCAAGGCAGTTGCCCGGAGTGCCGTCATGTCTCCGTCCAAGCTGAGCAAGATCGAGAACGGGCATCTTGCCCCGTCCCTCACGGACGTAGAACGCATCCTCACGGCCCTTGAGGTCTCCGAAGAGGTCAAGGCCGGATTCATCCAAGCTGCCCGCAGAGCAGCAACAGAGGTGACGGCATGGCGTCTGTACCGGCGTATGGGGCCGCACAAGAAGCAGATGCAGATCCAAGCCGTAGAAGCTCAGACGGCATTCCTAAGGCTCTTTCAGTGCTCTGCCATCCCCGGGCTACTCCAGACGCCGGAGTACGTACGGGCCGTCGTCGGACGACGGAACCTCACGCCCGAGGAGACGACGCGCACCGTGGGAGCGCGATTGGAGCGCCAGACCGTTCTGTACGACTCGGGAAGGTCGTTTCACTTCCTGATCACCGAGTCAGTTCTACGGTGGCGCATCCTTCCCCCGGCGATGATGGCCGGGCAGCTGGACAAGCTCGTATCCATCTCGCGCCTGGCCAACGTACGGATAGGCGTCGTGCCGCTGTCGGTCCCCCAGACCGACCTACCGGGTACGTCGTTCTGCATCTTCGACGAGCGGCTGGCGACTGTGGAGACGCCACACGCGGAGATCGTCACGACCGATCCCCGCGACGTCGGAACGTACGTCACCAAGTTCGAGGGCTTCACTCGGGTAGCCGTCCATGACAACGAGATGACGACTCTCATTGAGCATGTCCGGGGCGAGTTGTTGACAGGACAGGAAAGCCCCTAGGCCGCGCTGTCAGGGCTTTCCTACCGTCGGGGCATGCCCTCCGGACAGACAGCGCTGAGTCACTGCGATCGCCAGGCTCGGTCTGCCAGCTCTGGCATCCCTGCGGAGCCAGAGAGCGCGATCAGACGTGCCGCCGTCGTGGACCTGTGAAGAGTACCGGGAACACATGCTCCGGCTGCGGATCGTCACCCAAATGAACAGGGACGACATCGTGTGCGCCGCCGATGCTCCGGCGCTGCGTCGGCGAGTTGCCGACGTCGAAAGGGTCACACCCCTCCAACTGGCTACCCGCCGGCCCCGCAGGCGGGCGCCCCTCAGGGCGGTGAGCTAGCTCGATGACGCCTGACGAACTCAAGACGAAGTACGGCTCCCGACGGCATGGCCTACTGCCTGTCCTCCTCGCGCGGAACCTGGATGGCCTGACACCCCGGCTGGACGAGCAAGCGGCGCGTGCAAAGCACCGGCCGCCCCCATAGACGCGCGGCCGGCGTCTGGCAGACGCATCCAGCCGCCAGCCGTGCCACCACCTCGGGCCGCCCGGTCCGAGTGCGAAGGAAGGCAGGTAGATGGATCTGTATGGGAAGGATCTCGGTTCGCTGAAGTTCCGCCGCCTGTGCGGCGGCAACAACAACGAGGACGGCGAAGGCGAATCCTGCGTGGAGATCGCCCCGATTCCTGGCGCGAGTGACGCGTTCGCCCTGCGCGACAGCAAGCGCCCGGATGCCGGGACGCTCCGGTTCACCAGGTCCGAGCTGGAGGCGTTCCAGAAGGCGACCATCTAGAACGCCACCAGAGACGGCCCCTGCCCGCCTGAATCAGGCAGGGGCCGTCCCCCTTCGACACTACGGGGAACGATGCACTGGCACGCTTACACGTGGCTCGGCAACGGGGCCGACCTGGCTCGTGAGGCTGAACGCCGACCCACCTCACCGGACTTCGTTACTTCTGTCCTGCCGCCGATGCGGACGGGTGAATGGCTGGCCAAACCCGCTGCGCGGATCGCCGAGACGTTCGATGACGCGGTCAAAGCCGTCGAATGGATGTCCCAGACGTACGCTCGGCACCGCGACGCGGGAGACAAGATCCCTTTGGAGTGCCGTGAGGCTCTGGCTGCCGACCTGTTGCCGCGCGGGGTGGATGTCCAATGGGGCTCCTGGCTGTCCGGAGGCCGCTTCATCACGGTCGGCATGGTCTGCTGCCCGAACAGGCACGTGAACCACCCCTGCCCCCGGTGACAGCCGGTAGCCGCCGGCTTCCATGATGGGCCGGTGCTCGGCCTCGAACACCCCTGCCACCTACAGGGGCACGGTGACGGCGTCCACTTGACGGTCGTAGTCGCGAGAGTGCCCTCGCCTGGTCAGCCAGCTCGGTGATGAATCCCAAGCCGGTGGCCGGACACCCTTCGACGGCGTACGGCATGCCGGGCGGTGCCCTCAGGACGGTGGGTGGTGCGCCAGGTGTGAGCGGCGTCGGTGGTGCGCCCTCTCGGACGGGTGACGGCTCACCGCGGTGTGGCCGGTCTCGGACGACCGCACCTGCGGGATGAGTCAGGCGGCGACCAGGCCGCGGTGGGGTGCGATGACGGTGCCGTCGGGGAGCAGCAGGCCGGTGTCCTCGAACAGGACCACACCGTTGCACAGCAGGCTCCATCCCTGGTCGGGGTGGGCTGCGATCACGTGCGAGGCTTCACGGTCGGCTGCGTCGGCGGCCGGGCAAGCGGGTGAGTGACTGCACATCATGTACCTCTCAGATGACTCTCCTGATCCTTCATGTGGTGGGCCTCGTTGCCCTGGTAGGTCCCCGGCGCGCTGGAGATCGTCTCTTTTCTCCCCCAACGCCTCCGGGGTCCCGCCTAGTTCCGGTGAACCCGTCTACTTTCATCATGACGCTCGACGCTGACAGTTTCGACGCGTTTTGCGGTAGTGAGGTTCACGGATTCAGCGTGCGTCAGGGCGCTGACGAACAGCTTGCAATCCGCTGACGCGACCACGATCGAGAGAGTCAAGCCACCTGCACGTGGGCGGGCGGGGCGGCCCCGCCCGCCCCACGCAGGGACCGAACTGATACCGCCATCATGTAGTAGTTGCGAATAACTTGCAAGAAGCGGAGTCCTAAGTCTCTGGACCGATGCAGGTGCGAACTCTTTGCAATAGTGTCGGGAGGGCGTTGATCACCTGGAGGTGGATCATGGGTGCCTACACCCTTCCTGACATGCCCTACGACTACGCGGCACTGGAGCCCGCGATCACGGGCGAGATCCTCGAACTGCACCACGCCAAGCACCACGCCGCCTACGTGAAGGGCGCCAACGACACGCTGGAGCAGCTGGCCGAGGCCCGCGACAAGGGCCAGTTCGGCGGACTGGTCGGCCTGGAGAAGACCTTCGCCTTCCACCTGTCGGGCCACGTGCTGCACTCGATCTTCTGGGAGAACCTGTCCCCCGACGGCGGCGACCGCCCCGACGGCGCGCTGCGCGACGCGATCGACGAGCACTTCGGCACCTTCGAGGCCTTCCAGAAGCAGCTGAGCGCCGCCACCACCGGCGTACAGGGCTCCGGGTGGGGCGTGCTGGCCTACGAGCCGCTCGGCGGGCGCCTGGTGGTGGAGCAGGTCTACGACCACCACGGCAACGTCGGCATGAACACCACGCCGCTGCTGGTCTTCGACGCCTGGGAGCACGCCTACTACCTGCAGTACCGCAACGTGCGTCCCGACTACGTGGAGAGGCTGTGGGACCTGGTGAACTGGAACGATGTCGCCAAGAGGTTTGCTGACGTGACGAGTCAGGCGGCTTGACCGAAGTTCGCAACTTTTTATCGGCCCGGCCTCTACTGGTCGGTTTCCGCAAATAGGTAAGCTGCCTGCCATGCGTGCGCCGTCCGGTTACCTCCTTGCCGCGCGCTATCGGCTTTTGGAGCCGGTCGGCCGCGGCGGCATGGGCACGGTTTGGCGAGCGCACGATGAGTTGCTCGACCGTTACGTAGCGGTCAAGGAAGTGCGCCTGCCGACGGTCCTCGACGAGGAGTTGCGCGCCGAGCTCTGTGCCCGCACCGAGCGTGAGGGCAGAGCCACGGCGATGGTCGCGCACCCCTCGGTGATCACCGTCTTCGACGTCGTCACCGAGGACGAACGGCCGTGGATCGTGATGGAGCTGCTCCAGGCCAGGTCCCTGGAGCAGCTCATCATGCAGGAGGGCCCGCTGCCGCCGCGCAGGGCCGCGGAGATCGGCAGGCAGGTGCTCGGCGCGCTGCGGGCCGTCCACGCCAAAGGCATCCTCCACCGCGACGTGAAGCCCAGCAACGTCCTGGTCACCGACGAGCGGGCGGTGCTCACCGACTTCGGCCTGGCGGCCATGGAGGGCGACGCCTCCATCACCCAGGCGGGCATCGTGCTCGGTTCGGCCGGCTACATCGCCCCCGAACGCGTGCTGGGCGCGAAGGCCAGCCCCGCGGCCGACCTGTGGTCGCTCGGCGCGACCCTCTACACCGCGGTCGAGGGCAGGGGCCTGCACGGCAGGCGTACGGCGGCCGCGGCGCTGGCCGCGCTCACCAGCGGGGAGCCCATCCCCATGGTCAAGGCGGGACCGCTGGCGCCCGTGCTCGACGCCCTGCTGAGGATCGACCCCGCCACCCGGCTCGACTCGGTGCGCGCCTCGCTCATGCTGGCCCGCGTCGCGGCCGGGGGCGCGGCGGAGGACCCGCTGGCCACCAGGAGCAGGATCCCCCGCCCAGGCCCGGTCCGCCGGCCCACGCACCGCGGCCTGCACCGGGCGGAGACGACCGCGCCGACCCCGGTGGTGCCGCTCCCCAGGAGCCACCGCAGACCGGGCGAGGGCGTGCACAGGAAGGTCGTCGAGCAGCGCCCCAACCCGTCCGGCTATGCCCGATTCATGGCCACTTTGATAAAGGTGTTCCTTCCACGACGCTGGTGGCCGCGCGAACTTCGCAAGCGCGGGTAAAGCGTTCTCCAAGCGGGAATAGATATCTTCTTCTCATGCCGGAACAGCAGAAGCGCCTGCTCGCGGAACGCTACGAGCTGATCACCCCGATCGGCAGAGGGACGATGGGGACCGTGTGGCGGGCCCACGACCGTGCCCTCGGCCGCGAGGTGGCGATCAAGGAGATCCGCCAGGACCCGGGGCTCACCGACGAGCAGCGCGCCGAACTGCGCGAGCGCATGGTCCGCGAGGGCCGCACCGCCGCGCGGATCAGCCACCCGTCCGTGGCCTCCATCCACGACGTCCTCATCCAGGACAACAGTCCGTGGATCATCATGGAGCTCGTCGAGGCCCGCTCCATGGAACAGGTCATCGAGGAGGAGGGTCCGCTGCCGCCCCGGCTGGTGGCCGAGATCGGCGTCGACCTGCTGGGCGCGCTGCGCGCCGCCCACGCGCAGGGCGTCACGCACCGCGACGTCAAGCCGGGCAACGTGCTGATCACCGAGAACGGCCGGGTCGTCCTGACCGACTTCGGCATCGCCAAGGTCGAGGGCGACACCCGCCTGACCAAGACCGGCATGGTGATCGGCTCCCCCGGCTACACGGCGCCGGAGCGGGCGCGTGGCGAGTACACCGGGCCGGAGTCGGACATCTGGTCGCTCGGCGCGACCCTGTACTTCGCCGTGGAGGGCAGGCCGGCCTACGAGCGCGCGACCGTGGCCGAGACGCTGGCCGCGCTGATGACCGAGAGCGCCGACCCGCCCACGCAGGCGGGGGCGCTGCGCCCGGTGCTCGAGGGGATGCTGCACAAGGACCACCGCCAGCGCCTGACCGCGGCCAAGACCGAGACCCTGCTGCGGATGGTGGCCGACACCCCGAGCAACGACATCCCGCAGGTGATGGAGGAGTTCGACCCCGACAGGACGATGGCCGTGCAGCGGCCCAAGCCCGCCCGTCCCCAGCCGGCCGAGCCGGTGGACGAGGGGGCCGTCGTCACCTCGAGGCTGTCCATCCCGGTGCGTGCCGACAAGCCGGTCTTCCCGCCGCCGGGCGCCGCCGGACCGCACGGCGAGCCAGGCGCGCCTGGAGCGTTCTCGGGGACGGCCGGGGCCGGGCAGCAGGGGCGGGGCGCGTTCGCGGGACCCGTGGCGCCGGAGGGCAGGGGCGCCTTCGCGGCACCGGCCGCCCAGGGCGGCCCCGGCACGCCGCCTACTGCCCAGGGCGGTCCCGGCACGCCTGCCGCCCAGGGCGGTTCCGGGCAGCAGGGTCCCGGTGGCCCCGCCGCTCCCGGCCCGCGCCCCGGCCAGGCCACCCACGGCCCAGGACAGGGATCAGGACAGGCTCCCGGGCAGGGATCCGGGCAGGGACACAGCCAGGGACCAGGGCAGGGACCAGGCGGGCAGGGCGGTTGGAGCCAGGGGCCGGGCGGCCAGGGCCCGGGTCCCGGGCAGGGGCCTGGTCCAGGTCATGGTGGTCCGGGTCATGGTGGTCCGGGTCATGGTGGTCCGGGTCATGGTGGTCCGGGTCATGGTGGTCCGGGTCATGGTGGTCCGGGTCATGGCGGTCCGGGGGTTCCCGGATACGCGGGTCCGCCGGGTGCCGCGCCGTACAACGGCATGCCTCCCGGACCGGGCGGCGTGGCCGTACCGGCTCGTCCCGGTGGGCGCGGGACCGACCACCCCGACCGGCAGCCGGGGCTGGGCACCGACCTGTTCGCGATCGCGGGCACGCCGGCGCCCCAGCCGGAGGCCAACAGGGCGGGCGTCCTCGTCCTCATCGGCGTCGCCATCGTGGCGCTGGCCGTGATCGCCATCCTGGTCATCGCCGCCATCTCCTGACCCCGGCATGTCGTGCTCGATCTGGATCGCACAGACTTGGACACATGAGTGAATTCCGGATCGAGCACGACTCCATGGGTGAGGTCCGCGTCCCCGTCGACGCCCACTGGCGCGCCCAGACCCAGCGAGCCGTGGAGAACTTCCCCATCTCGGGTCGCCGCCTGGAGCCCTCTCACATCGCCGCCCTCGGCCTGATCAAAGCGGTGGCCGCCGAGGTCAACGCCGAGCTCGGAGTCCTCGACAAGGATCTGGCCGAGGCCATCGCCCAGGCCGCCGCCGACGTGGCGGAGAACGAGTACGACGAGCACTTCCCCATCGACGTGTTCCAGACCGGCTCGGGCACCTCGTCGAACATGAACACCAACGAGGTCGTCGCCACGCTGGCGCAGGCGCGGCTCGGCCGTCCGGTGCACCCGAACGACCACGTCAACGCCTCGCAGTCGTCCAACGACGTCTTCCCCACCTCGATCCGCGTGGCCGCCGCCACCGAGGTCGTCTTCCACCTGGTGCCCTCGTTGCAGCACCTGGCCACCGCCCTGCGGGCCAAGGCGACGGAGTTCGCGCAGACCGTGAAGTCGGGCAGGACCCACCTCATGGACGCCACCCCCGTGACGCTCGGCCAGGAGTTCGGCGGCTACGCCGCCCAGATCGAGCACGGCGTCACCCGCGTCCAGTCGGCCCTCGCCCACGTGGTGGAGCTCCCGCTCGGCGGCACCGCCGTCGGCACCGGCATCAACACCCCTCCCGGTTTCGCCGCCAAGGCGATCGAGAAGCTCAGCCAGGCGACCGGCATCACGTTCGTCGAGGCCCCTGACCACTTCGAGGCCCAGAGCAGCCAGGACGCGATCGTCGAGCTCTCCGGCCAGCTGAAGGTCGTCGCCGTCTCCCTCAACAAGATCGCCAACGATCTGCGGTGGATGGGCTCGGGACCGCGGGCCGGGCTCGGTGAGATCAACCTGCCCGACCTCCAGCCCGGCTCCTCGATCATGCCGGGGAAGGTCAACCCGGTGATCCCCGAGGCCGCGGCCATGGTGGCGGCCCAGGTCATCGGCAACGACGCCGCCATCACCTTCGCGGGCGCCTCGGGCAACTTCGAGCTGAACGTCATGCTGCCCCTGATCGGCAGGAACGTCCTGGAGTCGATCCGCCTGCTCGCCAACGTCTCCCGCCTGCTGGCCGACCGGTGCGTGACCGGGATCACCGCCAACACCGAGCGGCTGCGCGAGTACGCCGAGTCCTCCCCCTCGATCGTCACCCCGCTCAACCGTCACGTCGGCTACGAGGAGGCCGCCAAGATCGCCAAGCAGGCGCTGGCGGAGCGCAAGACGATCCGCGAGGTGGTCATCGAGCGCGGCCACGTCGCCAACGGCACCATCTCCGAGGCCGAGCTGGACGCGCTGCTCGACGTGCTGTCGATGACCGGGCCCTCCTGAGGGACGGCGGGACCGCCCCACCCCGCGGGTCCCCGTGACCCGGCGCGGGGTAAAGGTATTTCCCGGCAAATCCCAACGTTCCCCCCGGGCTGCGATAACGATTCGCCAACGCCGCCATCCGATCCCCCCATCACGTCGTCAGAGGAAGGCATCGACCCTCTGGCGAAAGGCAGGACGCCCCCGTGCAACAACCGGATTGCGTTTCGCGCGCGAGCGAGGGCGGCACCGGCGACCGGGGTATCGATGCCGGTGGTTCCGCCTCGCGTCCGCGGGGCGCCGAGGGAGGCGGTGTGGGCACCCCAGGACTGCACAGGTCCGCTCAGCGCGGCCCGCCGACGCGGCATGAGGTTCCGAGCTTCGACACCATCCCCTGAAGGAGCGAAAGGAGGAGTGGCGCCGCCCTGGCCGTGGCGGTGCCACCAACCAGATGAAGATCCTGATGCTTCGCCTCATGCAGGCCATGCGCCACGCCAGGGCCAAGGACCTGACGAGGCACCTGTCGGCGACGCCGCTCGAACACATCTACGCCCGGTTCGGGCGTGACATCCTCGCCCAGGCCGCCCAGGACCGCGCGCTCTCCGACGCCATCGCGCGGGAGGTCGCGGAGATCGACAGGTCACTGGAGGAGGAGGGCGTGGATCCCACCCCCGTCGAGCTGCGCTCCTTCCTCATGGGCTACGGCCAGGGCGTCATCGACTCCGCGGTGATCCGGCCCGACCTGG
This sequence comes from Nonomuraea sp. NPDC003727, assembly GCF_053586935.1. Classification (NCBI taxonomy): domain Bacteria; kingdom Bacillati; phylum Actinomycetota; class Actinomycetes; order Streptosporangiales; family Streptosporangiaceae; genus Nonomuraea; species Nonomuraea sp. NPDC003727. The sequence continues at coordinate 221,726 of NZ_JBSFNE010000003.1, forward strand.
TCGCCAAGGACACCAGCTGCGGCAGCGTCTACCCCAGCTCGGTGGTGAAGCTGGGCGCGCTGAGCCAGAAGGCGTTCGCGGGCGGCCTCATCAAGATGTCCACATAGTGCCGCGAAAAGGTATGTGGGCGGCCTCCATGTGCCGTCGGCGGAGGAGGGTCTAGGGTCCGAGGCATGACCGACGAGCTGACCGGGCGGACCGCCCTGGTGACGGGGGCGGGTAGCGGGATCGGCAGGGCGTGCGCCGTCCGGCTGGCGGCCGCGGGCGCCAGGGTGCTGGTCGTGGACATGTCGCGGGAGTCCGCGGAGCGCGTGGCGAAGCAGACCGGCGGCGTCGCCGTCGTCGCCGACCTGTCCGACTCCCGCTTCCTGGACGCGCTGCCCGACGAGCCCGTGCACATCCTGGTGAACAACGCGGGCTTCCAGCACGTGGCGCCGATCGAGGAGTTCCCTCCGGAGATCTTCTCCAAGATCGTCAAGGTCATGCTGGAGGCCCCGTTCCTGCTGGCCAGCCGGGTGCTGCCGGGCATGTACGCCGCAGGCTGGGGCAGGATCGTCAACATCTCCTCCGTCCACGGCCTGCGGGCCTCGCCGTACAAGGCGGCGTACGTGGCCGCCAAGCACGGCCTCGAAGGACTGTCGAAGGTGATCGCGCTGGAGGGGGCGGCCAAGGGTGTGACCTCCACCTGCGTCAACCCCGGCTACGTGCGCACCGAGCTGGTGGAGAGGCAGATCGCCGCCCAGGCCGCCTCGCACGGCATCCCGGAGTCCGAGGTCGTGGAGCAGATCATGCTCGCCCCCGCCGCGATCAAGCGCCTGATCGAGCCCGAGGAGGTCGCCGAGCTGGTCGCCTACCTGTGCGGGCCCGCCGGGTCGTTCGTCACCGGAGTCTCCCTCCCCCTGGACGGCGGATGGACGGCTCGCTAGCGTTCCTCGATCTGCTGGCCCGTGAGGCGCCGGCGGTCGAGTTCGAGGGCCCGATACTCAAGGCCAGGGCCGAGGGCGCCGGCCCGCGGGCGCTCGAGGAGCTCGAGGAGGCCAAGCTGGCGGCGCTCAAGGTCCGCGCCCTGCTGCGGCGCAGGGCCAGGCGTGAGGCCGAGCTGAGCGCGCTCTACGACACCGCGGGCGACCTGGCCGGGCTGCGCGACCTCGACGCCGTGCTGGAGGCGATCGTCCACCGGGCCAGGCAGCTGCTGGGCACCGACACGGCCTACATGACGCTGCACGACCCCGAACGCGGCGACACCTACATGCGGGTCACCGACGGCTCGATCTCGGCCGCCTTCCGCTCGCTCAGGCTCGCGATGGGCGCGGGGCTGGGCGGCCTGGTGGCGCAGACGGCGACGCCGTACTCCACGGCCGACTACTTCGCCGACGCGCGCTTCCGCCACACCACCGACATCGACGAGGCGGTCAAGGAGGAGGGCCTGGTGGCCATCCTCGGCGTGCCGCTGCGCCTCGGGCAGCGGGTGATCGGCGTGCTGATGGCGGCCAACCGCAGCGCGCGGCCGTTCGCGCAGGAGGAGGTGGCGCTGCTGGCCAGCCTGGCGGCGCACGCCGCGGTCGCGATCGACAACGCGCGGCTGCTGCAGGAGACGCGCAACGCCCTGGAGGAGCTGTCCCACGCGCACCGGACCGCCAGGGAGCACAGCGACGCGGTGGAGCGCGCGGCGCTGGCCCACGACAGGATGACCTCGCTCGTGCTGCGCGGCGGCGGCATCGAGGACGTGGCGGCCGTGGTGACGGAGGTGCTCGGCGGCACGCTGGCCGTTCTCGACGAGACGGGACGGCCGCTGGTCGGCGAGGTGGAGCAGGGTGTCCTCGACGCGGCGGTGCCGGGCAGGACCGTGCGCAGGGGCGACCTCATGGTCACCGCCAGCGCGCCGCTGTGCACGCTGGTGCTGCGCAGCGACCCGCACCACAGGGACGCCGCCGACGAGCGCATCCTCGAACGCGCGGCGCTGGTCTGCGCCCTGCTGCTGCTGTTCCGCAGGAGCGTTGCCGAGGCGGAGGGCAGGGTACGCGGCGAGCTGCTCGACGACCTGATCTCCCGGGCCGCCGAGGATCCCCAAGGGCTGACCGACCGCGCCCGCCGGCTCGGCGTCGACCTGGCCGCGCCGCACGTGGTCGTGGTGGCCAGGCACGAGGGGCAGCGCGAGCGGGCCGCCTTCTGGGCCTCCTCGCAGGCCACGCTCTCCGGCGGGCTGGCCGCCGCGCGCGGCCAGGAGGTGGTGCTGCTGCTGCCCGGCACCGATCCGGGCGCGCTGGCGCAGCGCGTCGCCGCGGAGCTGACCGTCTCGCTCGGCTCGTCCGCCACGGCGGGCGCGACCGGCCCGATCAGCGACCCGACGCAGGTCCCGCGCGCCCACAGGGAGGCGCTGCGCTGCGCCGAGTCGCTGCTGGCGCTCGGCCGGGCCGGCGACGGCGCGAGCGCCGCCGAGCTCGGCTTCGTCGGGCTGCTCATCGGCGAGGGCCGCGACGTGGGCGCCTTCGTCACCGGCACGCTCGGGCCCGTCGTCGACTACGACGAGCGCAGGGGCACGGCGCTGCTGAAGACGCTCGCCGCCTACTTCGGCTCGGGCGGCTCCCCCTCGCGCACGGCCGAGGTCATGCACATCCACGTCAACACCGTCACCCAGCGCCTGGACCGCGTCGCCCAGCTCCTCGGCGACGGCTGGCAGGAGCCGGAGCGGGCGCTGGAGATCCAGCTGGCGCTCCGCCTGCACCGCCTCAGCGGCTGACCCACATATCACCCCCGCCGAGTATGGGGCGCGCGCCCATATGAGTGATGCCGGTCACTCCTTACCGTGAGCAACAACCCCCCACTCCCCCAGACAGGCGAAAGCTCATGAGCATCAAAAAGATCGTGGCCGCGAGCCTGATCGGCACCACCATCGAGTGGTACGACTTCTTCCTGTACGGCTCGGCCGCGGCCCTCGTGTTCAACAAGCTGTTCTTCCCCGAGTCCGACCCGCTGACCGGCACCCTGCTGGCCTTCCTCACCTACGCCGTCGGCTTCGTCGCCCGCCCCCTCGGCGGCCTGGTCTTCGGCCACTTCGGCGACCGGCTCGGCCGCAAGACGCTGCTGGTCATCAGCCTGCTCATGATGGGCATCGCGACCTTCCTGATCGGCTGCCTGCCCACCCACGCCGCCATCGGCGCGGGCGCGCCGGTGCTGCTGACCGCGCTGCGCCTGGTGCAGGGCTTCGCGCTCGGCGGCGAGTGGGGCGGCGCGGTCCTCATCGTCTCCGAGCACGGCGACTCCAGCCGCCGGGGCTTCTGGGCCTCGTGGCCGCAGGCCGGCGCGCCGGGCGGCAACCTGCTGGCCACCGGCGTGCTCGCGCTGCTGGCGGCCTTCCAGTCCGACGAGGCGTTTTTGTCCTGGGGTTGGCGGGTGCCGTTCCTGCTGTCGGGCGTGCTGGTGCTGATCGGGCTGTGGATCCGGCTGTCCATCAGCGAGTCGCCGGTCTTCCAGCAGGCCCCGCCCCTGGAGGACAAGACGCCGCTCGCGGCCGTGCTCAAGTACCACTGGCGGGACGTGCTGATCGCCATCGGCGCCCGCATGGCCGAGAACATCTCGTTCTACCTGATCACCGTGTTCGTCATCACCTACGGCACGACCGTCGTGAAGCTGGACAAGCCGACCATCCTGAACGCCGTGCTCATCGCCTCGGCGATCCACTTCGTCACCATCCCGCTGTGGGGCGCGCTGTCGGACCGCGTCGGCCGCCGCCCGATGTACCTGGTGGGCGCGGCGGGCGTCGGCGTGTGGATCTTCGCCTTCTTCCCGCTCATCAACACCGGCGGCTTCCTGGCCATCACGCTGGCGGTGACCGTGGGCCTGCTGTTCCACGGCATGATGTACGGCCCGCAGGCCGCCTTCTTCTCCGAGCTGTTCGGCACCAGGATGCGCTACACCGGCGTGTCGATCGGCGCGCAGCTGTCGGCCATCGTGGCGGGCGCGCTGGCCCCGATCATCGCCGTCAAGCTGCTCCAGGACTTCGGCACCTGGGTGCCGATCGCCGTCTACCTGGCCGCAGCCGCGGCCCTTACGCTGTTCGCCGTCTACGCCGCCCGTGAAACGCAGGGCAGCGACCTGGCGGAAGGAAAGGTCGTCGCATGAAGGTCACCACCGCACGGCTCACCCACAACGTCCTGACCGGACCGCGCGACGAGGGCGAGCCCGTGCTGTTCGTCCACGGCAACGTCTCGTCGGCGGCCTTCTGGCGCGACAGCCTGGCCGCCCTGCCGGAGCCGTACCGGCCGCTGGCGGTGGACCTGCGCGGCTTCGGCGACAGCGATCCCGCGCCGGTCGACGCGACGCGCGGCCTGCGCGACTTCTCCGACGACCTGGCCGAGCTGATCGAGGCCATGGGGCTGGGCCCGGTGCACCTCGTCGGCTGGAGCATGGGGGGCGGCATCATCCTGCAGCTCCTGCGTGACCGGCCGGCGATGGTCCGCTCGCTCACCCTGGTCAACCCCGTCTCCCCGTACGGCTACAGCGGCACGGAGGGCGCCGAGGGCCTGCTCACCCACGCCGACGGCACCGGGTCGGGCGCGGGCGCCGCGAACCCGGACTTCGTCGCCAGGCTCGCCGCGGGCGACCTGTCGGACGAGGCGCCCACCTCGCCCCGCGTGGTCTTCCGCTCGGCCTACGTCGCCAAGCCGGTCGCCGACGAGGACTTCTACGTCGCCTCGATGCTGTCCACCAGGGTCGGCGAGGACAACTACCCGGGCGACGCCGTGACGTCCGAGGGGTGGCCGGGCGTGCGTCCGGGCACCCGCGGCGTGCTCAACGCCCTGGCCCCGGTCCACTTCCGCATCGACGACCTGCACACCGTCGACCCCAAGCCGCCCATCCTGTGGATCAGGGGCGCCGACGACGTGATCGTCGCCGACGGCTCGCCGTTCGACCTGGCCCACCTCGGGCAGCTCGGTGTCGTGCCCGGCTCGCCCGGCACCCCGGCGCAGCCCATGGTCGCCCAGACCAGGGCGGCGCTGGAACGCTACGGCGACTACCGCGAGGTCGTGCTGGCCGACTGCGGCCACAGCCCCCACATCGAACAGCCCGAGGAGTTCCGCGGGCATCTCGTGGAGCACCTTCAGTCGCGCAGGTAACGGTGCCTGCCCGCCCGTGCCAGCCGTACGGCGTGCCGTGCGCCTGGCACGCGACGGGCCAACCTGCGCAGCAGCGTGTCGCCGCCCATGGGGTCGCGCGGGAGTTCGACGGGCGCGGTCGGCGTGACCTGGATCCTGCCGCCGTGCACCTCCAGCGCGAAACGCAGCCCCGTCTCCTGCTCGTCGGTGCGCAGCGACGACGTCCACCTCCCTGGGCCGATCTGGTCCTTGCCGGGCAGCCGGGCCATGGGCACCTTCGCGATCAGCTGCCCCGCGGTCTTGCCGGGCAGCCCGGGCTCGACCAGCGCGGGCACGCTGACCTCCCGTTTGCGGCGGCCGGTGCCGCGCAGCACGAGCTCCATGGCGGGCCCGCCGCTCGGCGGCACGTACGGCACCGGCACCACCACGTAGACGTGGCCCTCCCGCCTGGTGACCGTCGTGCCGCGGGAGACGAGCGCGATCGAGTCGGCGAACGTCCGCGGCTCGATGCACAGGCTGAGCTCGCCGTCGTCGCTCCAGCACGGCACGATCAGCCGCCGCCGCGGCCGCTCGGCCAGCACGCCCAGGCAGGTGGACGGTTGCCCGTCGGCGTGCCTGACCCTGGCCGACGCGCGGTGCGCCCCGCCGTACATCCTGACGTGGACCGCCCAGAGGCCGGACGGCAACGCCTCGCCGAGCGCGGCGGTGGCGACGTCCAGACGCGCCTGCCCGTGCACCTGGACCCTGACCCTGCCGCGTTCCCTGATGCGCACGACCTCGCAGACCACCGGGACGAAGTAGACGTCGCCGGTCTTGTCGTGCTTGACGTAGACCTCGATGTGGGCCCGTTCGACGGCCTCGGTGACGTCCGTGACCGAGTCGGGCAGCAGCGTCTGGTCGACCGAGCCGGGCGGACGCCAGTACAGCCGGCCCTCCTCCTCGCGGAATCTCGCGGGCTCGTCTGCGGAGGTGTGGATCTCCACCTCGAGGCCGAGCTCCAGCACCTCGTCCGACCAGCGCACGTCGCCCAGTTCGGCCCACAGCTCGGCGCGCCGCGACTCGTTGGCGAAGCTGACGAGCTGGTCCAGGCGGCCCGCGCGCATCATGGACGCGACGGCGCGCAGGTGGACGGGCAGATAGCGGTCCAGCCGCTCGGGGAACCGCTCCATGATCAGTTCCCTGAACATCGTGAAGATGAGGCCCCTGTCGACGGACGACCCGGCGAACCTGGGGCTGAGGAACGGCCGCAGCACCATCGAGCGGAACCAGTAGGCGTAGATCCGGTCGCGCTGCCGCCCCTCCTCCGTGCCGCTGTCGATGACGTCGAGCAGGGCGCGTAGCTCGGTGAGCACGACCGGGGGGTCGTCCGGCTCCTCCCGCTGCTCGCCCAGGTGGCAGCACACCTCGTCGGCCAGCACGGCGATGACCTTGGCCCGCAGGTAGGCGGCGAGCGAGAAGGCCTGCTCGGCCACCTTCCCCCCGGACACGGCGAAGCCGAGCCGTTCCTCCTCGAGGAAGGCCCTGCGGTAGAGCTTGTGCGGGGTGAGCAGGGTGAGCAACCGGTCGCGCAGGATGTCGGCCCGCTCCCGGTTGGCCTCGAAGGCGACCATCGGCGGCCCGTCGTCCCTGACGAGCCGGCCGACCAGCACGTCGGCCTCCGTCTCGACGGCGCGCTCGTGCATCAGCGCCAGGGCGTCGCGCTCCAGCCGGTCGGCCTGGTCGAGCAGGTAGACGTAATCGCCCCTGGCGCTGGCCATGCCCACGTTACGGCCGCGCATGGCCGAGCCCGTGCGCGGCAGGTGCAGGACGCGCACGTTGCGCCGCACGGAGGCGACCGTGTCGAGCCGCTCGGCGGTGCCGTCCGTGGAGCCGTCGTCCACGAAGATCACTTCGTACTGGTCCTGCGGCAGCGTCTGCTCGAGCACCGAGCGGATGCACGCGTCGGCTGTATCGCCTGGATTGTGGACATTCACGATCACGCTGACCTTCACACGGTCAGCGTGAGCCGTCCGGTCAGCCGCGGCGAGCAGGCTTGCCCATCACTGGGAGTGTCAGTACCAGCCCGTTGCCGTGGAATGGCCCCACGCGCCACAGGGTGTGCCGTACCGGCCCTTGATGTAACCCAGACCCCACTTGATCTGGGTGGCGGCATTGGTCTGCCAGTCGGCGCCCGCGCTGGCCATCTTGCTGCCCGGCAGCGACTGCGGGATGCCGTAGGCGCCGGAGTAGCGGTTCATGGCGCGCTCGTTCCAGCCGCTTTCCTTCTGCCAGAGCTTCTCCAGGCAGCCCCACTGGTCGGCGCCGAAACCGAAGCCTGCCAGCATCTCCTTGGCGACGGCCTTGTTGCTGCCCGGCGAGGGGGTGCTGCCGGGCGGGAAGTTGGCCGCGGGAATGCCGTTGCCGCCGGGGCCCTGCTCGGCCACCTCGATCGGGTTGAGCTTGGGCTTGCCCTTGCGGCTGGCGGCGAGCTGGTCCTTGCGCATGGCGCTGACCGCCGCCTCCTTGAGGACGTCGGCGCTGGGGTCGGGGGCGAAGGGGTCGCCGCCGAGCAGGCCGTTCAGCTCCGGCAGGGAGAGCGGGGCCTGCGGCGGGGCCGTGGCGTTCTGGTAGGCGGTGTAGGCGGTGTAACCGCCGCCGCCGAGAACGACGACGAGTGTGAGCCCGATGATCACAGCGCGCTTGGCCGACTGCTTGGGGGAACGTGGCGGGCGGCGGCGACCGCGGGGCACCTCGGGCGCGGGGTGCTCGCTCAACTGCGGACCTGGGTTCACGACCTATGAGCTTGCCCTGACTTGGGGGGTGCTGCGCAACCCGAACGTGGCATTCGGTTGGAGTTCCCTTGACCAACCAGGACTTTTCGGATCATGTGATTTTCGTCACACGGAGGAGGGTCCGCCCCTCGCACCCCCGTGCCGAGGGGAGGTCCCCCCTCAGGCTGCCTGGTGTTCTTTGTAGTCTTGTGCGTGGCGTGTCACAGTTTCGTGACACGGAACGCATCTCCCCAAGTCGGAAGAATAATGTGCGCGTGGCAGGAATCCTCCTCGTCGAAGACGACCCCTCCGTTCGGACCGCGCTCGAGCTGGCACTGACCCGCCAAGGTCATTCCGTCACCTCCTACGCGACCGGCGAGGAGGCACTCGACCACGTCAGGTCGCGCCGGCCCGAGATCGCCATCCTCGACGTCATGCTCCCCGGCATCGACGGCGTCGAGGTGTGCCGGCGTATCCGCAAGCTCGACCAGTTGCCCGTCATCATTCTCACAGCCAGGGGCGACGACCTCGACGTGGTCGTCGGCCTGGAGGCGGGCGCCGACGACTACGTGGTCAAGCCGGTCGAGCCGCGCGTGCTCGACGCGCGCATCAGGGCGATCCTGCGCAGGGCCGAGTCGGCCACCTCCGACCGCATCACCTTCGGCGACCTGGTCGTCGACAGGGGCGCGCTCAAGGTCAGCCTGGCGGGCAAGGAGATCCACCTCACGCCCACCGAGCTGCGGCTGCTGCTGGAGCTGGTCCGCCACCCCGGCCAGGTGCTCAACCGGCGCTACCTGCTGCGCGCGGTCTGGGACCACACCCACGTAGCCGACTCCCGCCTGGTCGACGCCTGCGTCCAGCGGGTGCGCGCGAAGATCGAGCCCAGGCCCGCCGAGCCGACGTTCATCCACACCGTGCGGGGATTCGGCTACCGGTTCAGCCCGCCGTGATCGCGTTTCTCACCGGCCTGCGCGGCCGGCTCGTCATCACCTTCACCCTCGTCGCCGTCGCCGCCTCCGCCCTGGTCGCGGGCATCGGCTTCGGGCTGGCCAAGGGCGCGCTGATCGAGAGGACCACCAGGAACGCCGTCGACGACCTCACCAAGGACCTGCGGCGCATCGACTTCGCCGTCGGCGAGCTGCGCCCCGGCGAGGTGCCGCCGAGCGGCGAGGAGCTGAACAACCTCGCCAACGCCCTGTCCGGGCCCGACCGCCACGCGCTCCTGGAGTACCAGGGCCTCTACTACCGCGACGAGACGGGCGCGTTCGGCCCCGACGACGTGTCGGGAGAGCTGCGCGGCCAGGCGCTGCGCAAGCTGGTCAGCCAGCGCAGGATCATCGACGGCGAGCTCTGGCTCGTCCTCGGCACGCAGGTCTACCGCGCCGGGACCGACGACGTCCCCAGGCCGACCGGGCTGCTGGTCTACGAGTACGTGTCGCTGGCCGAGGAGGAGCGGACGCTGTCCAACCTCAGGGACGCCTTCGCCCAGGCCGGCGCCATCACCCTGCTGATCGCGCTGACCGTGGCCCTGGTGTCCGCCAGGCACGTGCTGCTTCCCGTGGGGAGGCTCAGCGCGGCCGCCCAGGCGCTCGGCCGCGGCCGGCTGGACACGCGGCTGCCGGTCCGGGGCAAGGACGAGCTGTCGGAGCTGACGGCGCACTTCAACGACGCCGCCGCGGCGCTGGAGCTGAGCGTCTCGGAGCTGCGCGCGTTGGAGGCCATGTCACGCAGGTTCGTCGCCGACGTCTCCCACGAGCTGCGCACCCCGCTCACCGCGATGACCGCGGTGGCCGACATGCTCGCGGAGGAGGCCGACCGCCTGCCCGAACAGCCCGCGAAGGCCGTCAGGCTGGTGCTGTCGGAGATGGAGCGGCTGAGGGAGCTGGTGGAGCACCTCATCGAGGTCAGCAGGTTCGACGCGGGAACGGCCACGCTGGCGCTGGAGTCCGTCGACGTCGCCGACGCCATCAGCGACAGCCTGGAGGTGCGCGGCTGGAGCGAGCGGGTCAGCGTGCAGGCGCCCACCGGAGCCGTCGTCAACCTCGACCCCCGCAGGTTCGACGTCATCGTCGCCAACCTGGTGGGCAACGCCCTCAAACACGGTGGCCCGCCGGTGCTGGTCACCGCCCGCAGCACCATGAACGGGCTGGAGGTGAAGGTGCGCGACCACGGCGACGGCATCCCCGCCGAGGCCATCCCGCACGTCTTCGACCGCTTCTTCAAGGCGGGCACGGGGCGCGTCCGCAGCCAGGGCAGCGGGCTCGGCCTGTCCATCGCGCGGGCCAACGCCCAGTTGCACGGCGGCACGATCTCGGTGCGCGCGCAGCGCCCCGGCACCCTCTTCACGGTCTGGCTGCCGCACGCATGAGACGCGCCTGGATCCTGCTGGTTCTGCTGACGCTCACCGGGTGCGGCATCACGCCCACCCCGGTCACCGTCCTCACCTCGGCGCCCGTGATCAGCACCGAGCCGATCTGGGCCAAGGTCTACCTCATCAAGAAGGGCCGCCTGGCGCTGCAGGAGGTCAGGGTCGCCAGCAAGACCCCCGAAGACCTGATGCGCACGCTCATGGACCTCGCCAACCATCCCGTCGAGTCCGGCCAGGACACCGACCTGTACGGCATGCGCTACCAGGCCGTGGACGCCGAGCCCATCGGCCAGCGGACCCAGCGCATGGACCCGGACAACAAGAGCCTCGTCCTGTACGTCACCCTCACCGGCGAGCGGGAGCTGAGCCGGGCGGCGCTCGCCCAGATCGTCTGCACCGCGCGGCTGCGCCCCGAGATCGCCAAGGTGCAGGTCAACATCACCAGGACCGTGTCGGCCTCGTCGACGACGGGAAGGCGCACCTGCGCGGAGTTCCACGACCTGACCCCCGCGGGTGCGCCCTCCTGATCACCGCTCTACAGGGTGATGTCCTCCAGCATCTCGGTCACCAGCGCCGCGATCGGCGAGCGCTCGGACCTGGTCAGCGTGATGTGGGCGAACAGCGGATGGCCCTTGAGCTTCTCCACCACCGCCACCACGCCGTCGTGCCGGCCGACCCTGAGGTTGTCGCGCTGGGCGATGTCGTGGGTCAGCACGACGCGGGAGTTGGCGCCGATCCTGCTCAGCACCGTCAACAGCACCCCGCGCTCCAGCGACTGCGCCTCGTCCACGATCACGAAGGCGTCGTGGAGCGAGCGGCCGCGGATATGGGTGAGCGGCAGGACCTCCAGCATGCCCCTGTCGAGGACCTCCTCGATCACCTCGGGCGTGGTCACCGCGCTCAGCGTGTCGTAGACGGCCTGCGCCCACGGGCCCATCTTCTCGCCCTCGCTGCCCGGCAGGTAGCCGAGCTCCTGGCCGCCGACCGCGTAGAGCGGGCGGAAGACCACGACCTTGCGGTGCTGGCGGCGCTCCAGGACGGCCTCCAGGCCGGCGCAGAGCGCCAGGGCCGACTTGCCGGTGCCCGCCCTGCCGCCGAGGGACACGATGCCCACCTCGGGGTCCATGAGCAGGTCGAGGGCGATGCGCTGCTCGGCCGAGCGGCCGTGCAGGCCGAAGGCCTCCCGGTCGCCGCGGACCAGCCGTACGGACTTGTCGGGCAGCACCCTGCCGAGCGCGGAGCCCCTGGCCGACAGCAGCCGCAGGCCGGTGTGGGTGGGCAGCTCGCGCGCCTCCTCCAGGTCGGCGGAGCCGTGCTCGAACAGCGTCTCCACGTGGTCGGTGGTGACCTGGACCTCGGCCATGCCGGTCCAGCCCGACTCGATGACCAGCTCGGCGCGGTACTCCTCGGCCGACAGGCCGATGGAGGCGGCCTTCACCCGCAGCGGCAGGTCCTTGGACACCAGCACGACGTCCTTGCCCTCGGCGGCGAGCGTGCGCGCCACGGTGAGGATGCGGGTGTCGTTGTCGCCCAGCCTGAACCCGACCGGCAGGATCGAGGGGTCGCTGTGGTTCAGCTCGACCCTGATCGTGCCCTCGCCTGTCGGCATCGGCTCGTCGAGCCTGCCGTGCTGCACCCGCAGGTCGTCGAGGTAGCGCAGTGCCTTGCGTGCGAAGTAGCCGAGCTCGGGATGGTGCCGCTTGGCCTCCAGCTCCGTGATCACGACGATCGGAAGGACGATCTCATGCTCGGCGAAGCGGGTCATCGCCGCCGGGTCGGCGAGCAGGACCGAGGTGTCCAGCACGTAGGTGCGCTTGGTGGTGGAGTTGTTGCTCGAGGACACTGCCACACGTTCTCCCCCGGGCGCCCGTGGAAGGGGCGCCCTGCAGACGAGGCGGGAATTCGGACCGGGCCCGCGCCCCGCGTGGGGCGCCGGGTACCGGCCCCCCTCGGCAGGTCAGTGCGCAAAGGCGGGCCCTCTCCGGAGTGACCGGCCTGTGGTCGGCCACTTCCAACGTTAGGTCCTGGATACCCGCCGCCGAAGCGGCCAAGCGTCTGTTCACGTGCTGTTCGTGAACATGTCTCAGGAGCCGTAACGCCGGTGTCTCGCGGCGTAGTCGCGCAGCGCCCGCAGGAAGTCGACCCTGCGGAAGTCAGGCCAGTAGGCCTCGCAGAAGTAGAACTCGGAGTGGGCGCTCTGCCAGAGCAGGAAGCCTGACAGTCGTTGCTCGCCCGACGTCCTGATGAGGAGGTCGGGATCGGGCTGACCGCGAGTGTAGAGATGCTCCGCGATGTGCTCCACATCGAGGACCTCGACCAGGTCCTCGATGCTCGCCCCCCTACTTGCGTGCTCCTGGAGGAGTGAGCGCACCGCATCGGCAATCTCACGTCTTCCTCCATACCCAACCGCAACGTTCACAATCAGCCCGGGACGGTGCGATGTGGTTTCTTTCGCGGTTTTCAGGACATTCGCCGTCTGGTCGGGGAGGAGGTCGAGCGCGCCGACGGGGATGATGCGCCAGCCCTCGGCCACGAGCTCCTGGGTGACGTCCTCGATGATCCTCAGGAGCGGCTCCAGCTCCTCCTTCGGCCGGTTGAGGTTGTCGCTGGACAGCATCCAGACCGTGACGACCTCCACGCCCGCCTCACGGCACCAGGTGAGCAGCTCCGAGATCTTGTCGGCGCCCTTCCTGTGTCCCTTGCTGACGTCGCGCATGCCCATCGCGCGCGCCCAACGGCGGTTGCCGTCGATGATGACCCCGACATGGCGGGGGAAGTCGCCGCTGTCGGCGGACAGCTTGGCCTCCAACCGGCGCTCGTACAGCCGGTAGACCAGATCGCGCAGGCCCACGGAGTTCCTCCCCAGCGGTGCTGTGCCTTAGTGGTCGACTCACGACCTAACAGGCAATTATCACCGCCTTTCGAGACTGCTGGCCCCCTTAGGCGGATTCCTGGCGAGCTGTCGGCGATCCGGTGCCGCCTCCAGCGCCACGGTGGAACCGTCCGGCCCGCTCGCCACATCCGTCGCCGCGGGCGGTGGTCGGACGCGGCGGGACCATGGGGGCGCGTGCGCCCCGCCGGTCAGAGCCTGCCGCTGGTCGCCGCCCAGTCGACAAGCGCCTCGGCGGTGTCGAAGCGGCGGCTGGAGCTGGACTCTCCCAGGATCACGCCGACCAGCCGATGGCCGTCACGCTCGGCCGCGAAGGCGAGGGTGTAGCCCGCGGCGCGCGTGAAGCCGGTCTTCAGGCCGACGGCGCCCGGCGTGCCGAGGAGGCGGTTGGTGTTGCGCCAGGAGTAGGCGCCGTGCTCCGCCGTCTCGGGGAGCGAGCGGTACCGGGTGGAGCCGACCTTCTTGATCGTCTTGTTGTCCAGCGCGGCCTGGGCGAGCCGTACCTGGTCGCGCGCGGTGGAGTAGCCGCCGCCCTTGGCGGGCATCCCGTCGGGGTTGACGTACAGCGAGTCCTTCATCCCGAGCGCGCGGGCGTTGGCGTTCATCTTCGCCGTGAAGGCGTCGACACCGGGCCCGTACGAGCGGGCCAGCGCGTGGGCGGCGTCCGCGCCGGAGGGCAGCATCAGGGCGTAGAGCATCTCCTCCACGGTGAGCCGGTCGCCGGCGCGCAGGTACGCCACGGAGGCGCCGCCCTTCGAGGCGTAGCGCACGTCAGCGGAGGTGACCTTGACCACGTCCGTGGGCTTGGCCTCCTTCAGCACGGTGTAGGCGGTCATCACCTTGGTGATGCTGGCCACCGGCATGCGCCGATCGGCCTTCTTGCTGAAGTAGACCTTGCCGGTCCTGGCGTCGATCAGGTGGGCGGCCCGGCCGAGCACCGCCGGGGCGTCCGCGGCGGCGGCCGGAGCGTGGGTCCGGGAGACCGGCGACACGACGCCGGGCTGGGGGGCGGCCTGCGCACCGGTGGCGACCGCGGTCACGGAGCCAGCGGTGATGACGGCGCCGAGCAGCGCGCGTCCCAGCCGGTAGGTGAGATGCGTGGGCATGAAGGGTCTGCTCCTTGGCTTCCATGCCGCCTACCGGGTTAGCTGACGGGTTCGGGCTGGGAAGTGCCCTACGGGCGCCGCTGAGCGGGCGCTCGATTCACCCCAAGGGAAGTGGGTCCCCGGCTCCGTGGATACGGATTCGGCGGCCGCGCGTCCGGCGGACTGGCCTGAGATGACGCGCGGTCCGGGCAATGAAACGGCAACGAACATGTCACAGCTCGTTGCACAACGGCCCAAAAGTAGCAAAATAGCATAAACCACGCAAATAGCCGCGAACCTCCGGCCTGCGACGGGCCGCTACATCGCGCTCAAGCCGTAGAAACGGGCGGCGTTCCCGCCGAGCACCTTGTCGCGGTCGATCCCCCCGAGAAGCGCCCCGTACACCGTGAAGACCGTCCGGTAGTCGGCCGCCAGCAGCGAGACGGGCCAGTCGCTGCCGAACATCAGCCGGTCCGGCCCGAACACCTCGACCGCGTGCTCCACGTAGGGCCGCAGGTCCGCCACGGTCCAGCGGGCGTGGTCGGCCTCGGTGACCAGGCCCGACACCTTGGCGTACACGGTGGGGCAGGCGGCGGCGGCGCGCAGCAGCGACGCCCACGGCTCCAGCTCACCGGCGGCGATCCTGGGCTTGGACAGGTGGTCGATGACGAGGTTGAGCGTGGGGTGCCGCTCGGCGATCGTGACGACGTGCTCCAGATGCCGGGGCAGCAGCGAGACCACGTCGAACGGCACGCCCGCCTCGGCCAGCAGTCCGAGCCCGTCGAGCACCGCTTCCCCGATCAGCCAGTCGGGATCGGGCTCGGTGTGGATGAGGTGCCGGACGCCGACGAACTTCGGATGTCTGGTGTAGCGCTCGAGCGCTCGGGCGGCTTCCTCCGGGCGGTCGAGGGGCACCCATCCGACGACCCCGGCGATGAAGTCGTGGGCGTCGGCGTGGGCCAGCATGGCGTCGGTCTCCCAGAAGGAGTCGTCGGCCTGGACCACGACCGTCCGGTCGACGCCCGCGGCGGCCAGCTCGGGCGCCAGGTCCGCGGGGCCGAAGGTGCGGTGGATCGCCGGCAGGTCGGGAGTGGGCCAGGAGTAGGCGCCGGTCTCCAGGTTCCAGAAGTGCTGGTGGGCGTCGACTATCACGCGGCAAACATAGGATGTCTGGCCGACCTCGGCAAGAGCTCCCCGGGACTCACCGCGGCCCCAGGAAGAACGGCAGGACCGAGGCTCGGGCCGCTGCGAGGCGAAGGGTGGCCGACCCGCACTGTGGGGGGTGTCCCCCGGTTCAGCGGCGGCGCCAGGGGAACGGCAGGCGCCCGCGGCGGCGCGGTGGCGGGTCGTGGAGGATCCCTCGGGCGCGCAGCCAGTCGGCGAAGTCGTCGGCGTCGGCACGGTAGCGGGCCGGGGGCTCGGTACGGGCGGCGGCGTAGGCGGCGAACTCGGCCACCAGCGCGGCCCCCGCTGCCGCGGCGGCGTCGGGGCGCAGCCTCGCCACGATGCCGCGCCGCTTGGCGAGCAGGCTGCGCGCCTGGACGGCCAGCCGTACCTGGTCGAATCCGGCGGGCGGGGCGCCACCCGCGACCAGCGCCGCGACCACGCTCGCCTGCGCCTCCCCCAGCCGCGCCCTGACGTCCTCCAGCGACCGCTCGGGCCCCGCGGCACCCCGCGACAGCTCCCCCGACACTCCCGACACCTCCGTCACCTCCTCCGGCCCGGCCTCCCTCAGCGCCTGCGACCCGCTCCCCGCCTGCACGCTGCCGTGACCCTCCATGCCCGGTCCTACGAGGTCGCCAGGCGGCGGGCGCCCGCGGCCATGGCCGTGCGGATGCGGTCGAGCTCGCCGGCCAGCGCGGCGTCGCTCGGGTAGTGGTCGTCCCACTCCAGCAGGACGCCCGGCGGCGCCACCCGGGCGCACAGCTCCTCCAGCACCTCCAGCACCTGCTCAGGGACCGCCTGCGCGTGCGTGTCGTGCCAGACGCCGTCGTGCAGGTGCCCGCCGGCCACGTGCACGTAGGCCAGCGCGGCCAGCGGCAGCGTGTCCAGCGCCGCGACCACGGACAGGCCGAGGTTGACCTGGTTGGTGTAGAGGTTCGCGACGTCGACCAGCAGCCCGACCCCGGTGCGCGCCACCAGCTCGCCGAGGAACTCGGCCTCGGTCAGCTCGTCCTCCGGCCAGCCGAAGATGGCCGCCACGTTCTCCAGCGCCAGCGGGACGGGCAGCGCGTCCTGGGCGCGTCTGATGTTGTCGGCGACGACCACGAGCGTCTCGCGGGTGCGCGGGACCGGCAGCAGGTGCCCGGCCTCCATCCCGCCCCCGCGCACGAACGCCAGGTGCTCGCTCACCAGCGGCGCGTCGAGCGCCTGCGCGCAGGCCGCCAGGTGGGCCAGGCGCGCGGGGTCCGGCGGGGTGGCGTCGCCGAGGCCGAGGCCGACGCCGTGCGGGACCACGGGGACGCCTCTTTCCCTCAGGACGCGCAGCGACTCGGGCAGCGCGGCCGGCCTGATGTTCTCCGCGACGATCTCGACGAAGTCGACGTCGGGCAGGCGCTCCACCGTCAGGTCGATCTCCGGCCGCCAGCCGATGCCCACGCCGAGCCGGCCGTCCATCGGGCGCATCCCGTCACCCGCCGCCGCAGCCGCCACCGCACCCGCCGCCGCAACCGGACCCGCCACTACAACTGGAGCCGCCACAGCTGGAGCCGCCGCCGTCGGAGGAGGAGCCGAAGTCGCCGCCGCCGTGGAGGGTGTCGGAGCCCGACCCGCCGCCGCAGGACCCCGAGGCGCAGCTCGATGACGAGACGGCCTTGTGCTTCTCGTCCAGTTCGTCCCTGAGGGTCGCGTCGTCGAGCTCGCTCAGGCCGTACAGGGCGACGGGCACGCCGATGGCGAAGGCGAGGTCGGGGGCGGCCGCCCCGCGCACGTGCCGCTGCTCGGCACGGAGCAGCTCCGCCTGCCCGGCACGGCTGAGGATGTTGGTGAGGGCGCGTCGCTGCCGCCGGGCGACGATCCGGCCGGCCAGCCAGACGATCGCGCAGATGAGCACCGTCGCCACCGAGAGCGGCTCGACGGGCACGGCGCCGGCGACGAGCATGACCGCCGTGAAGATCCCGAGTATGGCCGCGAGGCCCGACAAGCCGCTCACGCGGGTCAGATGGGTACGGACCGGCACCAGCGAACCGTCGGGCACGAGCAGGCCGGCCCCCATGAGGTGGTGTCGCAGGTCGTCCATGGCGGGGCCGGTGCCGACCTCGTGGCGCAGCGCGTGCACCGGCATGCCGCCGGGCAGCACGGCCACGGCGGCGAGCACGGCCCGCTCGACGGGATCGGCCGAGTCGGCTCCCGCCACGGGGTGCACCAGGCCGCCGCGGGAGACGCGCAGCGCGCCCGCCCTGGCCAGGAGGGCGATCGCGGTGTTGACGACCCGCAGGGGGCCGCCGGCGAGGTAGGCGAGCTCGTAATGGCCCAGATCGCCGCCGGCGTGCGCCGCCACCTCCCGGACCCTGGCGTGCTCCCGCAGGAGCGAGGACGTGGTCTTCGCGACCGCGACGGCCAGCAGTAACGCGAGAAAGAACAGAACGAATGCCATGTACTGCCCCCTGAGGGAAGGACGACGCCCGTGTGCTTATGAGACGCGTGGCGTCCCCTCAAAAGTTTCCCTCAGTTCGGGCACGCGCAGGAAGAGCGCAGGCATATGCCGCGTGGCACGCGGAGGAACCGTCCACCGCCATGCCGGGCCGTCCCCGCCCGGCATGGCCTCGACATCACAGCCGGTCGAGGAGCGCCTCGTACTCGGCCCACAGCTCCTTGGGCAGGTGGTCGCCGAACTTCTCGAAGTGCGCGGGGATCAGTGCCGCCTCCTGGCGCCACACCTCACGGTCGACGGTGAGCAGCGTGCGCAGGTCCTCCTCCGACAGGTCGAGCCCCTCGGTGTCGAGCTCCCTCGGCAGCAGCCCGATCGGCGTCGGTACGGCCTCGGCCTCGCCGTTCAGCCGCTCGACGATCCACTTCAGCACGCGACTGTTCTCGCCGAAGCCCGGCCAGATGAAGCGGCCGGCGTCGTCCTTGCGGAACCAGTTCACGTAGTAGATGCGGGGCAGCCGCGCGTCCTCGCGGCGGCCGACGGACAGCCAGTGGCCGAAGTAGTCGCCCATGTTGTAGCCGCAGAACGGCAGCATCGCGAACGGGTCGTAGCGCAGCTCGCCGACCTTGCCCTCGGCGGCGGCGGTCTTCTCGGAGGCGACGTTGGCTCCGAGGAAGACGCCGTGCTGCCAGCTCAGCGACTCGGTGACCAGCGGCACCGCGGTGGCGCGGCGGCCGCCGAACAGGATCGCCGAGATGGGCACGCCCTTGGGGTCCTGCCATTCGGGGGCGATGGTCGGCGCCTGGGACGCCGGGGTGGTGAAGCGGGCGTTCGGGTGGGCGGCCGGCTCCTCGGAGTCGGGCGTCCACGAGCGGCCCTTCCAGTCGGTGAGGTGCGCCGGCGGCTCGTCGGTCAGCCCCTCCCACCACACGTCGCCGTCGTCGGTGAGCGCGACGTTGGTGAAGATGCTGTTGCCCCACAGCGTCTTCACGGCGTTGGCGTTGGTGGTCTCGCCGGTGCCGGGCGCCACGCCGAAGAAGCCGGCCTCCGGGTTGATGGCGTACAGCCTGCCGTCCTCGCCGAAGCGCATCCAGGCGATGTCGTCGCCGATCGTCTCGACCTTCCACCCGGGAACGGTCGGCTGGAGCATGGCGAGGTTGGTCTTGCCGCAGGCGCTCGGGAAGGCGGCGGCGATGTAGCGGGTCTCGCCCGTGGGCGGGGTCAGCTTGAGGATGAGCATGTGCTCGGCCAGCCAGCCCTCGTCGCGGGCCATCACGCTGGCGATGCGCAGCGCGTAGCACTTCTTGCCGAGCAGCGCGTTGCCGCCGTAGCCGGAGCCGTACGACCAGATCTCGCGGGTCTCGGGGAAGTGGCTGATGTACTTGGTCGAGTTGCACGGCCACGGCACGTCCTGCTGCCCCTCGGCCAGGGGCGCGCCGACGGAGTGGACGGCCTTGACGAAGTCGCCGTGCTCATGGTCGCGCTTGCTGCGGCCTTCGTTGGCTCCTTCGTCGCTCTCTTCGGCCTTTCGCGCCGCTCCACGCTGCTCGATCAGGCGCAGCGCCTCAGCGCCCATCCGCGTCATGATCCGCATGGACACCGCCACGTACGGCGAGTCGGTGATCTCCACGCCGAGCTGGGAGATCTCCCCG
This sequence comes from Nonomuraea sp. NPDC003727, assembly GCF_053586935.1. Taxonomy (NCBI): domain Bacteria; kingdom Bacillati; phylum Actinomycetota; class Actinomycetes; order Streptosporangiales; family Streptosporangiaceae; genus Nonomuraea; species Nonomuraea sp. NPDC003727. The sequence goes on from NZ_JBSFNE010000003.1 coordinate 241,156, forward strand.
CCCAGCGGTCCCATGCAGAACGGCACGACGTACATCGTCCGCCCGCGCATGCAGCCCTTGAACAGCTCACCGAAGGTCGCGCGCATCTCGGCGGGCGCGATCCAGTTGTTCGTCGGGCCCGCGTCCTCCTCGCGCTCGGAGCAGATGTAGGTGCGGTCCTCGACCCGGGCGACGTCGCTCGGGTCGGACTTGGCGTAGAAGCTGTTGGGCCTCTTGGCGAGGCGGGTGAAGGTCCCCTGGTCGACGAGCAGGTTCGTCAGGCGCGTCCACTCGGCCTCGGACCCGTCGCACCACTCGATCCTGGCGGGCTGGGTCAGGGCGGCGATCTCGTTCACCCAGTCGGCCAATTTCTGGTTGGACGTCGGGCTGGGTACTTCAACGGAAAGGGACACGGCAGCGGCTCCTCCACTCTTATCTGGGCCACGTCATCATTAACGACTAATGCCGACAAAGGCGAATTGGCGTAGACCTTTGCGCAGGCAGCGGCCTTGATGGAGAGGGAACCTACCCACCGAGAAGAGATTTAAAGAAAGTTAATTGGTCCAGACCAAGAGGAAAGGTCTAAACCAATCAGGAGATTGGTTCAGTCCATTCCGGAAGGGCCAGCTGCGCGAATACGGTCGACATGCTGCAGCGCGTCGCGCAACTCGGTCAGCCAGGTGTCGGTGTGCTTGCCGACCAGCCGTACGCACCAGGCGAGCGCGTCGCTGCGACTGCGGGCCACGCCGGCGGCGACCAGGGTGTCGAGGACCTGCCGCTCGGACTGCCGCAGCCTGGTCATCACGGGCACGGACAGTGTGGTGAACATCACCGTCTCGTCGCCGCAGGTCACCCCCCACGAGACCTTGCGGCGGAACTTCCGCTCGGCCTCCGTGGCGATCTCGATGCGGCGCTCTCGGGTCTCTTCCCTGAAGCGCCGGACGAGGCCGTCGATCGTGGCGGCCTTCTCGGCGTCGGAGCCGGCCTCGGGCTCAGGGAGGGTCCCGATGACGGCGATCTCCTCGCGGTCGAGGACGATGGTCACGGGGCCGGTGAACCAGGTCTCGGGCAGCCGGCCCGTGAACCACGCCCGCAGCGTGCTGGTTGCTTCGTCAGTATCCATGTAATGAGAATTACACAATTGCCGGACAAGGGCCAGCCTCAGTCGTGCCGTCGGAGGAAAGCTGTCAGCGAACGCGGGCGGCGATGACCGGGCTGACCCGCACGACGCCCGCCAGGTTGCGCGTGCTGAGGGGGGAGATCTTCACCACGTCACCGGTTCTCGGCGCCTGCAGCACTTTGCCGTTACCCCAATAAATCGCCACATGAGAGATGTAGCCGGGGTTGGTGGGGTCGCTCCGCCAGAAGATGAGATCGCCGGGCTGCGCCTGCGCCAGCGGCACCTGCGGCCCGGTCACCCACTGCTGGTGGGTGACGCGCGGCATGCGCACGCCCGCCTGGGCGAAGGCCCACTGCACGAGCCCCGAACAGTCGAAGGTGTCCGGCCCCTCCGCGCCCCACACGTACGGCCGGCCCAGCTTGCCCGCCCCCGCCTGCAGCGCCGTGGTCAGCTGCGCGGCCGTCATGAACGAGCCCGAACTCCACTGCGTGACCTTCTTCGGCGCGGCCAGCACCGGGTTGATCGCGGCCACCTGCGAGCCCTTCGGCAACACCCGCAGCAGCGCCCTGCGCAGCGTGGCGGTGTCGGCCTTCGGGGCGCTGACCACGATCGCGTTGTTCTGCGGGAAACCGAGGGAGCGGGCCTTGTCCCTGGAGACGACGGCGTCCACCGCGCCCATGCCCATCGTCGCGTAGGCGCCGATCCTGAGCTGCCCGCGCGGCCCCGGCACGCTGCGGCCGAGCGAGAGCCCGCCGTCGTTGCCGAGGACGAAGGAGACGGCGACGTCGCCGCCCGCGATGTTGGCCCACAGGCCGTCGGACGAGGCGGTCACCTTGGGGGTGTAGGACCGGAAGCTGGAGGGGTCGACGCCGAGCGTCTGCACCCGCTTGCCGTCGATCGTGACGGAGGCGGCGTCGGCCAGCTCCACCGCCTGGATGCCCTTGACCTTGACGACCTTCTCCATCGTGGCGCGCCGCAGCGGCTTGCGCGTCACCACGAACACGCTGGGCTTGCGCAGCTTGCCGAGCGGCTGCACCGGGGGCGCCGTCTCGCGCTCGGCGACCAGGTTCTCCCGCGGGGCCAGCTTCGTGGCCGTCACGGCGGCCGGGGCCGGCTCCTTCTCGGAGAACTCACCGAGTAACGCCACGTCGGCGGCGATCACCATGGCGAGCGTCACCGCGATGAAGGGCACCAGCCGCTGGCCGCGGGGCGGCCTGGGCGGGGGCGGGCCGTACGGGCCGGGCGGCCGCGGCGTGCGCGGGCGGTCGCCGTACACCAGGAAGGACAGGTCCTGCCTGATTCCTCCCTGCGCACGCTGAAGATCCGCCGGGCCCGCTGCCCGGCGGATCTGCTGGTCGGGATTCAGTTGCCGATGTACGGCACGGCCTCGAGGATCTCGACCGTGTTCTGACGGCCGTTGGGCATGGCGTACGTCGCCTTCTCGCCGATCTTCTTGCCGTTGATCGCGGCACCGAGCGGCGACTTGGGCGAGTAGACGTCTATGGGTGCGCCGGTCTCCTCGCGGGAGGCGAGCAGGAAGGTGACCTCGTCGTCGTCGCCCTCGAAGCGGATCGTGACGGTCATGCCGGGACCCACCACGCCCTCGGTCTTCGGGGCCTCGCCCACCTTCGCGCTGTCGAGGAGCTGCCTGAGATGGTAGATACGAGCCTCGATCTTGCCCTGCTCGTCCTTGGCCGCGTGGTACCCGCCGTTCTCCCGCAGGTCGCCCTCTTCACGAGCAGCCTCGATCTTCTTGGCGATGTCAACACGACCCGGGCCCGAGAGGTAGTCGTACTCCTCCTTCAGGCGGTCGTACGCCTCCTGCGTCAGCCAGGTGACGTTCTCATCGCGAGAGTCGGCCACGGGTTCTCCTTGCTTCCTTGGGGGCCCTGTGTTCACTTGGGTCCGCGAATCGCGAAAGAGTAACAACTTTACACGCTCAACGCTTCCCCAAACGTCTCACTATACGAGATAACAGGACTGGATGTGGACTGAGGATGCCTGAGCACTGGTGTCCAGGCGCTCCTTCAGTTGGATATACCCCTCACCGGCCGGAATCCTTACCTCTTTGCTACCTACTTCCACATGGTTGGCATCCGTCGCCCTCAACCGGCACACCACGGTCTTGTCCGCCGGCCTGCCGACGCCGAACGTGATCTCGGCGGAGTCGGGCCTGCTCGCGTCGAAGGCGATGACCTGCTGCGGGACCGTGGCCTGACCGGTGGCGGTCCACATCACGTAACCCCATCCGCCAGCGATGATCGCCACCAGTACCGCGATCACGACATGGACGACGAGCCTGCCCTGCCGTTCCGGGCGGTCGATGAAGTCGTCCGGGGTGCCGAGAACCGGACCGTTCTCGGCATCTCTGGTGGCCATGACGGAATCTCCCTGCACTCCGCGGTGTTGTCCGAGACAATTGTCGCCTGTAGGGGGTGCGCCCCCGCGACCGCCCAGGAGAAGTAAACCTCCTGTGGCGAGTGACCCGGTCCGATGTGAGGAGACAGCGAGCCAGTGAGCGCCACGCTGAGGCTGATGGCCGTCCACGCCCATCCCGACGACGAGTCGAGCAAGGGCGCCGCCACGATGGCGCGTTATGTCGCGGATGGCGTTGAGGTCCTCGTCTGTACTCTCACGGGCGGTGAGCGCGGTTCCGTGCTCAACCCCAAGATGGACCGGCCCGAGATCGTCGCCAACATCGCCGAGGTCCGCCGCAAGGAGATGGACCGCGCGCGCGAGATCCTCGGAGTGAGCCAGCGTTTCCTCGGTTTCGTCGACTCGGGCCTGCCCGAGAGCGAGGAGGAGGCGCTGCCGGAGGGGTGCTTCGCCCTGCAGCCGCTCGAGGTGGCCGCCAGGCCGCTGGTGGCGGCGGTGCGCGAGTTCAGGCCGCACGTGATGCTCACCTACGACGACGACGGCGGCTACCCGCACCCCGACCACATCATGACCAACAGGGTGTCGGTCGAGGCCTTCGACGCCGCCGGCGACCCCGACCGCTACCAGGGCGCGGGCGACCCCTGGCAGCCGCTGAAGCTCTACTACCAGATGGGCTTCACCAAGGAGCGGTTCGAGGCGCTGCACGAGGCGATGACCAAGCGCGGCATCGGCTCGCCGTACGCCGACTGGATCGCCCGCTGGGAGGACCGCCCGCAGAAGTGGCCGGTGACGACGCGGGTGCCGTGCGGCGACTTCTTCAAGACCCGCGACGAGGCGCTGATGGCGCACGCCACCCAGGTCGACCCCGACGGGTTCTGGTTCGTGTGCCCGAGGGAGCTGCAGCAGGAGATCTGGCCGACCGAGGACTACCACCTCGCGCGCTCGCTGGTCGACACCAGGCTTCCCGAGGACGACCTGTTCGCGGGCATACACGCCGAGGAGACCGCGTGCGCCCGCACGTAGACTGGACGGCGTGACGTACTTCGCCGTTGGTGACGTGAGCCCGGGCATCCTAGGCTTCACCGTCGTGGCACTCCTGGGATTCGCGCTGTTCTTGCTCATCAAGTCGATGAACAAGCAGATCTCGAAGATCGAGGTTCCCCACGAGGCCGACCTGGACAAGAAGTGACCGAAGAGATCGCGATCGTCGACAACCCGGACGAGTCCCGCTTCGAGATCCACGTGGGCGGCAGGCTCGCCGGGTTCGCCGAGTACAAGCTGCTGCCCACGGTCATCGTGTTCACCCACACCGAGGTCGCCCCGGAGTTCGAGGGGCAGGGTCTGGCTGGCCGGCTCGTCAGGCGGGCTCTCGACGTGAGCAGGGACACCGGGCTGAAGGTCCGTCCCCTGTGCCCGTACGTGGCCAAGTGGATCAGCCGTCACCCCGACTACCAGGACCTGGTCGAGGCAGCGTGACGGTGAACCTCGCCCCCTGACGTGGGAGCGAGGAAACCGTGGCCGTGCCGCCCTGGTCACGGGCGCGGGCCGGATCGGCGCGTGTCGGTCGTGGGCCGGTGGAACTGGTGGCTGCCGCGCGCGCTCATTCCTCCGCCGACCAGGCCCGTTCCAGCGCCGCAGGCAGGCCCCACCAGCCCAGCGGGGTGAGGACGTCGTCCTCGTCCACGATGCCCAGGTAGGCCCACAGCTCGGTCACGTGGGTGAACAGGGTCTCGGTGGTGTCGAGGTCGTCGGGATCGTCCATGTCGACCGTGATGTCCTCGGACTCCGCGATGAGCCGGGCGATCCGCTCCGGCGAGGCCAGCACGCCAGGCCCCAGCCGGGCCAGCGCCGCCACCGCGGCCAGCCAGTCGGCGTGATGGATGGCGCACAGCGCGGCCAGCACCGCCTCCTCGTGGGTGAGGTCCTCGTCCGCCGGCTCAGGCGCCAGGTCCTTCTCCTGGTCCTGGCCCAGGACCCGGTCCAGGTCCACGTCCTCGTCCAGGTCGGAGACCGGGCCCGCGATCCCGGCGACGACCGACAGCCACAGCTCCCTGTCGTCGTCGGGCATGAGCCCGCCCTCGAACCCGGCGCACGCCCGCAGCACGTTGCCGGGATAGCCGGGAAAGACGAGCACCTCCCTGAGCCTGGCCGCGGCCTGGCGCAGCTCGGGCTCCGGCAGCTCGGGGCGTTTGGGCAGCTCGTCGAGGATCCTTCGCAGCTCGGCCAGCGCGTAGGACTCCTCCTCGTCCCACGCCGCGAACAACTCCTCGTCCTGCTCGTCGCTCACCACCAGCACCGGCACCCTGCCGTCCGGCAGCGCCGTGTTGAGCCAGCGCTCCTGCAGCTCCTCGTAGGCGGCGCGGGCCGCCGGATCGCCCGTCGCCAGGGCGTCGGGGTCGGTCTCGCCCGCCTCGACGCGCCGCTCCAGGTAGGCGACGAAGAGCGCGTACATCTCCTCGGCGACCGGGCCGCGCTCGTCCTCCTCGGGCCAGACGAAGTAGCTGGGCGTGAGCAGGATCGGCTCGCTGCCGGTGGCCTCCAGCCAGCGTTGCACGTCGCCCACCGTGGCCGTGCCGGCCTCGATCGAGCTGAGCGTGGCCCTCGCGGTGTCCCAGAAGACCGGCGAGAGCGGGTTGCCGGCGGCCAGCATCGCCCGCCGCAGGTCCGGCAGGGCCACCAGCGCCACCCCGGACGGGACGGCCAGCAGCGCGCGGGCCACATCCCTGCGGGTCAGCTCGGTCGCGGCGCGTTCGGCATGAGCGCTCACGAAGTCAAGGTCCACGCTCGGTAACCTACCCACCCAGCCCTCTCTTCTGCGTATCCCCCACCTTCCGGGTCCGTCCTCCAGGTCTGCCGGTGTCCGGCCTCCCGTGAGTCGGCCCGCCTTCCCGGCCCGGCCCGTACGGCAAGCCGGTCTGGCGCCTCCCCGGTCGCGGGGTGCCGTCCGCCGCGGGCGCGCCGCCCAGCAGGACTCCGGTCCCCGCCGCCACGGACCCCCAACGGCAGGCCACGACATGCCGCGCACCGAGGACCCGTGGGCCCGCCCGACCCGGCCGGGCACCCGCCCGCCGTCCGAGAAGCAGCCTGGGCGTCGCGGACATCGAACGCAGCGCGAATGGCCGGATGAAGGGCCGGCCGCGAGAAGGACGCGGAAAGCTCCGGGCGGAGGACTGGCCGCGGGAAGCACGCTCGGCCCGCACTCCGCCGAGGCGCTCGAACGCAGGATCGCCGAGCCGGCCGAGACCCGCGCCGGAGTCCTGACCGCCGTGGACGCCAGCGCGGGCCTGGGCGTGGGAATGGCCAGGTGGAGCCGGGAGAGGGGAAGGGCCTGGGCGTTGCGGGGGCGCGGGGACGGCGGTGGTCGGCGGGGCGGTCGCCGGGGGTGGCGAGCGTGAGAGGCTGGCCCTATGAACAGGCTGAAGCATGCCACCAGCCCCTACCTTCAGCAGCACGCCGACAACCCGGTCGACTGGTTCGAGTGGGGCGAGGAGGCGTTCGAGGAGGCGCGACGGCGCGACGTGCCGCTGCTGATCTCGGTCGGCTACTCGGCCTGTCACTGGTGCCACGTCATGGCGCACGAGAGCTTCGAGGACGTCGAGACCGCCCGCCTGATGAACGAGCGCTTCGTCAACGTCAAGGTCGACCGCGAGGAGCGGCCCGATGTCGACGCCGTCTACATGAGCGCCACGCAGGCCATGACGCAGCAGGGCGGGTGGCCGATGACGGTGTTCGCGACGCCGGAGGGCCACCCCTTCTACTGCGGAACCTACTTCCCGAAGCCCCAGTTCCAGCGCCTGCTCGTCGGGGTGCACACCGCGTGGACCGAGGACCGGCGGCAGGTGGTGGAGCAGGGCTCGAAGGTCGTCGAGGCGCTCACCGGCGGATCGACGCTGCCGAGCGGTCCGGTGCCGACGGCCCAGACGCTGACGGTGGCCGTGGAGAACCTCCTGCGGTCCTTCGACCCGGTGCGCGGCGGCTTCGGTGGCGCGCCCAAGTTCCCGCCGTCGATGGTGCTGGAGTTCCTGCTGAGATACCAGGGCGACGGTGCCGTGGCGGCCAGGGACATGGCGGCCAGGACGCTGGAGGCGATGGCGCGGGGCGGGATCTACGACCAGCTCGGCGGCGGCTTCGCCCGCTACAGCGTCGACGCCGGGTGGGTGGTCCCTCACTTCGAGAAGATGCTCTACGACAACGCGCTGCTGCTCAGGGTCTACACGCACTGGTGGAAGTCCTCGGGCGCGCCGCTGGCCAGGCGGGTCGCGCTGGAGACCGCCGACTGGCTGCTGCGGGAGATGCGCACCGCCGAGGGCGGTTTCGCCTCGGCCCTCGACGCCGACAGCGAGGGCGAGGAGGGCAGGTTCTACGTCTGGACGCCCGCCCAGCTGCGGGAGGTCCTCGACCCCGAGGACGCCGCGTGGGCGATCGAGCTGTTCGAGGTGACGGGCACCTTCGAGCACGGCACCTCGGTGCTGCAGCTGCTCGGTGACCCTGACGACGCCGACCGGTTCGCCAGGGTGCGGTCGCGGCTGATGTCGGCCAGGGACCAGCGGGTACGGCCGGGCCGCGACGACAAGGTGGTCGCGGCGTGGAACGGCCTGGCCGTGGCCGCGCTCGCGGAGACGGGAGCGGTGTTCGAGCGGCCCGACCTGGTGGAGGCGGCGCGGCAGGCCGCGACCCTGCTGGAGCGGGTGCACCTCGACGGCGACCGGCTGCTGCGGACCTCCCGTGACGGGCACGCCGGGCGGAACGCGGGTGTGCTGGAGGACTACGCCGACCTGGCCGAGGGGCTGCTCGCGCTGTACGGGGTGACGGGCGAGGTGCGGTGGTTCGCGCTGGCGGAGCGGCTGCTGGAGGTGGTCCTGTCCCGCTTCGCGGACGGGCGCGGCGGCTTCTTCGACACGGCGGACGACGCCGAGCGGCTGTTCCAGCGGCCCCAGGATCCGACGGACAACGCCACGCCGTCCGGGCAGTTCGCCGCGGCGGGGGCGTTGCTGTCGTACGCGGCGCTGACCGGGTCGGCGCGGCACCGGGAGGCCGCCGCGTCGGCGCTCGGCACGGTGTCGGTGCTGTCCGGGGGGCATGCGAGGTTCGCGGGCTGGGGCCTGGCGGTGGCGCAGGCCGCGCTGGCCGGGCCGGTCGAGGTGGCGATCGTGGGGCCGGCGGACGATCCGCGCACGCGAGCGCTGCACCGGGCGGCGCTGCTGGCCGACGTGCCGGGCATGGTGATCGCCGTGGGCGACGCCCCGCCGGAGGGCCCCGCGCCCACCAGCACCGGCGCAGGCGGCGCAGCCAGCGACACGAGCGGCGGCGCGGGCGGCGCGGCCAGCGACACGAGCGGCGGCGCGGGCGGCGCGGGCAGCGGCGTGGACGGTGGCGCGGGCGGTGTCAGGGTGCCGTTGCTTGAGGAACGGGGGCTGGTCGGCGGGGCGCCCGCCGCCTACGTCTGCCAGGGCTTCACCTGCCGCCTCCCGGTGACCACCCCGGCCGACCTGCTCGCCGAACTGGCGGCCCCCGGATCGGGTTGAAGCCTGCTCGCCGAGTTAGCGGCCCCCGGGGCGGGTTGAGGCGTCGTCCAGCCGGTCGGGCTCGGCCGGCTGGCCGGTGTTCGGCGGCGCGGTGTCCTGGGCCTCGCCCCTGTCGGTCTCCTCGGGAACGACCGGGTTCTGCGGCGTGGCCGGCTGCTCGGACGGCGGCGGGCTCTGCGGGTTGTCCTGCCGCTCGCCGTTCCACTGGCCCGGCCACGTGTCCTGGGGCCGGTCGTAGCCGGTGTCGTAACCGTCGTCGTAGCCGGTGTCGGGGCCGCGGTCGTCGCCGCGGGGGGCCTGGGTGTCGTCCCAGCGGTCGTAGCCGTACTGCGACGGCTGGGGGAACTGCTCGACGGGCTCGCCGTCGAGCGCCTCCGTCATGAACGCCTTCCAGATGCGGGCGGGCAGCTGGCCGCCGAACTGCACGCCGTACCCGGGGACCTCGACGGTCTTGTTGTCGTCGCGGAACATGTTGACCGCGGTGGCCAGTTGCGGGGTGAAGCCGTTGAACCAGACCGCGGCGTTGCTGTCGGTGGTGCCGGTCTTGCCGGCGACCGGCCGGTCGTAGAGGCGGGCGCCGGTGCCGGTGCCGTACTTGACGACGTGTTCCATGGCGTAGATCGTGTCGGCGGCGGCCTGCTCGCTGACCACGGTGGTCGCCTTGGGTTTGATGACCGACTTCTTGCCGTTGGCGTCGGTCACCGACTTGACGACGTGGCTTTCCATGTGGACGCCGCCGTTGGCGAAGCTGGCGAAGCCTGAGGCGTTCTGCACGGCGCTGACGGAGGAGACGCCGAGCGGGAAGGAGGCGTAGGCCCGCTGCGCCTCGAGTTGGGCGGCGGGGATGCCGGCCGCCTCGGCGACCTTGGCGACCTTGTCGAGGCCGACCTTCTGGCCGAGGTCGACGAAGGCGGTGTTGACCGAGTTCTGAGTGGCGCGGATCAGGTCGACGTATCCGTAGGAACGCCCGCTGTCGTTGGGGATCGGCTGGGAGGCGCCGCGCACGGAGATGGGCGAATTGCCGTTGACCGTGGTCGAGAGGGGCAGGCCGCTGTCGAGCGCGGCGGCCAGCGTGTACGGCTTGAACGTCGAACCGGCCTGCACCTTCGCGGAGAAGGCGTTGTCCCACGACTGGTCCTTGCTTCCGCCGTAGAAGGCGACGACCTCGCCGGTCGCGGGGTCGACCGCGGCCAGGCCGGTGCGCACCTTCGTGGACGTGGACTCCGGCAGCACGGACTTCACCGCGCGCTCGGCGGCGCCCATGAGGTTCTTGTCGAAGGTGGTGACGATCTTCAGGCCGCCGCTGTCGATCTGCTCGTCGGTGTAGCCGCGGGCGTTGAGCTCCTCGCGCACCCTGTCGACCATGACCTGGTCCTGACCCTTGAGCGCGAAGGCGGCCCTGGGCTTCTTGAGCTCGGGGAAGTCCTGCTTGGCGGCGTCCGCGGCGGTCAGGGCGCCCGTCTGGACCATGGCGTCGACGACCGCCCTCCAGCGCGCCTCGGCGGCGGCGCGGTCGCCGCCCTTGGGGTCGGCGAACCTGCTGGGCTGCTGGATGACCGCGGCCAGGTAGGCGCCCTCGGCGACGGTGAGGCTCTCGACGTTCTTGCCGAAGTAGGCCTGCGCGGCGGCCTGGACGCCGTTGGCGCCCCTGCCGAAGTAGATGGTGTTGAGGTACTGCTCGAGCACCCAGTCCTTCGACTTGGACTGGTCGACCTTGATGGAGATCAGGATCTCCTTGAACTTCCTGGTGATCGAGCGTTCCTGGCTCAGGCCGCTGTAGTAGTTGCGGACCATCTGCTGGGTGATCGTGGAGCCGCCCTGCAGCTGCTGCCCCGTGACGGTGGACCACACGGCGCGGGCGGTGCCCTTCAGCGACACGCCGCTGTCGGTGTAGAAGGAGCGGTTCTCCGCGGCGATGACGGCGTCGCGGACGTGCGGCGGCACCTGGGCGAGCTTGACGTTCTTGCGGTTGACGCCCTGCTTGGCCAGGACCGTCTTGCCGTCGCGGTAGTAGATCACCGAGCCCTGCGCCGTGGCTTCCTTCTGGGTGCTGTCCGGGATGGGCGTCATGGCCCATGCGACGCCGAACAGCGCGACCGTCGCGAGGATCCCGGCACCGAACGCGATGGCCACCCATCGCAGAATCCGCCGTTTGCCCACGCTCTTCGCCACAGACTCCCCCCCGATCGCACGCTCAGCAAACCCCCGTCAGCTGGCGGAAGGCCAAGAATAAACGATCGGTAACGATGCTAAGACTTTCGCACGCCTCGCCGTGGTACATCCATGACCAATGGCAGAACTCGGTATGGGACCGGAGTGTCGAGCACGATCACCGAGGAAGTCCGCAGAACCCCCTGGACGGCGACGATCCGGTCGATGACGCGCTGGAGGTCGGCGTTGGTGCGCGCCACGACCCTGCACAGCAGGTCGCTGCCTCCGGTGATGGTGTGGACCTCCAGCACCTCCGGGATGCGCGCGAGCTGGTCGGCGACCGGATCGTGGCCGCTCACCTGGCGGATCTCCATGGTGACGAACGCGGTCACGTCGTAGCCGAGCGCCGCCGCCGAGACGTCAGGGCCGAAACCGGTGATGACCCCCCTGGCGATCATCCGGTCGAGTCGCGCCTGCACCGTTCCGCGGGCCACGCCGAGCCGGCGCGAACACTCCAGAACTCCGAGGCGCGGCTCAGTGGAGAGCAGACTGAGCAGTTTGGCGTCCAGTTCGTCGATGGTCATGGACAGATTGTCCACTGGTTCAAGTAACAGTTGCACAAGGCGTCCATACAAATTGAGAGTTATCGGTATGAGCGATGAGTTTCCGGTCAAGGGCATGGACGCCGTGGTGTTCGCTGTGGGCAACGCCAAGCAGGCGGCCCACTACTACTCCACCGCGTTCGGGATGAAGCTGGTCGCCTACCGCGGCCCGGAGAACGGCAGCAGGGACGAGGTGGCCTACGTCCTCGCCTCGGGCGGGGCGCGGTTCGAGTTCCGCGCGTCGGTACGGCCGCAGCGCGCCGACGAAGGCCGAAGCGGGCGCGACCACGGACACGGCATCGACCTGGCCCGCCACGTCGCCGAGCACGGTGACGGCGTGATCGACCTGGCCATCGAGGTGCCCGACGTCGAGGCGGCCTACGCGCACGCCCTCGCCAAGGGCGCCAAGGGGCTGGCCGAGCCGTACACGCTGGAGGACGAGAACGGCAAGGTCGTGGTCGCGGCCATCGCCACCTACGGCGAGACCCGGCACACCCTGGTCGACCGGTCCAACTACTCCGGCCCCTACCTGCCCGGATACCGTGCGGCCGAGCCCATCGTGGCGCCCCCGGCCAAGCGCTTCTTCCAGGCGATCGACCACTGCGTGGGCAACGTCGAGCTCGGCAAGATGGACGAGTGGGTGGAGTTCTACCGGAACGTGATGGGCTTCACCAACATGGCGGAGTTCGTCGGCGACGACATCGCCACCGAGTACTCCGCGCTGATGTCGAAGGTCGTCGCGGACGGCACCCGCAAGGTGAAGTTCCCGCTCAACGAGCCCGCGATCAGCCGCAAGAAGTCGCAGATCGACGAGTACCTGGAGTTCTACGGCGGTCCCGGCGTGCAGCACATCGCGCTGGCCACCAACGACATCCTCACGACCGTCGACAACATGAGGGCGGCGGGCGTGGAGTTCCTCGACACCCCCGACTCCTACTACGACGACCCGGAGCTGCGCGCCAGGATCGGCGAGGTGCGGGCGCCGATCGAGGAGCTGAAGCAGCGCAAGATCCTCGTCGACCGCGACGAGGACGGCTACCTGCTGCAGATCTTCACCAAGCCCGTGCAGGACCGCCCGACGGTGTTCTTCGAGCTGATCGAGCGGCACGGCTCGCTCGGCTTCGGCAAGGGCAACTTCAAGGCGCTGTTCGAGGCGATCGAGCGCGAGCAGGAGCGTCGCGGCAACCTGTAGGGTCCGCCCGATCATGCTCGCCCGAAGCCCCGGGGCAGGCCGCCGCCGCTCCGGGGCTTCGCCGTATCCGATGGGAACGCCGGGTGACGATGCTGCCACTATGCGTGCCCGGCCGCGGCGGCTCGCGTAGGCTGATGGACCATGCGCTCCGCTCTGCTCCTGACGCTTCTGGGGGCGGTCGCCTGCGCCCCGCTCGACGGGACCGCGGCGTCGTCCGCCCCGCCCGCTCCGGTGACGAGCCCGGGGGAGCCTGGCCGGGGCATCGGCGATCCCGACTTCCCCCTGGACGGCAACGGCGGCTACGACGTCACGCGCTACCACCTCAAGATCGACTATGACCCCGCGGCCAAGCGGCTGAACGGCCTGGCCTCGATCCAGGCCAAGGCGACGCAGCCGCTGCCGCGCTTCAATCTCGACCTCGCGGGGTTCCAGGTCTCCGAGGTCACGGTCGACGGCGCGCGGGCCACGGTCGCGCGCAGCGGCGACGAGCTGACGGTGACCCCGGCCCAGCAGTTGCGCGAGGGCCGCGCCTTCACCGTCGCCGTCGCCTACGCGGGCCGGCCCCGGCCGATCACCGGTTCCACCAACCTCGGCACCTACGGCTTCGTGCCGACCGATGACGGCGCCTTCGTCGCCTGCCAGCCCAACGGCGCCAAGACCTGGTTCCCGGCCAACGACCACCCAGCCGACAAGGCGCGCTTCGACTTCGAGCTGACCGTGCCGCAGGGGCTGACGGCGCTGGCGAACGGCGAGCAGACCGGGCAGCCCGTCACGCGCGCCGGCAAGACCACGTTCACCTGGTCGGAGAAGCACCCGATGGCCACCTACCTGGCGACGATGACGCTGGGCAGGTTCGAGCTGCGCCAGGGCACGACCGCGAAGGGCATCCCCAACCTGGCCGCCGCCGACCCGAAGTTCGCCTCGACGCTCGACAGCCTCTACACGACCTCCGGCGAGGTGACCGACTACTGGTCCACGGTGTTCGGTCCCTACCCGTTCTCGTCGACGGGCGGCGTGGTCGACGACTTCGCGGCGGGCTACGCGCTGGAGAACCAGACGAAGCCGATGTACGGCGGTTTCCGGCCGGACGAGAGCATCATCGCCCACGAGCTGGCTCACCAGTGGTTCGGCGACAGCCTGTCGATCAAGCGGTGGAAGGACCTGTGGCTCAACGAGGGCTTCGCCACGTACGCGGAGTGGCTGTGGTCGGAGCACAAGGGCAGGGCGAGCGCGCAGAGCGCCTTCGACGGCTACTACGCCAGGCCCGCCGGCGACGCGATGTGGGCCTACCCGCCCGGCCGGGCCCGGCCGGGTGACCTGTTCAACGAGTCGGTCTACACCCGCGGCGGCATGACGCTGCACGCGCTGCGCATGAGCGTCGGCGACGACGTCTTCTTCAGGATCCTCAAGGAGTGGGCCGACCGCCACATGTACGGTCACGTCACGACGCCGCAGTTCGTCGCTCTCGCCGAGCGGCTGTCGGGCAAGGATCTCGATCCCCTCTTCAACGCCTGGCTCTTCGAGGCGAGAAAGCCGGCCTTGTCATCACTCCGTTAAACGGAGTATCTTGATCGCCATGCCGAGAAGATCAACGGAAGTCAGCGAGCCGATGTACTTCGTGCTCGCCGCGCTTCTCGACGGCCCCCTGCACGGGCACGCGATCGTCGGGCGGGTCATCGAGCTGTCACGCGACCGCGTGAAGCCGTCGGTCAGCACCCTCTACGGCATCCTCGAGCGGCTCACCGCCCAGGGCACGCTCATCGTCGACCGCGAAGAGGTCGTCGACGGCCGCAACCGCCGCTACTTCCGCATCACCGATCGCGGCAGGGCGATCGCCGAGGCCGAGGCCGAGCGCATGCACCACGCGGCCAGCGTGGTCAGAGGCCGCCGCGACCTGGGCCTGGCGTGAGCCCGCTCGAACGGCGCTACCGGCGGCTCATCCGGGCCTACCCGCGCGCCTACCGCGCGGCGCACGGCGAGGAACTGCTGGACGTCCTGCTCGGGCACACCGACCCGCGGCGCTCCAGGCCACCACTGAGGGAGGTGGTGAGCCTGCTGGCCAACGGCCTGAAGGAGCGGGCCTGGCAGGCCACCACCGCTCCGGCCTGGTCCGACGGCCTCCACCTCGGCGTGACCGCGCTGTGCGCGGCCTCCCTGGCGGCCTGGCTGCCCTATGCCGCGTCGATCCCACTCTGGTGCGCGCTGTCCGCGCTCGCCCTCGTCCTGGTGGTCATGGGCCGGCTACGGCCGGCGCTACCGCTGGCGCTGCTCATTGGGATCAAGTCGTGGGCACTCAGCACCGGCGTCGTCTTCGTGGACGCCACGCCGCTGCCGGTCGAGCCCGCTTTCCTGACACCGGACCCGCTCTACGGCCTCAGCGGCCCGCTCGGCGCGGTCGCCGGGCCCGCGCTGGCCTGCGCCGGGCTGGCGATCCTGGCCCTGCGGGAGGACCGGCCGCGCAGACGTTCGTCGTGGTGGCTCGCCGCCGTACCCCTGCTGGCGACGGCCGATCCCGCCTGGATGTCGCTCGACGAACCCGCCCCCGCCGTCGCGGTCAGGATCGCGGCCGAGGCCGTGACGCTGGCGGGCGCGGTGTGGGCCGGACGCCTGACCGGTGACCTGCGCTGGGCGCTGGCCGCCGCGCTCTACCTGGTGGCCGGCTCGGCCGCCTTCGCCCAGCACCTGATGGACCAGTCGCGCCAGGACCTCGCCTACTGGGGGCTGCTGGCGTTCCTCACCCTTGTCGCGGCCGTCGCGCCGCGCGGGTCGCGCATGCGCGCGTTCACCTGATCACCCGACAGATCCGGAGTTTCTCCATGCGTCGTGTCACGTGGTTGCTTTCGCTTGCCCTCGTCACGGGCTGCGCGGCCGAGCAGGCCGCCACCCCCGCCCCCGCCGCCAAGGCGCCTGATCCCCGGCCCAGGATGCAGCAGATCATGGCCGACTGCATGAAACAGCAGGGCTTCAAGTACATCCCCTTCGTCCGGCCCAGCCAGCCGAAGCCCGACAGGACCACCTACGAGGGGATGAAGGCCTATCGCCAGAAATACGGCTTCGGGGTGTTCGCCATGCACGTCTACCCCAAGGATCCCCTGGCCGGAGGCGCCGAGGCCGACATCGCCGAGAACCCCAACAACAAGATCATGATGAACCTGAACTCCTCGCAGCTCGCCTCCTACCGGAAGGCCGAGAAGACCTGTCTCGGCAAGGCCGCCAAGGAGGTGCTCAACAAGGACGTCACCTCCACGGACCACGCCGTGGACCTGTTGAACGCGGCCTCGGCCAGGCTGGAGGCCACCGAGATCGACGGCGACCCGGAACTGCTCGCCCTGGCCGGGCGTTTCGCCGACTGCCTCACCGCCAAGGGGGTCAAGGTGTCCTCGACCAAGCCGACCGCGCTCGCCAGGAGAGGCACCGACGCCTTCTGGGCCGAGTCCAACAAGCTGGGCGACCAGCAGTTCCCCAACCACGCGGACGGTCGCAGCTACGTCCCCGAGCTCACCGCCGCGCAGGCCAGGTCGCAACTGGACCGCGAGGTCAAGGCGGCCATGCAGGACCTGGAGTGCGGGAAGGAGTTCTACACCCGCTTCGCGCCCAAGCAGTCCTCCATCGACGCGCGGGTGATGGCCGAGTACGGCCCGCTGATCGGCCTGTAGCCGTCGTCAGCCGAAGATCTTGTAGCCCTCCCGCGTGAGCACCCCCAGCACCTCGTCGCTGTGTGCCTGACCCCGGGTCGACAGTTGCAGCCGCACCTCGACCTCGTCGACGTGCAGGCTGGCGCTGACCCGCTCGTGGACGATGTCGATCACGTTGGCGCGCAGCTCGCCGAGCGTGACGAGCAGGCCGGCCAGCGCGCCAGGCCGGTCGGACAGCCTGATCCTGACCGTGAGGTAGCGCCCCGCGGCGGCCAGGCCGTGCCGTAGCACGTTGGACAGCAGCAGCGGGTCGATGTTGCCGCCCGACAGCACCGCCACCACCGGCGGCTCGAACGTGCGCGGATGCGCGAGCAGCGCCGCCACCCCCACCACGCCGGCGGGTTCGACGACCAGCTTCCCTCGCTCGACGCACAGCACGAGCGCGCGGGAGATCTCCTCCTCCGACACCGTCACCACGCTGTCGACCAGATAGTGGATCATGTCGAACGGCAGCTCGCCGGGGCGGCCCACCGCGATGCCGTCGGCCATGGTGCCCGAGGGATCGACCACGACGGGCTCGCCCAGCGCCAGCGAGGCGGGGTAGGCGGCGGCCTGCTCGGCCTGCACGCCGACGATCCGCACGCCCGGCCGTAGCGACTTCACCGCCAGGGCCACGCCCGCGGCCAGCCCTCCGCCACCGATGCCGAGCACGATCGTGCCCACCTCCGGAAGCTGTTCGATGATCTCCAGGCCGATCGTGCCCTGGCCGGCGATGACGTCGGGGTGGTCGAAGGGGTGGATGAACACCGCTCCGGTGCGCCGTGCGTGTTCTTTCGCCCTGGCCAGCGCCACGTCGACGCTGGTTCCGCCGAGCACGACCTCGGCGCCGTAGGCCTGCGTCGCCTCCACCTTGGGCAGCGGCGCGGCCTCCGGCATGTAGACCGTGGCGTGCGTGCCGACCAGGCCCGAGGCCAGCGCCACCCCCTGCGCGTGGTTGCCCGCGCTGGCGGCGACCACGCCCTTGCGCCGCTCGTCGTCGGTCAGCCTGGCGATGCGGACGTAGGCGCCGCGCACCTTGAACGAGCCCGCGCGCTGGAGGTTCTCGCACTTGAGGTGCACGGGACCGCCGATGCTCTCCGACAGGATCCTGGACCGGAGCACGGGGGTCTGCACGGCGACATCCGCCAGGAGGGCGCGTGCGGCCACCACGTCGTCGAGGGTCACCTGCGGGAGAACCATGTCGCCCAGTCTCCCACCACCCGCGTCGGCGGAACGCTCTTGACCATACTTCGCCACGCGAAGTATGGTCCTCCCCATGCCAGATCAACGCCGAGTTCGGGCGACGAGGCGCGCGGCGGCGCTCCTGACCCTCGCCCTGGCCACCGGATGCGCCGGCACCGCGACGCAAGCCGCGTCCAGCCCCGCCGTCCAGGGAGTCGAGCAGCGCAAGGAGGCCGAGCTGGCCACCTGCATGAAGGGCAAGGGCTTCAAGTACGTCGCCTTCGTCGCCAAGGGCCGCACGCTGAGCCAGGAGCGCAAGGCGGCCGGCAGCGGCGACTACGCCGCGATGAAGTCGGTCCGCGGCAAGTACGGCTTCGGGCACTTCGCCGTGTACGTCTACCCCAAGGAGTACGAGAGCCCGATGTTCGAGCCGGAGAACCCGGAGGTCAACCCGAACTGGAAGATCCAGAGCTCGCTGTCCCAGCAGCAGCGCAAGGCCTACAGCAGCGCCTACGAGACCTGCTACGTGGCCGCGATCAAGAAGATCACCGGAAAGGTCGTGGCGTCGTCGATGGACCACTACGAGCAGGTGGACAAGGCCAGGACCCAGGCCAAGACCCGCGCCCTCGACGGCGACCCCGTCCTGGCGGAGAAGGCGGCGAGCATGGCCGAGTGCCTGAAGGGCAAGGGCTACCGGGCACCCAAGACCAACCCGACCGCGATGGCCGTGCGCGGCGACGAACAGGTCCGCGCCATGGTCGTGAACCTCGGCAAGACCGACGACGTCGACGACAGCAAGCTGCCCGAGGGCCGGGTCTACGAGCCCACGCTCACGGCCGCGCAGGCCAGGCCGTACCTCACCAGGGAGATCAGGATCGCGCTCGACGACCTCGAGTGCGGCAAGGGCTTCTACCCGGCTTACCTGCCGAAGGCGAACGAGATCGACGCCAAGGTCGACGAGGAGTTCGGGATGCGGGCATGGTCTTGACGATACTTCGGCGAGCGAAGTACGTTCTCCGCTATGTCCAAGGGATCATCCGGGTTGAGTGAGCAGACCTACTTCGTTCTCGCCGCGCTCCTGGACGGCCCGCTCCACGGACACGCGATCATCAAGAAGGTCGTCGACCTCTCGCAGGGCCGGATCACGCTGGCCGTCGGCACCCTCTACGGCGCGCTCGACCGGCTGGCCGCCAACAGTGTCATCGCGGTGGAGCGCGAGGAGGTCGTCAACGGCCGCAAGCGCCGCTACTTCAGGATCACCGACGAGGGCAACCGCATCGTCGAGGCGGAGGCCAGGCGCATGCAGCAGGCGGCCGCCGTGGTGACCGGACGCCACAGCCTGGGAGCCACGTTCGCATGACCACCCTCGAGCGGCGGTACCGCTGGCTGTTGCGGGCCTATCCGAACGGCTACCGGGCCGACCACGGGGACGAGCTTCTCGGCATCCTGCTGGACAGCGCGGAGCCGGGCCGGGCGATACCTCCGGCACGCGAGGCGGTCGCCCTGGTCGTCGGGGGGATCCGCGCCCGCGTCATCTCGGCGGCACAGGGGCCCGCCTGGACGGACGGGCTGCACAGGGGCGTCGTCGCGCTGGCCATGCTCAACCTCGCGGTGCTCATCCCCTACGCCGGCGGCATCCCGTTGTGGCTGGCCCTGTCGGCCGTCGCCTTCGTGCTGGTCCTGCGCGGCCACGTCAGGCTCGCGCTCCCGGTGGCGGGCGCCGTCGCCGTCAAGGTCACCGCGATCACCATGGGCCACCCGTGGCTGGACGCCACGCTGCTGCCGGTCTTCCCCGACGGGCCGTGGTCGGGCCCCGCCCTGTACGGCCACGGCGGCCCGATCGCCCCGCTGACCTCCAACGCGCTGATCGTCGCCGGGCTGCTGGTCCTGGCGAGCAGGCGTGAACGGCCCCGCGCCCGCTCGTGGTGGTGGCTGGCCGCGGTGCCGCTGGTCGCCGGGGCCGACCCGGCGTGGCTCGACATCGTCGCGGGCTCGCCGACCGCGATGGCCAGGGTCTGCCTGGAGGTCGTCCTGCTCGTCGGCGCCGCCTGCGCCGGTCACCTCACCGCCGACCCCCGCTGGGCCGTCGCCGCGGGCGTCTACCTGGTGCCCGCGACGGCCGTGCTCTGGGAGAACGCCTCCGTCGAGCTCGTCGCCAGGCAGGACATCGCCCATGCGGCCCTGCTGGTGGTCCTGACGGGCGCGGCGGTCGCCGTGCCGTTCCGCGCCAGGCGCCGCAGCCTCCGCTAGCGGCTCGTCCCGGCTCCAGTGCCACGAGCTCTCTTCGGCATGCCCGAGAACTTCGGCACCCCCGAGAACTTCAGCATGCCCGAGAACCTCAGCATGCCCGAGAACAAGGAGTTCCGACGTGAAGTCCCCCCGCAAGGTGCTCGTCGGCACCGTCGCCGGCGTGATCGCCATCGCCGGTGTCGGCTGGGGAGTCAGCACCAGACTGCGCTCGCCCGCCGACGAGGCGGCGCTGCGCAGGCCGCCCAAGGCGTCGCTGGTCACCGCGCCCGTCGAGCACACCAGGCTGGCCAGCACGATCGTGGTCAACGGCACCCTCGAGTACGGCTCGCCGCTGCCGGTCTCGCTGGCAGGCATGGTCGGCGGCGGGGTCGGCGGCGCGGCCGGTGGCGCGGACACCACCCAGCGCGCCACCCGGGCGCCCCGTCCCGGCACGATCAGGGAGGGCGGGGTCCTCCTGGAGGTGAACGGCAGGCCCGTCTTCGCCATGGCGGGCAAGGTGCCGATGCACCGCACCATCTCACCCGGCGCCAAGGGCGACGACGTCGAGCAGCTGCAGCGGTCGCTGCGCCGCCTCGGGTACGGCACGCGCGTCACGGGCGTGTTCGACCAGGCCACCGTCGCGGCGGTCACCCGGTTCTACGCCAGGAAGGGTTACGCGGCCCAGCAACCCACGTTGGAGGCCCGCCAGCAGCTCGACACGCTGCGCAAGGCCGTCCAGACCGCGCAGGAGACGCTGGCCATCGAGCAGAAGACGCTCGACCAGGGCGGCGACGTCCTGCCGTTGAAGCTGAAGCTCACCAACGCCAGGGCGGACCTGAAGGCGGCCGAGCGCGCCCACCGGCAGGCGAAGGAGCAGGAGCACACCCCCGAGGACATCGCCAGGATCGAGAGCGCCGACGCCGCCGTCCGGGCCGCCGAGGAGAAGCTGCTGCAGGCCGAGCAGGACCTGGCCGCCGCCAGGGCCGACAACGGCAGGCAGGAGCCGAGCACCGGGCCGACCAGCGGGCCGACGACTGGGCCGACCAGCGGGCCGGCCACCGGGCCGGGCGCGCCGGGTGCCACCCCGGCGCCGCCGGCCACGCCGAAGCCGCCCGCCGACACGACGCTGCTGGAGCTGAAGGTGTCCAACGCGCGGGCCGACCTCGACGCGGCACGCAGGGCGTACGGGCGGATCGAGGAGGAGGCACGGCAGGCCCGCGAGAAGAAGCTGACCGAGCTGAGCAAGGGCGTGCGGGACGCCGAGGAGGCCGTGGCCGTCGCCGAGCAGGCACTGCGGCAGGCCCGCGCGCTGTCCCCCGCCAAGCTGAAGGTCGCCAACGCCAGGAAGGACGTCAGCGCGGCGAAGACGCTGATGGCCGAGTACCTGCGCGGCTACGGCACCACGATCCCGCCGGGCGAACTGGTGTTCCTGCCGCGACTGCCCGCCCGCCTGCACAAGGCCGCGGTCAAGGCCGGCGAGACCGTGGACAAGGCGATCGCCACCGTGACCAGCTCGACCTTCGTCGTCACGGGATCGGTGGAGGCGACCGAGGCCACCCTGCTCAAGGAGGGCATGCCGGCCGTCATCGAGACCGAGGCGGGCAAGACGTTCCCGGCGCGGCTGACCGCCTTCGGGCAGGAGGCGAAGCTCGCCACCGGCGAGGCCAAGGCGGGTGAGAACACCTCGGCGACGAGCTCGGAACCGGTCCTGATCAGCCCGTTGTCCGGCAAGGGCCTCAGGGGCCTGTCCGGCGCGTCGGTCACCGTCAAGGTGACCGTCGGCGCGACGGACAGCGCGGTCCTCGTCGTGCCGGTGGCCGCCGTCATCACCTCGGCGGACGGCAAGGCGCGGGTCCGGGTGGAGGTCGCGCCGGACAGGACCAGGGACGTCGAGGTGCGCACCGGCCTCACCGCCGACGGCAAGGTCGAGGTGACCGGCGACCTCAAGCAGGGCGACCGGGTGGTGGTCAACAGTGCCTGAGCCCGTCATCGCCCTGAACGCCGTCGGCAAGGAGTTCCCCGCCGACCCGCCCGTGCGCGCGCTGTCCGGCGTCTCGCTCGACGTCCACCGGACCGACTACGTGGCGATCATCGGCCCTTCGGGGTCGGGCAAGTCCACGCTGCTCAACGTGCTCGGGCTGCTCGACCGGCCCAGCTCGGGCAGCTACCGGCTGGACGGGATCGAGACCACCGAGCTGCCCGACGGCGAGCGCACCAGGTTGCGCGGCAGCCGTATCGGCTTCGTCTTCCAGTCCTTCCATCTGCTCCCCCACCGCAGCGTGGCCGAGAACGTGATGCTGGCCGAGGTGTACCGGAGCGGCGCCGCCAGGCGCGGGCGCAAGGACCGCAGGGCCAGAGCGCTGGCGGCGCTCGAGCGCGTCGGCCTGTCGCACCGGGTGGACTTCCTGCCCGACCGGCTGTCCGGCGGAGAGCGGCAACGGGCGGCGATCGCCAGGGCGCTGATGGGCGGCCCCTCGCTGCTGCTGTGCGACGAGCCCACGGGCAACCTCGACAGCCGCAACACCGAAGCCGTCCTCGACCTCTTCGACGACCTGCGCGACCAGGGGCTGACGATCGTGGTGATCACCCACGAGAACGAGGTGAGCGACCGGGCGAAGCGCAGGGTCAGGATCACCGACGGCGTCCTGGTGGAGGAGTAGTGGACCTTCGCGACCTGCTGAACGAGGCCATGGCCGGCATGCTGGCCCGCCCCGTCAGGACCGCGCTCACCACCCTCGGCACCGTGCTCGGCATCACCACGCTGGTCATCACGCTCGGCATCGCCGCCACCGCGGGCAACCAGATCGTCGGCAGGTTCGACGAGCTGACCGCCACCGCGATCACCGTCGAGGTCCCCGAGGAACGCACGGCCCTCGTCGAGTGGGACGCCGTCGACCAGGTCACCAGGCTGCGCGGGGTGACGTCGGCCGCCGCCGTCGCCGAGACCAAGGACAGCGCCAACCTGAGCGTGCGCTCCAACAAGATCGTCGACCCGACCAGGGTCACCGACCAGACCCTGACCGTGGTGGCCGCCAGCCCCAGCCTTCCCCAGGCGGTCAAGGGCAGCCTGCTCCAGGGCCGCTTCTTCGACGTGGGGCACCTCGCGCGCAAGGACAGGGTGGTCGTCCTCGGCGAGCAGGCGGCCGCGATGCTCGGCATCACCCGCCTGGAGGGCGCGCCCGCCGTCTTCATCGGCAAGCACGCCTACACGGTGATCGGCATCCTGGGCGGGATGAAACGGGAGCGGAACCTCGCCAGCGCGGTCATGGTCCCGCCCACGCTCGGCAGGCAGTTCGGGCTCAGGGACGTCACCAGGGTGCTCATCAACACCAGTCTGGGCGCCGCCGACCTCGTCGCCGGGCAGGCGCCGCTCGCGCTCAGCCCCGGCAACGAGAACGTGCTGCAGGTCATCGCGCCGCCGTCGCCCACCAGGGCGCGCGACGCCGTACAGAACGACGTCAACGCGCTGTTCCTGATCCTCGGCCTGGTCTCGCTCGTGGTCGGCGCGGTCGGCATCGCCAACGTCACGCTGGTGACCGTCATGGAACGCGTCGCCGAGATCGGCCTGCGCCGCTCGCTGGGCGCGGCGCGCCGGCACATCGCCGCCCAGTTCCTGCTGGAGTCGACGCTCACCGGGCTGACCGGCGGGGTGATCGGGGCCAGCCTCGGCGTGGTCGCGATCGTCGGCGTCTCGGCGGCCAAGCAGTGGACCCCGGTCCTCGACCTGCGGCTGGCCCTGGTGGCGCCGCTCGCGGGGGCCATGGTCGGTCTGCTGGCGGGGCTGTACCCGTCGCTGCGCGCGGCGCGCATGGAACCGGTCGACGCGCTGCGCTGACCCCCGCCCGGCGGAGATCAGGAGGAGAAGACGAGGATCGAGGCGGTGAACCCGTGGACGTGGTTCTGGCCGCCCACGGGCCCCACCTCTCCCGCGGCGAAGAAGCCCGCCAGACCGATGGAGCCGAGCGTGTCGCGCACCGCCACCGCGTCGTGGTCGGCGGTGCCGAACATCGCCGACCCCCTGCCGTTGCAGGCGAACAGGAGCGCGCCGTCGATCCTGCCCAGCTGCTCGCGGTGCGCG
The DNA here is from genome assembly GCF_053586935.1 of Nonomuraea sp. NPDC003727. Lineage (NCBI taxonomy): Bacteria > Bacillati > Actinomycetota > Actinomycetes > Streptosporangiales > Streptosporangiaceae > Nonomuraea > Nonomuraea sp. NPDC003727. Next base: position 265,264 of record NZ_JBSFNE010000003.1, read on the forward strand.
TCGAGCAGGTCGTAGAGGTCCTCGTCGGCGGTGGCGGCGTCGCGCACCTGGAAGCGCACCGTCCTGCCGATGTCGACCACGTCCCCGATGGCCACCGCCTCCCGCTCGGGGTCGATGCCCAGGACGCCGCGGATCAGGAAGTCGCCCCGCTCGTGGTGCTCGGCGTACTCGTCCATCGCCACACCGATCTGCAGCCCCGAGGCGACCAGCTCGCGGTCGTCCTCGTCGAGCTCGCTGACGATGTCCTCCAGCCTGGCGAGCGCGGGCTGGCCAGCCAGCTCCAGCAGCAGGTTCTCCTCCGCGCTGGTGACGACCATCGTCGGGCCGATCGGCCTGCACCCCTGGCTGACCACCGTGCTGACCTTGACCTCGCCGCCCAGCAGCACGCCGATGGCGCCCTCGTCGTAGACCTCACCCCCGGCGAACAGCCGTACCGAGCCCCTGCCCTGCAGCCCGTTGGCCAGGCCGCCGATCAGCGGCAGGTCGCCGAGCACCTCGGCGGAGCGCTCGACGAAGGCGTCGGTGGGGAAGCTGTAGGGGTCGGCCAGCAGGATCGCCACCCTGTCGTCCGCCTGGCGCTCGGGCAGGCCGATGATCACGAACCGGTCCTCGGCGGTCAGGGTCTCCAGCGCGAACGTGGTCAGCCGGCCGCCGTCGAGCGTGGCCGCCCACGCGCTGACCGACGGGGTGAGCTCCACGCCCTGCCCGTCGCCGATGACGCCGGTCGCGCTGCAGCCGATGACGTGGGCGGCGGGCGCGACGGCCATGGCCCGTTGCCCCGCTCTGGCCACGTCGTCGGGGTCCTCCCCGCAGATGAAGAAGCAGACGAGATCGGCGGGGCCGCTCAGCCCGGCCAGAGCCTGCCGGACGGCCGTCTCCGCGGCGGCGACCAGGTCGGATCCCACAGCGAGGCCGTCCGCGAACCGGCTCGTCAACAGGGCCACGCGTCTCGCCTCCTCACGCTTCGGAGTGCCCCTCGGGCGGATTCTCCCCACTGGGAGGACAAGCACGCGCCCTTATCGTCACGCATCAGTCAAATCCGAAAGACATTCCCCCATTCCCCCAAGGAGACGTAGTCTCGAACGCGTGCATCAGCCTCGTATTCTCCGCGACTTGCGAGACAGCGGTCACGTCCGTCGCAGCGTCAAGACCGAGGTCCGCGAGAACCTGCTCGCCAGGCTGCGCGCGGGAGAGACACGCTTTCCCGGCATCGTGGGCTTCGACGACACCGTCCTGCCCCATCTCGAGCGCGCCCTCCTCGCGGGTCACGACCTGGTCCTCCTCGGCGAACGCGGTCAGGGCAAGACCCGCCTCATCCGCACGGTCACGGGCCTGCTCGACGAGTGGACCCCCGTGGTCGAGGGTTGCGAGATCAACGACCACCCGTACGCGCCGGTCTGCGCCCGCTGCGTACGGCTGGCCGCCGAGCTCGGCGACGAGCTGCCCGTCGCGTGGAAGCACCGCGACGGGCGTTACGGCGAGAAGCTTGCCACGCCGGACACCTCGGTCGGCGACCTGATCGGCGACGTCGACCCGATCAAGATCGCCGAAGGCCGCACGCTCGGCGACCCCGAGACCGTCCACTACGGCCTGGTGCCACGGACCAACCGCGGCGTCTTCTCGGTCAACGAGCTGCCCGACCTCGCCGAGCGCATCCAGGTCGCGCTGCTGAACGTGCTGGAGGAGCGCGACATCCAGGTGCGCGGCTACAACCTGCGACTGCCCCTGGACATCCTGCTCATCGCCAGCGCCAACCCCGAGGACTACACCAACCGCGGCCGGATCATCACCCCGCTGAAGGACCGCTTCGGCGCCGAGGTGCGCACCCACTACCCGCTGACCATCGAGGACGAGCTCGCGCTCATCCGCCAGGAGTCGATGCCCGACATCGGCGCCGACGTCCCCGAGCACCTCGTCGAGGTCATCGCCCGCTTCACCCGCCTGGTCAGGGAGTCGACCGCCGTGGACGCCCGCTCGGGCGTGTCGGCGCGCTTCGCCATCGCCGCGGCGGAGACCGCCGCCGCCTCCGCCGTACGGCGGGCGGCCATCGCCGGCGAGGAGCGCGCGGTGACCCGCGTCTGCGACCTGGCCCCGGTCGTCCCCAGCCTGCGCGGCAAGGTGGAGTTCGAGGTCAGCGAGGAGGGCAGGGAGATCGAGATCCTCGCCCACCTGCTGCGCCGCGCCACCGCCGAGACCTTCCGCGGCAGGCTCGGCGGCCTGGACCTGACGCCGCTGCTGGACAAATTCTCGGCGGGCACCCAGGTGGAGTCGGGCGAGCTGGTGCCGGCCGCCGAGCTGCTGCGCCGCATCGGGCCCGTCGACGGCCTGGCCAGGATCATGTCGAAGCTGGGCATGGGCACCGGCGAGGAGTCGCCGGGGCACGCGGCCGCGGCCCTGGAGTTCGCCCTGGAGGGCCTGTACCTCATGCGCCGGCTGTCGAAGGACGACGTGGACGGGGTGGCCGTCTACCGCACCTGATCCGCCGACACGCTCGGGTGAACATTTGCGTGATCTCCGGCGTCCTAGAGGATGACACCTACGACCTCGGGGGAGATCATGCGCCTGCCCGCTCTGACCGCCAGTGCCGTGCTCTGTGCCGGCCTCTGCACGCCAGGGGCCGCCTCGGCCGCCACCTCCGGCTCGGTCGCGTACGGCTTCGCCTGGGCCGACGGCAAGGGCGTGCTCAGGATCACGCCCGCCGGCGCGACCCTGGTCAAGGAGCACGGGATCCGGCGCTACCGGCTGAAGGCCGTCGCGGGTGCCAAGGAGGTCAGGCTCGACTACACCAAGGCGGCCTACCGCAGGCTCACCGTGGCCTGCGACCTGGTCGAGACCGAGGGCCGGGTCGCGCTCGACGGCAGCGGCCTGGGCCGGACGGCGTGCACGCCCGCCGACCTCGCCTTCACGCTGCAGCGGGGCCCCGCCCCCCTCAAGATCGAGTACTCGGGCACGAAGGCGGTCAAGGTCAGCGAGTTCCTGACCGACTGGGGCACGCCCAGGAGCGCCTTCGGCACGCTCAAGCGCGTCGACGACACCACGGTCTCCTTCAAGGGGCGCAAGCTCGGCTACACCCACGCCCTCGGCTTCTACCGCGTCACCGCCTCGTGCTCGGCGGGCTGGCTGTCCGGCAGGCCGGTCAACGCCGACCGCGACGGGCTCGGCACGAAGAACTGCGCGGCCGGCGACTTCACCGCCGCGCTGAAGGCGCAGGCGCACCCGATCCTGGTGAAAGCCGACTACAACCCGCTCAGCGGCGAACTGGTGGAGGTCTGGGAGGTCTTCGGCGACGCATAGCCGGATATCTCGGGTTAGCGTGGGCGCATGGCCTACCGCTATGGCGAGTACCACGAAGGGCCGGACCCGCTCGCTCCGCCGTACGACGTGAGGGCGGCGCTGGACGAGATGGGCGACGCCATCCTGTCCGGGTCCACCCCCGTCCACGCGCTGCGTGACCTGCTCAAGCGCGGCCTGCCGGGCGCGCAGGACCGCAGGGGCCTGGACGACATGCTCCGCGAGGTACGGCGCCGCCGCCGCGAGCTGCGCGAGCGCGGACGGCTCGACGGCACCCTCGACCGGGCCCGCTCGCTGCTGGACAAGGCGATCGGGCAGGAGCGGGCCGAGCTGTTCCCCGACCCGTCGGACGACGCCCGCCTGCGCGAGGCCGCTCTCGACGCCCTGCCCGACGACACCGCGAGCGCGATCCAGGAGCTGAGCTCCTACGACTGGCGCTCGCCTGCGGCGCGGCAGACCTTCGAGGAGCTGCGCGACCTGCTGCGCAGGGAGGTGCTCGACACCCAGTTCAAGGGCATGCGCGACGCGCTGGCCAACCCTGATCCGGCCGCCATGGAGCGGATCAGGCAGATGCTGAGCGACCTGAACGACATGCTGGACCGGGACGCCCGGGGCGAGCACACCCAAGCCGACTTCGACTCCTTCATGTCGAAATATGGCGACATGTTCCCGGAGCGGCCGCGCACGCTCGAGGAGCTGGTCGACACCCTCGCCCGCAGGGCCGCCGCCACCCAGCGCATGCTCGCCTCGCTCACCCCGCGCCAGCGGGAAGAGCTCGCCAACCTGATCGACCAGACGCTCGACCAGGCCGGCCTGTCCGAGCAGATGCGCCGCCTGGGCGACTCCCTCTACGCCCGCAGGCCCGACCTGGCGTGGACCACCCCCGAGCGGCTGACCGGCGAGGACCCCATGGGCATGGGCGACGCCGTGACCGCGCTCGAGGAGCTGGCCGACCTCACCCAGCTGGAGGCCGCGCTCCGGCAGGACTACCCCGGCGCGCGCCTGGACGACATCGACGAGGCCGCCATCCGCCGCGCCCTCGGCCGGTCGGCGGTCGACGACCTGGAGGCGCTGAAGCGGATCGAACGCGAGCTGGAGCAGCAGGGATACCTGCTGCGGCGGCGCGGCAAGCTCGAACTCACCCCCAAGGCGGTGCGCCGCCTCGGCGAGACGGCGCTGCGGCGCGTCTTCTCCTCCCTGGACGCGGGACGGCGCGGCGACCACGACCAGCGGGACGCGGGGGCGGCGGGCGAGCTGACCGGGTCGTCGCGCGCGTGGCGCTTCGGCGACGAGCAGCCGATCGACGTGGTCCGCACGCTCGTCAACGGCATCCGCCGGCACGACGCGGCCGGCCGTACCGACCTCGGCCGGGCGGCCCGCACCGCGCCCCGGCCGGCCCCCGCCGTGGGGCGGCCCGACGACCGCCTCGGGGGGCGCGCGCGTGCCGCCTCCCCGCGGGTCCGGCTGTCCGTCGACGACTTCGAGGTCAGCGAGACCGAACGGCGCAGCGCCGCCGCCGTGTGCCTGCTCGTCGACCTGTCGTACTCGATGGCGCTCCGCGGCACCTGGGCCGCCGCCAAGCAGACCGCGCTCGCCCTCCAGGCGCTGGTCGCCGCCAAGTTCCCGCAGGACGCCGTCCAGATCGTCGGCTTCTCCAACTACGCCAGGGTGCTGCAGCCCGACGAGCTGGCCGGCCTCGACTGGGACATGGTCCAGGGCACGAACCTGCACCACGCCCTGCTCATCGCGGGCCGCCACCTCGACCGGCATCCCGACTTCGAGCCCGTCGTGCTCGTGGTCACCGACGGCGAGCCCACCGCGCACCTGATGCGCAACGGCCGCTCGGCCTTCGAGTGGCCGCCCTCACCGGAGACGCTGGAGCTGACGCTGGCCGAGGTCGACAAGATGACCAGGCGGCGCGCGACGATCAACGTGTTCATGCTGGCCGGCGACGACCGGCTGAAGGAGTTCGTCGACGAGGTGGCCAGGCGCAACGGCGGCAGGGTCTTCTCCCCCAGCGCCGACCGCCTGGGCGAGTACGTCGTCAGCGACTTCCTGCGCCAGCGCCGGGCCCGCTAGACGATCGCGGGGACGGTGTAGGTGGCCAGCCGCTCGTCGAGCCCGTCGCCGTGGTCGTGGTAGGACCGGTAGACGGGCCTGGCGGGACTGCCGCCCATGGCCTGCAGGACGGGCACGTCCGCGGGCCTGGGCAGCACACCACCGCCCAGGTAGCGGGGGTCGGCCAGCTCGGTGCGCACGCCCTTCTCCCCCGAGACGAACCGGCCGTGCCGCCAGCCGCTCTCCTCGTCCCAGACCAGCGCGGACCCGGAGACCAGCAGGATCGTGGCGTCGCGGGGGTCGAAGGGGTCGTCCCACCATTCGAGGGCGTCCACGGCGAGAGCGACTTCGGCGACGTAGGCGACAGGCAGCGAGAGCCATTCCGATGTGTACGGCCGCATGCTGTTCCCTTCGCTGGGGGAGGCTTTACCCTAATGTAACCAACTTCCGCTGGAAGAGGGCCGCCGAGGGATAGCCGGGCAGCGGCGAGATCCCGACGAACTCGAAGCCCTGCCGCAGGTAGTACTTGTGCAGCGCCTCGTTGGTCCGCCACACGTCGATGCGCAGCAGCCCAGGGCCGCGCGCGGCCGCCCAGTCGATGGTCTCCGCGCCGAGGCCCCGCCCCGCGAAGTCCCGATGGACGACCAGCCGGTGCAGGTAGAGCGCGTCGGCGTCAGGGTCGTGGTGGGCCCACAGCTCCCGCTGCACCGTCGTGGTGAGGGTGACGGTGGCCGCGAGCCTCCCGTCACGCTCCTCGACCCAGGTGATCCCATCCGCGATGCCGCCGCGGACCCTGGCGTCCCTGGCCGCCCGGTCGGGCCACGGGCGCTGCCACTGGTCGGTGTCCTTGCCCGCGAGCCACGCCGCGGCGTTGTCGATCAGTCCGATGATCGCCGGGAAGTCGTCCGGCGTGGCCCTACGCGGGTGGATCACGAGCTCCCGTCCCGGTACTTCGCCGGGACGGACCCGATGTGGTAGACGAGACGGTTGCGGTCGGCCGGGTAGACGGTCACGGTCAGCCTGATCGGGCGCGTGGGGTCGAAGGCCGTGCGCCAGAGGACCTGCACGGACACTCCCGCGCCGGTGACGCCGAAGAACGCGCTCTCGTCGGCGTAGGACATGCGGGCGGTCAGCTCGTCGGTGTAGCCGACCTGAGGGTGCCCGAGGTCTTCGAGCAGCTTGATCGTGCCCCGGGTGATGTCGCCGGGCCTGATGAGGTCGGTGCCGTCGGCGATGTCCATCGGGTAGTAGGAGGTCTGCACCGACCACGGCACGCCGTCCACGAACCGCCGCTGCACCCTGGTGACGACCTTGGCGCCGACCGGGATGTCGAGCCTGGCCGCCACGTCGGCGCGGGCGTCGACCACGTCGACGTGCGGCCTGCCCACCTCGGGACGGCGGCCGCGCAGCAGGACGGAGGAGACGTAGGCGTCGCCCGGCAGGTGGGCCGCGCGCCTGCCCTCCTCGTCGGACAGCACCACGGGGAAGGTGTCGGGTGCGCGGCGGACGAAGGTGCCCTCGCCCTGGCGCTTCTCCAGCAGCTCCTGGTTCACCAGCTGGCGGATGGCCTCGCGCACGGTGTTGATCGAGAATCCGGACGACTCCTTCAGCTCGACCTCGGTCGGGATCTGGTCACCCGGACCCCACCGCCCGTCCTCGATGGCCTTGCGCAGACGGTCGGCAAGCTGCTGGTACTTCGGGACGGGCACCGGATCGCTCCTCTTTGAGTTCCGATGGTTTGAGTGAGACCAATCATTGGTATGACTGGTTTCACCAAACTGAATCCTACACCCAGGATTCCCCGCGAGAACGGACGCGGCAACGAGGCCGCATCACCCGGGACCGCGCCCCCGAATTCCACCCCACACCGAGGGGAGGCCTCTCTTGATGGAAGCAGCCGTCATCCTGGCGCTGATCATTGCGAGCGGGGCGGCGGGCATCTTCATCGTCGTGGTCATCGGCATACACCACGAGGACGGCAGGAGCTCGGCGACCGGAACACCGCCAGGCCCGCTAGACGCGGGCACCAGACGGATTCTCAGGCTCACCGTCGATCACACGGGATGCAGGTACGCCACCAACGCGCAGCACGCGCCCTTCGACTGCCCGACCTGCGACGGGCGAGATCAGGCGTTGAGCAAGGAGCAGTAGTAGCTGAGCGCGACGTCGAACCCGTCGCGGCAGTTGCGGTGCGAACGGTAGCTGGGCCGCCAGGCCGAGCTCGCGCCGACCCCGGCGCGGGCGTCGGCCAGCGCGCCCTGCACCCGCTCCGGTCGCGGCAGCAGCCCGTGGCCGAGATAGCGCACCTCTTCGAGCTCGCTGTGCGCGCCGCGGCTGCCGGAGACGAACCGGCCGAGCCGCCAGCCGCTCTCCTCGTCCCACACCAGGGCAGAACCGTCGGTCAGGCGCACGGTCGCGTCGCGCGGGTCGCACGGACCCTCCCACCAGTCGCCCACCTCGGCGCCGAGCACGCCGACGACCTGGGTGACATAGGAGAACGGCTGGCGTACCCACTCGTCCGAGTACGGCTCGACGTGCCTCACGGCCACGACGGCACCCCCTTGTGCCCTGGGAAACAGACAACCAACCATACCGGCGCTGAACTTATTCCATTGCCACGACGTCTAGTCATTACGGACGATATTCGGGGAAGGAGGAAGCCATGCTCGCCATGATCGTGATCATCGCCGTGATGGTCGTGGCCGTCGCGGCCTTCGAGCTGTGCATGAGCTGCCCTCACCACCAGGACGATCCCCAGGAAGAGAGTGTTTCCCGGTGAGATCGCCGGGCGGCTAAGGTCAGCCCCATGGATAGCACGTTGCTCTTGCTGCACATCGCATTCGCCATCTTCACCGTCGGTCCTCTCACGGCGGTGGTCATGGCCGCGCCGCGCGCGATCCGGGCCAAGAACGCCTCCGTCCTGCAGGTCCTGCAGCGGATGACCCGGATCTACGGCATCGGCTCGCTCGGCGTGCTCGTCTTCGGCATCTGGCTCGCGATCCGCCTCGGCGTCATCGGCCAGTGGTACATGTCGGCGTCGATGACGCTGTTCCTCGTCGCCCTCGTCCTGCTGTTCATCATCGACCGCGACCTTCGCGCCGCGGTCCGGGTCTTCTCCACCGAGAGCCCGGACGACGACGCGAAGGTCGAGAACGGCAGGATCGCCGCGCTCGGCGGCGTGATCGCGCTGATCTACGTGGTCGTCCTGTTCCTGATGGTCGTCCCCGGCGCCTAGCCCAGCGCCGCGGTCAGGTCGGCCAGCAGGTCGTCGACCGTCTCGATGCCGACCGACAGCCGCACCAGGTCGGACGGCACCTCCAGCGGGGAGCCCGCCGCCGAGGCGTGCGTCATCCTGCCCGGGTGCTCGATGAGCGACTCCACGCCGCCCAGCGACTCGCCCAGCGTGAACAGCTTCGTCCGGTTGCAGATCTCGACGGCCTCCTGCTCGCCGCCGGCCACCCTGAACGACACCATGCCGCCGAAACGCTTCATCTGCTTGGCCGCCACCTCGTGCCCCGGGTGCTCGTCGAGGCCCGGGTAGAGCACCTGGGTGACGCGCGGGTGCGCGAGCAGCAGGTCGACCACGCGCTCGGCGTTGTCGCAGTGGCGGTCCATCCGCACCCCGAGCGTCTTGAGCCCGCGCAGCGTCAGCCACGCGTCGAACGGCCCCGCCACCCCGCCGATGGCGTTCTGGTGGTAGGCGAGCTCGTCGCCCAGCGACGCGGACGCCGAGACCAGCGCGCCGCCGACCACGTCGGAGTGGCCGCCGACGTACTTCGTCGTCGAGTGCACCACCACGTCGGCGCCCAGGGACAGCGGCTGCTGCAGGTACGGCGAGGCGAAGGTGTTGTCCACCACGAGCAGCGCGTCGTTGTCGTGCGCCAGCTGCGCGAGCGCGGCGATGTCGGCGATGCCGAGCAGCGGGTTGGTCGGGGTCTCGACCCAGATGATCCTGGTCTTCTGCGTCATGGCCGCGGCGACGGCGTCGAGGTCGCCCAGCGGCACCGGGTCGTAGCGCAGGTCCCAGCGCTGGTGCACCTTGGCGAACAGGCGGTAGGTGCCGCCGTAGGCGTCGTTCGGGATGACGACGTGGTCGTTGGGCTTGCACACCGTGCGCAGCAGTGTGTCCTCGGCCGCCAGGCCGGAGGCGAACGCCAGTCCCCTGGCCCCACCCTCGACCGCCGCCAGCGCCTCCTCCAGCGCCGTCCGCGTCGGGTTGGCCGAGCGGCTGTACTCATATCCGCCCCGAAGGCCGCCCACGCCGTCCTGCTTGTAGGTGGACGTGGCATAGATCGGCGGCACGACCGCACCGGTCGTCGGGTCGGGCTCCTGGCCAGCATGAATGGCCAGAGTCTCAAATCCGTGGCTCATACCCACCACGCTAAACCTGTGAGGCCCGTGATCCGTCCCCCAACCGATCACGGGCCTCACCGACGTCACGGGCGGCTTGTCCCCCAACCGCCCACCCGTGACGAGCACAGGGGGGGTGTCCGTCAGGCCGCCTCGGCCTCGCCGCGCTCCTGGAAGCGCCGCGGCAGCCGGACGATGTCGGCCTCGATGTGGCGGCCGCTGCCGCCCTCGGCGGGCTCGCCGTTGATCCTCGACAGCAGGACCGGGTCGGCCAGCGCGAGCAGCAGCACCACGCCGAGCCCGAGAGCCAGCATCAGGAATCCGATTACCACCATGTCCCTCATCCCTTCGACGCTTCAAGCATCGGCCGCCGGGGGTTGCCGCCGCCTCCGCTGAAGGATTGGTCCGCGGGCCGGGCCCTCGGCCGAATGGTTGATATGGGTGGTCCGACTTCCGGCCTAGGCTCGAGTGCCGTGGGGGACAACAAACGTTTCGTCTACTGGGTCAGGCGGCTGAGCGAGATCGCGATGATCGGCTGGCTGGGCCTGCTGCTGATGGTCGACGTGGTGGCCTCGTTCAGCGCGGGCGGCCCGCAGCATCTGGTGCCCGGGTGCGGCGCGGTCGGCATCGCCGCGGTGTTGTTGCGCAGGCGCTACCGGGTCGAGGGCTTCGTCGTCCTCATGGCGTGCTCGCTGGCGGTCTCCCTGCTGTTCGGTGTCACGGACTTCGCCGGTTTCCCCGGCATGGCCGAGAGCGGCGCGCTGCTCATCCTCACCATCGGGATCCTGCGACACGTGGAGCCGGTGCCGCGGGCGGCGGTGCTGTCGCTGGTCGCGATGGCCGTCCTCATGGCCGAGGGCGGCATGCGCGACTACCGGAGCGCCGGTCTCGCCTTCTCGTTCCTGCTGTTCATCGGCTGGGCGACGGCCGCCGGCGTCGGCGGCTACCTGCGCTTCATGCAGGAGCGCCGCACCGAGGCCATCCACGCGGTACGGCGGGCCGAACGCCTGGAGCTGGCCAGGGAGCTGCACGACCTGGTCGCCCACCACATCACCGGCATCGTCGTCCAGGCGCAGGCGGCCCGTACGGTGGCCGAGAACAAGCCGGAGGCGGTCGTGCCCGCCCTCGACGCCATCGCCCACGCGGGGGCCGACGCGCTCACCTCGATGCGCCGGCTGGTCGGCGTGCTGCGCGCGCAGGACGAGGCGGCCCGCACGCCCGGCACCTCGCTGGCCGACCTGCGCCTGCTGACCGAGCGTTTCGCCGCCAGCGGCCCCCAGGTCGCCTTCGAGATCGGGCAGGGCATCGACGACGCCACGCTGCCGCCGGAGGTGATGACGACGCTGCACCGGGTGCTGCAGGAGTCGCTCACCAACGTCCGCCGCCACGCCCCCGGCACCGGCTGGGTCGAGGCGGACCTGCGGCGCTACGAGCGCGTGGTGGTGCTGCGCGTGCGCAACTACGGCTCGGCCACCGATCCCCGCATCTCACGGCTGGGCGGCGGATTCGGACTGGTCGGCATGGCCGAGCGGGTCGAGGCGCTGGGCGGCCGGCTGGTGGCCGGGCCCACGGCCGAGGGCGCGTGGGAGGTGCGTGCCGAGTTCCCGCTGCCCTAGCGCCCATGCCTCGGCGTAGGCCCGTTCGCCCAGCTCGGCGCGCGCCCTGGCGGAGATCCGCGTGACGTCGCCGCGCTCGGCGGGCGGGAGCGGCGCGCCGACCGACTCCCTGATCGCGGCCGCCGTACCGAGGAACCTGGCCGCGTCGCGGCCGGGCAGCGCGCCGGCCAGGCCCTCCAGGGCCAGCGCCACGGCCCTCGGGTCGCCGCTGGCCCGCGCGGCGGCGTAGCCCTCGCGGTGCAGCGCCAGCGCGGTCGCCGTGTCGCCGCGCTGCTCGGCGGCGAAGCCGAGCTCGGCCAGGATCAGCGCGCGCCCCGGCTGCCCGTCCACCTGCCGCAGCCAGGCCAGCCAGGGACGCAGCAGCGCCTCGGCCTCCTCCAGCCGTCCCTGCCGCCGCGCGCCCAGCCCGAGGCCGAGAACCGCGTGCTCCTCGGCCGACTTGTACGACTGCTCGACAGCGAGCCTGCGCGCTCGCTCGTGGTAGTCGTCGGCCAAGGCGTAGTCGCCCGTCAGCAGCGCGGTCCTGCCCAGCACCGACAGGCGGTAGGCCGACTCCAGCCCCAGCTCCTCGGCCACCCGCAGCCCCTCGCCGCGCCACCTCGCCGACTCCGCGTAGTCGCCGCGGATCTCGGCGAGCAGGCCGAGCGTCTCCATCGCCTCGCTCCGGCCCCAGCCGTCCCCGACCTCCTGGAAGATCGCCAGGCTGGTCTCGCCGTCCGCCTCCATCGCGGCCAGGTCGCCGCGGACGAGCGCCAGTTTGGCCCGCACGTCCAGCGCCGCCGCGACGCCCCAGCGGTCGCCCAGCTCGCGGTAGGCGGCCAGCGCCCGCTCCACCCTGGCCTCGTGCGCGGGGTGGTCGCCGTAGGCCCATCTCACGTAGCTGAGGAACCAGTCGGCGAAGGCCGCACCGGCGCGGTCCAGCCCCCCGTACGGCACGGCGCCCGCGTCGTCGCCGGTCGACAGCGTCATCCCCGCCTGCCACACCGCGGCCAGCGCCCGCTCGCGCTCCTCGCCACCGCCGGACGACAGCACCCGCTCGATCGCCCTGCTCGCCTCGCCCCGCCTGCCGCGCAGGAACCAGTACCAGCCCAGCGCGTTCACCAGCCGCAGCGCGTGACTCTCGCTCTCCAGCGCCGCGCGCAGGTTGGCGCCCTCGGCGTCGAGCGCGCGCAGCCACCGGCCCTGCTCGGCCCCGCGCAGGTCGGCCCGTTCGGCGAGGGCGGTGTAGTAGGCCGCGTGCCGCTCCTTCAGCGTGGCGCTCTCGCCTGCCTCCGCCAGCCGTTCGAGGCCGTAGGCCCGAACCGTCTCCAGCAGCCGGTAGCGCGGGCCGGGGCTCACCAGCGACCTGTCGACCAGCTGGGCGAGCGTCGCGACGACGTCCACCCCCGGCTCGGCGCACACCTGCTCGGCCGCCGCCAGCAGGCACCCGTCCGCGTGCACGGCCAGCCGCCGCAGCACCACCCGCTCGGCCTCGGACAGCAGCTCCCAGCTCCAGTCGATGACCGCGCGCAACGTCCGCTGCCTGCCGGGCGCGTCTCTCCGGCGCGCGCCCAGCACCCTGAAACGGTCGTCGAGCCTGGCGGCCAGCTCCCGCACGCCGAGCGCGCGCACCCTCGTCGCCGCCAGCTCCACCGCCAGCGGGAGCCCGTCGAGGCGCTCCACGATGGTGGCCACGGTCCGGGCGTCGTCCTCGTCGAGCGAGAAGGCGGGATCGGCGGCCACGGCCCGCGCCGCGAACAGCCGTACCCCCTGGGCGGTCTCCAGCGGCGGCACCGGCCACACCCGCTCCCCCTGGACGGCCAGCGGCTCCCTGCTCGTCGCCAGCACGCGCAGCCCGCCGGCCGCCCTGAGCAGCGTGGAGACCAGGTCGGCGGTGCTGTCGACGACGTGCTCGCAGTTGTCCATGACGAGCAGCAGCCGCCGGTCGCGCAGCGCGCTGACCAGACGCTCGACCGGGCCCGCGGCGGGGCCGTCGTCGCGAACGCCCAGCGTCTCGATCACCGCCTGGACGGGATCGGTCGTCGCGGCCAGCTCGACCAGCAGCGCGCCCTCCACCCCCGCCGCGCTCTCCAGGGCGAGCCGGGTCTTGCCCACGCCGCCAGGGCCGGTGAGCGTGACCAGGCGGCCGGCGTCGAGCAGGGCGCGCACCTCCTCGACCGCCGCCTCCCTGCCGATCAGCTCGGTCAGCGGCGCGGGCATGCCGCCTCCGGACAGGCGGACAGCGCCCGTGACCGGCCCGTCCAGCGAGGGGTCGTGACGCAGGATCGCCTCGTACAGCGCCGCGAGCTCCCTGCCGGGGTCGACGCCGAGCTCGTCGGCCAGGTGGGTCCGCAGCTCCGTGTAGCTCTCCAGCGCGTCGCTCTGCCGCCCCGCCCGGTACAGCGCCCGCAGGTGCAGCCCGCGCAGCCGCTCCCTCAGCGGGTGGCGTTCGACCAGCGCGCCGAGCTCCACCGGCTCGCCCAGCGCCAGCCGTACCTCGGCCTGGTCCTCGAGCGCCGTCAGGCGCGCCTCCTCGAGCCGCGCGGCGGCCGCCGTGACGAACGGCGCGTCGGCGTGGTCGGCGTAGGCGGGGCCCCGCCACAGCGCCAGCGCGTCGGCCAGCAGGCGGGCCCGCTCCTGCGGCGTGCCCTGCCTCGCCCGCGCCAGCAGCGCCGCGAACTCGGCGGCGTCGACCTCGGCACCGGCCAGGCGGTAGCCCGCGGGCTCGCGCACGACCGTTCGCGGGCCGCCGAGCGCCCGGCGCAGCTGCGACACCCTCGCCTGCAGCGTTCCGACCGGGTTGCCGGAGGGGCGCGCTCCCCACAGGTCGTCGATCAGCCTGTCCATGGGCACCGGACGGCCCTCGTGCACCAGCAGGTCGGCCAGCAGCGCGCGGACCTTCGCCTCGGGCACCCGCACGAGGCTCCCGTCGTCGGCCCACACGGCCAGCGGTCCCAGCACTCCGAAACGCATGACCCGTAGCTAACCAGAAGGTTTCCCGTAGGGCCGGGGCCGAGGGTGGGGGCATGACGACGCATGTGACTGTGATCGGCCTCGGCGCGATGGGCTCCGCGATGGCCGAGACGTTCCTGAAGGCGGGCCACCGGGTGACGGTGTGGAACAGGACGCCGGGCAAGGCCGGGGCCCTGGTCGCGCTGGGCGCGCACGAGGCGGCCTCCCCCGCCGAGGCCGGCGAGCTGATGGTGATCAGCCAGGTGGACTACCAGGCGATGTACGACAGCCTCGACGGCGTCGACCTGACCGGCAAGGTGCTGGTCAACCTGAGCTCCGACGCTCCGGCCAGGCTGCGCGAGGCCGCGGGGTGGGTGGCGGGCAGGGGAGGCGTGCTCGTCACCGGCGGCATCATGACCCCGCCTCCGGGGATCGGGCAGCCCGGCGCGTACACCTTCTACAGCGGGCCGTCCGAGGCGCTGACGGCCCACGAGGAGACGTTGAAGGCGCTGAGCGACGTGACCTACGTCGGGGCCGACCCCGGGCTGGCGATGCTGTTCTACCAGTCGCAGCTGTTCATGTTCTGGGCGGGGCTCACGGCGTACATGTACGCGGGGGCGCTGGCGCAGAGCGCGGGACTGCCGGTGACGCAGCTGCTGCCGTACGCCCAGGGGACGTTCGGCGGGATCGCGGGAGACGGGCCGATGGGGTACCTGAAGATCCTGACCGGCGAGATGGAGGAGCGGGCCTACCCGGGGGCGCAGAACAACCTGCACATGCAGGCGGTGGGGATGGAGCACGTGGTGCACGCGTTCGCCGACGCGGGGCTGGACGTGACGCTGCCCGAGGCGCTGCGGGACCTGTTCGCCCGCGCGGTCGCCGACGGACATGCCGCGGAGGGGCTCGGCTCGGTGGTCGAGTCCATCAGGAAGCCCTGACCCGTGACCCGAAGCACCCCGGCCCCCACCGGGGACCGGGGTGCCTGCCGCGTCGCGGCGCAGGACCCGGCCCGCGCGGCACGCGGGCCAGGGTCCTTGGACCGGCGGTCAGTGGTTGGCGAGGAAGGCCAGCAGGTCCTGGCGGGTGAGCAGGCCGGACGGCTTGCCGTCCTCCAGCACCACCGCCGCGTCCGCCTTCTCCAGCGCCTCGACCGCCCGCGAGACCGGCTCGCCCGCGCCGATCATCGGCAGCGGCTGCGACATGTGGTCGGCGATCGGGTCGTCGGAGCCGAGCTTGCCCCGGTACAGCGCCTCCAGCAGGTCGCGCTCCACGATCGAGCCGACCACCTCGGCGGCCATGACCGGCGGCTCCTCCTTCATGACGGGCAGCTGCGACACCGAGTACTCCCGCATGATGGAGATCGCCGTGCCCACCGACTCGTGCGGGTGCGCGTGGACGAACTCCGGCATCGTGCCGCTCTTGCGCGACAGCACGTCACGCACCAGCCCGTCCTCCGACGCCGTGGTCAGGAACCCGTAGTCGGCCATCCAGTCGTCGTTGAAGATCTTCGACAGGTAGCCGCGGCCGCCGTCGGGCAGCAGCACGACCACCACGTCGTCGGGCCCGGCCTGGGCCGCCACCTGGAGCGCCGCCACCGTGGCCATGCCGCAGGAGCCACCGACCAGCAGCCCCTCCTCGCGGGCCAGACGCCTGGTCATGTTGAAGGAGTCCTTGTCGGACACCGCGATGATCGAGTCGCAGATCGTCGTGTCGTAGGTCGCGGGCCAGATGTCCTCGCCGACGCCCTCGACCAGGTACGGGCGTCCCGTACCGCCGGAGTAGACCGAGCCCTCGGGGTCCGCGCCGATGATCTTCACCCGGCCGCCGGAGACCTCCTTGAGGTAGCGCCCCGTGCCGCTGATGGTGCCCCCTGTGCCCACGCCCGCCACGAAATGCGTGATCCTGCCCTCGGTCTGCTCCCACAGCTCGGGGCCCGTCGAGTGGTAGTGCGACTCCGGGTTGTTGACGTTGGAGTACTGGTCGGGCTTCCACGCGTTCGGGATCTCCCGCGCGAGCCGGTCGGAGACCGAGTAGTAGGACTCGGGGTGGTCGGGCGCGACGGCGGTCGGGCAGACCACGACCTCCGCGCCGTAGGCCCGCAGCACCGAGATCTTGTCCTGCGCGACCTTGTCGGGCACGACGAAGACGCACTTGTAGCCCTTCCTCTGGGCCACGATGGCCAGGCCGACGCCGGTGTTGCCCGAGGTCGGCTCGACGATCGTGCCCCCGGGCCGCAGCGCCCCCGACGCCTCGGCCGCCTCGATCATCCGTACCGCGATGCGGTCCTTCACCGAGCCGCCCGGATTGAAGTACTCGACCTTGGCGAGCACCTGTGCGGGCAGGCCGGCGGAGACCTTGTGCAGCCTGACGAGCGGAGTGTTCCCCATGAGCTCGATCAGGGAATCGTAAACGCGCACTGAGGTGTTCACCTTCTTTGCCGAAGCTTGATCAGCTTGTGGATGGCCGCGGCTCCCAGGGGGTGGTGGAGCCTCGGTTAGGTTTCAGACCCTGAGGATCGCGCGGGAGCCGCCCGAGCGGTTATACCAGCACGTTTCTCATGGACAACGCTACCGTCGCGACAGCTCGAGAGGAGCCGCTGAGGTGATCTGGACTCCCGGGGTGGCGCGTACCGCGCGCAGGATAGCGGCAGCGGCGGCCCTCGGCGGCGGCGGGTTGACGGCGCTCGGCGCGACGGCCTACGGCCTGCTCGTCGCCGAGAGCCTGGTCGCCAGGAAGGTGATCGGCCGCCCGCACGGCACGGAGGGTCCCGCCTCCGACGGCGTCTACGGCGACTTCCCCGGCGTGCCCCTGCGGCTGGCGATGCTGGGCGACTCCACCTCGGTCGGCCTGGGCATGGACGACCCCAAGGACACTCCCGGCGTACGGCTGGCGCACGGCCTGGCCGCCGTCGCCGAGCGCCCGGTCGCGCTGACCGTCGTCGGCCAGTCGGGCGCGCCGTCGGCCGAGCTCGGCGACCAGGTCGACAGGGCGCTCAAAGCGCGTCCCGAGGTGGCGGTCATCTTCGTCGGCGCCAACGACGTCACCACGCAGACGCCGCCGGCGACGGCCGTACGGCATCTGGCCAAGGCGGTGCGGCGGCTGCGCGAGGCGGGCGTCGAGGTCGTGGTGGGTACCTGCCCCGACCTGGGCACGGTGCGGCCGCTCGCGCAGCCGTTGCGGTGGGTGACGCGGCGGTGGAGCCGCCAGCTGGCCGCCGCGCAGACGGTGGCGGTGGTGGAGGCGGGCGGCAGGACGGTGGCCTTCGCCGACATCCTGGGGCCGGAATTCGCCACAAACCCGACAGAGATGTTCGGACCCGATCGATACCATCCATCTGACCGAGGTTACGCACAGGCCGCTTACGCGGTGCTACCTTCTGTATGCGCTGCGTTGGGGTTGTGGCCCGAGCCACGACCCAGGCGTGGCGAAGGACTGCAACCGATCTACCTTGCGGCGGCGACGGCCGCGGAGGAGTCAGGCACCGAGGTCACCGCGACCAGGGTCGCCGGGCGGGCGACGGGCCCCCACGGGAGGTGGGTGACGCTGTTCCGCCGGCGCCCCGACGACACCCTCCCTGGCTGAGCCGTCACTCCTCGCCCCTATTGGAGTGGAATAACGGTGCTCCGGCCCTTCGCGAAACCGGCTCTCGCCCTCGTCGGCACCGTGGCGCTGGCTGCCTGCTCCGGCAGCGACGCCGCCACGGCGGACTTCCCGACCTGGCACAACCCCGACGTCAACGTGGTCAGCCGCATGGTCACCGCCGCGGGCGTGGCCACCGCCACCTCCATGAGGCCCGACGGCACGCTGGAGACGGTGGCGCTCGACCTGACCACCGGCAGGAAGCTGTGGGCCCAGCCGGCCACGATGGCCGGCCGGCTGCCCGGCATGGGCGTGCCGCCGCCCGCGATCGTCGACGGCGTCGTCGTCGCGCTCGACCCCGTCAAGCAGGGCAGGTGGAACGCCACCCTGGTGGCCCGCGACGCCCGCACGGGCAAGCAGTTGTGGACCAGGCCGATCCACTCGACGTTCGGGCCGCAGCGCTGCGGCCCCTACGTGTGCGTGTCGGAGCACACCGCGCTCGAGGCGGCCAGGGTGGTCGTGCTCGACCCGGCCACGGGCAAGCAGATGTGGAAGCTGCCCGGCATCGCCGAGGTGGAGTGGTCCGACGCCGGCCGGGTGGTCTTCCTGCGCCTGGCCCGCGACCCGATGATCGAGTCCTACGAGCTCAAGTCCGGCAAGCTGCAGTGGCAGCAGCCGATCGAGCAGGCGCTCGGGCCCGGCATCGACATGTCCGGCGGGTGGGCGTTCGGCGCGACCGGCGACAACCTGGTGGGCTACGTCGCGCCGTACACCGACTCGCGCACGAAGAAGGTCTCGACGTTCGGGCTGTTCTCGATCAAGATCGCGGACGGCACGATCAACTGGATGCGCCCGTCGGTCGTGCGCGTCTACCCGAGCGGCAACCCCGGTTTCGCCCCGGTGGTCCGCCCCGTCGACCAGCACGGCCAGTACGGCGGATTCGCCAGGCTCGACGCCGAGACGGGCCGCGTCATGGGGCAGATCACCGCCGACCAGGTGCCCGGCTCGGGCTGGTGGCTGGCCTTCCCCGGACAGATGGAGCACCTCGGCTTCCTCAAGCACGACAGCGGCGGTTCGGCCTTCGACCTGGCCGGCGGCAAGCCGGTGCCGGTGAAGGAGCAACGCGGCTGGTCCTTCTGCGTCACCGACCCCAAGCCGCTGCCGCTGAAGGGGCAGGCGCCGGGCTTCTACTCGATCGCCTCGGTCTGCGAGTTCGACCTGTCGAACGGCAAGCGGGTGAGCGGCGAGGGCGCGCCGCCCCACTGGTTCACCGGCAGCCACGACGGCTGGCGGCTCTGGCGCGATGAGAAGGGCGGCATGCACGGCATCAAGGACGACACCGCCGCCGCGCCGGGCATGTACGGCTGAGCGGGGGCCGGGCGCCAGGATCCGCCCGGCCTTCCCCTTCCCAAAACAACATTCTGTTTTCCGGCCCCCAGGTCGTGGCATCCGGGCTACTGAGGGGTAACCTCGCGGTTGGAGTGCTGACACGAACCCAGGAGAGCCCCATGCCCGAGGCAGTCATCGTCGCCACCGCGCGTTCGCCGATCGGCCGCGCCTTCAAGGGGTCGTTGAAGGAGATCCGTCCCGACGACCTGACCGTCCAGATGATCCAGGCCGCGCTCGCCAAGGTGCCGCAGCTCGACCCGACCACGATCGACGACATCATGCTCGGCTGCGGCCTGCCGGGCGGTGAGCAGGGCTTCAACATGGCCCGCGTGGTGTCGGTGATGCTGGGCCTGGACACCGTGCCGGGCACCACGATCACCCGCTACTGCTCGTCGTCGCTGCAGACGACGAGGATGGCCTTCCACGCCATCAAGGCGGGCGAGGGCGACGTCTTCGTGTCGGCGGGCGTGGAGACCGTCTCCCGCTTCACGAAGGGCAACTCCGACTCCCTGCCCGACACGCAGAACCCCGTCTTCGACGGCGCCCGCGCCCGCACCGCGACGTTCGCCGAGGGCGGCCAGACCTGGCGTGACCCGCGCGAGGACGGCACGGTGCCGGACATCTACATCGCGATGGGCCAGACCGCCGAGAACCTCGCCCAGCTGAAGGGCGTCACGCGGGCCGACCAGGACGAGTTCGGCGTCCGCTCGCAGAACCTGGCGGAGAAGGCGCTGGCCGACGGCTTCTGGCAGAAGGACATCACGCCCGTCACGCTGCCCGACGGCACGGTGGTCAGCAAGGACGACGGCCCCCGCGCCGGCACCACCTACGAGGCCGTCTCGCAGCTCAAGCCGGTCTTCCGGCCCGACGGCACGGTCACCGCGGGCAACTGCTGCCCGCTGAACGACGGCGCCGCCGCGGTGATCGTCATGAGCGACACCAAGGCCGCCGAGCTGGGCATCACGCCGCTGGCCCGCATCGTCTCCACGGGCGTGACGGGCCTGTCCCCCGAGATCATGGGCCTGGGCCCGGTGGAGGCCTCCAAGCAGGCGCTCGCCCGCGCCGGGATGTCGATCTCCGACATCGACCTGGTCGAGATCAACGAGGCGTTCGCCGCGCAGGTGATCCCGTCCTACCGCGACCTCGGCATCGACATCGGCCGGCTGAACGTCAACGGCGGCGCCATCGCCGTCGGGCACCCGTTCGGCATGACGGGCGCCCGCATCACCTCCACGCTGATCAACAGCCTGCAGCACCACGACAAGACCCTGGGCCTCGAGACCATGTGCGTGGGCGGCGGCCAGGGCATGGCGATGGTGCTCGAGCGCCTGTCCTGACCCCTCCCGTACGGCAAGCCCGGCCACGCGCCACCCTCGGCACGTGGCCGGCCTCCGTCCGGGGACACGCGTCACCGAGCACGCGTGGCCGGTGTCCGTCCGGGGACACGCGTCACCCGGCGCGCGTGGCCGGGCGGGGCGACGGCGCTCGGGTGGCCGGGCGGATCTCGCGGAATCGGCGCGCCGTTGAGGAGGTTTGCGCCATGATCCGACCGATGACGATCGCATACCGGGCGACGGCCGCGGTGGCCTGCCTGTCGCTGCTCGCCGCCTGCTCGGGCGGCGGCGATCACGGACGCCCGTCGGCGGGCCCGGCCACGCCCGCGAGCGCGGCGCCGGCCCCCTCCCTCTCCCCCGGCCCGAGCCGTACGCCGCAGGCGCCGCCGTTCTCCACGCGGTGGAAGGAGTTCGAGAAGCTGCCGCTCCTGACGACTTCCGGGCTCGTCGACGTGGTGGCCACGGGCCCACGGCAGGCATGGGCGCTCGGCTACGAGGACGGTGCCGAGGACAGCGACGGCTCCACCGTCGTGCTGCGATGGAACGGCACCGCGTGGTCGAAACTGCCCGGCACGCCGGCTGTCGGCGGCTACGACGGCCTCGACGCCGGCGGCCCCGACGATCTCTGGATCGCGGCGGGGGACACGGTCGCCCACTGGGACGGGCGCCGCTGGACCAGGACGCGGCCGTTCGGCATCTCCGAGGACAAGTCCTTCGACGACGTCGCCACGGACGGCGACACGGCGGTACTGATCGGCGCGAGCGAGGATGGCGCGCCGTTCATCGTCACCGGCAGGAACGACCGCTTCCGTCTCCAGTTCAGCCCCGAGGGCGTGCTCGACGCGGTCACCTCCGGATCGGGACACGCCTGGATCGTGGGCGCGGCACCCCACCGCGACTGCGCGGAGGTCACCCCGCTGGTCGTGCACAGCAGGAAGGCCGGCCGCGAAGGATACGGGCAGTGGGAGGCCATGCGCGTGCCGCTCGTCCCCGGCGGCACGCTGACCTCCGTCGTGCAGATCACCCCGACGGACGTGTGGGCCGTGGGGAAGATCGTCGAGAATGCCCAGGCGGAGCGGATCCCCGGCCGCCCCTGTGGTGAGTGGGTCTCCGGTGTGCTGGCCGAGACCGACTCTCCGGCCCTTCCCCTGGCCCTCCACTGGGACGGGCGCTCCTGGAAGCAGGTGGCCCTGCCGCCGATGAACGCCGAGCTGACCGGCGTCACCGCGTTCGGCCCCGACGACGTGTGGGTCGCGGCACGGGATCGCGACCGGCCGGACGTCCCCGTCTTCCTGCGCTTCGACGGCAGGGGCTGGACCGCCGAGCGCGCCGGCCGCGGCACGGTCACGGCCGTGGCCGCGATTCCCGGCACGAAGGACCTGTGGGCCGTGGGCTGGCCGGGCGAGTACACCGACGACGGCAGGGAGTACCTGCTCAGGCGTGGTGGTCGGGGCCGGCCCGGTTGAGCGCGATCCGCAGCACCACGCGGCGTTCCCTCTCCATGGCCGCGCGGTACTCGGCCCAGTCGGCGTGCTCCCCGGCGACGCCCCGGTAGTAGGCGATCAGGTGGTCCATGGCCGCGGGCAGCGAGACGACCTCGGCCGTGCCCTCGACCTGGATCCACTCGCCGAAGAAGGCGTCGGTGAACGCGCAGATGGCCACCCGGGGGTCCCTGCGCACGTTGCGGGTCTTGGCCGCGCCCTCCCGGGTGCTGACGACCGCGTAGCCGTCCTCGTC
The DNA here is from genome assembly GCF_053586935.1 of Nonomuraea sp. NPDC003727. Lineage (NCBI taxonomy): Bacteria > Bacillati > Actinomycetota > Actinomycetes > Streptosporangiales > Streptosporangiaceae > Nonomuraea > Nonomuraea sp. NPDC003727. The sequence goes on from NZ_JBSFNE010000003.1 coordinate 287,549, forward strand.
GACGCCGACCAGCACCGGCGACATCTGGGACCGCCCGTCGGCGTGGTGGGTGAGCAGGACGGCGTGATGGTTGCGCGCCAGGAAGTCGCGCGCCTTGTCGAGATCCATTCACCCATGATGCGCGCCCGGGCCGTTTCCACGGCACGGGCGCGTCGGGGCGTGTGGGGTTTTAGATGAACCCCATCCGGTTACGGCGGTGCCGCTCGTGCTCGAGGACGATGGCTGCGGCGTAGCCGTGAGTGAGCCCGTGTTCCTCGGCGAGCCAATGAGCTCGCTCGTCGCATCTGAGGAACGATGGACCGTTGTCAATGGCTTGGAACCACTCTGGGAGTTCGCGTCCCGTAATGGCAGGGACCCTCGCGATCAGCTTCGTCTGCATCTCCGGTGAGTGGTTCAAGGACATGGGCACCTCCACGGATTGGTCCTTTGCTCGACACTGCAACACCTCACCGCGAATGGCAACCCCTCGGCGGCCAGCGTTTTGTCACGCCGGGTAGATCACTGGTGGCGCAAAGAAAAGACCCCGCTGGTGGACCAGCGGGGTCTCGTGGGTCGACGATCAGTCGTCGCCCGAGAAGTAGCTGATGAATCGCAGCACCTCGAGGTAGATCCAGACCAGGCTCAGCGTGAGCCCGAACGCGCACTGCCACGCGAACTTCTCCGGAGCGCCCACCTTCACCGCGCGCTCGATCTCGTCGAAGTCGAGCAGCAGGAAGAAGGTGCCGAGCAGGATCATCGCGGCGCTGAAGATCCAGCCGAGCGGGCTGTCGGTCCGCAGGCCGAGGCCACCGTCGACGAAGAAGCCGGCGATGAGGTTGACCAGGACCAGGGCGAGCGCGCCGATCGCGGCGGCCACCACGAACTTGGTGAACTTCGGCGTGACCCTGACGATCCGCAGGGAGTAGACGGTCAGGACGGCCGCGAAGGCGAGCGCCGTGCCGATCACCGCCTGGAGCACGATGCCGTTGAAGAACGACTCGTACATGCGGCTCAGGGCGCCGACGAAGACGCCGTAGAACAGGGCGTAGCCCAGGATGAGCGCCGGACTGGTGCTCTGCTTGAACGAGGCGATGAGGCCGAGGACCACACCGATGAGGGCGGAGACCGCGGCCACGCCCATGCCCACCTCGAAGTACCACGCGGCGGCGCCGGCCACGACGAGCGTGCCGAGCGTCATGAATCCGCGGACCACGACGTCGTCGATGGTCATCGTCCTGACGGCCGGCGCGGTGGGCGGGGCGTAGGCCGGGCTGTCGTACATCCCCTGCAGGTGCTCGGGGCTCGGGGTCCACCCTTGCTGCTGGTGGGTGTACGGCGACCGGCTGAAAACGGGGTTCTTACTCTCCATCGCTGCCTCCACGCTGCGACCAACGTGATCAGAATATGGGACAGGGCGTCACACTGGCCAAGTCACGCCGGGATCTATGTACTTTCGAGACTTCTGCAGCGTGCCCAACGAACGAGGCCTCCCGCCGGTTCCCGGACGCCGCGACCCTCGACGAACACCCCGGATCCCAGGTCGGCGTTATTTGCCCGTTTTGTCCTGTTTTTGGAGGCGGCGGAACGCATCCGCCCACCTATTGCCGTCACTAAGCGTGGCCTTCCGGTAAGAGGTGTTCACCTCGGTTTAACCGGGCCGGAAAACCGTTTTCAGCCGCCCGCATAAAGGGACCCGAACCGACCAGAGGAAAGGACCGCTGTCAAGCCCTTCGCCGGACCCGCCGATCACCGGGATGCCCGGCGGACACGCAGCGTCGCGGGCCCCTGACAGCAGGTCCGGACGTCAAGGAGAAACGCCTGGTCAGAGCCATAAATTCGATATAAATAAGCGGTGCCCCCGGCGGGATTCGAACCCGCACGTCAACCCTTTTAAGGGGTTTGCCTCTGCCATTGGGCCACGGGGGCGCCGCAATCATACGAAACGGACCATGCTCACGAGGAGCACAACTTTGTATCAGGCGTAACAAGAGTGAGATCTGTGGTGAAGTGCCCGCGCTCCGGACACTCTGTCCAGGAAGAGCACACCGTCCAGATGGTCCAGTTGATGCTGGATGCAGCGTGCTTCGAAGGCGTCCGCCTCGATCGTCACGGACTCGCCCGTTCTGGGCAGCTCGCCGGACACCGTGATCCTCGTGGCGCGGGGCACCTCGCCGAGCAGTCCCGGCACCGAGAAGCAGCCCTCCCTGCCGTGGCGCCAGCCGGCCGCCTCCGCCAGGCGGGGGTTGACCAGCGTGACCGCGCCTGCGCTCGACCTGCTGCGTGGGTGCAGGCTCGCGTTCACCGCGATCAGCCGCCAGCTCAGCCCGATCTGGGGAGCCGACAGCCCGGACGGCTTGCCGATCGCGCGCAGCGTCGCCAGCAGGTCGTCGGCGGCGGAGACGACGAAGGGATCGGTCGGGTCCACGATCTCGGCCGAGGCGGACAGCACCGCGTGGGGGGCGCGCACGACCTCGCGCGGAACTCCGCTCACAGCAGGTCCGGTTCGCCCGGACGGAAGGTGATCTCGGAGCCGAGGTTCGCGCCGACCGCCGCCAGCTTGCGCATGAGATCGGCCACGTCGACCGCGGCCGGCAGGGCGACGTCGGCGATGAGCACGTAGAGGCGCCCGCTCAGCCGGGTGCTCATCCCGGTGATGTTGCCGCCGACCGAGGCCAGCACCCCGGCGACGGCCGAGATGATCCCCGGCTTGTCCGGGCCGTGCAGCGTGAGCACGTACTCCAGGCCGGCGCCCGGACAGCTGAAGTGACGGCTCGCGTCGACGGCCGCCGCGCTGACCACGACCTCGGGGATGCGCACCCGCTCACGCAACTGCTCGGCCGACAGCTCGCCCGCGACGAGGAGCATCATCGCGACGTGCCCGCCGAGCAGCGTCATGGTCGAGTCCTGGATGTTGACGCCGCACTCGGCCAGCGATCCTGTCACCTCGGCTATCACGCCTGGCCGGTCGACGCCGAGCACGGTCACCGCAGAGAGCCCCACCCCTGGATCTCCCCCTTCTCATCGTGCGGGAAGGAGGGTTCCGAAGCGTTATCGGCGGCGGTTGCTCGCGACCGCCGCCCTGAAACCGTCGCGCGGGTGCTCCATCTCGCCGAGAGACACCGTCTCCCGCTTGAAGAACAGCGCAAGCGTCCAGTCCGCGACGACGCGCACCTTGCGGTTCAGCGTCGGTACCCGGGACAGATGGTAGGTGCGGTGCATGAACCATGCAGCCAATCCGCGAAGCTTGATGCCGTAGACGTTCGCGACGCCCTGGTGGAGCCCCAGCCCGGCGACCGATCCGACATACTTGTGGCGGTATTCGACCAGTTGCTCGCCGCGGAGCGCGTGGATGATGTTGTCGGCGAGCACCTTCGCCTGCCGTACGGCGTGCTGGGCGTTGGGCGCGCAGAACTGGCCGGGGTTGGTGACGTCGGGCACGCCCGCCGCGTCACCGGCGGCGTAGGCGTCCTTCGTGCCGGCGATGGTCAGCTTGGTGGTGGTCTTGATCCTGCCGCGCTCGTCGATCGGTAGGTCGCCCTCGGTCACGATGGGGCTGGGCTTGACGCCCGCCGTCCAGACGAGGGTCTCGGCGTCGAACTCGGTGCCGTCCGACAGCACCACGTGGCCGCCGGTGGCCGACTCGAGGCGCGTCTCCAGCTTGACCTCGATGCCGCGCTCGCGCAGCTGCTCCAGCGTCCACTTGCCCATCTCGGGGCCGACCTCGGGCAGGACCCTGTTGGTCGCCTCGACGAGCACCCAGCGCACGTCCGAGGGCTTGATGTTGCGGTAGTAGCGGGTGGAGTCCTTGGCCATGTCCTCGAGCTCGGCCAGCGCCTCGACGCCCGCGAACCCGGCGCCGACGACCACGAAGGTCAGCGCCCGCTCGCGCACCTCGGGGTCCTCGGTCGACTCGGCCACGTCGAGCTGGTGCAGGACCCTGTTGCGCAGGGCGATGGCCTCGCCGACGGTCTTGAAGCCGATGCCGATGTCGGTCAGGCCGGGAATGGGGAGGGTCCTCGAGATCGAGCCCGCGGCCATCACGAGGACGTCGTAGGAGATGTCCCTCGCCTCGCCCTCGCCGGGGGCGAAGGTGACCGTCCTGCCCGCGTGGTTGACCTTGGTGACCACGCCGTTGAGGATCTCGACCTTCGGCAGCACGCGACGCAGCGGGGCCACGACGTGCCGCGGCGACAGGTTGCCCGCGGCGGCCTCCGGCAGGAAGGGCTGGTAGGTCATGTAGGAGTTGGGGTCGATGACGGTGATGTGCACGCGGCCGTCGCGCAGCTCCTTGCCGAGCCTGCGCTGCAGTCGCAGAGCGGTGTACATGCCGACGTAGCCACCGCCGACGATCAGGATGTGCTTGTTCACCTGAGGTCCCATCCTCGAGTTCACCCTTGTGAAATCTTTCACAAGCATAACCGTGCAACCGCGGAGGAGGCCAAGGGATTCCCTAGTGAGCCTCCCCACATTCGGGCACCTGCCCGGCGATCTCCGCCGCGCGGCGGAAGATCCCGTCGAGCATCGCGGCGGTGACCCTGCCGGTGAAGGTGTTCTGCTGGCTGGGGTGATAGCAGCCGAGCAACGTCACGCCGGCCTCGCCGTACGACAGGGGGACCTCGACGCCGTGGCCGAACGGCGGCCTGGTGCGCGGCATGCCGTACCCGGTCTCCTTGAGCGCGGGCCAGACCGCCTGCCAGGCGTAGCCGCCCAGCGCCACCACCACGCGCACGCTGCCGGCGACGAGCGCGAGCTCGCGCTGGAGCCAGGGGTAGCAGGCGGCCTTCTCCTCCGGCAGCGGCTTGTTGGCGGGCGGCGCGCAGCGCACGGCGGCGACCATGCGGGTGTCGATGAGCCGCTGGCCGTCGCCGGCGCGCACGCTGGTCTCCTGGACGGCGAGCCCCGTGCGGTACAGCGAGGCGAACAGCCAGTCGCCGCTGCGGTCGCCGGTGAAGATGCGCCCGGTCCTGTTGCCGCCGTGGGCGGCGGGCGCGAGCCCGACCAGCAGCACGCGCGGCTCCCGCGCGCCCCAGCCCGCGACCGGCCGTCCCCAGTAGGTCTCCTCCGCGAAGGCGCGCCGCCTGACCTGCGCGACCTCCTCCCGCCACGCCACCAGGCGCGGGCACGCCCTGCAGACCGACTGGCGGGCCGTCAGCTCCGCGATGGTACGGCTGGCGGCCGCGAGCTCCCGCACCCCCTCGGGCGAGTGCGCCACGGGGGTGTCGGGAGCCGCGGGATCATCGGGCCAGCCGGTGCCGGGAGGTACGAAGCTCATGGCACCGATAGTGCCCGATGGTGTAAACCGCCGGCAGGGCCCGCCCATCGCCGGCGCCCCCAGCAACGGCCCGGCGCGTCGCTGTGGGCCTCCGGCGGGCGACAGCGCCGTCCGGCGGATTACTCGGATTCGTCCGTCCGGACGGGGGCGGGCGTGGCGGTGCCCATCGGCACGGGCGCTTCGGACGGCCTCGCACAGGCGGCGGGCGCCCTGGTGGGCGCGGGGACCGAGCCGTCCTCGACGCCGGGCTCGACGGCCGGCTCGACCAGCGGCAGCGGGTAGCGGTTGAGCACCGGCTCGCCGCACGAGCGGTCCACGACGTAGCCGGAGTCCTCGAAGTTCGTGGTGACCGGCCGGCCGTCCTGGTCGTAGAGGTAGACGTCGGTCAGCGGCGTGCCGTCCTTCGCGTACGGCCTGATGTTGACGACGTCGCCGAAGGAGGAGACGGTGTCCATCTGGATCGGCGCCTCGTAGGCCATCGGCGGGTTCTCGAGCCTCATCCGCATCTGGTCGGCGTGGACGGCGCCGGCGAGCAGGCCCAGCGCGGCGATGCCCGAGGCGAGCGCCGAGGTGAGCCGCGGCCAGCGGCTCCTCGGCGCCCTGCCGAGGAGGACAGAGATCCAGACGGCTGCGGCGACCAGGGCGATCTCGCCCAACGCGTCGGGCACGAGCTGCTCTTCGTCCGCTACCGAGATCAGCAGCATGGCCAGGACGTAACCGCGCAGCACCCACCACCCTGGCCGCAGTTCGGGGAGGAAGCCGCTCAACCGTGTGAGGGCCGGATGCCGGGCCAGCGCCGCGCCCGCCTGCCTCAGCCGGGACTTCGTGCGCCGCTCACCGGTCCTGCCGCCGTAGGCGGCCGCCAGCTCCGCCGCGTACGCCTCGGGCGGCCCCAGGCGCTCCTCGAGCGAGACCTCCGACTCCGACGCCACCTCGGCCAGGTGGTCGTCCAGGTCCTCCAGCAGTTCCTCGCTGTTGGGATGGCCGGCGAGGGCCTCCCGTACGGCCTGCGCGTACTGTTCGGGTGTCATCAGGGATGCCTCTCCTTGAGCAGGTCGGCCATCGTCGCGGCGAAGGAGGTCCAGGTCGCGGCCGAGGCGGCGAGCTGGGCCCGGCCGACGTCGTTCAGGCCGTAGTACTTGCGATGCGGCCCCTCGTCGGAGGCCACCACGTACGAGGTCAGCGCGCCCGACTTGAACAGGCGGCGCAGCGTGCCGTAGACGGACGCGTCGCCCACGTCCTCCAGACCGGCCTCTCGCAGCCTCCGGACGACGTCGTAGCCGTAGCTGTCGCGTTCGTGGAGGACCGCCAGGACGGCGAGGTCGAGCACGCCTTTGAGGAGCTGGGTGCTATCCACGCGATGCACACTACTGTGCAATGCGTAATACCGGCAACAGAAAAACCGGGCGGCGCCGGCGAAGGCGCCGCCCGGTCTCAGTCAGCCGATCAGGCACCCGTGGAAGCCTTCTCGTCCGCCTTGGCCGGCGCAGGGCAGTGGTCGCCGTACGTGGCCAGGCTGCTGTCAGACCCGACACCCGCGAGGGTCGCCTTGGCGTTGATGCCGTTGGTGCCCGCAGCCGGGAGGCTGAAGGACACGGTCTGGCTGCCCGCCTTGTCGAAGTCGAGGGTGACGTTCTTGCTGAAGCCGCCCACCTCGCTCCACAGCTGGACGACGACGTTCTTCGCGGCACCGTTGACCGTCACGGTCGCGGTCGCGTTGATCGTCGAGCCCTTGCCGTCCTTGCAGGTGGTCTGGTCGTGCACAGCGGAGACGCTGACCTTCACCGAGGTCGCGGCCGGCTCGGGCTTCTGGCAGGCCGCGTAGGACTGCGAAGCCGAGTCGCGGTTGTTCGGACCCACGATGGAGATCGAAACGGTGCCGCCCTTGGTGGCCTCACCGCTCAGCGCCTGCTCCGAAAGCCCGACCGTCTTGCTGCCGGCGCCACCGAAGTAGGTGTCGCCGCTGGCCACGGCCTTGCCGTTCACCGACCACACGTACTCGACACGGCCACGGCCGGTCGCGTTGATGGTGGCGTTGGCGCCGACCGCGCAGGTGTTGTGGTTGGTGCCGGTGGTGGGAGTGGCCACCGAGACCTTGGTCTCGTTGTGGCCGCCGTCATCCTTGCACCAGACCTTGTAGCCGGCACGGTTCGACTCGGTCGCGCCACGGCCGAGGGTCTCGAGGACCGCCCAGCCACGGTGGCTGTAACGCGGGGAGAAGCCGAAGCCGACCTTCCGCGTGTCCCAGACCTTGACCTTGCCGCCGTCGACGACGTCACCGTTGAGGATCCAGCGGTAGTGCACCCAGCGGGGGCGGTCCACCTTGATCACACCGGTGAAGTCGATCTTGTCGCCGGGGGTACACGAACCCACGTACGTGCTCGGCGAGGCCCACGCACGGGCGTACACCTTGTCGTAGTCGGCCTCGTGCAGGCCGTCCCCGTCGTTGTTGCCGTTGTCACCGCACGCGACCGAGAAGTAGACCTTCTTCGACTTCACGTGCTTCGGACCGAGGACCTCGACGGCCTCCCAGCCCTTGACGTTGTCCGTGAACTTGATGGCCTGCGCAACGTTGATCGTCTTGACCCCGTTGCCCGCGACCTTCTTGGTCTGGACCTTGCCCTTGGACCCATTGCCGTGCAGCCAGCGCCACGCGACCGTGGTCGAGCCCTTGAGCTTGACCTTGATCTGCGCGGAGAACTTGACGTTCACCGGGCAGGCGCCCTCGTAGTCACGGACAGACGCCTTGGGCGTCGTGACCGAGATCGCGAGCGGCTTCGCCTTGGTGGCACCGGCAGCGGTGGACAGCGTGCCGGCCTTGGCCGTGGTCGCCGCCTGAGCCGGGGCGGCGGCCAGCCCCGTGACCATGGCGGCCAGCACCGCAGTCGTGGCGCCGAAGGCGGCCACTCTGCGAGCCAGTCCTGAGGACTTCATGTGAGAGTGCTCCATTCCGTGAGGGAAAAGGTGCGCTCGGGAACGGTCGCCACGCCGGCACACCCCGTGCCGAACCATATGGCAAAGCCCCCGTAAAGCTCCTTTACCTAATCACAGAACAGAATGCACTCTCAACAGGCCCCAAAGGGGGTGAATGTCCGAAAATCCAGAAAATTTCAGGCGATGGACCAGGCGATTCCGTCCAGAATGTCGTGTTCGCTCACGACGACCTGCGCAAACCCGAAACGTCGCACGATACGGTCCAGAATCAACGCCCCCACGCCAATGACGTCGACGCGTCCTGGATGCATCACAGGAACCGCGGCCCGCTCACCATGCGTCATGGCGAGAAGCCGACGCGTCACCTCATGAACCTCTTCGGCCGAGATAATCGCGTGATGAATCCGCTCCGGATCGTAGGCGGGAAGGTCGAGCGCGATGCCGGCGACCGTCGTGACCGAACCCGCCAGGCCCACGAGCGTGCGCGCCTGCCGTACCGGGACCTCCGCCTCGACCCGGTCGAGCGCGGCCTCGATGTCGGCGACCACCCGCTCGAGCGCCTCCGCCGAGGGCGGGTCGCCCGCCTCCCGCAGGTGGCGCTCGGTCAGCCGTACGCAGCCGATGTCGACCGACAGCGCCCCCTGCGCGTGGTCGGTGCCCACGACGAACTCGGTGGAGCCGCCACCGATGTCGACCACCAGGTACGGCGGCAGCGGCCCCTCGGGCACACCGGTCTCCAGCGACAGGTGAAGCAGCCCGTGGGTGGCGCCGGTGAAGGAGAGCTCGGCCTCCTCCCCACCCGAGACCACCTCGGGCGCCACGCCGAAGATCTCCCGCACCCCGTCGACGAACTCCTGCCGGTTGTCGGCGTCGCGCGTCGCGCTCGTCGCCACGACCCTCGTGCCGGTCGCGCCGTGCTGGTCGATCAGCTTGCGGTAGTGGCGCATGGCGGCGAAGGTCCGCTGGAGCGCCTCGGGCGCGAGCCGTCCCGTCCGGTCGACGTCCTGGCCGAGCCTGACGATCTCCATGCGCCGCTCGATCTCGTGGAGCTCGCCGCACCGGATGTCGGCGATCAGCAGGCGGACGGAGTTCGTGCCGCAGTCGACGGCCGCCACCCTGGTCACTGTTCGTCCTCCACCCGCACGCAGGGACCGCCCGCCCACCACTCCGGCAGCCGCTCCAGCGCCTCCGCGCCGAACGGGTTGCCGCCCGGCACCGCCAGCTCGTGCGCGACCAGCGCGTGCAGGCACTTCACCCGGTACGGCATGCCGCCCGTGCTCTGCATGTCGCGCGGCAGCGGCTCCATGCCCTCCTCGGCCGCGGCCTTGTCACGCCCGGCCACGTAGTCGTCGTGGGCGGCCCGGTAGGCGGCGGCCAGCTCCTCGTCGTCGGCGAGCCTGGCCTGCATCTCCTTCATCAGCCCCGAGCCCTCGAGGGTGCCGATCGCCGAGGCGGCCTTCGGGCACGTCAGGTAGTAGAGCGTGGGGAACGGCGTGCCGTCGGGCAGCCGCGGCGCGGTCTCGACCACGTCGGGGTTGCCGCAGGGGCAGCGGTGCGCGACCCTGCGCAGGCCCCGCGGCGGACGGCCGAGCTGCCGCTCGACCGCCTCGATGTCATGGCTTTCCATCGTCCTTCTTCTCCTCGGCCGTGGCCGACGCGGGGGCCTTGACGCCCTTGCCCGTGTCGGCCGCCTCGACCGACTCCCACAGCGTCTGGTACCAGGGCGGCGTCATGGCGAGCTGCTGCCGGGCGCCCGACTTGGCCTGCTTCGGCTTGTTGTCGGCGACCATGAAGCACTTCTCGCCCGCGCCGCAGTAGTGGAGCCTGCGCCTGGCCTCGCGCTTGATGTAGTTGGGGTCCTGCAGCTGCCGCTGGCGCTCGGCCAGCAGGCGCTGCTCCTCCTGCTCCTTGGCCTTCTCGGCCTCCAGCTCGGCGATCGCGCGACGCTGGGCGACGTATTCGCGCACGGGATAGGCCAGGCTCATGGCGATCGCGCACACCACCACCGCGAGGATCGCGGCCCGTCCCGTCAACTGCGGTCGCTTCGCCACCTGTGCTCCCTCCGCCTCGTTCCGCTGCCCCTACCCCCGGCCGTGACCGCCTCCCCTGCGATCGGGGCGGCGGGCCCTCGGCCACCGGGGCCCGGCAGCGCGCCCGCTCCAGTCCGCCCCCAGGACGCTCGACGGACCGCCCGACAGCCACCCGGACCACCCGGCACGCCGTACCGCCCGGCAGCCGCACAGACCGCCCAGCACGCCCAAGCACCCCCGGACCGCCGGAGGAGGTCCGGACCGTCCGACAGCCACACGCCTCCCCGCCGTTCGCCGGGGTCGGCCGCTCAGCCGGTGTTCCCACCGTAGGCCGGATGGTCCCGGTACGGCGGCTCGACCGGCCACTACCGGTCCGGCTGCCCGGCCGTGATACCGGGCCGGTCGCAGACCGGTGGGACCGGGCCGGCGGATGGTCGGTGTCCGGGCGGGCGCCCGGACACGAGGTGTCCGGACCACTCGTCCGGGTCACCAGGTGTCCGGACCGTCCAAGGCGTTGCCACTCATCCCAGCCGCCAGGTGGCCGGACCACGCGGGACGTTCCCGCTCGCTCCGGTCACCAGGTGGCCAGGCCACGGGGTGTTCCCCGCTCGTCGAGCGGCCGGCCGGCCGGGCTCGGCGAGCCACGGGGCCCGGCGCGCGGGCGACCCCGCGGCCGGTTTCGAGGAGGCGCCCGAGGCCTGACGCAGGGCCGTAGTAGAAACTAGCGCCGGAACCGCGGGAAAGCCGCGCGACCCGCGTAACGCGCGGCGTCGTCCAGGATTTCCTCGATGCGGAGCAGCTGGTTGTACTTGGCGACCCGGTCGGAGCGCGCGGGGGCGCCCGTCTTGATCTGGCCGCAGTTGGTCGCCACGGCGAGGTCGGCGATCGTGGTGTCCTCGGTCTCGCCCGAACGGTGGCTCATCATGCAGCGGTAGCCGTTGCGGTGGGCCAGGTCGACCGCGTCGAGCGTCTCGGTCAGCGTGCCGATCTGGTTGACCTTGACCAGCAGCGCGTTGGCGGTGCCCTCGGCGATGCCGCGGGCCAGCCGCTCGGGGTTGGTCACGAACAGGTCGTCGCCGACGAGCTGGACCTTGTCGCCGAGCGCCTTGGTGATCTTGTTCCAGCCTTCCCAGTCGCTCTCGTCCAGCGGGTCCTCGATGGAGACCAGCGGGTAGGACTCGACCAGGTCGGCGTAGAAGGCGATCAGCTCGTCGGCCGAGTGGCCCTTGCCGTCGATGGTGTAGACGCCGTCCTTGTGGAACTCGGAGGCGGCCACGTCGAGCGCCAGCGCGACGTCTTCACCCGGCCGGTAGCCGGCGCGCTCGATGGCGACCAGGATCAGGTCGAGCGCGTCGCGGTTGGACGGCAGGTTGGGCGCGAAGCCGCCTTCGTCGCCCAGGCCCGTGGCGTAGCCCTTCTCCTTCAGCACGCCCTTGAGCGCGTGGTAGACCTCGGTGCCGACGCGGAGCGCCTCGCGGAACGTCTCGGCCCCGATCGGGGCGATCATGAACTCCTGGATGTCGACGTTGGTGTCGGCGTGGGCGCCGCCGTTCAGGATGTTCATCATCGGCACGGGCAGCACGTGCGCGTTGGGTCCGCCGATGTAGCGGAACAGCGGCAGGTCGGCGCTGTCGGCCGCGGCCTTGGCCACGGCCAGCGACACGCCGAGGATGGCGTTGGCGCCGAGCTTGCCCTTGTTGGGCGTGCCGTCCAGGTCGATCATGACCTGGTCGATGATGCGCTGCTCGTCGGCGTCGATGCCCAGGATCTCGTCAGCGATCTCGTCGGTGACACCGAGCACGGCCCTCTCGACGCCCTTGCCGCCGTAGCGCTCGTCGCCGTCGCGGAGCTCCACGGCCTCGAAAGCGCCGGTGGACGCCCCGCTGGGGACCGCTGCGCGGCCTGTGCTGTTGTCGTCGAGGAGGACCTCGACCTCGACCGTCGGGTTGCCCCGGGAATCGAGGATCTCGCGGGCGGAAACGGCCTCGATGGAAGCCACGTCAGGCGCTCCTAGAGTCGAAGGACGGTTTGCCATGAAAGCCTATCGACCTCTACCAGCCGGTACGCCATCGAGGCTCCACATGGCCACGCCCCTGCCGGCGACGCCCGCGACCACGACGGGCGCGCCGCCGACCACCCCCGTGGCGACGGCGCCCACCTTGCCGGCGGCGATCACGGTGGCGTACGGCCGGCAGGTCGCCAGGTCCCACACGCGCACGCCGTCGCCCGCTCCGACCAGCAGGTTCCCGCTGGCGGCGAGGAAGGGCGGGGCGGAGCCGACGCGGCAGGTCTCCTGACCGCCGTCGGAGCCGACGACCTGCACCTGCCCGCGCCCCTGGACGGCCAGCACCCGCCGGCCCGCGGCAGGGACGGCGGCGTGGACCGCGACGGCGCCCTTCCATGGCATCGTCTCGGGCCCTGGCGTGCCGGCCCACGGCCGCCACCTCTTGACCCGGCCGTCGGAGCCGCCGACGAAGACGCTCTCGCCGTCCCCCGCCGACGACAGGCTGCCGGTCCCGCGGCCGTCGAGCAGGAACGTGCCCGTCCTGCCGCCGGTCGCCAGGTCCCATGCCTGGATGCGGCCCTCCGCGCAGCCGGCGACCGCCGCGGCGCCCTCCGGCCGCTGGACGACCGCCAGATGGGGGCGCCCCTCGCAGACGGGGATCGCCTTCACGGGAACCGAGCTGCCCGGGTACCACCAGCGCACCGCGCCGTCGTCGGCCGCCCACACCAGCGCCTGCCGCCCGCCCACGTCGGCGAAGGTGAGCGAGCCGAGCCCGCGGGCGCGCTGCCGCGGCGCCCGGGCCACCAGGCCGCCCTTGACCGGGTCCCACACGCTCAGCTCGCCGGTTCCTGCCTCGGCCGCCGCCACGACGGCCGACCCGTTGAGCCGGCCGACGGCCAGGGCGTTCACCGTTCCCCTCCCGAACGCCGCGCCGATCCGCCTGCCGAAGGCCGGGGCGGGTGACGCGGCCGCGACGGCGCCTCCGCCCGTGCTCGGGGCCGTGGTGCCGCCCTGCCAGACCAGGCCGGCCGCCAGCCCGGTCATCAGCACCGCGCCCACGGCGCCCACGGCGAGCGGGCGGCGCCGTACCGGGGCCGCGCGGCGCGCCCTGGGCGAGGACGCACGCGAGGAATCGCGCGAGGACGCCCGCGAAGGCCTCGCGTTGCCGGGTGCGGTGCCGCCGGTCGTGGTGCCGTCCAGGAGGGCGTGCAGCACCTCGTCGGCCGACGGCCGCGAGTCCGGCTCCTTGGCCAGGCAGGCGGCCAGCAGCGAGCGCAGCGGCTCGCCGATGCCCCGCAGGTCGGGCTGCGCCGTGAGGATGCGGTGCATCACCGCGGGAATCGACTCCCCCGCGAACAGCGCCCGGCCCGTGGCGGCGTAGGCCATCGTCGTCGCCCACGCGAACATGTCCGAGGCGGGGGTGGCGGGCCGGCCGGCGATCTGCTCCGGCGACATGTAGCCGGGAGTGCCGACCACGCTGGAGGCGGTGGTGCCCGCGTCCACGGCCTTCGCGATGCCGAAGTCGATCACCCTGGGGCCGTCGAGGCCGATGATCACGTTGCTGGGCTTGAAGTCGCGGTGCACGATGCCCGCGCGGTGGATGGCGGCGAGCGCGGCCGCCGTCCCGACGGCCAGCCGGTCGAGCGCGCCGTCGGCGCGCGGGCCCTCCTTCGCGACCAGCTCCTGCAGCGAGGGGCCCTCGACGTACTCGCTGACGATGTACGGCCAGCCCTGCGCCAGCCCCGTCTCGATCACCTTGGCGGTCGAGAAGGCGGCCACCCGCGCGGCGGTCGCGCCCTCCTGCAGGAACCTGCGCCTGGCGTGCTGGTCGCCCAGCAGCCGCGCGTGCAGGATCTTCACCGCGACCCTGCGGCCGTCGGGTCCCTCCCCCAGGAACACCGAGCCCTGACCGCCGTCGCCGATGCCGCCGACCAGACGGTAACCGCCTACCTCGGGCGGCTCACCAGGATGCAGTCGCCTTAATACCCCCATGCCGGACGATCCTGGCATTCGGGAGTGACGTCCGCTACCGGGACTCCCAGGCCTCCACCCGGTCGCGGTAGGTCCGCGCCGCGGCGCGCAGCTCGGCCTCGGCGTCGAGCCCCGCCTGCTGCGCCCGCCGTACCAGGTCGAACAGCTCCCTGGCCACGCCCTGCCCGACCGCGTGGGCCAGGCTCTCCGGGACGCCCGTGCTCTCGGCCCTGCGGATCAGCTGCGCGGCGAGGGACAGCGCGGGCTGGCCCATCGGCACGCCGTCGAACAGTTCCTTGCCCGCGCGCTCGGCGGCCTTGATGGCCTCCCAGTTGGCGTTGACCTCGTCGGCGCTCTCGACGATGACGCTGCCGAACACGTGCGGGTGGCGCCGCACGAGCTTGGTGACGATCGCGTCGGCCACGTCGTCGATGTCGAAGCCCTCGGCCACCCGCGAGTGGAAGGCGACCTGCAGCAGCACGTCGCCGAGCTCCTCCCGCAGCTCGGCGTAGTCGCCCCTCTCGACCGACTCCTGGACCTCGTAGGCCTCCTCGATCAGGTAGGGCACGAGGGAGGCGTGGGTCTGCTTGCGGTCCCACGGGCACTCGGCGCGCAGCCGGTCCATCACCGCGACCAGGTCGAGGACGCGGGCGCCCGGCAGGTCGTAGGAGCCGGGCACGACCTCGATCACCGGCGGCTCGTCGAGCGCGAGAGCGGCGTGGCCGACCGCGCGCATGAAGTGCTCGTCGTCGGTGGCGAGCCAGACCACCGTGGCGTCGACGGCCTGCCGTACCAGGGCGGCGTGGTCAGGTACGACCACCTCCACCTCGATGCCCGCCTCCGCCAGGTACGGCAGCTGCGGGTGGTCCTCCGAGGCGGTCAGCACCCGCCCCGAGGCCAGCGCCTGCCACGCCTGGCGGCTGAGCAGGCCGGGCGCGACCCGCGGGGAGGTGGTGACGACGACGAGCGGCATCTCAGCCCTGGGCGGACAGCTTGCCGAAACGGCCGGAGTCGACGAAGCCCTTGGTGGGGTCGAAGGTGCCGTAGCGAGGACTGTAGGTGATCTTGATGGCGGCGGCTTCCTTGATCAGCCTCTGCTGGCCGCGCTGCTGGGCGGCCTGGTCGGTGCCGCCGCCGTACTGCTGCATCAGCTTGGAGATGGCGATCGAGGTGCCGATCCACTCGCGGGTGTAGGCCGGCGGCACGCCTTGGGCCAGCGTCTGCTGCTCGACCGCGGGCAGCCCGCCCGAACGGGCGATGAGCTGGTCGATCTCGCCGTCGGTGACCTTGGCGCCCGCCTTGGCGGCCAGCTGCCTGAACTGCGCGACGTTGACCATCTGCAGCAGCGCGTACTGCGTGACCGGCAGCTGCATCTGCGACTGCGGGATCTTGGCCTTGGCCAGCGCCGCTTCGAGCTGCTTGACGTTCGTGTTCAGAGCGTCGGCCGAGATGCGCTCGTTGCCGACGATGGCCGCGGCCCCGGCCTGAACGGGCGACGAACAGGCGGTCACCGCGACACCCAGCGCGGCCACGGCGACGGCCACTCGAATCGACTTCACTTTGATCCCTTCGCGATCGATCACGCTGCCCGAGCGCGTTTCGTCGGTTACTTTACCCTCGCCGGTTCGAGGAACATGACTTCGACCAGGTCCGAGCACCATTTCAGCAGCTCGAGGTCTCGCAGCGGCACCCCGCCCAGCGGCTTGGTCTTCGGCGCGGGCACGAGCAGCGTCTCGGCCGCCTGCTTGTAGATGGCCTTCTTGTACAGCCGGTCCAGCCTGACCTGCTGCGAATCCTTCAACACGACGGGGCCGAACTTGATGTTCTGGCCCTGGAGCGTCACGTCGGTCAGCCCCGCCTTGCGGGCCTTGAGCCGGAAGCGCGCCACCTCCATGAGGTTGTCCACCTCGACGGGCGGCTTGCCGTACCGGTCGGTGAGCTCGGCGCGCACCTCGTCGATGTGGGTCTCGGCGGTGATGGCGGCGATCCGCTTGTACGCCTCCAGGCGCAGCCGCTCCGAGGTGACGTAGTCGTGCGGGATGTGCGCGTTGATCGGCAGCTCGACCTTGACGTCCTGGTGCTCCTCCTCGACCTCGACGCCCGAGAGCTTGGCCTTCTGCTCCTTGACGGCCTCCGCCATCAGCCGGACGTACAGGTCGAAGCCGACGCCGGCGATGAATCCCGACTGCTCGGCGCCGAGCACGTTGCCGGCGCCGCGGATCTCCAGGTCCTTCATCGCGACGTACATGCCCGCGCCCATCTCGGTGTGCTGGGCGATGGTGGCCAGGCGCTCGTGCGCGGTCTCGGTGAGCGGCTTCTCCGGCGGGTACAGGAAGTAGGCGTAGCCGCGCTCGCGGCCCCGGCCGACCCGGCCGCGCAGCTGGTGGAGCTGCGACAGACCGTAGTTGTCGGCCCGGTCGACGATCAGCGTGTTGGCGTTGGGCACGTCCAGGCCGGACTCCACGATCGTCGTGGAGACCAGCACGTCGTACTCGCGCTCCCAGAAACCGACCATGATCTTCTCGAGCTGGTGCTCGTTCATCTGGCCGTGCGCGACCGCGATGCGCGCCTCGGGGACCAGCTCCTTCAGCCTGGCCGAGACCCTGTTGATCGAGGCGACCCGGTTGTGGACGAAGAAGACCTGGCCGTCGCGCATCAGCTCGCGCCTGACGGCGGCCGCGATCTGCTTCTCGTCGTACGGCCCGACGAAGGTCAGGATCGGGTGCCGCTCCTCCGGCGGGGTCAGGATCGTCGACATCTCCCTGATGCCGGTCAGCCCCATCTCCAGCGTGCGCGGGATCGGCGTGGCCGACATCGCCAGCACGTCGACCTGGGTGCGCAGGTGCTTCATGGCCTCCTTGTGCTCGACGCCGAAGCGCTGCTCCTCGTCGATGATGATCAGCCCCAGGTCCTTGAAACGCACCTCGGGGCTGAGCAGCCGGTGCGTGCCGATCACCAGGTCGACCTGGCCGCCCTTGAGCCCTTCGAGGGTCTGCTTCACCTCGCCGTCGGTCTGGAAGCGGGAGACCGGCTTCACCGTGACGGGGAAGCTGGAGAAGCGCTCGCTGAACGTCGACAGGTGCTGCTGCACCAGGAGCGTCGTCGGCACCAGCACCGCGACCTGCTTGCCGTCCTGCACCGCCTTGAAGGCCGCCCGCACCGCGATCTCGGTCTTGCCGTAGCCGACGTCGCCGCAGACCAGCCGGTCCATCGGGACGGGCCGCTCCATGTCGCGCTTGACCTCGTCGATGGCCTCCAGCTGGTCGCCGGTCTCGGCGTAGGGGAAGGCGTCCTCCATCTCCCGCTGCCACGGCGAGTCCGGCGCGAAGGGGTGGCCTGGGCTGGCCATGCGCGCGCTGTAGAGGCGGATCAGCTCGCCTGCGATCTCCTTGACCGCCTTCTTCGCCCTCGACTTGGCCTTGGCCCAGTCGGCGCCGCCCATCCTGTTGAGCGTGGGCGCCTCGCCGCCGACGTAGCGCGTCACCTCGTCGAGCTGGTCGGTCGGCACGTAGAGGCGGTCGCCCTTGGCGTACTCGATGACGAGGTACTCGCGGGTGGCGCCCTGCACGGTCCGCTGCACCATCTCCACGTAGCGGCCCACGCCGTGCTGCTCGTGCACCACGTGGTCGCCGACCTTGAGCTGCAGCGGGTCGACCATGTTCCGCCGCCTGCTGGGCAGGCGGCGCATGTCCTTGGTGCTCGCCTTCTGCCCGACCAGGTCCAGATGCGTGAGTACGGCCAGCCCCGGCGTCACGAAGCCGTGCTCGATGCGCCCGGTCGAGACGTGCACCACCTTCGGCTCCGGTGTGCTGTCGAGATACCTCGACAGGCGGGCGGGCACGTCCACGCCCTTGAGCAGTTCGACCATCCGCTCGGCCGGCCCCATGCCCTCGCTGAGCAGCACGACCGCCTTGTCCTCGCCCAGCCAGCCCTTGATGTCGGCCAGCGCCTTCTGGGTGTCGCCCCGGTAGGACTCGCTGTCCTGGGCCTCGAGCTCGACGCCCTCGCCGAAGGGCGCCATCGTCCACCACGGCAGGCCGAGTGAGTCGGCCTGGTCGCGGACCTCCTCCAGGGTGCGGAAGGCCGCCGCGTCGAGGTCGATCGGCGCCTCGCCGCCGGCCGCCGCGTTGATCCACGACGCCTCGAGGAACTCCTGGCTCGTCCTGACCAGTTCCTCCGCCCTGCCCCTGATCCGCTCCGGATCGCATACGAACACCGCCGCCTTCGCGGGCAGGTGGTCGATCAGCAGGTCCATCTCCCCCGCCAGGGCCGGCGCGAACGCCTCCATGCCCTCCACCGGCATGCCCTCGGCGAGCTGGTCGAGCACCTCGGCCAGCGACGGGTGCTCGCCGGCCAGCTCGGCCGCCCTCGCCCGCACCTCGTCGGTCAGCAGCAGCTCGCGGCACGGCGGCGCGAACAGGCCGTCGCCCGCCACCTCGAGCGAGCGCTGGTCGGCGACCTTGAACCAGCGGATCTCCTCGACCGTGTCGCCCCAGAACTCCAGGCGCAGCGGGTGCTCCTCGGTCGGCGGGAACACGTCGAGCAGTCCGCCGCGCACGGCCACCTCGCCGCGCTTCTCGACCATGTCGACCCGGGAGTAGCCGTTCTGGATGAGGCGCGCCACCACGTCGTCGAGCTCGGCGTCGTCGCCGGCCTTGAGACGGATCGGCTCCAGGTCGCCCAGGCCCTTCACGATCGGCTGCAGCAGCGCCCGGACCGGCGCGACGATCACCGACAGCGGGCCCGCCGTCGCGTCGCCCTTCACCGGGTGCGCGAGCCTGCGCAGGACGGCCAGCCGCTGGCCCACCGTGTCACTGCGCGGCGACAGGCGCTCGTGCGGCAGCGTCTCCCACGTGGGGAAGACCGCCACGGCGCCCGGTTCGATGAGGCTGGTCAGCGCCGCCGCCAGGTCCTCGGCCTCGCGGCCCGTCGCGGTGACGGCCAGCACCGTACGCCGGTCGTGCTCGGCGAGCGCGGCCACGGCGAAGGGCCGCAGCGCGGCAGGCGCGATCAACGCGGCGTCGCCGCCCTGCTTGAGGGCGGCGGTCAACTTCGGGTCGGCGGAGACAAGGTCAAGCAGTCCGGAAAGACTCATCAGATACGCCCTCAAGCCCCACGACGGCAACACGACTACCCCCGGCCGGGTGGGGTCGCGGGGGTCTTGTCCGACCAGACTACTTCCACCGGCGCCACCACATGCCCGCGACGCCGCCCCCCGGCCCTCCCCTCGCTCTCCCAGGGGGATGCCGGAGCCTCGGCCTCCCAGGGGATGCCGGAGCGACCCGCCCTCACCCCGGGTTGCCCGCCGCCCGGAGACCAGCCCGAACCCCGCTCCTCCCGAACCCGGCACGACGGCGGGCGAGCGCGGGCTAGAGTCCACGAGGACGGCACCGCGCCCGCCGGAGCAGCCCCTGACGTCAACCGAGACTCGCCCGCGAGTACCCCACAGGATCGCGAAGGAAATACCCAACAGATCGCGTTTGTGTGATTACTCTGGGTGACATGGCTGACGTGCAGTCGGTCGCCAGGGGCGACCTCTTCGAGCAGCGGATCCGCGAGCAGTGGACCGAGCAACTGGGGCGCAGGCTCGACCTGCTCGTCGCTGGGTGCGCCCACGACTCGCCTCTCGCCCTCGACGGGATCGACACCAGGGCCCTCGGCGTCGACGAGGACCTGCCTGCCGTCAGGGCCCTGATGGCGGGCCGTACCGACCTGGACGCCTGGACGCTCGGCGACCTGCGCTCGGTGCCCGTCACGCCGCGCTCGTTCGACGCCGTCCAGGTGACCTTTCTCGTCGAGCGCATCCAGCACGCCGAACTGGTCCTCGACCGCCTGCTGAACGGCCTGCGGCCGGGCGGGCTGCTCCTGCTGCGGATGCGCGACCGGTCCACCGCCTACGGCCTGTGCGCCAGGCTCACCCCCGGGTGGCTGCGCCGCCTGCTGTGGCCGCGCCTGTCGACCGGCGAGGGCGCGGGGCCGCTGCCCGCCGTCTACGAGCCGGTCTCCTCCCGCGAGGGCATGCACGCGTTCTGCCTGATGCGCGGCCTGATGATCTGTGACGACCTCAGCTCGACCAGCGGCCCCGCCATGGGGCGGATCGGCTCGGCGGTGGTGCGGCTGGTCGACAAGCTGTCGCGGGGGCGGTTCACCTCTTCCTACGACGAGGTGACGATGGTCATCAGGAAGCCCCAGAATCATTTCGCCCGGCTGATATGACCGGGTAAGGTATATCCGACTAAGTCGACCGGAATTGTGGAGCGATGACGGCGAATCTCCAGTGGACCCCCGACCCTCGCGAGCTCGCCGACCTTGAGTTGCTGCTCTCCGGCGCCTTCCACCCGCTGACCGGTTTCCTCGGCCATGACGACCTTCATGAGGTCGCCGCGCACGGCACGCTCGCCGACGGCAGCCCCTGGCCCGCGCCCGTGACGCTGCGCGTCCCCGAGGCCAAGCAGGGCGACAGGGTGACCCTCCTCGACCCTGAGGGCGTCGCGCTCGCCGTGCTGACGGTGGCAGAGACCGGCCACGACGACCTGGTGGCGGGCCCCGTCGAGGCGCTCGGCGCCGCCGAGCACGGCCCCTTCGCCCGGCTGCGCCGCACCCCCGCCGAGGTGCGCGAGGAACTGGCCGGCCGTCCCGCGCTGGCCGTCACCATGCGCGGCCCGCTCGACGACCTGAGCACGCAGGAGATCCTGGCCGTCGCCGAGGAACTCGAGGGCGTCGTCGTGCTGCTGCCCCTGGCGTACGGCGAGGGCGGCCCCGCGGTGGTCAGAGCCGCGCTGAAGGCCCGCGAGAAGCTGCCGGACGACACGATCGTCGTCTCGGTGCCGCTGGCCCCCCGCGAGGACCACGAGATCGACCTGGAGCTGCGCGAGCACGTCGCGACCGCCTACGGCGCCACCGAGCACCTGGCCGGCCCCGAGCCGGTCACGCTGCCGGGCCCGCCGCACCGCAGGGGTGTCGTGGTCTTCTTCACCGGCCTGTCGGGGTCCGGCAAGTCGACGATCGCCCGCGGCCTGCGCGACGCCCTGCTGGAGCTCGGCACCCGCACGGTCACCTACCTGGACGGCGACGTGGTGCGCCACCTGCTGTCCAAGGGCCTGACCTTCTCCAAGGCCGACCGCGACCTCAACATCCGCCGCATCGGCTTCGTCGCCGCCGAGGCCGCGCGGCACGGCGGGCTGGCCATCTGCGCGCCCATCGCGCCCTACGCCGCCACCCGCGAGGAGGTGCGGGCGCTGGTCGAGTCGGTCGGGGCCGACTTCCTGCTGGTGCACGTGTCCACGCCGCTGGAGGAGTGCGAGCGCCGCGACCGCAAGGGCCTGTACGCCAAGGCCCGCGCCGGCGAGATCCCCGCGTTCACCGGCGTCTCCGACCCCTACGAGGAGCCCGAGGACGCCGACCTGGTCATCGACACCACGCACCTCTCGGTGGGGGCCGCCGTCTCCCGGGTCCTCGACACCCTTCGCGGCGGAGGATGGGTTCGTTGATCGATCTCCCCCTGGCGGCCGGGTCGTTCGTCGTCGCGATCGTCGTCGGCCTGACCGGCATGGGCGGCGGGGCGCTGATGACGCCCATGATGATGCTGTTCTTCAACGTCCCTCCGCTGGCGGCCGTCTCCAGCGACCTGGTCGCCTCGGCGGTCATGAAGCCGGTCGGCGGCCTGGTCCACCTGCGCAGGGGCACCGTCAACCTGCGTCTGGTGGGCTGGCTGTGCGCCGGCTCGGTGCCGGCCGCCTTCAGCGGCGTCTTCCTGGTGCGGGCCTTCGGCGACGGCGCGGCCGTCCAGCAGGCGGTGAAGGTGTCGCTGGGCATCGCGCTGCTCCTGGCCGTCGCCGGTCTGGTGCTGAAGGCCTGGCTGGGCGGCAAGGGGGGCTCGTCGAGCGCCCATGAGATCGTCGTGCGCCCGATTCCGACTGTACTGGTCGGTATGGTGGGCGGCGTGGTGGTCGGTGTCTCCTCCGTCGGATCCGGGTCACTGATCATCGTGGCGCTGCTGGCCCTCTACCCCGCGCTCAAGGCCAACCAGCTCGTCGGCACCGACCTGGTGCAGGCCGTCCCCCTCGTGGGCGCGGCGGCGCTGGCGCACCTGTTCTTCGGCGACTTCCAGCTCGACCTCACCTTCTCGCTGCTGCTGGGCTCGGTCCCCGGCGTCTATCTCGGCGCGCGGATCTCCGCGTGGGCGCCCGGCGCGACCATCAGGGCACTGCTGGTCCTGGTCCTGCTCGCGTCGGCGCTCAAGCTCCTGAGCGTGCCCGACCCGGCCACGCTGTGGATCGTTGGCGCGACGGCCGTCCTCGGCGGCGCCGCGCTCACGGTCGCGGCACGCTCGTCGCGGAGAAGTGCGGATCCGTCGCGAGTGTGGTGAAGGCGCGCGCGGCCCCCGGGTCGGTGTCGAACCTGGTGTCGCCCCGCGGCGCGCGCGGCGAGTCGAAGTAGACCAGCGCCTTGATCTGCGGATAGCGCCCGACCTGGGCGCGCACGGACTCGAAGAAGGCGCGCTTGTGGCCGGCGGAGAACACCCCCCACTCCGCGATCATGATGGGCTTGCCGGGGAAGCGCCACTGCATCCAGCGGGAGAAGCCCGGCCAGCGCGGGTAGTCCTTACGCGTCTTGTTGACCAGCCCGTCGAAGTCGCGCACCGCGCTGTCGACGTAGGGGTCCATCGCCACCCAGTCGACCACGTCGTCGCCGGGGTAGAGCTGCTCGAACCACGGCTGTGAGGCCCAGTTGGGCGCCCCCATGTAGGTCATCACCGTGACGGCGTTCCTGACCCCTTTCGCGCGCAGCCGCTGCACGACGTGGCGGAACATCGCGGCGTAGTCGGTGGCCGTCATGCCCGAGCCGGGGTCCGCCCTGACGTCGTCCTCGGGCTCGTGGTGGACGGTGAGGAAGAAGCGCTCGGGGAAGGTCCGCCTGATGTGGTCGGCCAGCCGGTCGATGCGGCGGTCGAGCGCCCCGCCGGCGATGGCGGCCCAGGTGGTGTCGAACGTCGGCTTCCAGTTGACCAGCAGCAGCCTCGGGTGGGCGGGGTCGCGGGCCAGCGCGATCTCCCTGCCGGTCGGGAACAGCTCGCTGCCGCGGTGGTAGACGTGCAGGATGTCGGCGGTGCGCCCCATGCGCTTCTCCGCACTGGCGAGCGCCCTGTCGGACGTCAGCCCGGTGAAGATCTCGGGCGCGATCCCCCACCACGCGCCGCAGGACGGGATGAGCTTGGCCGTGACCTCGCACGCCGGCGACTCCGTGATGCCGAGCATGCCGTTCACTTCGGCCTCGACCGTGGGATCGGCCTGGACGTGCCGGGCCGTACCCGAGGCCGTGGAGCAGGCCGGCAGTGCGGCGAGCAGAATGAGCGCCACTGCTTTTCTGAGACGCAAGTCGTCTCCACTCCCCTCGTAATTACTGTCAGCCCCCGCCGTGTTGCCGAACTACCCTGCCACGCCTGCCACCTGCCGGGTCGCGAGTTTCCCGGATCGCCAACACCGACATTTCGCAATAATGGGCGATATTTAGCGGGGGGTCCGGGAGAAAATCTTCAGTATTCAACCGGGGAAATATCCGCCCGCCCTATAGTGACGTGACCCAGTAACCCAGAGTCGCACAGCGACTACAGGGAGATGCCTGATGTCCTCCGGCGTGGACCTGGCCGAGCACCTCTCACTGCTGCGCAGGCGCAGAAACCTCTTCCTCGCCTGCCTTCTCGCCGGCCTGCTCGGCGGTCTCGCGCTGCTCTGCCTCATCCCGCCCGCCTACACCGCCACCACGCAGGTCCTCGTCGCCTCCACCGGCGTGCAGGAGCAGCCCAACCAGGTGACGGGCAGGCAGCGCGAGGCGCTCAACCTCGACACCGAGGCGCAGGTCGCCCAGTCGGCGGTCGTGGCGGCCAAGGCCGCGGTGGTGCTGAAGGCCACCCCTTCGCCGGCCGAGGTGACGGTGCCGCCCAACTCCGCGGTGCTGTCCATCGCCGTCACGGCCGACACCCCCGCCATCGCCGCCGCCCAGTCGCGCGCCTACGCCCAGGCATACCTCCAGCACCGCACCGAGACCGCGCAGGCCGCCCTCAGCGCCCAGCTCAAGGCGCTGACCACCAAGCTGAAGCAGGTCAACACCGGCCTGAGCAAGGTCGTCGCCGAGCTGGCCCTGCTGCGCAGGGGGTCCGCCGAGCACACCGTCGCCACCCAGCGGCAGAACCTGCTCACCCGGCAGGTCTACAGCCTCACGATGAAGTACGACTCGCTGAAGACCGTCGCGGTCACCCCCGGCTACGTCATCAGCCAGGCCGCCGAACCGGCCGCGCCCAGCTCCCCCAGCGTCCCGCTCTACCTCGGCAGCGGCGTGATGCTCGGGCTGCTGTGCGGCGCGGCCGCCGCCTACGCCTGCGACCGGCTCGACACCCGAGTGCGTACGGCAGGCGACGTCGAACGGCTGACCGGGCTGCCGCTGCTGGCCGACCTGTCCGGCCCCGCCGACCCCCGGACGCTGCACGAGCTGGCCACCGCCGTGGTGGCCTCGTGCCGGGGGCCGCGCCTGCTGCTGTGGCAGGTTCCGCCGGCGATCGGCTCGGCCCCGCTGGCCCAGCGGTTGTCGATGGCCGCGCGGGTCACCGTGCTGACCGGGGCCGACGTCGCGGACGTGGCCAGGGCCGACGGCGCGCTGCTGGTCATCGGGCTGGGCGCGGTACGGGCCGGCGACGTGACGCTCGCCGTACGGCGGCTGGAGCGGCACCGGGTGCCGGTCATCGGCGCGGTCACGGTCACGGCGCCCGGCCCCTCGCCGGCCGCGCCCGTCGCGGGCAAGGCGGTGCCGGGCAAGGCGGCGCTGGACAAGGCGGCGCCGGGCAGAGCGGTGCCGGGCAAGGCGGTGCCGGCGAAGGCGGCCACGAGCATCCCCACCCCCATCGTCCCCGCCCCCGCGCGCCGGGCGGCCAGGGTCAGCCCCGTCACCGGCGACATCCTGGCGATGGGCGCAACGGGCCCGCGGCAGCGCACCGAGGGGCCGGAGACGTCACCGATGCCCCAGGTGTCCGACACGTGACGGTGCGGGACACCCGCCCGAACAGCCGGGCAGCATGGCCGATCGGAGCCCTGCTGGTCGGCTATCCCGTATGGTGGGCCCTCGGCTTCGGCGGCCTGGCCGTGATCGTCCTGGCCGTCCCCATGGCGTGCGTCCTGTGGCGCAGGCGGCCGATCAGGCTGCCGCGCGGGCTGGGGCTGTGGGCGCTCATGCTGGCCGGCTACCTGCTCAGCGCCCTCATGCTGGGCGAGATGCCGCAGGACACCTACGGCGACTTCGGCGCGGGCCGCGTCATCGGCTACCTCATGCGCCTGGCGCTCTACGTCTCCCTCCTGATCATGGTGCTCTACCTCGGCAACCTCACCGAACGGGAGCTCCCGCAGCTGCGCCTGGTCAGGATGCTCGGCGTGCTGTTCGTCACCACGGTGGCCGGCGGCCTGCTCGGCGTGTTCTGGCCCACCTTCGCCTTCACCTCGCCGCTCGAACGCGTGCTGCCCGCCTGGATCGCCGGCAACCCGTTCGTCGAGAACCTGATCCACCCGACGGCGGCCCAGATCCAGAAGGTGCTCGGCCACGCCTCGCCGCGGCCCGAGGCGCCCTTCGAGTGGGCCAACGCGTGGGGCAGCAACCTGTCGGTGCTGCTCATCTGGTTCGTGGTCGGCTGGTGGGTCCACGGCGGGCCGCGCCGCAAGGCCGCGGCCGTCGCGCTCGTCGCGGCGGCCACCGTACCGGTCGTCTACTCGCTCAACAGGGGCCTGTGGATCGGCCTCGGCCTGATCGTCGTCTACCTCGTCGTCAGGGTCGGCGGGCGCACCCGCCTGACACTGTGCGCGGCGGGGGCCCTCGGCGCGGTCGTGTTCGCCGCCAGCCCCCTCACCGACCTGGTGATCCAGCGCCTGGACAACCCGCACAGCAACGACATCAGAGCCTTCACCGTGGCCGCCACCGTCAAGGCCGCCGCCGGCTCGCCGTTCATCGGCTACGGCAACACCCGCAACGCCATGGGCAACCACCGCACGATCACCACGGGCAGGACCGACTGGTGCAGGGAGTGCGGCCACCCACCGCTGGGCAGCGACGGCCAGCTGTGGCACCTGATCATCACGCAGGGCTTCGTGGGCGCCGCGCTCTACGTCGCCTTCTTCCTCGGCGCGATCCGCCGCCACTGGCCCGACCGCAGCCCCATCGGCCTGGCGGGCGTGCTGGTGATGATCCTCGTGCTGCTCTACATGTTCGTCTACGACGGCCTGGTCACGCCGCTCAGCCTCTACCTCGTCTCGTTCGCCCTCCTGTGGAGGAACACCCATGCGTGACGCCCGCGTCAGGCTGCGCTACCTCGGTCAGACCATCCGCCTGCTCTATCCGGGGCAGGGCCGGCCGCAGGCCTACAGCGTGCTCCCGCACGCCGTGCTCCCCCGGCGGCTGCGACCGCGCCGCTGGTGGCACGCGCCCCTCGCGCCGAAGCTCATGCTGCCTCTCGAGGGCTCGATCGAGAGCCATCTGAGCGAGGTGTTCGGCGCGCCCGTCCGCGTGGTCCTGCACGTACGGCCCGCGCGCAGGCCCAACCGCAAGCCCGTCCTCGAACTCCACTCGCAGGGCACGCTCATGGCCTACGCCAAGATCGGCGACACGCCACGGACCCGCGAGCTCATCACCAACGAAGCCGCCACGCTGCGAAAGCTCGCCGACCTGCCGCTGAAGACCGTCGTGCCGCCGGTCGTGCTCTACCACGGCGCCTGGAACGAGCTGGCCGTCCTCGCCCTGTCCGCCCTGCCCGTACGGCGGGCCCGCGTCTCCCCCGCGCTGCTCACCGCGGCCGTCAAGGAGATCGCGGCCACCGGCGGCCCCGCGGGCCCGGCCTGGCACGGCGACCTGTCGCCGTGGAACATCGCGCCGACCGGCGACGGCCGCCTCCACGTGTGGGACTGGGAGCGCTACGAGGTCGGCGTGCCGCCCGGCTTCGACGCGCTCCACCACCTGTTCCAGCGGGCACTGCGCCGCATGCCGCCCGACCAGGCCGCCCGAGCCTGCCTGGCCCGGTCGGCGCGGGCGCTCGCGCCGCTCGGGCTCTCGTCCGCGCAGGCCCGGCTGACCGCGATCCGCTACCTCATCGCGCTCGCCGACCGGCACGCCGCCGACGGCCACGAGCCGCTGGGCCCGCCGTCCTGTTGGCTCAACCCGCTCGTCGATCACCAGGAGCTCCTCATATGAACGCCATGAAGCACTCGGTCATGTCGGTCTCGCGCACCACCGGGCGGCTCACCTCCGGCGGCCGGGTGCTGCCGTCCTTCCTGATCGTGGGAGCCCAGCGGTGCGGCACCACCTCGCTCTACCGCGCGCTCGCCCAGCACCCGCTCCTGCTCAAGCCCGTGCTGCACAAGGGCATCCACTACTTCGACATCGACTACGCCAAGGGCCCGTCGTGGTACCAGGGGCACTTCCCGCTCAAGGTGGGCGCGGCGCTGCTCAAGAAGCGGTACGGCAGGCAGCCGCTGGCCTTCGAGTCGGCCCCCTACTACATGTTCCATCCCCTGGCCGGCGAGCGGATCGTCAGGGACCTGCCGGGCGTGAAGCTGATCGTGCTGGTGCGCGACCCCGTCGAGCGGGCCTTCTCCGCGCACTCCCACGAGCTGGCGCGCGGGTTCGAGCTCGAGTCCCACTTCGAGTACGCGGTGGAGCTGGAGCTCAGGCGCCTGGCAGGGGCGGAGGACCAGCTGCGCTCCCAGCCTTACTCGGTCCACCACTCGCACCGTCACCACGCCTACCTGGCGCGCGGCCGCTACGCCGAGCAGCTCAACCGGCTGGAGCCGCTGTTCGGGCGGGAGCGGATCCTCGTCATCGACAGCCACCGGTTCTTCGCCGAGCCGGAGGTGGTCCACGACGAGGTGCTGGACTTCCTGGGCGTCCCCCCGATGGGCGACCCGGTCTTCGAGCGGCACAACGGCAGGTCCAGGCCCAAACCGCTGCCCGAGCCGGTACGGCAGGCGCTGATGGAGCACTTCGAGGTGTACGACCTGGACCTCGTCCCGTGGCTGGGCGGTGATCCCTCGTGGCGCAGGTGACGACGGATCCCGCCGGCCGGGAAGGGCGGGGAGCGGTGGGGCGGGTGGCCCGCGGGGGCATCGCGGGCATCACCGGCGCGGGAGCCGGCGCGCTCGCCCAGTTCCTGCTGGCCGTGGTGGTGACCAGGGCCTTCACCGTCGAGCAGGCGGGCACCTTCTTCACCGCCGTCGCGCTGGCCCTGATGGTCGCCGGCATCGCCAAGCTCGACGCGGGCAACGGCCTGGTCTACTTCATCGCCCGCGCCAGGACCTACGACTACCGCGGCATCTCCGGATACGTCCGGGCGGCCGTGGCTCCCGGCGCGGCGCTCTCCCTCGCGGCGGGCGCGCTCCTCCACCCGCAGCTCGGCCCCCTCGCCCTGGCGCTCCCCTGCATCGTCGTCGCCGACGTGCTCCTGGCCGCCACCCGAGGGTTCGGCGCGATGCGCCCGACCGTGCTGCTCGACGGGATCGTGCTTCCCGTCGCGCAACTGGCCCTGGTGGCGGCCGTGGCCTACGCCGTGCCGGCCGGCCTCCTGCCCGGCGTCCCCGTCCCCGGAGTGCTCGCCGGAGCGTGGGGCGTGCCGTACCTGATGGTCGTGGTCCTGGCGGCGGTGAGCCTGCGCGCGCGGCTGCCGCGCACGCCGTACCTGCCCGGCACCGCGCGCGACCTGTGGCGCCACACCGCGCCGCGGTCGGCCGCGGGCGCGATCCAGGCGGTGTTCCAGCGGCTCGACATCGTGGTCGTCGCCCTGCTGGCGGGCCCCGCCCAGGTCGCCTGCTACACCGCGGCGACCAGGTTCAGGGTGGTCGGGCAGCTCGCGAACCAGGGCCTGGCCCAGGCCGCCCAGCCCCGCCTGGTGCGCGCCCTGGCCGAGGACGACCTGGCGCGGGCGCGCGAGCTCTACCAGGTGACCACCATGTGGCTGGTGCTCCTGACCTGGCCGGTGTGGCTCGGCTACGCCGTCCTGGCGCCCTGGCTGCTGCGCGTCTTCGGCACCGGGTACGGCCACGCGGTGCCCATCGCGCTGGTCCTGGCGGGCACGATGATGGTGGCGACGGCGTGCGGCATGGTCGACGTCGTGCTCACCTCGGCCGGCCACACCACCACCAGCCTCGCCAACCTGCTCGCCGCCGTCGGGTTCACCGTCCTGCTCGACGTCGCGCTCATCCCCGCGCACGGCGCGCTGGGCGCGGCGCTCGGCTGGTCGGGCGGGGCGCTGCTGAAGAACCTGCTGCCGCTCTGGCAGATCCACCAGCGCTACGGCCTGCGTCCCTTCGGCCGCCACAGCATGACCGCGCTCAGGTTCCGCTCATGGGCGGCCGCGTGAACCCCGTCCTCGTGACGGGCCTGCCCCGCAGCGGCACCAGCTGGGTCGGCAAGATGCTGGCCGCCTCGGGCGAGCTGGTCTACGTCAACGAGCCGCTCAACCCGCAACACCCGCCCGGCCGCTGCCCCGGCGTGCTGCGCGCCGGCGTCACCCACCGCTTCCAGTACATCTGCGACGACAACTCCGCCGACTGGCTGCCCGCCTTCCGCGACACCGTCGCCCTCCGCTACGGCTGGCTGGCCGAACTGCGTGCCAACCGCTCGCCGTACGACCTGGCCCGGCTCGTCCGGTACGGCACCGCCTTCGCCTGGGGACGCCGCACCGGACGGCGGGCGCTCCTGGACGACCCCTTCGCCGTGCTGTCGGCGAGCTGGTTCGCGCGCACGCTCGGCTGCACGGTCATCGCGCTGGTCCGCGACCCGGTCTCGCTCGCCGGCTCGTGGACGCGGCTCGGCTGGACCGTCTACTTCCACGAACTGCTCGAGCAGCCGCTGCTCGTCCGCGACCATCCCGAGGTGGAGGAGCTACGGGCGCTGGTCGGCTCCCAGGACCGCATCGCCAAGATCTGCGCGCTGTGGCGGGTGGCCCGCGCGGTCCTCGCCCGCGCGGAGGGCGTCACCGTCGTCGCCTACGAGGATCTCGCCGGCGCGCCCCTGCCGGGATTCCGCAGGCTCTACGAGGTGGCGGGCCTGCGCTGGTCCCCCGCCGCCGAGCGCCGCATCACGCGCGCCTGCACGACCCCGGGTACGGCGGAGCGCGGCTTCGCCTGGTCCGGCCTGTCACGCACCGCCTACCGCCCGATGGACTCCAGCAGCGCGCTCCACTCCTACCGGGACCGCCTGACCGACGCCGAGATCGCCACGATACGCACCCTCACCAGCTGACCACCCCGAGCCCACCAGCACGGACGCCCGGCCTCCGGCCCGAGCCCACCAGCACGGACGCCCGGCCTCCGGCCCGAGCCCACCAGCACGGACGCCCGGCCATCGGCCCGAGCCCACCAGAACCCGTGCCCTCGCCACCCCAGGGCCCGAAGCCACCGGAACCCCGCGCCCTCACCAGCTGGCCCGAGCGCGAGACCACCGGAATCGCCGCCCTCAGCCGCGTGATCGCCCCCGAGATCGTCAGAACCGGTGAGCCCTCATCGCCGGGCCGACGTCCACCGGTCCCGTAAGGACCTGGACATCAGCCGCAGCGCGAACGGCAGGTCGTCGACCAGGTAGCGTCTGGCCAGCCGGTCGGGCTCGGCCGCCAGCCGGAACAGCCACTCGGTCCCCGTGCGCCGCATCCACGCCGGCGCCCTGGCCACCGACCCGGCCGCGAACGCGATCGCCGAACCGCACCCCACGAACCACGCCTGCGGCAGGTCGGCACGCAACTCGGCGATCAGCCGGTCCTGCTTGGGGAACCCGAGCCCCACGAACACGATGCCCGGCCCGGCGGCGACCAACCTGGCCCTGACCTCGGCCAGCACCTCGGCACTCCTGTCGAACCCGTACGGCGGAGCGTCCACCCCGCACACCGCCAGCCCAGCGCACCGCGCCGTCAGCTCCCGCGCCGCTGCGGCCGCCACGCCGGGCGGACCGCCGAGCAGGTAGACCGGATGACCGGCCGCGGCGGCCATGGCGCTGAGCGACCAGATCAGGTCGGCGCCCGTCACCCGCTCGGGGATGGCCGTGCCGAGCAGCCTGGACGCCCACACCAGCGGCATCCCGTCGGCCACCACCAGGTCGGCGGCGGCGACCAGGCGTCTGAGCGCGGGCTCGCGCGAGACGGCGCGGCAGATGTCGATGTTGGGCGTGACGATGTGGCCGCCCGTGCCGCGCCGGAGCGCCGCGGCCACCCAGTCGACCACCTGGCGCTCGGTGAGCGGGTCCACCTCGACCCCCGCCACCTCCACCCGCGCGGGCCGGCCACCCGTCCGGCCGGCATCGGGCTCGCGCACCCACGCCACGCCGGAAGCGGAGGCCCCCTGAGCTGCCCCTGTCACCACACCGGAAGCGAAAGCGCCCTGAGCTGCCACGCCGGAACCGGCGGCGCCCCGAGCTGCCCCGGCCACGCCGGAACCGGCGGCGCCTTGGGGTGCCCGTGCCGCGCCCGGAGAGAGCAACACCCCAGGGGCCGACGGCACCACAGGAGCGGGAACCATCTGAGAGACCGGAAGCGCCCCAGAAGCCGGAAGCGCCCAACAACCCGGGAGCGTCCCGGACGCCGGGACCACACCACGCGCCGCGGAGCCTCTGGGAACGGGAAGCACCACAGAAGCCTTGGACCCCCCTGAATCCGGAAGCACTCCAGGAGCCGGAAGCGTCGCGGAAGCCGGGAGCACTCCAGGAGCCGGAAGCGTCCCGGAAGCCGGAAGGGCCCAACAGCCTGGAAGCACCCCGCGCGCCGGGACCACGCCACGAGCCGCGGAGCCCCCGGGAGCGCGAAGCGCCCCGGAAGCCCTGGACCCCTCTGAAGCCGGAACCGCCCCAGGAGCGAGCACCACGCGCGAAGCCGATGGCGTCCCGGAGACCGGGAGCGCCTCAGGCGGGCGACACGCCTCAGAAGCCGCGAACACCCCGCAAGCCGGGAACACCTCGGGAGCGGGAAGCCCCAGGCAGCGGCTGGGAGTCCCGGGCGAGGAGAGCGGTTCTCCGGTCAGGTCCCGGGCGGTGGGCCGGGAGGGCTGGTCCGCGGCGGGGCTCCTGTCGGGGGTGGGGTGCGGTGCCGGACCGCTCAAATCCCGTGACCCCTGTCGTGCAGCAGGGCCAGCACCGCGGGAGCGGACACCAGCCCCGCCGCCACCGCCAGCGCGATCGGGGCGCGTGGTTCGCCCAGGTGGGCGGCGAACGTGCGCAGCGCCCACCGGCCCGCCTCCCTGCGCCGCCCCAGCGCCGCGTGGTGGAAGGCGAGTTGGCCGTAGATCCGCGCCGCGCCGCGCGGATCCACGGCCAGTTCGGGGTGCCGGGCGAGCATCCACTCCAGCCCGGCGATGCGGTCGGCCCATCTGGTGACGTACTGCGACGCCCCCCAGCGGACCCTGACCAGCGGACGGTCGACGTGCGCGATCGGCTGCCGCTTGGCGGCGCGCAACGCGAGGTCCCAGTCCTCGTTCTGACCCGCGGGCGCGCTCTCGTCGACCCAGTAGGCACCGCGTCGGAACAGGAACGTCGAGGAATGCACCATCACCATGCGCGAGCGCACCAGGTCGGCCTTGGTGACCTGGTCGGTTCCGGCGAGCCTGGGGACGCGGCGGGAGCCGTACTCGACCTCGATGGAGCAGCTGACGAAGTCGGCGCCGTCGGAGAGGGCGTGGCGCTGGGCGGCGAGCTTGCCGGGCAGCCAGACGTCGTCGTCGTCGCAGAAGGCGACCAGTTCGGTGTCGGAGGCGGCGATGCCGGTGTTGCGGGCGCCGGGCAGGCCGGGGCTGAACCGGTTGGGCAGCACCCGCACCCGGTGGCGCCCGTCGGCGTGGGACCTGGGCGCGACGGCGTCGGCCACCTGCTCGGCGACCGCGGGCGGGTCTCCGCCGTCGGCCACGATGACCAGCTCGACGCGGCCTGGATAGTCCTGGGCGAGCACCGCGCGTGTCGCTGCCCGCAGCTGCGCCGGCCGCTTGCCCGCGGTGGGGATCACCACGCCGACCGAAGGAGTCATGCCGCCGCTCCGCGATAGCCGTACCTGGTCATGAGAGGGGCTGTCAGGCCCGAGACGACGGCGCGCTGCACGGGAGGCAGCCCGCCGCGCCACGCGTCGTCGTGGAAGAGCCGCACCTGGCCGACGGCGAACCGCATGGGGTTGCCCGAGGCGGTGTGGGCGGGGCCGAGGCTCGCGGTGGCTCCGTCGAGGAAGCCGAGGCGGGTCTCGAGGCCCAGTTCGGTGGCGAGCGCGGTGAGGGTGCTGTGGGGGTCGGCGAGCAGGTCCTCGTAGCGGACCCTGGTCACCCTGGCGCCCCGTCGGGACAGCAGGTCGAGCGCGAGGTTCTGGGCGCTCCAGTGGAGGGAGGTGCGCATCGCGCCCCACCTGGTCATCGGGCGGCCGTCTTCGGGGCGGGCGACCGTCCTGCGCCAGGAGTGGGCCACGGCGCGGGGGTCGCGTACGACGTGGACCACGCGGGGGGCCACGCCACCCGCCGACAGGCAGAACGCCAGCGAGGCGTGCTTGCTGGAGTCGACGACGACCGTGCCGCCCGTGACCTCCAGGGCGGCGGAGTAGACGCGGTCGTAGGCGGCGACGTACTCGGCCAGGTCGGGGTGACCGACGGCGGGGATGCGCCTGGTGCGGTCGACCCGGTGGCGCAGGGCCAGGACCCGTTCGGCCAGTTCCCGGGGCCAGCCGCCGAAGGCGCGCTCGCCCACCTGCCGCCAGAAGGGGCAGCGCCCGAACGGCTCGCCGCAGCCGCACGGCTCGTCGGCCAGCACTCCGCGCGCCCAGAGGTGGACGACCTCGCCGAGCGGCACGACGCCGGGCAGCTCGCCGAGGAGGCGTTCGAGCAGCGTGGTACCACTGCGGCCGAGGCCGCCGAGAAAGATCACCCGGCTGGTCATGGGCTCGCCTCCGGCGGTGCGGCGGATACGGACCGTGGAGACATTAGCGCGGAGAGTAATCACGGTGTCACGGAAACGTAAAAGGATCTACCTAAGCGGCGGCCCCACCGACCCGATCATGAGCCGCCGGCCGTACTGCCCGCGCGGCCAGGCACGCAGGACCCGGCAGGCGATGACCACGCAGGGCCCGTCCCGCCCGAGCACGCGGAGAAACGCCCGGAAAAGCGCCCGGAAAAGGGGAAGCACCCGGAAAAGGGGAAGCGCCCGGAAAAGCGACAGGGCCCGCGGTCGAACCGCGGGCCCTGTCGAACGTCACGCTCGGGCGTCGACGATCATCCCGGCGCCGACCGTCGTGTTGGTGCCCTCGTCGACGAGGATGAACCCGCCCGTCAGCCGGTTGCGGGCGTAGTCGTCGACGAACAGCGGCTGGGTGACCCGCAGCGACACCCTGCCGATCTCATTCAGGCCCAGCGAGGTCGCCGTCTCGTCGCGGTGCAGCGTGTTGACGTCGAGCCGGTAGTGCAGGTCACGCACGAGGGCGCGGGCCGTCCGCGTGGTGTGCTTGATGGTCAGCTTGGAGCGCGGCGCGAGCTTGGCCGCGTCGGACATCCAGCAGACCATCGCCTCCAGCTCCTGGGCGACGTGCGGCCGGTTGTTGGGCCGGCAGATCATGTCGCCGCGGGAGATGTCGATGTCGTCCTCCAGCCGGAGGGTGACCGACATGGGCGGGAACGCCTCCTCGACGGGCCCGTCGAAGGTGTCGATCGCGGCGATCCGCGAGGTCAGGCCCGAGGGCAGGTGGAGCACCTCGTCGCCCGGCTTGAGGATGCCGCCCGCGACCTGCCCCGCGTAGCCGCGGTAGTCGTGGAACTCCGTCTTGTGCGGGCGGATGACGTACTGCACGGGGAAGCGCACGTCGACCAAGTTGCGGTCGGAGGCGATGTGCACGTTCTCCAGGTGGTGTAGCAGCGAGGAGCCCTGGTACCAGGGCATGTTCTCCGACCTGGACACCACGTTGTCGCCGTTGAGCGCGGAGATCGGGATGAAGGTCAGGTCGGCCACGTTGAGCTTGGAGGAGAAGGCGGTGAACTCCTCGCGGATCTCCTCGAACCGGTCCTCGGAGTAGTCGACCAGGTCCATCTTGTTGACCGCGAGCACCAGGTGCGGCACCCGCAGCAGCGAGGTCAGGAACGCGTGGCGGCGCGACTGCTCCAGCACGCCCTTGCGCGCGTCGATCAGGATGATCGCCAGGTCGGCCGTGGAGGCGCCGGTCACCATGTTGCGGGTGTACTGGATGTGGCCAGGGGTGTCGGCGATGATGAACTTCCGCCGCGGCGTCGCGAAGTAGCGGTAGGCCACGTCGATCGTGATGCCCTGCTCCCGCTCGGCACGCAGGCCGTCGGTGAGCAGCGACAGGTCGGTGTACTCGGTGCCGCGGTCGCGCGAGGTGCGCTCGACGGCCTCGAGCTGGTCCTCGAAGATGGCCTTGGAGTCGAAGAGCAGGCGCCCGATGAGGGTGGACTTGCCGTCGTCGACGCTTCCCGCCGTGGCAAAGCGAAGGATGTCCATTAAAGCTGCTCTCCCATGGTGGTACGGCTGGCGAGGGGAAGGTCGCGCATCAGAAGTAGCCCTCCCGCTTGCGGTCTTCCATCGCGGCCTCGGAGGCCCGGTCGTCGGCCCTGGTGGCGCCGCGCTCGGTGATCCTGGTCGCCGCGATCTCCTCGATGATCTCCTCGACCGTGGCGGCCGTGGACTGCACGGCGCCCGTGCAGGTCATGTCGCCGACCGTGCGGTAGCGGACGACGGCCTCGAACAGCGGCTCGTCCTCGCCCCTGTTGACCACGGAGGCGTCGGGCAGCAGCATGCCGTCGCGCTCGAACACCTTGCGGGTGTGCGCGAAGTAGATCGAGGGGATCTCGATGCCCTCGCGGCGGATGTAGTCCCAGATGTCGAGCTCGGTCCAGTTGGACAGCGGGAAGACCCGGATGTGCTCGCCCTTGCGGATGCGCGCGTTGTAGAGGTTCCACAGCTCGGGGCGCTGGTTCTTCGGGTCCCACTGGCCGAACTCGTCGCGGAAGGAGAAGACCCGCTCCTTGGCGCGCGCCTTCTCCTCGTCGCGGCGGGCGCCGCCGAAGACGGCGTCGAACTCGTGGTCCTCGATGGCGTCGAGCAGCGTCGTGGTCTGCAGGCGGTTGCGCGAGGCGCGCCGTCCGGTCTCCTCGGTGACGCGCCCGGCGTCGATGGAGTCCTGGACGCTGGCCACCACCAGGCGCGCGCCGAGCTCCTCCGCCCGCCGGTCACGGAACTCGATGACCTCGGAGAAGTTGTGTCCGGTGTCGACGTGCATCAGCGGGAACGGGATCGGCGCGGGCCAGAACGCCTTCTCCGCGATGCGCAGCATGACGATGGAGTCCTTGCCGCCGGAGAACAGCAGACACGGCCGCTCGAACTCCGCGGCGACCTCGCGCATGATGTGGATGGCCTCGGCCTCTAGGACGTCGAGCTGCGACGTCGTGTAGTCGCGCTGAAGCATGGGGGCTTCCTCCGGCATTAGCGGTGCAGGTCGCGGATCCCGGCGAGCAACGTTGGCGCCAGCTCCGGTAGGGAAACAAGGATATCCGGAAGAGTGGGGTCCTCCTGGTTATAGGCCAGCTCAGCGCCGTCGATGCGGCTCGCGTGCGCTCCGGTGGCCTGCGCGACCGCCACGGGGGCCGCGGAATCCCACTCGTACTGGCCGCCCGCGTGGACGTACGCCTCGACCTCGCCGGTCAGCACCGCGGAGATCTTCGCTCCGGCCGAGCCGATCGGCACGAGGTCGGCGCCCGCGAGGTAGGCGAGTCTCTGGACGAACTCGGGCGGTCTGGTGCGGCTGACCGCGATGCGGAACCTGCCGCCCTGGTAGGCGGGCAGCTTGGGCGGCTCACCGGTCGACAGCGTGCGGCCCTGGGCGGGCAGCGCCACCGCTCCGGCGACCAGCGCCCCGCGCTCCCAGAGCGCGACGTGTACCGCCCAGTCGGCGCGGCCCTCCTCGGCGAACTCCCTGGTGCCGTCGAGCGGGTCGACGATCCACACCCGGTCGGCCGCGCGTCTGGCGGGGTCTTCGCGCTCCTCGCGGGTGGCCTCCTCCGACAGCACGCCGTCGCTGGGCCGTAGCCGCGCCAGCGCCTCGGTGAGGAAGACGTGGGACATCCGGTCACCCTCGGCGCGCAGCGTGGGCGGGTGCCCGAAACCCTCGCGGGAGCGCAGCGCGAGCAGCCGCTCGCCCGC
The DNA here is from genome assembly GCF_053586935.1 of Nonomuraea sp. NPDC003727. Lineage (NCBI taxonomy): Bacteria > Bacillati > Actinomycetota > Actinomycetes > Streptosporangiales > Streptosporangiaceae > Nonomuraea > Nonomuraea sp. NPDC003727. The sequence goes on from NZ_JBSFNE010000003.1 coordinate 324,924, forward strand.
CTCCGTCGCCAGGTCGGAGGCCAGGGAATGGTCGTCGCGAATCGTCATCAATAAGCTCCTTGCCCGCGGGCGACGGCCGACCAAGTCTTCCACAGGATCTGCAGATCCAGCATGAGTGACCAGTTCTCGACGTAACGCAGGTCGAGGCGGACGGATTCCTCCCATGACAGATCCGACCTGCCGGAAACCTGCCACAGCCCCGTCAGCCCCGGGCGCACCAGCAGTCGCCGGCGGACGTCGTCGCCGTACCTGGCGACCTCCTCCGGCAGCGGAGGGCGCGGGCCGACGAGTGACATGTGCCCCAGCAACACGTTGACCAGTTGCGGGAGCTCGTCCAGGGAATGGCGGCGCATCAGCGCGCCGATGCCGGTGACGCGTGGATCGTTCCTGACCTTGAACAGCACGCCGTCAGCGTCGCTGACCAGCAGCACCTTCAGCCGTTCGGCGTCCTGCCGCATGGTGCGGAACTTCACGATCGTGAACAGCCTGCCGTCCTTGCCCACGCGGGTCTGCCTGAACAGCGCGGGGCCCGGGCTGTCCAGCCGTACGGCGACCGCCACGGCCAGCAGCAGCGGCGTGGCCAGCACCAGCAGCACTCCGGCCACCAGCCGGTCGAACACGTTCTTCACCAGCTGCCGCATCCCGGCCAGCTCGGGGTGCTCCACGTGGAGCAGGGGCAGCCCCGCGGCGGGCCTGATCGTCGTGCGTGGGCCGGCCACCTCCATCAGCGCCGGGGCGACGACCAGCTCGGTGTGCGTGCGCTCGAGCCGCCAGGCCAGGCGCCGCAGCGCCACGCCGTCCATCTCCTGGCAGGCCAGCACCGCCACGGTGTCGGCGCCGTACTGGCCGACCACCAGCGGGACGTCGCCGAACCCGCCCGCCACCGGCACGCCGCCGACCTCCTTGTCCGGAGAGTCCTCGGGCAGGCAGGCGGCGACGATCTCCATGCCGTGGTAGCGCTCCTTGCGGAACCTGCTGACCAGCTCGGCGATGCCCGCGGCGTGGCCGACGGCCACCACCCTGCGCATGCACCTCCCGGCCGCCCTGCGCCTGTGCAGGGCACGGCGCAGGCCGTACCGGAAGACGACGGTCAGCAGGGTCGTCAGCGGCAGCGCCAGCACGACGTAGCCGCGCGCCACCTCCGTCTTGGTGGCATAGGCGCAGATCGCCATCGCGGCGGTCAGCGCCACCCCGCACCGCACGATCCGGCGGAACTCCTCCGAGCCGATACCGACCAGGCGCGGCTCGTAGGCCCTGTTGAGCGCCACCGCGCACACCCACACGGGCGGCAGCGCGAGGCTGAGCACGATGTACGGCGCGGCGTGGGGCGTGATCTCGCCGAACCGGGCGGCGAAGGCGAGCATCGCCCCCGCCGCCGCGCACGACAGATCTGTCCACAACGCCTGCACGCGGTAGGAACGCACCCATCCAGGCATGCGAGGGCTGGCCCGCCAGACGAGCGGCGGCTCGACCTTCGCGACCGTCATCTACCCCCCCACGACCTGTATCAACGGACAGTCATGGAATGGTAGCGCCCGGTAGTACCCGATGGCGGGATTTCAGCGTGGCGGGCCGGAGATCTTCAGGTCGAGACTGTGGAAGGCGTTCTGCGTGGTCTCCAGCCCCTTCTCCACCAGCGACTCGACCACGTCGGCCGCCCTGTCGACGAGGAAGGCCAGGTCCTTGCGCTCGACGGTGCCGAAGTCCCTGAGCACGAAGGTGGCCGCGTCCATCTGGCCGGGCGGGCGGCCGATGCCGAACCGTACCCGCAGGTAGTCGCGGGTACCCAGGACCTTGGTGATCGACTTCAGCCCGTTGTGGCCGTTGTCGCCGCCGCCGAACTTGGCGCGCAGCGCGCCGTACGGGATGTCCAGCTCGTCGTGCACCACGATCACCCGCTCCGGGGGGATCTTGTAGAAGTCGGCGAGATGCTTGGTGGGGCCCCCTGACAGGTTCATGTACGTCTGCGGCTTGGCCAGCACCGCGCCCCTGGTCTCCAGCACGTGCGCGCGGCTCTTGTGCGCCTTGAACGTGCCGCCCGCCCGCGCGGCCAGCTCGTCGAGCACCATGAAGCCCGCGTTGTGCCTGTTGCGTTCGTACTGGGACCCGGGGTTGCCCAGGCCGACGATCAGCCAGCGATCCATCGCTCCTCCATGCAGAAAACGGGGCGAGCTGGGCGCGTGCCCGGCTCGCCCCGTTCCGGGCTCTGGCTTCTTACTCGGCGGCCTCGGCGGTCTCGCCCTCGGCGGCGGCCTCGGCGGCCTCACCCTCGGCGGCGGCCTCGGCGGGAGCCTCGGTGGGCTTGGCGATGACCTGGATGATCACGGTCTCCGGGTCGGCGGCCAGCGTGGCGCCCTTCGGCAGCTGCAGGTCGCCGGCGGTGATGGAGGCACCGACCTCGAGACCCTCGACGTCGACCTCGACGCCGGTCGGGATGTGGGTGGCCTCGGCCTCGACCGCGACGCTCACCGACTGCTGGTCGAGCAGGCCCTCGGAGTTGACGTCACCGACGGTGGTGACGGGGATCTCGACCGTGACCTTCTCGCCGCGCTTGACCAGCAGCAGGTCGACGTGCTCGACGAAGCCCTTGATCGGGTCGCGCTGGACGCCCTTGGGCAGCGCGAGCTCGTCGATGCCCTCGCCCTTGAGGTGGATCAGGACGTTGGCGGTGCGCAGGGCCAGCAGGACCTCGTGGCCGGGCAGCGTGAGGTGCTTGGGGTCGATGCCGTGCCCGTACAGAACGGCGGGCACCTTGTCGGCGCGACGGATCTTGCGGGCGGCGCCCTTGCCGAACTCGGTGCGCGACTCGGCGGCGATACGTACTTCGGACACGACATCTCCTAGGGATGCATCGGAAAGATCGGATACTGCGCTCACCCTCACCCGCCCTAGCGGAAGGCGTTACGAACGCAACCTGTGCAGTCTACCCGCTTCCCTCACCCCTCGGCTCGCACGCGGGGCGCGGGGAACCGCCCCGGCCGGCGACCGGCCGGGGCGGAACGTCCGCCGGAATCCCCTGCGGCGCCGGGATCAACGTCCCGTGTTCGGCGCCTTGTAGGTGGCGACAAGCTGAGCCTCGTACCTGCGCGGGTTGACGCGCTCCAGAGTCATGGTCCAGTCGCCGATCGTCACCGGCTCGCCCATCCTGAGGCCCTTCTCCTGACCCTCCACCTCGACCGCGACCCCGTCGGACATGAAGTCGCTGACCCCCAGGGCCGCCCTGCCCAGGTCGGAGACCGAGGTGTCGCTGGTGGCGATCAGGTCGGCGCTGTTGACCGGCGCGCCGGACAGCTTCACCGTGCAGGAGCCGTTGGAGCAGGAGACCGACTTGCTCTGGTTCCTGGACCGGCTCTTCCTGGGCGCGGACTGGGAGGAGGTGGTGGAGGTCGAGTTGGCGTCGGAGTCGGACATGGTCCTGTTGTCCGAGCCGGGCCCAGGCGTCGGCGCCGGCCTGAACTCGGACGCCATGGACGCGCCGCCGAAGACCGCCAGACCGCCTGCTATCGCGGTCGCGGCCACGATGGTCGCGCCGATCACTCGAATGCTCATGATTCATCCCCGATGTGTGCGCAAGAACTCACGAGAGTCCTTGTCGTGGAGCGGTGGGCGCGCTGTACGCATCACCACCGATTGGCTACGGAGAGCAATGATACATGTGCACATAGTGACATTCGAGAGGGCTGGGATATCTGTGAAGAACGTCGTGTCTCGGCGCGGACCGCGCCGCCTCCTCGGCGGCCCCGTGGCCGAGGAGACGGGCGCCGGCTTTCAACAGGGGTACTGGGGCTCGTTGCCCGCGGGGATCTCCGGCGTGGAGTCGACGACCTCGCTCGCCATCAACGCCGTGCTGCCTGTCAGCGTCTCCTTGACGCCGCCGTCGGGCTGCTTCAGCTCCTCGAAGTGCCGCCAGCCGAACAGCTTGAAGGTCTCCTGCTCGAAGACGATCTCCGATCGCTGCCTGCCCTCCAGCCCGGCCCACGAGATCTCGGCCCCGATCCCGTGCCGGCCGGCCGCGTCGGCGAGGTCGGGGGCGATCGTCACGTTCGGCATGGTCTTCAGCGCGCGGAAGACCGTGGCCCTGATCTCGGGGGTGGCGAAGGGATTCTCGACCAGCGACACCAGCTTGTCCACGACGAAGCCCTCGACCAGTATCGGGATCTCCTCGGGAGCCAGCTCCTGGTCGAAGGTCGACGGGTCACGGACCTCCCGCTCCGCCTCCTGGCGTACCTTGGCCAGGAGCGCGCCCGGCTCCGTCGGGAACTCGCCCGCGTCCCGGCGCAGCACGCCACCCGCGATCGCAACGCATTGGTCGCCGCGGTAGTAGTTCACCGTCCCCTCGGCAGCCTGGCCCTCGTACGGCTTGCCGCGGGTCAGGACGTCCTTCCCGAAGGTCGCGCGGGTGATCACCTCACCGTCGGGTGCGGCGGGGACCCAGATCTCCCTGCGAACCTCCTGCGCGCCCTCCCACTCACCCTCCGGGCCGCTGCCGATGTGGTACTGCAGGTCCTTGCGGTCCAGGTAGACGAACTGGTCGGCGCGCGGCCGCGGGTCCTTGAGCGAGGCCGCCGCGGCCTGCTCCAGCAGTTCGGCGGCGTTGGCCGGGCGCAGCGACAGCGGCGAGCCACCGCCGTCGCCGCCCACCACGACCACGCCGGCGCTCACGGCCGACACGAGCGCCGCGACGACGCCCACCCTGAAGGCCAGCCGGCGCAGGCCGCGGCCGCGAGCGGGGACCGGTCCGAGTCCCTCCGGCGCCTGCGCCTGCGCGGCCAGCCGGCTCCAGGCACGCGCCGAGGCCCGCCGGGACGGCCCGGGGAGGCCGTCGTGGTACTCCTTGATCAGGTCGAGCTCGTTCATCACAGGTCCTCCCCGTTCATTCCGATGATCTTGCGTAGCTTCCTGCGCGCCCGGTTGAGCCGGGAGCCCACTGTTCCCTTGGGGATGCGTAAGGCGGCGGCCACCTCGTCGTAGCTGAGGTCGGCGCAGGCGATCAGCAACAGGACGTCCCTGTCACCCGCCGAGAGTTTCGCCAGGCCCGCGGCCAGCGCCGGCTGCATGACCGCGGCGGACACCCGGCCGGCCACCCGGTCGTCGTGGCTCTCCTGGTCGGCGGGCGCGGCGCTCCTGGCCAGCGCCCGGTACCTGCGGGCCTCGGAGCGGGCGTGGTCGGCGACGAGGTTGGAGGCGATGCCGTAGAGCCAGGCGCGCGCGCTGGGCTTGGACAGGTCGTACTGCTTCCTGGCGCGGAAGGCGCGCAGGAACGTCTCGGCGGCGATGTCGTCTGCCGTCGACTCGCCCAGGCGCAGGTGGACGTAGCGGTGGATGGCGTCGAAATGGCGGTCGAAGACGGCGCCGAAGCGTTCGGGCCGCTCCAGCGAATCGCCGATCAGTTCGGCATCGGTACCCAGCAGGAGGATCTCGGGATCTTGTGGTGGGCTGACATGCATGGTGGCCCTTCGACGATGTGTGTCGGACACCAGTGGTACGGCGCTGCCCTGATCCGTCTTCACGGCGGGCCGGTAGCCGTGTGCACGCGGCCCCCGGATCCGCCGCGGGGAAAAGAAAACGGGGGAGCTGGAACAGCTCCCCCGCAGGTCCTGCCTGGGCGCACCGGCCCAGGCGAACTCAGGTGTTGCCCTCGAACATGCTCGTGACCGAGCCGTCGCTGAACACCTCGGTGATCGCCCGCGCGATCAGCGGCGCGATCGACAGCACGGTCAGCTTGTCGAACCGCTTCTCCTCCGTCAGCGGCAAGGTGTTCGTCACGATCACCTCGGAGATGCGGGAGTTCTTCAACCGGTCCACGGCGGGGTCGGAGAACACCGCGTGGGTGGCCGCCACGATGACGTTTGTGGCCCCCTGCTCGTACAGCGCGTCGGCCGCCTTGCAGATCGTGCCCGCCGTGTCGATCATGTCGTCGATCAGCACGCAGGTGCGGCCGCGCACCTTGCCGACCACCTCGTTGACCTTCACCGTGTTGGCCACGTCGAGGTCGCGCCGCTTGTGGATGAACGCCATGGGGGTGCCCAGCGTGTCGGCCCACCGCTCCGACAGCCGTACGCGGCCGGTGTCGGGCGAGACGATCGTGGTGGTGGCCAGGTCGAGCTTGTCCTTGAGGTAGCTCTCCAGCACCGGCATCGCGAACAGGTGGTCGACGGGGCCGTCGAAGAAGCCCTGGATCTGCGAGGTGTGCAGGTCGATCGACATGAGCCGGTCGGCGCCCGCCGTCTTGAAGATGTCGGCCATCAGCCGCGCCGTGATGGGCTCGCGGCCGCGGCCCTTCTTGTCCTGCCTGGCGTAGCCGAAGAACGGCATGACCACGGTGATGCGCTTGGCGGAGGCCCGCTTGAGCGCGTCGACCATGATGAGCTGCTCCATGATCCACTTGTTGATCGGCCCGGTGTGGCTCTGGATCACGAAGGCGTCGCACCCGCGCACCGACTCGAGGTAGCGCGCGTAGATCTCACCGTTGGCGAAGTCGATCAGCTTCGTCGGCGTGAGCGAGACCCCGACATTCCGGGCGACCTCGTCGGCCAGCTCAGGGTAGGCCCGGCCAGAAAAGAGCATCAGCTCTTTCGACCCCGGCTGTTTGATGCTCGTCACGTGCCACTCTCCCGCTGTTTCTCGGCCAGCGCCCTCTCGGCCGCCGCTGCCGACTTCGTGCCCGCGCGCCTGCGCAAGACCCATTTCTCGATGTTGCGCTGCCGCGCTCTCGCCACGCCCATCGCCCCGGGTGGGACCTCCTCGGTGATCACCGAACCGGCGGCGGTGTAGGCGCCGTCGCCGACGGTCACCGGAGCGACCAGCATGGTGTCGCACCCCACGAAGACGCCGTCCCCGATGGTGGTGTGATGCTTGTTGACCCCGTCGTAGTTGACGAAGACGGCGGAGGCGCCGATGTTGACGTCCTCGCCGATCGTCGCGTCGCCGACGTAGGTGAGGTGCGGCACCTTGGAGCGCGCCCCCACCGTGGAGTTCTTCACCTCGACGTAGGTGCCCGCCTTGGCCTTGTGCCCCAGCTCGGCGCCGGGCCTGAGGTAGGCGTACGGCCCGACGGCGGCCTCGGGCCCGATGACCGCGCCGTCGCACACGGCGTAGCGCACCACCGCTCCGGCGCGCACCGTCGTGTCGGTCAGCGTGGAGGCGGGGCCGATCTGCGCGCCGGTCTCGACGACGGTGCTGCCGTGCAGCTGCGTGCCGGGGTGGATGACGACGTCGGCCTCGAGCCTGACCTGCACGTCGACGAAGGTGCTCGCGGGGTCGATCACGGTGACGCCCGCCCGCATGTGCGTCTCGAGGACGCGCTGGTTCAGCACCTTGCGGGCGAAGGCGAGCTGCACCCTGTCGTTGACGCCCTCGACCTCGACGTAGTCGGCGGCGATGTGGGCGCCGACCCGGTGGCCGTCGGCCCTGAGGATGGACAGCACGTCGGTGAGGTACTCCTCGCCCTGCGCGTTGTCGGTCGAGACCCGCTTGACCGCGTCGGCCAGCAGCAGGCCGTCGAAGGCGTAGACGCCGGAGTTCATCTCCCTGATGGCGCGCTGCGCCGAGGTGGCGTCCTTCTCCTCGACGATCTCCAGCACGGCGCCCGAACCGTCGCGGATGATCCGTCCGTAGCCGGTCGGATCGGGCACCTCTGCGGTCAGGACCGTGACCGCGTTGCGCTCGCTCGCGTGGGCCTCGAGCAGGTCGGCGAGGGTCCGGCCGCGCAGCAGCGGGGTGTCGCCGTAGGTGACCAGCACCGTGCCGGCGATCGTGCCGACCTCTTCGAGCACGGTGCGGACGGCGTGGCCGGTGCCCCGCTGCTCGCGCTGCACGACGGCGCGCGCGTCGGGGCTGTTGCGGGCGAGGTGACCGCCGACGCGCTCCCTCGCGTGACCGATGACGACGATGAGCCGCTCGGGGTCGAGCTCTCTGGCGGCGGCGAGCATGTGGTCGACCAGCGGGCGGCCGCACAGCTCATGGAGGACTTTGGGGGTCTGGCTCTTCATCCGGGTGCCCTCGCCTGCGGCGAGGACGATGACGGCGGCCGGGCGCGGCACACTCACGGACTGAGGCTCCCTGTGACGAGGCGGATCAGGGCGCGGTACGGCTACCGCACCGCCACCCTCCCGACACCGTGAGGATACCTTCCCGCCCTCGGTGTCTCTCTAGCCACCCAGCCGGTGGCCGCGAACCGCCTCAGAGCTCCCGGAAGAGGACTCGAACCCCTACAAAGTGGACCAAAACCACTTGTCCTGCCAATTAGACGATCCGGGATAATCCGGACACTGGCGTGTCACGGCTAGACATACGATACCGACCCGCACCTCACCTCCGCGCCCGCATTCCATCTCCCGGACAGGGCAGGCCCTCGGACGCTCGGCCGGGCTTATACCAGCCGGCGACGGCTTTCCACAAGGCACAGAACCCACTCGGCAACTCGCCGATACCTTCACCTTCCCCACATTCGCCTCTTAGGAATTCCTAACTTACGCTGACGTAAGTTACGGATGCGTAGCCCGGACAATCATCCTCATACCTGTCGTGAGAGGTAGCCCATGACCGTCCTGACCGATCGACCGGCGCCCGGTCCCAAGCCAGACGCGGATCCCGAGCCCAGGACCAAGCCCGAGCTGATCATGTTCGCTCTCGTCGTGGGCCTCCCCCTGGTCGCGTTCGCCGCCGCCGTGCCGTTCGCGTGGGGCTGGGGGCTGGGCTGGACCGACGTCGCGATCTCCTTCGTCTTCTACGTCGTCTCCGGTCTCGGCGTGACGGTCGGGCTGCACCGCTATTTCACGCACGGCTCCTTCAAGGCGAAGCGGCCGCTGAAGATCGCCCTCGGCATCGCGGGCAGCCTGTCGCTGGAGATGTCGGTGCTCGACTGGGTGGCCACGCACCGCAAGCACCACAAGTTCTCCGACAAGGACGGCGACCCCCACTCGCCGTGGCGCTTCGGCCCCGGCTTCAGGTCCATGACCAAGGGCCTGCTCTACGCGCACATGGGCTGGCTGTTCGAGAGCGAGCGCACCAACAGGGAGAAGTACGCCCCCGACCTCTCCAAGGACCCCGACATCGTCAGGCTGCACAAGTGGTTCGGCGCGCTGGCCCTCACCTCGATCGTGCTTCCCGGCATCCTCGGCGGGCTGCTGACCTGGTCGTGGCAGGGCGCGGTGACCGCCTTCTTCTGGGGCTCGCTGGTGCGCATCGGCCTGCTGCACCACGTGACCTGGTCGATCAACTCGATCTGCCACGTCTTCGGCGAGGAGGCGTTCGAGGTGCGCGACAAGTCGCGCAACGTGTGGTGGCTGGCGATCCCCTCGTTCGGCGAGTCGTGGCACAACCTGCACCACTCCGACCCGACCTGCGCCCGTCACGGTGTCCTGAAGGGGCAGATCGACATCAGCGCGGCGGTGATCCGCCTCTTCGAGCGGCTGGGCTGGGTCCACGACGTACGGTGGCCGACGCCTGAGCGGCTGGCGGCGAAGCGCATTGGCTAGTGCCGATACCACGGTGCCCGGTTTTCGACCGGGCACCGTCATTATGGAACCTGTGACCACCGAATCCCGTTCCCGCAGACGTATGACAGGAAGAGAGCGAAGAGAGCAGCTGATCACCATCAGCCGCGCGCTGTTCGCCGAGAAGGGGTTCGACGGGACCTCCATCGAGGAGATCGCCGCCACGGCGCAGGTGTCCAAGCCGGTGGTGTACGAGCACTTCGGCGGCAAGGAGGGTGTCTACGCGGTGGTGGTCGACCGCGAGATGCAGAAGCTGCTCGGCATGATCACCGCGGCGCTGTCGGCGTCGCACTCGCTGGTCAAGCTGGAGCGGGCGGCGCTCGCGCTGTTGCAGTACATCGAGGAGAGCAGCGAGGGCTTCCGCATCCTGGTGCGCGACTCGCACGCCGCCTCGGGCACGGGCACGTTCGCGAGCCTGATCAGCGAGATCGCCAGCCAGGTCGAGGACGTGCTGGCCGACGAGTTCAAGGCCAGGGGTTACGACCCGAAGCTGGCGCCGATGTACGCCCAGATGCTGGTCGGCATGGTGGCGTTGACCGGCCAGTGGTGGCTCGACGTGCGCAGGCCCGGCCGCGAGGAGGTCGCCGCGCACCTGGTGAACCTGTCGTGGAACGGGCTGACGGGGCTCAACCCCAAGCCGCAGATCACCGCGACGAGCAAGGGCCTGGAGCTGTCTCCCGCGCCCGCCCTGCCGAGGCCGACCGAGAAGGAGCTCAAGGAGGCGCAGAAGGCCAGGGCCAGGGAGCTCAAGGAGGCGGAGAAGGCCAGGGAACGCGAGCTGAAGGAGCGCGAGCGGATGCTGCGCGAGGCTGAGAAGGCCAGGGAACGCGAGGAGAAGCTGCGCCAGCGCGAGGCGAGGCTGGCCGAGCGGGCCGCCAAACTCGAACAAGAGTAAGTCGTTGAAGAGAAGTTAACGCTTTGTTCAATCTCGTTGGGCATATTACGTAATATGTCCGTTGAGCTCCTGCACCCCGACAACGATCTGCCCCTGCCTCAGGAGCGGTTCCTCAACCGCGAGGAGAGCTGGCTCCAGTTCAACGAACGGGTGCTGGAACTGGCCGAGGACCCCTCGCTCCCCCTTCTCGAACGGGTGCGCTTCCTGGCGATCTTCGCCAGCAACCTCGACGAGTTCTTCAGGGTGCGGGTGGCGGGACTCAAGCGGCGGATGGCCACAGGTCTGCTGCTGCGTACCAAGAGCGGGCTCAAGCCGCGCGAGGAGCTGGCGCGGATCGCGACGGTCGCGGACGGCCTGGCCAAGCGCCACGCGGCCCTCTTCCACGAGCAGATCTGCCCGCAGCTGGCGACCGAAGGCATCGAGATCGTCCGGTGGGACGACCTCGGCCGCGAGGAGCGCACCGAGCTGCGCAAGCTGTTCAGGGAGCGGATCCGCCCCGTCCTGACCCCCCTGGCCGTCGACCCGGCCCACCCCTTCCCGTACATCTCCGGCCTCAGCCTCAACCTAGCCGTCGTGGTGCGGAACCCGTCGACCGACCACACGGTCTTCGCCAGGGTCAAGGTGCCGTCGCAGCTGCCCCGCTTCGTGACCGCCTCCAAGGACCGGTTCGTGCCGCTGGAGGACGTGATCGCCGCCCATCTCGGGCAGCTGTTCAAGGGCATGGAGATCCTGCAGCACCACGCCTTCAGGGTCACCCGCAACGAGGACCTCGACGTCGACGAGGACGTCACCGAGAACCTCATGAAGGCGCTGGAGAAGGAACTGCTCAAGCGCAGGTTCGGCCCGGCGGTCCGGCTCGAGGTCGAGGACACGATCACGCCCGAGGTGCTGGAGCTGCTGGTCGACGAGCTGGACGTGGCGCCGCACGAGATCTACAAGATCAACGGACCGCTTGACCTGACCGGGCTGCACGCGATCGCCGACCTGGACAGGGGCGAGCTGAGCTTCCGGCCGTTCGTCCCCTCCGAGGCGATCCACGCCGAGGACGACATCTTCGCCGTGCTGCGCGAACGCGACGTGCTGCTGCACCACCCCTACGACTCCTTCGCCACGAGCGTGCAGCGCTTCATCGAGCAGGCGGCCGAGGACCCGAACGTCCTGGCCATCAAGCAGACCCTCTACCGCACCAGCGGCGACTCCCCGATCGTGAACGCGCTGATCGACGCGGCCGAGGCGGGCAAGCAGGTCGTGGTCGTCGTCGAGATCAAGGCCCGCTTCGACGAGCACGCGAACATCTCCTGGGCGCGCAAGCTGGAGAAGGCGGGCTGCCACGTGGTCTACGGCGTGGTCGGGCTGAAGACCCACTGCAAGCTCGCGCTGGTGGTCCGCCAGGAGGCCTCGGGCGAGCTGCGCCGCTACTGCCACATCGGCACGGGCAACTACAACCCGAAGACCGCGCGGCTGTACGAGGACTTCGGGTTGCTCACCGGCGACCCGCTGGTCGGCGAGGACGTCACCGACCTGTTCATCCACCTGACCGGCTACTCCAACCACTCGGCCTACCGCCGGCTGCTCGTCGCCCCGCACTCCCTGCGCGGCGGCCTGCTGGCGCGCATCGAGCGGGAGATCGCCCACCAGCAGGCCGGCCGTCCCGCCAGGATCAGGATCAAGACCAACTCGCTGGTGGACGAGCAGCTGATCGACGCCCTCTACCGGGCCTCCCGCGCGGGCGTGCCGGTGGACCTGTGGGTCCGCGGCATCTGCACGCTCCGTCCGGGCATTCCCGGCCTGAGCGAGACCATCCGCGTCCGTTCGGTTCTCGGGCGCTTCCTCGAGCACTCCAGGGTCTACGAGTTCGGGCTGGGCCGGCGGCCGGAGGTCTGGATCGGCAGCGCCGACCTGATGCGCCGCAACCTCGACCGCCGGGTGGAAGCCCTGGTGAAGGTCACCGGCCAGGCGCACCGGGCCTACCTGATCGAGCTGCTCGACCTGATCATGGCCGACACCACGAACAGCTGGTGGCTGAACTCCGACGGCACGTGGAGCCGCCACCACGGCCAGGACCTGCAGACCCACCTGCTCGGCACCAGGCGCTGGAGAACGGTCGATGACTGACTCCATCAGAGCCGCGGGCGCGGTCGTCAGGCGCGGCGACGAGGTGGCCCTCGTCCACCGGCCGGCCTACGACGACTGGAGCTTCCCGAAGGGCAAGCTGCGCAAGGGCGAGCATCCGATCGCCGGCGCCGTACGCGAGGTGCGCGAGGAGACGGGCCTCACCGTGGCCCTCGGCCGCTCTCTGCCGCCCGCCCATTACCCGCACAAGGGCCGGTTGAAGCGGGTCGACTACTGGACGGCCCGCGCCGTCTCCGGCCGGTTCGTGCCCGGCCCCGAGGTGGACGAGCTGGTCTGGCTTCCGGTCGAGGAGGCGTACGCCCGCCTGACGTACGCATGGGACGTGCGGCTGCTGCGCGCGCTGACCGCCGCGCCGCCCGAGACCACCCCCCTGATCCTGGTACGGCACGGCAGCGCCGGCTCACGCCAGGAATGGACGGGCGACGACGACCTGCGCCCGCTCGACGAGGAGGGCGAGGCCCAGGCGCGCACGCTGGCCACGGTGCTGCCCGCCTACCTGCCCACCACCCTGCTCAGCTCCCCGAGCAGGCGGTGCGTCCAGACCCTGCCCGACGGCGACATCCGGCTCGACCCGCTGCTGAGCGAGCCGGGCTACGACCCCGCCAGGACCGCCGAGCTCGTCCGCCGGCTCGACGGCCCCGCGGTCGTGTGCAGTCACGGCAAGGTGCTCCCTCCGCTGATCGCCGAGCTCGGCGGAGTGCGTCTGCACCTGCGCAAGGGCGCGTTCGCCGTCGTCCACCGCGCGGACGGGAAGGTCGTCGGCGTCGAGCGTTACCCCGTCTGAACCCCCGCCCACACCTCGGGGAAGTCCGCCTGGGCGCGCTCGGCCGTGGCCCGCTCGATGCCCACCAGCACGCCGTAGGTGAAGGTGTCCTCGCCCGCCTGGCGCGCGGTCTCGGCCTCCTTGGCGAGCGTTTCCTGGGCGACCACCCCGTCCTGGTGCAGTCCGAGCACGTCCTGGATGGATTCGGCGCGCTTGGCCAGATCGCCCATTCCGAGCGCCTCGGCGGTGTACCGGGCGCGTTTGGCCGCCTTGCGCACGTCGTGCATGGCGATCTCACGCTGCTCCGGCTCGGCGATGGTCTGCGCGGTGTCGTACGCCTTCGTCACCCGCTTCCAGTTCTTGCCGGCGATGGCCGGAAGGACGTCGTCGGCGGGCTTCTCCGCCGCCTTGCCGAGCGACGGATCGGCGACCAGCCCGTCGAGCGCGTCGAGCAGGGCGTAGTAGCGCTCGCCGCTCAACGCCTCCCTGATCCTGCCGTAGGCCTCCTCCTCGCGGGCGCCGAGGTCGTCGCCGAGCCGCGCCTGGACCGGACCCACCACCTGCTCGGGCGGCAGGCTCTCCAGATGACGGGCGAACCTCGTCCTGATGACCTCCAGGTCACGGGCCTCGCCGAGCACGGTGCCGAGCCACTTCAGCTCGTCCTGGAGGTGCACGGTGTCCTGCACGACGGTCTTGAACGCCTTGAGCGCGCTGCGCATCCTGCGGCAGGCGACGCGCATCTGATGCACCGCGTCCTCCTCCGCCCTGCGCGTGCGCGGATCCTGCGCCAGCAGCGCGTCGACATGTCCCGCCAGGTAGGCGATGACGACGTCGGCGGCGGTGCCGTCGCCGACCTCGACGCGCGCCGGCGGCGCCGGCTTGAGCAGCCTGGCCAGCTTGCTCCCGGTCCCCGCGGGTACGGCTCCCGCCTTGCGCAGCCGCTTGCCGACCTTGGCCAGCAGTTTCGGGTCGCCCTGCTCGAGCAGCTCGGCCTCGACCTCGCGCCAGCGCTCCATGCGCGGCTCGTCGCCGAGCACCGTGCCCTTCACCCGGTCGTCGGCCACCTCGACCAGCCCCGACACCACCCGCACGCTCCTGCGGGAGTCGAGCTCGGCCACGGGGGCCAGCGCGGCGCCGCGCGTGTAGGCCTGGACGAGTTCGGCCAGCTCGCTGGGCACGATCTTCGTGCTGCGGGTGAGCGGGAGCTGGATCTCCTGACGGGCGCCCTTGGCCCGGGGCAGCTTGAGGTGCCAGCCGGGATCCGCGCCGCCCCTGCGCCTGCGCAGCGTGATACCCCTGGCGGCCAGCCGTAGATCGGGCGTGTCGTAGTAGAGCGCCACGAGTTGGTAGCTTCTCGGCCCGAGAACCTCGCCGAACTTGCTGAGGTCGGGGACTTCGTAATCGTCAGGAACGTCGAACTTGTCTTCGATCTCGATGCCCACTACACCTCGCAAGTGTCGAATTGCGGACAATGATGCCACTGCGCGATGAACAGGAGAAGGCTGATCGGAGCCTCGCTGTCAGGTGGCGGGCAGCACCCTTGCGGTATTCCTACCCATATTCGACCTGCTCAGAAGGCTTTCGGGGCGCTATCGCACCTTCTGACCGACCACGAAGACCCGCCGGAACGGGAAGAGCGTGCCGTACGGCCTGGCCGGATAGGCGTCGTCCAGCAGGCCGGCGAGTTCGTCGACGAAACGCTGCCGCTCGCCCGCGTCGAGGCGGTCGAAGATCGGGCGCAGGGCCGAACCGGAGATCCAGTTGAGCACCGCGCGCTCGCCCTGGAGGATGTGGACGTAGGTCGTCTCCCAGGCGTCCACCCGCAGCCCGAGGCCGCTGAGCTGGTCGACGTACTCCACCGGCTCGGCCACCGGCCAGGGCCGCTCGAAGTCGCCGAGCCTGTCGCGCCACGCCTCGCTCGCGCACAGCTGCCTGACCAGCACGTGGCTGGGGGCGTCGAAGTTGCCCGGCATCTGGAACGCGAGCCAGCCGCCCGCACTGAGGTCGTCGACCCACCGCTCGAACAGGTCGCGGTGCGTCGGCACCCACTGCAGCAGCGCGTTCGAGACGAGCACGTCGACAGGGCGGTCCGGGTGCCACAGAGTGACGTCCGCGACGTCGAAGCGGGCGGTGGTCTTCAGCTCGCGGGCCTTGCTGATCATCGCCGGCGAGGAGTCGAAGCCGTAGACGGTCGCCTCCGGCCAGCGCTCGGCGAGCGTGGCGGTCAGTTCCCCTGAGCCGCAGCCGGCGTCGACGACATAATCGGGGGCATCCGCGTACACGCGTCCGACCAGCTCCGCGTACGGCCGGCCGCGCTCGTCGGCGTACTTCGCGTAGGTCGCCGGGTCCCAGATATCTCTTGACATAAAGATAATTGATATCGAGAGAGATATCTCGATGTCAAGACAGTACACTTTGTGCCATGACGATGGACGAGGTCGACAGGCTCGTGGCGTCCTGGCAGCAGGAGCGCCCCGATCTCGATGTGACGCCGCTGCAGGTGCTGAGTCGAGTCTCCCGCCTGGCCCGCCACCTCGACCGGGCACGCCGCGCCGCCTTCGCCGAACACGACCTCGAACCGTGGGAGTTCGACGTGCTCACCGCGCTGCGGCGGGCAGGCGGGCCGTACGAGCTGTCACCGGGCGCGCTGCTGCGCGCGACCCTGGTCACCTCCGGAACGATGACCAACCGCATCGACCGGCTCGAGCAGGCCGGCCTGGTACGGCGGCGCCCCGACCCCGAGGACCGGCGCGGAGTGCTCGTGTCGCTGACCGACGCCGGACGGGCCAGGGTCGACGCGGCCTTCGCCGACCTGCTGCGGCGCGAACGGGAACTGCTGGCCGGATTGGGCGGCGACGAGCAGAAGGTCCTGGCAGATCTGCTCCGCACCCTTCTCACACCCTTCGACTCCTGACGCCCCGAATCCCTGTCGCGTCCTCGTGCCCTCCGCCACACCCTGGGAAACCTCCAGCGCCCGGCTCTCTGCCCGGCCTTGACCCAGGGAACCAGGAATCCCCGCCTTCGTTAGCCCAGCCTGGGCCAGCCCCCGAGAGCCCGGGCACGCGCCACCGTCCAGCACGTCAGCCCTCGAGAACCCAGGCCCACGCCAATCGTCCAGCACGTCAGCCCCGGCCCGCCCCAGGGACATCAGCCCCCTGGACGTCAGCTCGCCCGAACGTCAGCCTCTTGGACGTCAGCGCGCCCGGACAGCAGCGCGCCCGGACAGCAGTCCGTCGGGACGTCAGCGTGCCCGGACGTCAGCGTGCCCGGACGTCAGCATCTTGGACGTCAGCGCACCGCCGGCCTTCGGGAACCCCCGGCGCGGGCCTCTGCCGTCTTCCCTCGCCGACCACCGGGAGCCCCGGCGCCGCGCCTGGGCGGGTGACCTGGTCGCCGGTCACTCGCCCAGGCGCTCGGCGACCTCCAGCCACTCCGCCTCGACCGCGTCCTTCTCGTTGAGGATCTCGCGCAGCTTGCCGTCCAGCTCGCCCAGCTTGGCGTAGTCGCTGGCCGCCTCCGCCATCGCGGCGTGCAGCTTGTCCTCCTGCCCGCTGAGCTTGTCGAGCTGGCGTTCGAGGCGGTTGAGCTCCTTGCGCAGCTCACGCTCCTCCTTCGCCGACAGCCCAGCGGCCTCGACCTTCTCCACCTTCTCGACCGGAGCGGCCGCAGCCGCCGCGGCCGCGCCTGCGACCCGGGCCGTCACCGCCGTGCCCGCCGCCCGCCGTTCCAGGTACTCGTCGACCCCGCCGGGCAGCAGCGAGAGCCGCCCATCGCCCAGCAGCGCCACGCACCTGTCGGCCACGCGCTCCAGGAAGTAGCGGTCGTGGCTGACCAGCACCAGGGTGCCGGGCCAGCCGTCGAGCAGGTCCTCCAGCTCGTTCAGCGTCTCGATGTCGAGATCGTTGGTCGGCTCGTCGAGCAGCAGCACGTTCGGGTCGTCCATGAGCAGGCGCAGCAGCTGCAGCCGCCGCCGCTCGCCGCCGGACAGCTCACCGACCACCTTCCACTGCGCCTCGCCCTTGAAGCCGAGACGTTCGAGCAGCTGGGAGGCGGTCCACTCCCTCTTGCCGAGCTGCACGTACTTGCGGATCCGCTCCACCGACTCCAGCACCCGCAGCGTCGGGTCGACCTCGGCCAGCTCCTGCGACAGGTACGCCAGCCGTACCGTGCGGCCGGTGACCACGCGGCCCGCGTCCGGCTTGACCTGGTCGGCCAGCAGGCGCAGCAGCGACGACTTGCCGGAGCCGTTGACCCCGATCAACCCGATGCGGTCGCCCGGCCCGAACTGGTAGGTGCACCGCTCCAGCACCAGCGGGCCCATGCCGGGCCCGCCCGCGTGGAGCGTGACGTCCTCCAGGTCGTAGACCGTCTTGCCGAGCCTGGCCGCCGCGAACTTCATCAGCTCGACGGTCTCCCTCGCCGGCGGCTCATCGGCGATCAGCGCCTGCGCGGCCTCGATCCTGAACTTCGGCTTCGACGTACGCGCGGGCGGACCCCGGCGCAGCCAGGCGATCTCCTTGCGCATGAGGTTCTGGCGGCGCTCCTCGGCGGCCTGCGCGATGCGCGCCCGCTCGGCCTTGGCCAGCACGTAGGCGGCATAACCACCCTCGTAGCGCTCCACCCTGCCGTCGACGACCTCCCACGTCCGGGTGGACACCGCGTCGAGGAACCACCTGTCGTGCGTCACGACCAGCAGCGCGCTCCTGCGCTGCGCCAGGTGCGCCGCCAGCCAGGCGATGGCCTCGATGTCGAGGTGGTTGGTGGGCTCGTCGAGCAGGATCAGCTCGTGCTCGTCGATGAGCAGCTTCGCCAGCGCCGTACGCCGCCGCTCCCCGCCGGACAGGTCGCCGACCGGGCTCTCCAGATCGAGATCGCCGATCAGGTTGGCGAGGATCTCCCTGATCGTCTGGTCACCCGCCCACTCGTGCTCGGCCCTGGCGCCCAGCACCGTCTCGTGAACGGTCTTGCCGGGATCGAGGTCGTCACGCTGCGACAGCAGACCGACCCGCAGACCCCTGTTGTGCGTCACCCGCCCGGAGTCGGGCTTCAACCCGCCCGCGACCACGGACAGCAGTGTCGTCTTGCCGCCGCCGTTACGCCCGACGACGCCGATGCGCTCACCGGCATCGATACCGAGAGAGACGTCGGCGAGCAGCGGCTTGGGCCCGTAGGCGTGGGAGACCGACTCGAGATTGACCAGATTCATCGTCCCCAAGGGTACGGACTACCGCCCCATTTGGCTAAGCGACCAAGCACTCGGCGATACGGCAGCCTCACGCGGCCCTCGCCCGGCCCCCCGGACCGCCTGCCCTCCGAGCCCGCACCGCCTGCCTTCTCGGCCCGCGCGCCTGCTCTCCGGGCCCCGCCGCCAGCCCTCTCGACCCGCGCCGCCCGCACTTCGCCCCCGCCGCCAGCCCTCTCCGCCCGCGCCGCCAGCCCTCCGGCCCGTACCGTCTGCCGAACGCCAGCCACGACGTCGCAAGTTGCAGGACCCATCGTCGCCGTCGGCGGCCACACCACGCAGCTCAGCACGGGCCCTTTCCGACGCCACCATCCCGACCCCAGGCGCGACCTCGCCACACCCACCCGGCCAGCTCCCCACGGCACCATCTGGCGCCGCCGTCCCGACCCGGGACACCACCTGGCAAGAGCCCCGGTCACGCGCAAGACGACCGTTTCCCGGCCGGTCACACGATCGAAGCGCCCGCCACGGGGCCGTAGGCGGGCACCGCCGTACGGCACACGCCCTCCTCGACGAGCGCCACCGCCAGCTGTCGCGCCTGCTCCTCGTCAGCGACCAGGAACGCGCACGTCGGCCCCGACCCCGACACGATCGCGCCCAGAGCGCCCCGCGCCTGACCCGTCCCCAGCGTGCGCGCCAGCGAACCACGCAGCGACAACGCCGCCGGTTGCAGGTCGTTGACCAGCTCCGCGCCGAGCGCCCGCGCGTCGCCCTTCTTCAACGCCGTCAGCAGCGCCTCGCTCGCCTGCGGCCACGGCACCTTTTCGCCCCGTGTCTCCCGCAGCCGGTCACACTCGGCGTAGACCTTCGCCGTCGACAGGCCGCCGTCGGCGATGGCGAACACCCAGTGGAACCGCCCGTCCGTCGGCAGCTCGGCCAGCTGCTCACCTCTGCCGGTGCCGACCGCCGTACCGCCCAGCAGCGAGAACGGCACGTCGCTCCCCAGGTCGGCCGCGATCTCCATCAGATCCTCGCGCGGCAGCCCCAGACCCCACAGCTCGTTGCAGGCCACGAGGGCGCCCGCCGCATCCGCACTGCCACCGGCCATGCCGCCCGCCACCGGGATCGCCTTGCGGATCACGAGCTCGACCCCGTACGTCCTGCCCGCGTGCTTCGCCAGCGCCCTGGCCGCCTGGATCGCGAGGTTGCCATCGTCGACCGGCACCTGGTCGGTCCACTCACCCTCGACCTTCACGGAGACGGTCTCCGACTCCTTCGCGATCACCTCGTCGAAGACGGAGACGGCGAGGAAGACGTTCACCAGGTCGTGGTAGCCGTCATCCCGCAGCGGGCCCACGGACAGCTGCACGTTGACCTTTGCGGGCACCCGGACGGTCACGGAACTCATCGATCTTCTGTCACTCTCGTCGCCTGGTGGGTCAAGGCCTTCGATGCTAGCGGTGCCCACCCACCGGCCACGCAATTCCATGCCCCGCCTTGGGGGTTTCGAGCGGCATGCCCTGGAAGTGCGGTTTCCCGGCGAGCGAGAGCGGTGCGGAGCCCCGGGAAGCGCGGTTCCGCAGAGGACGTGGGCAGTACGGAGCCAAGGGAACTGGCGTGGACAGTGCGGAGTCACGGAAAGCGCGGTTCCGGAGCGGGCAAGGGCAGTGCGGAGTCACGGGAGGTGCGGTTTAAGAGAGGGCGAGGGCAGTTCGGGGTCGCCAGGCATCCGCGGGGCCAAGGAGGCATGCGGTGACAATCGCCCGGCTGGAGACACGGAAGGCGGGTGGAGTCGTGAAGGGGCCAGCTCGTGAGGACGTGGAGTGGGTTCTGAGGGATCTCGGGGCTGCGTCATGGGCCCGGATCGGGCGATGCTGGGCGACTGCTCTCGGGCGGGCGGGACTCAGCGGGCTCGGGCGCGCGGGACTGAACGGCTGGACTCGGGCGGGCGGGATTCAGCAGGCTCGGGCGCGCGGGACTGAACGGCTGGACTCGGGCAGGCGGGACCGAGCGGGTCATCTCGGGCGAGTGAGCTGGGCGACTGATCGCGAGCGCACGGGACTGAACGGCTGGACTCGGGCGGGCGGGACTGGGCGGCTGATCTCGGGCGGGTGGCGCGGGCATATCCTGCCGACGGCGAGGTCCCGCCGGAGGCAACCAGCACAGACGAGGTGACACCGATGTCTCAGGTGACGGTCATCGAGGTTCCGCAGTGGCAGGGCTCGGGCTCCCGTACGGCTCGGCGACTGGTCGAGGGGGCAGGACTGCTCGCCTCGATGGTGCCGGACGCCGCGCGACACCGGGTGGAGGTCGCGGACGGCGACTCGCCCGCCGCCTTCGCCGTCACGGCGACCAGGGCGAGAGCAGCGGTTGACGGCGTCGGGGACGGGCTTGTGGTCACGGTGGGCGGGGACTGCGGGGTCGAACTGGCGCCCGTGTCCGCCGCCCTCGACCGGTACGGCGAGCGCCTGGGCCTCGTCTGGTTCGACGCGCACGGCGACCTCAACACTCCGGCGTCGTCCCCGTCCGGCGCCTTTCACGGGATGATCCTTCGCGCGCTCACCGGCGAAGGGCATGGCGAGTTGCTGCCGGGACGGGCCATCAGTCCCGGCAGGGTGGTCCTGGCCGGGGCGCGTGACCTGGATCCCGGCGAGCGGGACTTCATCGCCGACAGCGGCCTCACCCATGTGACCGTGGCCGAGCTGTCCGACCCCGCGGTCCTGGTGGAGGCGGTGGCGGCCACCGGGGCTGAGGCCGTTTACGTGCATATCGACCTCGATGTGCTGGATCCTGGGGTGTTCGCGTCCGTGGGCAGTCCTGCGCCGGGCGGGTTGCAGCCCGATCACCTCCTCAAGCTGGTCGCGGCGCTGGTGGAGCGCTTCGAGCCGGCCGGGCTCGGCATCACGGAGTACGAGCCCGTTCGGCTGGAGGACCAAACGCTCCTCAGCCCGCTGATCGCGATGCTCGTCGCCAGCGCCTCCTGACCCACCCACCCGATTCGGCCCGCTGATCACAACGATCCTCACCCCGGACCTGTCCCGCGATTTGGCCCCCTGGTCGCGGCGCTCGTCTTGGCCACCCTGGTGGCGACGCCTGTCACCGACGCCTCCTTGCCAGCTCTGCAATCGGCCGGGCAGCACTGCGCCGCTTCCTCCCCCTGTCGCCCTGGGTGCCGATTCCGGCGCGTGAGAACCCCGGTGGCCAGTGACCCGTAGGCGCGCTGCAGCGACCCGTCGGCGGTGTCCGCCGTCGTCCGTCACCATGGTCGGCAGTATCCGAATGCTGACCGCTCCCGGACGTGCCCAGCGTGACCGGGACGTGCCCAGCATGACCGGGGCGTGCCGCATGACCAGGGCGTTCCCAGCGTGACCAGGACGTTCCCAGCGTGACCAGGACGTTCCCAGCGTGACCAGGACGTGCCCTTCGTGACCAGGACGCGCCCTTCGTGGCGGGGCGTGCCCATGTGTCCTGGAGACGCCTCCGCAGGTCCCTGGTCACGGAACACACCCATGGCTTCCCTACGCAAGGCTGATCACAGGGCCCCTTGGCCAGGCACGGGAGGTCAGGCCGGTTCCTTGCGATTTGCACCGAGGCTTTTCGTCGTCGATGTGCTGGGTTCCCTGCAGGGTCGTCTGAGGGATGCGCGGCCCAGGCGACCCGCAGGTTTCCTCGGGTCAGCCGGGGCGGACGGCGCCTCGGTAGCGGGCGCGGTAGTAGGCCGAGGCCAGGAAGTTGGTCTTCTTGACCACGTCGCCGGTCTTGGGGGCGTGGATCATGATGCCGTCGCCCAGGTAGAGGCCCACGTGGGTGGGGTCACCGGTGCCGCCGCCGAAGAACACCAGGTCACCCCGGCGCAGGTCGGGCAGCATGACGCGTTTGCCCTGTCGGAACTGCGTGCCGGTGTAGTGGCCGAGTCGTACGCCTGCTCTCGACCAGGCGTAGAGCGTCAGGCCCGAGCAGTCGAAGCCGATGGTTCCCGCGCCTCTGCCTATGCCCCGGCTCGGTCCAGAGGGAGTGCCGCCGCCCCAGGAGAACGGGGTCCCCAAGCGGGCGATCGCCGCGCCGGCGGCCGTGTCGCCCTTGGTTCGGGTGGCGCGTGGTTTGCCGGTGCCGGGTGTCGTCTTGCGCGGTCTGCCCGTGCCTCGCGGTGTGCTGGGGCGTTGACGCTCACGCGGGGCACGGACGCCGGGGCGACGAGGAACCACCTGATCCGCGCCACGTCCATCGGGTGACCCCACACGCCCGAACGCGTCAGGCCGCACTACTACCCATCCGGAGGCATCGCGATCTCGCCACATCAGCCACCCGGGAAGCCGCATCAGCCATCCGGGGACAGGACTCCCGGGCCGCACCACCCAGCGGGGATGACGATCCGACCGCGCGAGCCACTCACGGACAGGGCGTCCTGACGGCACCGCCCGTCCGAAGGCACCGATATCCGACCTGACCTGCCACCCGCGGGTAGGACTCCCTGGCGGCATCACCCATCCGAAGGCGTCGGGATCTCGCCGCACCAACCACCCTGCGACCGAACGCCCGGGCGGTACTCCCCGGACGTGGTCGGGGAGATCTGATCGCATCAACCACCCGGGGACAGGATGCCCGGGCGGTACTTCCCTGCCGTGAGCAGGGAGAGTCGGCGGCACCGGCCAGGCGGGGGCGGAGCGGTCTTGGGGTGTGGCCCATGCGGGGATGGGATGGTCAGGCCGCGCCACCTCGTCGAGGGCTACATGATCTGGGAGGACTGTCCATCGGGGGACAAGGTGATCGGGCGGGAGCGGTTGCCCCGGCGCTGAGCGATCAGGGGGTAGGGGCCAGCGGGACGGCAGGGCCCATGAAGTGTGGGGTGAGGTGCCTGGCAGAGCCCATGAAGTGTGGGGTGAGGTGCCCGGCGGGGACCAGGAGATGTGAGGTGAGGTGCCTGGCGGACGCTTCCAGGTGGGGATGCGGGCGGCCCAGGCGGTGAGCCAGTCGGCGTCGGTGGCGGGGATGCGCATCCCCGGCCAGCGGGTCGCTGATGCGCACGTATGCGAGGACAGGACGACCGTTGTGTGGGCATGGTCGCCGGGCGGCTTGACCGTGCCGGGGCACGGCGGCATGGCGAGGGCGGCCGCCGTCCCCGGCGAGGCGCCCAGCGTGGCGAGAAAACCGATGGTGAGCCACATCAGAACCTCCTGAGCCGTGGAAGGAAGGCTCAGGATCGTGCGGAGTGGCTTGGGTGGGAGGGGCCGAGCGGCGTTCTGTGGATATGGGCGCTCGCAGGCGCACCGGCTGTGGACAGGGCGACGGCAGCCGCAGCGCCAGCGGGCGAACCGACGATCCACCCCGAGGCGACCCACCCCGAGGCGATCCACCCCGAGCCGACCCACGCCTACAGGCGGAGGCACACCCCAACGTGACCCACACACCAGGCAACCGCACCCTGGCCGAGGGCCGCGCCCGGACCGGAGCATCCCAACCGACGGCCGGCAACCCGACCGACGGCCCGCGCCCAGACCGTGGCCCGACCGACGGCCCGCCCCGCCCCGCCCCAAGGATCTACGCCCCGGCCAACAGACCGCGGCTCGACCAACAGACCGCGGCTCGACCAACAGACCGCGGCCCCGACCAACAGACCCTGCCCCGACCAACAGCCCGCAGCCCGACCAACAGACCCTGCCCCGACCAACAGCCCGCAGCCCGACCAACAGACCCTGCCCCGACCAACAGCCCGCAGCCCGATCAGGAGCCCGCACCCCGGGCGAGAACGCACGCCGACGCGAAGAGACGGAAGCCGAACCTCACCCCGTCAGGTGTTCCGCGATCCGGGCGAAGGCCACGATGTCCAGTTGCTCGCCCCGTGTCGAAGGTTCCACCCCCGCCGCCCGCAGCGCCTCCTCCGCCCGCGCCGCCGTACCGAACAGCGCGGCCAGCGCGGCCCTGAGCGTCTTGCGCCGCTGTGCGAAGGCGGCGTCGACCACGGAGAAGACCTGTGCGCGGGTCGCCGACGTGGCGGGCGGGTCGCGCCGTTCCAGGGAGACCAGGCCGGAGTCGACGTTCGGCACCGGCCAGAACACCGTCCGGCCGACGGGCCCGGCTCTGCGCACGTCGGCGTACCAGGCGGCCTTGGCGGACGGCACGCCGTACACCTTGGAGCCGGGCGGGGCGGCGAGCCGGTCGGCGACCTCGGCCTGCACCATGACCAGGCCCTTGCGCAGCGAGGGCAGCGCCTCCAGCAGGTGGAGCACCACGGGCACCGAGACGTTGTAGGGCAGGTTGGCGACCAGGGCCGTCGGGACGTGCCCGCCGAAGTCGTCCAGGCCGACCTTCAGCGCGTCGGCCTGGACGACGGTCAGCTTGTCGCCGAGGCCGCGTGTGTCGACGGTCAGCGGAAGCTGGGTGGCCAGGACGGGGTCGATCTCCACGGCGACGACGTGGGCGGCCTCGGGCAGCAGCGCGAGGGTGAGCGAGCCGAGCCCAGGGCCGACCTCGATCACCACGTCGTCGGGCGACAGCCCGGCCGTGCGCACGATCCGCCGGACCGTGCCGCCGTCGATCACGAAGTTCTGGCCGAACTTCTTGGTCGGACGAAGGTCCAGCTTGTCGGCCAAATTACGTATTTCTACCGGGCCTAGCAGGCTCACAATGGCACTCCCCATGTCACACATTCAGTCTCCAGCATTCCCGACGCTACGAAGAACCCGGCAGGAGGAGGAGGATGGGATGAACGACGAAGGGACGTCCCTGATGGAGCCGACGGGCGCCACTCCACTGCGTCCGGCAGACGCGCGTGAGATCGGTCCATACCGCCTGCTCGGGCGGCTCGGCGAAGGCGGCATGGGAACGGTTTTCCTGGCGATCGCACCAACAGGGCGGCCGGTCGCGGTCAAGGTGGTGAAGACCGAATTCGCCCACCAGGAGGGCTTCAACGCGCGGTTCCACGCGGAGGTCGACAACGCGCGCAGGGTGGCGTCGTTCTGCACCGCGCAGGTGCTCGACAACGGCAACGACGGCGTGGGCAGGCCGTATCTGGTGACCGAGTACATCTCGGGCGTGCCGCTGTCGGACCAGATCACCAAGTACGGCGCGCTGGAGCCGGGCGCGCTGCACGGCGTGGCGCTGGGGGTGGCGGCGGCGCTCGCCGCGATCCACGTGGCGGGGCTGGTGCACCGTGACCTGAAACCGGCCAACGTGATCCTGTCGATGTCGGGGCCCAGGGTGATCGACTTCGGCATCTCGCGCGCCCTCGACCGTGAGAGCAACTTCACGTTGTCGGGCGAGCTGCTGGGCAGCCCTGGCTGGTGGGCGCCCGAGCAGGTGCGCGGGCAGCAGGTGACGCCCGCGGCCGACATCTTCGCCTGGGGCTGCCTGGTGGCGTTCGCGGGCAACGGCCGCCACCCTTTCGGGCGCGGCGACGCCATCACGCTGGCGACCAGGGTGCTGCACCAGGCGCCGGACCTGGGGGCGCTGCCGGCACCGCTCAACGACCTGGTACGGCAGGCCACCGCGATGGACCCGCTCCAGCGGCCGACCGCCCAGGACCTGCTGATCGCGCTGGTCGGCGGGCGCGTCCCCAGCGCCGACCCGCCCACGGTGGTCGCCGGAGAGCTCCTCGGCCAGGCGTGGCGGCCCCCGCCGAACGTCGTCAACGAGCCCGACGCCACCGAGGTGCTGTCGACGACGTTCGCCGCGCAGCCGTTCACCGAGGTGCCGGCCAAGCCGGTCCCGGTCGCCGCGGAAGGCGGCAAGCCGACGACCAAGCGCTGGCTGGTCGCCGCGGTCGCGGCGGGGGTGGCGCTGGTGACCACCATCGCGATCCTGATCGCCAGCGGCTCGTCGCCCTCGCCGGTGGACCGGCCGACCGAGGGGTCCGTCGCCTCCCGGGCGACGGCGCCCACCGACGTCGGCAAGCGGTTCACGCTCGGCACCGGGTTCGACGATCCGCAGCTGATCGTCTCCCAGCGGCCCGCCTGCGGGCTCGCCGACTACGGCGGCAGCCGGCCCGTCACCGGCCGGTTCTGCGTGGTCAAGTGGACGTTGGTGAATCCCGGTGGTACGGCACGCGCCGTCGGCACGCCGTCCGTCACCCTGCTCGACGACCGGGGCGCCCGCCACCAGGCCACCAGCCTGTCCAGCGCGGTTCCCCAGTCCATCCCGGCGGGCGGGCGCATCGACGGGACGTTCGTGTTCGACCTGCCGCCGCAGCGTCTGCCGGCCGTGCTGTCGGGCACCATGCTGCAGGGCGGGAAGGAGATCGAGGTGCGGCTGTCATGACCCGCGTACTCCTGGCCGCCGTCCTCCTCGCAGCCGGTCTGACCTCGGGAAACGGTGGCGCGGTCGCCTCGTCGGCGATGGCCTGCACGGGCGACGCGGCGGTGGGCGACCCGTTCGACGGGCCGGGCTCGGTCCACCTCATCTCCAACGGCAAGGTGGTGCCCGTCAAGCCGCCCGCCCTCCAGGAGAACGACGGGTTCGGCTGGTCGGTGGCGTTGGGCGAGGTCGACGGCGACGGCTGTACCGATCTGCTGGTCGGTGCGCCGTACACCGACGTGGAGGGGCTGGCCGACGCGGGGGTCGCCTACCTGCTGTCCAGGGGCACCTGGAAGACGCTGGTGTCCCCCGAGCCGCAGGCGGACGCGCATTTCGGCTGGTCGGTGGCAGCCAAGGGCGCGCTGATCGCCGTGGGCGCGCCGTACGAGGACACGGGCGATCTGGCCGACACGGGCTCCCTCTACGTCGGGCAGGGCGAGAGCACGCTGCGCAAGATCGACCAGGCGCCCCCTGAGGTGCCGGGGAGCCCCGAGGTGGGCGACCAGTTCGGCTGGGCGCTGGCCTTCGGCAAGGACAACAGCCTGATCGTGGGCGCGCCGTACGAGAACGACGACGGCGCGGGCGTCCAGAACGGTCAGGGAAAGCTCGACTCGGGCTCGGTGGTCCTCATCGCCGACGTGACCGCGCAGAAGCTGTCGGGTGTCAGGTGGGAGCCGCCCGACCGGAAGGCGGGCGACAGGTTCGGCTACGCGGTGGCCTACGCCGAGGGCGCGGGCATCGCGGCGAGCGCGCCGCAGGGCGGCTTCGTGCAGTTGCTCGACGCCGCGGCCAAGCCGGTCAAGAAGGTGACGGGCACGGGCACCTTCGGGTTCTCGCTGGCCGGTTCCAAGGACGGCAGGCTCGCGGTCGGCGCCCCCGACGAGGGCGGCACGGGAGCGGTGGTGATCCTGTCGGCCAAGGACGGCACCGAGGAGCGCCGGGTGGTCTCCCCGCGAGGCGGCCGGTTCGGCTGGTCGGTGGCCTTCACGGGCAACCGCCTGGTCGCCGGGGCGCCCGACGCTCCGCCGTACGGCGTGGCGGGCCTCGCGGGGCGCAACGAGGACACCGTCCAGGTGCTCGCGCCGCCGGAGGGTGTCGAGTTCGGCGCGTCGGCGGCGGGCTGAGCCGGCCGGTCGAACAGCCCGGCGCCGCGGTGCGGCCACTGCCCCTGCCGGCTGGGGATCGCGTCGTCGTCCTCCAGCCATCACCCGCGCGAGGCCGACCGAGCAGAGGCGGAGATCATCGGAACACGCCGAAGGCAGCCTCTCCGTTGGCGTTCACGGCCGCGCACAGATCGTCCACCGGCATGTCCTTGACCTCGGCCAGGCAGCGCAGGGTGAGCGGGATGAGGTAAGGGGCGTTGGGCTTGCCGCGGTGCGGCACCGGCGGCAGGTACGGCGCGTCGGTCTCCACCAGGATCAGCTCCTTGGGCGCCACCCTGGCCGCCTCCCGCAGGTAGCCGGCGTTCTTGTACGTCACCGGACCGGAAAACGACATGAAATATCCGGCTTCGACGCACTTTTTGGCCATTTCGGCGTCGCCGGAGTAGCTGTGGAAGACCACCCGGTCGGGCGCCCCCTCCGCCGCGAGCACCTTCAGCACGTCGTCATGGGCGTCGCGGTCGTGGATGACCAGCGCCTTGCCGGTCCGCTTGGCGATCTCGATGTGCGCGCGGAAGCCGGCGTGCTGGTCGTCCTTGGACGCCCAGTCGCGGAAGTAGTCGAGCCCCGTCTCACCGACCGCCCGCACGTCGGGCTCACCCGCCAGCGCCTCGATCTCGGCCAGCACCTCCGGCGTGGCGGCGTGCGCCTCGTTCGGGTGGATCGCCACGCCCGCGTAGACATCGGCGTGGGCGGCCGCCACCCGTGCGCCCCACACCGAGGACGGCAGGTCGTAGCCGATCGTCACGAGCGTGCGCACACCCACCGCGCGCGCGTCGGCCAGGATGCTCTCCACGCTGGCGGAGGCCGCCTGCGCGGCCTGGGCCACCGGATCGCCGGAGGAGGCCTGCCGGTTGCCCACCATGATGTCGAGATGGCAGTGGCTGTCGAAGACGGGCGTGGCCAGCGGCTCAGGCGCGGCGGGAAGCTTGCTCACCCACCCCAAGGTACCGGGACCGTCCCGGGTATACGGCCCGCAGGTGTATGGCAAGACGCCCTGGATGCCGGGCCTCCCCTCGCTAAACTCGGACACCTGCACACAGGCGGGAGTGTCATGTCCGTGGTAGAAGCCGTCCGCAGCGTCTGGTCACCCGGCGACAAGGTGATGGAGTTCTCCACGGGCGAGGGGCGCCCTCCCGCGGTCACCACCTACACCACTCCCTCCCTGGGCATGCGACGGCACCGCCTGCTGCTGACCGTGCTCACCCTCACCGCCCTCGCCGTCGGGCCGCTCGCGGTCGCCTTCGGCGTCGCCTGGGCGCCACCGATCATGCTCGCCCCGATCATCCTTCTCGGCGGGCTCCAGCTCAGGCTGCCCGCCCTGGCCGTCGTCCTGACGGCCTCGGCCGTCTCCGCCCTCGTCACGCTGACCGTCAAGGTGGAGATCGCGCAGCTGGTCATCCTGGCGGCGGTGGCCGTCCTCGCCGTGTTCCTGGCCTACACGCGCGACGGCGTCGGCATCCACGGCCTGCGCGGCGACCACGCGCTCATCCAGCTGAAAGCGCAGCTCAGGGCGATCAACCAGATCCCGCCGCTGCCCCGCGGATGGGGCCGCAAGGTCGCCCTGCAGGCCGCGCCCGGCGCCCTGTTCGGCGGCGACTTCCTCGTCTCGCACCTGGAGGACTCCCGCCTCCAGCTCGCCCTCGTCGACGTGTCGGGCAAGGGCAACGACGCCGCCGCCCACGCGCTGATGCTGTCGGGCACCTTCGGCGGGCTGCTGAGCACCGTGCCTGCCGCACGCTTCCTGCCCGCCTGCGACGACTACCTGGCCCGCAAGGGCGGAGAACGCCTCGTCACCGCCGTCCACCTGGACCTCGACCTGAAGAGCGGCGCCTACACCGTCACCTGCGCGGGCCACCCGCCCGCCGCCCAGTACTTCGGCGGCAGCGGCACCTGGCAGCCCGCCGCCGCGCAGGGCGTCGCCCTCGGCGTGGTGGACAACCCGGCGCGGGCCGGGGCGGAGGGCACGCTCGGCAAGGGCGATGCGCTCATGCTGTTCACCAACGGCCTCTGGGGACCGCGCGCCGACCCCGACACCGGCCTCGACCGGATCCTCGGCGCGGCCCACTCCCTCGTGCGGGAAGGCTTCGGCGAGACCGCCACGCTGGTCAAGACCGTCCGCAACCGCGAGGACGACTCCGCCCTCGTCGTCATCTGGCGCACCTGACCCGGCGCGCCGGCCGCCGAGAGGCGGGACATCCGCGCCCGGTCGTGCGGCTCGACGGCCGAGCCCTCCGCCGCCTCTCGTCGTCCCGAGGAAGGCCCTCGTCGTTCCGAGGGAAGGCCCTCGTCGTTCCGAGGGAAGGCCCTCGTCGTCCTGAGGGAACGCCCTCGTCGTCCTGAGGGAAGAATGGATGGCATGACGCCCCGGAGGGTGAAGGTCATCGGCGACCTCTACCACGGACACGTCCCGCCCGGCGCCGTCTACGTCGGGCGGGCGTGTCCGGGCCTGCCCGCCAGCCCCTACCGCAATCCGTACCCCATCAAGAACCGCGGGCGGGAAGAGGCTCTCCGGCTGTTCCGCCGCTACCTCGACGAGCACCCGGAGCTGGTCGAACAGGCCCGCCGCGAGCTGGCAGGCCACGACCTCGCCTGCTGGTGCAAACCGGACGAGCCCTGCCATGCCGACATCTGGCTGGAGATCCTGGCCGACGACGGGTGAGGTCACGTGGCCGGCCCCTGGTTTGTCGGTGCCCGGTGCCAGACTCCTTGCGCATGAGCGACGATGTGCGGCTGCGGGATGTCGAGGAAACCGACCTGGAGCTGTTCTTCCAGCAGGAACAGGACCCGGAGGCCACCCGGCGGTCCAACTTCGCCCCCCGGGAGCGGGAGGCCTTCATGACCCACTGGACCACGCGGATCCTCGCGGATCCCACCGTGTACGTCCAGGCGGTCACAGTGAACGGCGTGGTCGCGGGCAACCTCGTGGCCTGGTGGCACGACGACCGGCGCTTCATCGGCTACTGGCTGGGCCGGGAGTACTGGGGCCGGGGCATCGGCACGGCGGCGCTGGGCCTCTTCCTGCGGCAGGAGCGGACCCGTCCGCTCCACGCCGACCCCTTCGCCGGCAACACCGGCTCGGTGCGGTTACTGGAGAAGCACGGTTTCCAGCGCACCGAGACGGTCCGGTACGGCGAGCACGACCACATCATGCTCGTGCTCCGCGACGAGGGCTGAGCAGCCGAGCGCCCTCCGCGTGATCGCGGAGGGCGGGGACGGCGCTACCTACTCCGCGCTCTCCAGGCGCGGGAAGAGGATCTCACCCTTCACGATCCGCGCGCCCGCGGGCAGCCTGCCCCACTGCCCGGCCTCGCTCACGCGCTGCTCCGCCAGCGCCCCCAGGTGCTCCTCGGCGCCCAGCGACGCCCACAGCTTCTCCGCCGTGGCCGGCATCACCGGGTTGAGCAGCACCGCCACCGCGCGCAGCGACTCGGCCGCGGTGTAGAGGATCGTCGCCAGCTTGGCGCGGCCCTCGTCCGAGGTGTCCTTGGCCACCTTCCACGGCTCCTGCTCGCTGAGGTAGCCGTTGACCAGCCGCACGAAGTCGAAGATCGCGCCGAGACCACCGACGAAGTCGAGGTCGTCGCCGATCGCCTTGTCGGCCTTGGCGACGGCCTCGGCCAGCGCGGCCGCGACGGCCTCCTCCCGGACGGCGGCCGCGGGCAGCTCGCCGTCGAAGTACTTGCCGACCATGGCCGCCACCCTGGAGGCCAGGTTGCCGAAGTCGTTGGCCAGCTCGGAGGTGTAGCGGGCGGCGAAGTCCTCCCACGAGAACGAGCCGTCCTGGCCGAACGGGATGGCCCGCAGGAAGTAGTAGCGGTAGGCGTCGACGCCGAAGTGCGCGGTGAGCTGCTGCGGCGAGATGCCGGTCAGGTTGGACTTGCTCATCTTCTCGCCGCCGACCATGAGCCAGCCGTTGGCGAAGACCTTGCCGGGCACCGGCAGCCCGTTGGCCATCAGCATGGCGGGCCAGATGACCGCGTGGAAGCGGAGGATGTCCTTGCCCACCAGGTGGACGTTGGCCGGCCAGATCTGCTCGAAGCGCGCGGGGTCGGAGCCGTAGCCGACCGCGGTGGCGTAGTTGAGCAGGGCGTCGACCCACACGTAGATGACGTGCTTGTCGTCCCACGGGATCGGGATGCCCCAGTCGAAGGTGGAGCGGGAGATGGACAGGTCCTGCAGGCCCTGCCGGACGAACTGCACGACCTCGTTGCGCGCCGAGGCGGGCTGGATGAAGCCGGGGTTGGCCTCGTAGAAGTCGAGGAGGCGCTCGCCGTACTCGGAGAGCTTGAAGAAGTAGTTGTCCTCGCGCAGCCACTCGACCGGACGCTTGTGTATCGGGCAGAGGTCGCCCTCCAGCAGCTCGCCGGGGGTCTTGAACTCCTCGCAGCCGACGCAGTAGGGGCCCTCGTAGCCACCCTTGTAGATCTCGCCCTTGTCGTAGAGGTCCTGGACGAACTCCTGGACCCGCTCGGTGTGGCGCTTCTCCGTGGTGCGGATGAAGTCGTCGTTGGCGATCTCGAGGTGCCGCCAGAGCGGCTTCCACGCCTCCTCGACCAGCTTGTCGGCCCACTCCTGCGGCGTGACGCCGTTGGCCTCGGCGGTGCGCATGATCTTCTGGCCGTGCTCGTCGGTGCCCGTCAGGAACCACACCTGCTCGCCACGCTGGCGGTGCCAGCGCGTCAGCACATCGCCCGCGACGGTCGTGTAGGCGTGGCCCAGGTGAGGAGCGTCGTTGACGTAGTAGATCGGCGTGGAGACGTAGAACATGACACCAAGACTAAGGCTCGGGCCAAGCGTCTTGCGCGGCATCGCGAAGGATGCCGCGCCGCGCCCGGCCGGTCTTCACCCCTGGGGGGCGGAGGACTGCTCCCTGGTGACGGCCTCGGCCGCCTCTTCGGCCGCCTTGGCGGCGATGTCGGTGGCCGTCTCCTTGGTGCGCCTGATGCCCAGGATGCTGACGAACAGGGCGGCGAAGATGGTCTGGAAGCTCATGATGAGCGCGGTGGCCGAGGGGACGACGATCCGCAGCGACTCGCGCGGGTCGAGCGCACCGAAGCTGCGCACCTGCCAGTGGACCAGCGACATCACCAGTCCGACCAGACCGGCCAGGGCGAGCAGGCCGCCGACGACCAGCCCCTTCTCCAGCGTCACGATGCTGATCAGTTTGCGGACGCGTGGAGATTCCGGGAGGAATCCCTCCTCGGCCGCATAGACCTTGGTGAAGAGGGCGAACAGCGCCGCCTGGAAGCCGATCACCACCGCGGCGGACGCGCCGACCAGCGTGTCGACGTCGAAGGCGAGCTCGCCGATCTTCACCGGCCCGAACGTCAACGCGGCGCCCGCGACCAGGCCGATCGCCATGAGGACCAGGCCGGGGATGAAGAAGAGCCACTTGGGGCTGTACAGCAGCAGGAAGCGCAGGTGGCGCCAGCCGTCACGCCAGGAGCGCAGGTGCGGGGGCCTGGAGCGGCCGTCGGGCGAGAGCGTGGTGGGCACCTCGCGCACGTCGAGGCCCTGCAGGGTGGACTTCACCACCATCTCGCTGGCGAACTCCATGCCGCCGGTCTGCAGCCCGAGGCGCAGGATCGAGTCGCGACGGAAACCGCGCAGGCCGCAGTGGAAGTCGCCGATGGCGCTGGGGAAGAACAGCCTGCCGACGAACGACAGGACCGGGTTGCCCAGGTAGCGGTGCAGCGCGGGCATGGCGCCAGGGGCGATGCCGCCCTTGAAGCGGTTGCCCATCACCAGGTCGGCCCCGTCGCGCAACTGCTCGACGAACGGCAGCAGCGCGGTGAAGTCGTAGGAGTCGTCGGCGTCGCCCATGATGACGTACTTGCCTCTGGCGGCGCGGATGCCGCCCATGAGCGCGTTGCCGTAGCCCTTCGCCTCAACGTGGACCACGCGGGCACCCGCGTCACGCGCGAGCTGTTGCGAGCCGTCCGTGCTGCCGTTGTCGGCGATCAGGACCTCGCCCTCGATGCCGTGCTCCTCCATGCACGCAATAGCCTTGCGTACGCAGACTTCCACGGTCTCTGCCTCGTTGAGGCAGGGCATGACCACCGTCAGTTCCACGTCCAGACCCTTCAGTCACAGCGCTTCCAGCCAACCATCATGCCCTGTGCCCCATGGTGGTCGGGTCAAGTCCCAGAAACGGCTGGCATTCTTTGAGAGAATCTTCGGCGAAGACCCCAATGATAGAATCGGGTTGCTCGGCAGTGTCGATGCTGGGCCTACCGCCGGACAGGACTATCCGGTCCTTTGCAACAGGAGCGGTGGAGGTCAAAGCATGGTGAGCGTTGCCGAGAGAACGCGTGTCGAGCCTTCCGCCCCGGGGCGAAAGGCTCGTTTGCTGTCCTACGTGGGCAGACACCGCGTGTTCGTCACCGCCTTCGCGCTGGGCGCGTTGCTGCGGCTCTTCGCGATGCTCGGCTACGGCCCCGCGATGTGGTTCAACGACTCCTACGAGTACGTCTCGGTGGCGTTGCACCCGAGGCCGAGCGCGGTCCGGCCGGACGGCTACAGCTTCTGGCTGATGCTGCTGCGGCCGTTCCACAGCTTCTCCGTGGTGATCTTCACCCAGCACCTCATGGGCCTGGCCACGGGCGTGCTGATCTACGTGTTGCTGCGCAGGAAGTTCGCGCTGCCCAAGTGGGGCGCGACGCTGGCCGCCGTCCCCGTGCTGTTCGACGCCTACCAGATCCAGCTCGAGCAGCTGGTGATGTCCGACACGATGTTCACGCTGCTGGTCGTGGGCGTCATCACGCTGGTCCTCTGGCACCGGCGCATGTCGTGGAAGGTCGGCGCGGTCGTCGGGTTCCTGCTCGCCCTCACGGCGCTGACCCGCTCGATCGGCCTGCCGATCCTCGGCCTGGTCGTCGTCTACATGCTGGTCAAGCGCAGCGGGTGGAAGCCGGTCGTGGCGATGGTCACGGCCTGCGCGATCCCCGTCTTGGCCTACATGACGTGGTTCTCCACCGCCTTCGGCAAGTTCGCGATGACCAACAGCGACGGCCTCATCCTGTACATGCGGACGTCGATCTTCGCCGACTGCACCAAGATGAAGCTGGACCTGCCGCGCGAGCTGCCGCTGGCCCTCATGTGCATCGAGGAGCCGGTCAGCGAGCGGATGCCGTACGCGCAGTGGTACCTGTGGGGCACGGGCAGCGGCAAGGACGGCTCGGGCAACGAGGTGCTGCACCGGCTGCCGGGCAAGAAGTTCGACGGCTTCAAGAACGAGCTGGCCAGCGAGTTCGCCAAGCGGGCGATCCTGTCTCAGCCGGGCGACTACCTCGCGGTCGTGGCTCGCGACTTCATGCGGGCCTTCACCTGGGGCAGGCCGCGCTTCCCCGACTCGAAGACCTTCAACATGTACCAGTTCCGCCCTTACTACGACCTCGACGCGAACGGCCGGCCGCAGCGGCTGCCGAGGTGGAACACGGTGGGCGGGTTCGCCGACACCGACGCCTACATGTACGAGCAGGGGCCGGCCGAGACCAGGATCGTGCAGCCGTGGGCCGACATCATGAGCGCCTACCAGAAGGTGTTCTACCTGCAGGGCGTCATGCTCGGCGGCATCCTGCTGATCGGCCTGGCGGGAGTGGTCGTCAGGTGGCGGAGGCTGGGCGGGCCCGTGCTGCTGCCGTGGCTCGGGGCGTTCGGGCTGATCCTCGCGCCCGCGGCCACGGCGGAGTTCGACTACCGCTACCTGCTGCCCGCCGTACCGCTGGCGTGCCTGGCGGCGGCGATCACGCTCAGGCACGGGATCGGGCTGCGCCGCTCCGCGCTCACACCCAGGAGCGCATCAGCATCCGAGCCCACCACTGTGCGAACGTGATCGTCTCGGCCGACAGGATCGGGTAGAGCCACCAGAAGTTGATCAGCACGACGAGCGCGCAGGCGCCGACGGCCGCCGCTCCTGCGGCCCGCCTGATCGGCGGCGCGCTCGCCGGGCCCAGCGCGATCCCGGCGACGAGCACGAGCGCCAGCACCATGAACGGCACGACGGGGACCATGTAGAACAGGTACATCGTGCGGTTGTCGGCGATCGCGTAGTAGAACCAGGGCAGCCAGCCCGCGCCGTAGCCGAGCAGGACGGCACCGGCCCGCCAGTCGCGCGAGGAGACGTACCACGCGACGAGCGCCAGCAGCGCGAGCGCGGCCAGGTACCAGAGGGCGGGCGTGCCGACGCCCAGCACCGCCGAGGAGCACTTGTCGGCGCCGCAGCCGGTCGGCGCCGGATCGCTCGGATAGTAGAAGGACACCGGGCGCTGCAACAGCGGCCACTGCCACGGCTCCGACATGTACGGGTGCTCCTTCGACAGGCCCGTGTGGTACCCCAGCACCTGGAGCTGGTAGCCGAGCCACGAGCGCAGCGAGTCGAAGACGAAGAAGACCGGGCCCGCCGTCGTGGCCTGCTCCCAGTTGCGCCCCCAGCCTTCCGCCCGCGCGAACCAGCCGGTCCAGCTGAGCAGGTAGACCCCGGCGGGCAGCAGCGCGAGCGCCCCGAGCGCGCCGGTCAGGTCCCGCAGCACCACTCCCCTGTACGGCTGCCGCAGCCCGAGCGCCCGCCGCGCGCCCGCGTCCCACACCAGCGACATGGCGGCGAAGGCGATGAGGAAGAAGATCCCGGACCACTTGACCGCGCACGCGGCTCCCAGGCAGGCGCCGGCGGCCAGCCGCCAGGGCCGGATTCCGAGAGACGGCCCCAACGCGGTGGGCAGGGAGGTCGCGTACCACGCCGACAGGCGCTGCCTGGCCGCGTCCCTGTCGACCACCAGGCAGGCGAACCCGGCCAGCACCCAGAACATCAGGAAGATGTCGAGCAGCGCGGTGCGCGAGAGCACGAACGTCAGGCCGTCGAGCGCCAGCATCAGCCCGGCCAGGCAACCGAGCAGCGTGGAGCGGGTCATCCGGCGCGCGACCCTGGCGATGATCAGGATCGACAGCGTGCCCACCACCGCGCCGGCGAAGCGCCAGCCGAACGGGGTCATGCCGAACAGCCACTCGCCGACGGCGATCATCCACTTGCCGAGCGGGGGGTGGGCGACGTACTCGGCGCATTCCGCGACGGTCGGGCACGTCTTCCAGATGTCGAGGTCGCCCCTGAGGATCATCCGGTCGGCGATCGGGTCGTCGGTGGTGCCGAGCGCGAGCCGTTCCGCGCCGAATTTCAGCAGCGCGTAGGCGTCCTTGATGTAGAAGGTCTCGTCGAAGACGACCGCGTGCGGCTCGCCGAGCCTGAAGAACCGAAGGAATCCCCCGAAGGCGGTGACCAGGAGCGGCCCCACCCATCCCCATAACGTATCGACCGGCATGGGGGGAACTAGTCGCCTATTTCCCACCTTGGCACCTTAGGCGGTCGGCGATCTCCTGTGAACCGCGTCGTACAGCTCCCGCTTGGGGACTCCGGCCTCCTTGGCCACCTCGACGACCGCCTGCTTGCGCTGGACGCCCTCGGCCGCGCGCCGGTCGACCTCGGCCACGAGCGCGTCGATGTCGGGAGGGCCCGCGTCGGGGACGTGGCCCGCGACGACCACGGTGATCTCACCCTTCACCCCCGCCTCGGCCCAATCGGCGAGCTCGGCGAGGCCGCCCCGCCGTACCTCCTCGTAGGTCTTGGTCAGCTCGCGGCAGACGGCGGCCCTGCGGCCGGGACCGAACGCCTCGGCCATCGCCCGCAGCGCCGCCGCCAGGCGGTGCGGGGCCTCGAAGAACACCATGGTGCGTTCCTCGCCGGCCAGCGCGGCCAGCCTGCGGGCGCGCTCGCCCGGCTTGCGGGGCGGGAAGCCCTCGAAGCAGAACCTGTCGCTGGGCAGGCCGGAGACGGCGAGCGCGGTGGTGACGGCCGAGGGGCCGGGCAGCGCGGTGACCGTGATGCCCGCCTCGACGGCCATGCTGGTCAGGCGGTAGCCGGGGTCCGACACTCCCGGCATCCCCGCGTCGGTGATCACCAGCACCGTGCGGCCGTCGTGCAGCGACTCCATCAGCTCGGTGGCGCGGGCGGCCTCGTTCTGGTCGTAGTAGGAGACGATCCTTCCGCCGATCTCGGCGCCCAGATCGGCGGCCAGCCTGCGCAGTCGCCTGGTGTCCTCGGCGGCGACCACGTCGGCGTTCTCCAGCGCCTCACGTAGTCTTGGTGACGCGTCGCCGACCTGACCGATAGGCGCGCCCGCCAGCACCAGCCTGCCCTGTTCTCTCACCTGGCCATTGTGTCAGGCAGCCCCAAATGGGCGGTGTTTCTTACGTACCTACCGCGTTGGGGCCCCTACGATGTCCGAATGGCCGTGACCGATTTCTCGCACCAGGCCTTCTCCAAAGCAGAGGGCGAGCCTGCGCGATCCCTACGCGACAGGCTGGTCCCGGCCATGCCGGGAAACGTCCTCTGGGGATGGATCGGGCCGCTGGTCGTGGCCGTGTTCGGCGCCGTGCTCCGCTTCACCGACCTCGCTCGGCCCAAGGCCGTGGTCTTCGACGAGACCTACTACATGAAGGACGCCTACTCCCTGCTCACCTGGGGAGTCGAGCGCGTCACCGTCAAGGACGCCGACAAGCTGGTCCTCGCCGGGCGGACCGGTGAGATGTGGAAGCAGTGCGCGGCCGACAAGATCGGCGAGTGCGCCTCCTACGTCGTCCACCCGCCCCTCGGCAAGTGGATGATCGCGGCGGGCGAGTGGCTGTTCGGGCTCAACCCCTTCGGCTGGCGGGCGGCCGCGGCCTTCGTCGGCGCGCTGTCGATCCTGATCATCGCCAGGGTCGCGCGCCGGATGACCCGCTCCACGCTGCTCGGCTGCTTCGCCGGCCTGATGCTGGCGCTCGACGGCCTGATGTTCGTGCTCTCACGCACCGCGCTGCTCGACGTCTTCCTGATGTTCTGGGTGCTGGCCGGGTTCGCCTGCCTGGTGGTCGACCGCGACAAGGCCCGCTCGCGCCTGGTCGACTGGTACGAGAGCGCCACACACTCCGACCGGGGCCCCTACCTGGGTGTACGGCCATGGCGGCTGGCGGCCGGAGTCTGCCTCGGCGCGGCGTGCGCGGTCAAATGGTCGGGCATCTTCTTCCTCGTCGCCTTCGCGATCATGTCGCTGGTGTGGGACGCGGGGGCGCGCAAGGCGGTCGGGTTGCGCTCGCCGTACGCGGGGGCGCTGGAGAAGGACGTGCCCTCCGGGCTCATGGCGATGGCGCTGGTGCCCGCGGTCACCTACGTCGCCACGTGGGCCGGCTGGTTCGCCAACGCCACCGGATACAGCCGCAACTGGACCGAGGCGACCTCGCAGGGCCCGGTCCACTTCGTCATCCACTCGATCGGGTCGTGGATCGACTACCACTTCCAGGTCCTCGGCTTCCACAGCCAGCTCGACTCCTCCCACCCCTACCAGTCCGAGCCGTGGTCGTGGCCGCTGCTGCTGCGCCCCGTCGCCTTCTTCTACGAGGGCAGGCAGAACATCTGCGGGGTCAAGGACTGCTCGGAGGCGGTCCTCGGCGTCGGCACCCCCGTCATCTGGTACGGCGGGCTCGCCGCGCTGATCGCCATGGTGGTGTGGTACGTCGCCTCCCGCGACTGGCGAGCGGGGGCGGTCCTGCTGGCCTACCTCATGGGCTGGCTGCCCTGGTTCTACTGGGCGATCGCCGACAACCGCACGATGTTCCTGTTCTACGCGGCGCCGATGGTCCCGTTCATGGTGCTCGCGCTCACGCTGGCCGCGGGGCTGATCATCGGCCCGTCGACCGCCTCGCCGTCCCGCCGCATGATCGGCGCCGCGGTGATCGGCGCGTTCGCGTTGCTTGCATTGATCAACTTCGGGTGGCTCTACCCCGTCCTGTCGGGCGAGGTGATCCCGTATGCCGATTGGAATGCCCGCATGTTGCTCCGGTCACGGTGGATATGATCCAGAGAACTGTCCGCTTGCAACTGGTTTCGTAGGGTAGGCGCCGTGCACGACCCGATACGCACCGGTTTCGGTCATCGTCAGGGCTGGGGTCCATACGGCAAACTTCGAGGCATGCCTGCACCGGACGTGGCCGCCCTTCTCCTGGAGTTGGAGCGATCCGAGCCCGAAGTGGCCGACGAGGCCAGGACCGCGGTGGAGTGGCTGACCGGCGGCGAGCCGCTGGAGACGGTCACTCAGCTCGACGTATGTGGATTCCTCTGGTTCACCCTGCCGATCAAGGTCGACGGCGACCGCGAGAGCACCGCCGTCTCCCTCGGCCGGCTGCTGCGGCTCGGCGGTCTCGACCGCTACGCCGCGCTGTGCGAGTCACCGACCACGACCGAGATCCTGCGCACCTACGAGCGTGACGGGGAGGAAGCCGGCACCGCCGCCTACCACCAGGCGCTCAAGGCCACCGGCGTGCTCCCGCCCGACGTGCCCGAGCTGCAGTGGAGCACCATCATGGGGCCCGAGGAACTGGGCGCGCACGTGGCGTGCTCGGCGGCGCTCGAGCTGGCCATGCTGACCTCCCCCGACTTCGACGGCCAGGTCGAGCTCACCCGGCGCTGGCTGACCGAGCCGCGCCCCGAACTCGGCGGCGACAGCTGGCTGCACCGGGTGCAGGGCGAGCGGCTCAACCGCTGGGTGCTCGGCCGCGGGCCCGCCCGCCGCGAGCTGGCCCAGCCGTTCGAGGTACGGCTGCACGCGCCCGTACCGCCCGCGCCGCTGCCCGCGCTGCAGGGACTGCTGGCGCTGGCCGCCTCGGAGGAGGGCGTGCCGCTGCGGCTGCCGCCCTCGCCGGAGGCCATCGCGCTGCGCGAGCTGGCCGAGCACACACTCGGCGTCATCCGGCCCTTCGGGACCAGGCTCGTCATCACCGCCGAGGGACGCCGCCTGCTCGCCTCGCCCGACGACCTGTGGGAGGCGGCCACCGGCCTGCTGCTGGGCCAGAGCGACAGCGAGCTCACCGTGTCGGCGGGCGAGGCGGCTCTGCTCCTGCTCGCCTCGGGCGACCCGCTGCCGTGGGCGGAGCTCTGCGCGAAGGTCTCCGAGGTGGTCGGCGGGGAGGGCTGGCGTCCCGACGACGTCGCCGGCACGCTGGCGACGCTCCTGCGCCACGTCACGGCGCTGGGCCTCGGCGTCACCCTCGACGGCTCGATACGGCTGACGCCCGCCGGACAGTCGGCGGCGCTGGCGGCGCTACGGGCCCACGCGCTTCGACCACGGAAGTACGTGAGCGTCTAAGCGCGCCGCCGGGGGCAGGGGGTCCGTGCCGGATCCCCTCCGCGACCCTTCCGCCCCCTCGACAAGGAAGCGGCCCGCCTCCCGCGCCCCACACCCCGCCTCCCGCCGCGCCCGCGCGCACAGCGCCCGACGACAGGCGGAAGCGCGGGAGGCGCGGAAGCGCGGAAGCGCAGGATGCGCGGTGGCGCGGGGGCGCAGGAAGCGCAGGAAGCGCGGCAAGCGCGGCAAGCGCGGGAGGCGCGGCAGGCGCAGGAAGCGCAGGAAGCGCGGCAGGCGCAGGAAGCGCGGCAGGCGCAGGAAGCGCGGCAGGCGCAGGATGCGCGGCAGGCGCAGGATGCGCGGGAGACGCGGAAGCGCGGGAGACGCGGAAGCGCGGGAGACGCGGAAGCGCGGGAGACGCGGAAGCGCGGGAGACGCGGAAGCGCGGGAGACGCGGAAGCGCGGGAGGCCGCTGGGCGGCGACTCGTTCGTCTTCGGGTCGTGCTCGGCTTCGGGCTGCCGGTCGCCGGCAAGGACCTCATCCCGCTCGGCGTGATCTGCCCGCTGATCTCCTTCGTCCCGCCGACCCGGCAGGCCGGCTTTAGGTCAGCCCACCCGCCGGCCGCCTGACCGCACGGGCCTGCTGCGCGAGACACCCACCCCCGCCAGGCAGAGCAGGCCGCCGAGCAGCGTCAGCCATCCGGGCACCTCGCCCAGCACGGCCCACGACATCAGCACCACGATCGCGGGCACGAGGTAGGTGGTGGCGCCCATCTTCCCGGCCGTCGTCCTGGCCAGCGCGTAGGCCCAGGTGGTGAACGCGAGGGCGGTCGGGAAGACGCCCAGGTAGACGACGTTGAGCGTGGCGCTCACCGACGCCGTGGACACCTCCTCGACCAGCTGCCAGGCGAACGGCAGGCAGGCGGCCGCGCCGACGAAGCAGCCGAACGTCGTCACCTGCAGGGCGTTGGCGTGGCGGAGGGCGGGCTTCTGGAAGACGACGCCGATGCCGTACGAGACGGCCGCCAGCAGGCAGAGCAGCACGCCGCCGAGCGAGGAGCGCCCGCCGTCGGACATCGACACCCCGACGATCGCCGCCCCCACGAACGACACGGCCAGCCCGGCGAGCAGGGCGCGTGGGAAGCCCTCCTTGAGCAGCCAGCCGCCGAGCAGGGCGACCACGATCGGGCCGATGTTGACCACCATGGCGGCCGTGCCCGCGTCGACGAGCTGCTCGCCCCAGTTGAGGGCCACCATGTAGAGCCCGAACCAGAGCAGGCCCGAGCCGAGGATGCCGGGCCACGCCGCCCGGGGCGGGACGCCGCCGCCACGCGCCAGCCAGATCACCGCCAGCACCGCCGACCCGGCCAGCAGCCGGCCCAGGGCGAGGGCTCCGGGGCTGTACTCGGCGCCGGCGCTGCGGATCGAGACGAACGCCGAGGCCCACAGCAGCACGGTGACGCCTGCGGCGACGAGGGCCTTGTTCTCCATGGGACGCCACCTTACGAGCACGCCCCGACAGAACGCTCGCGGGGATCGGCTCCCGCATTTTCACACGCACGTCTAAGACAGGGGTGTTGCACAAGCGTATGAGACGCATGTATGGTTTGGATTGCAGGCAGAACCCCCTCTCCCCCAGGAGCCTCCCATGAAGAACCGCACCGTCCTGATCTCGGGTGCCAGCATCGCCGGCACGACCCTGGCCTACTGGCTGCACCGCCACGGGTTCACCCCCACCGTGGTCGAGCGGGCACCCGAGATCCGCGCGGGCGGCTACAAGATCGACATCAGGGGAGCCGCGCTCGAGGTGGTCGCCCACATGGGCCTGCTCGACGAGATCCGCCGCGAGCGGACCGACGTCCAGGGCGGCTCGATCGTCAACGCGGCCGGCAAGCGGGTGGCCTCCATGGACGGCGACACGTTCGGCGGCCGCGTCCACGAGGACGCCGAGATCCTCCGCGGCGACCTCAGCAAGCTGCTGTACGACCTGACCCGCGACACGGTCGACTACCGCTTCGGCGACTCCATCGCCTCCCTCACCGAGGGCCCCGACGGCGTGGACGTCGTCTTCGACAGCGGCAGGCAGGCCAGGTACGACCTGGTGGTCGGCGCCGACGGGCTGCACTCCAACACGCGCGGGCTGGCCTTCGGCCCCGAGCAGCGGTTCGTGCGCGACATGGGCTACTACGTCTCGATCTTCAGCGTGCCCAACCACCTCGACCTCGACCGGTGGGAGCTGACCTACGTGGGCCCCGGCCGTACCGCGCTGACCTACAGCACCGCCAAGGACACCGGCGCGAAGGCGATGTTCCTGTTCTCCGCGGACGGGCAGGGCGCGCCCGACCCCCGCGACCGCGCCCAGCAGCAGCGGATCCTGGCCGACGCCTACGCGGCCGAGGGCTGGGAGGTCCCGCGCCTGCTCCAGGGCATGGCCGACGCGCCCGACTTCTACTTCGACTCCCTCAGCCAGGTGCACATGGACCGCTGGTCCACCGGCAGGGTCGCGCTGGTCGGCGACGCCGCCTACTGCGCCTCCCCCGCCTCCGGCCAGGGCACCAGCCTGGCACTGGTGGGCGCCTACGTCCTGGCCGGGGAGCTGGCCGCGGCGGGCGGCGACCACGAGGCCGGCTTCGCGGCCTACGAGAGGGAGATGCGGCCCTTCGCCGCGGCCAACCAGAAGCTCGGGCCCGCCAACATCAAGCGGATGGTGATGCGGAGCAAGGCCCAGGTCAGGATCGCGATGACGATGCTGTCGCTGATGCACTACCTGCCGGGCAAGGACCGGATGACGGCCAAGATGGTCGAGCCCATCCACAAGGCCGCCACGGCCATCTCGCTCAAGAAGTACTGAGCGCGCGCCGCCGCCGCGCGACGTGGACAGCCCGATCCCGCTCAGGCGGTCCTGTTCAACGCGGTGTCCAGCATCTCCTCGACGACCTGCTGGGAGGCCCGGAGCCGGCCGATCGTCTCGC
Organism: Nonomuraea sp. NPDC003727; assembly: GCF_053586935.1. Lineage (NCBI taxonomy): Bacteria > Bacillati > Actinomycetota > Actinomycetes > Streptosporangiales > Streptosporangiaceae > Nonomuraea > Nonomuraea sp. NPDC003727. The sequence goes on from NZ_JBSFNE010000003.1 coordinate 368,969, forward strand.
CGGTGCGGGCCCGCTCGTGACGCAGGTCGTCGACCATGGCAGGGCAGGACGACGGCACCATCCGGTCCTCCTCGTCGTGGACGCAGTGCGGCAGCCTGCCGGCCGCTGGCCGGATCCCGGATCGTGACCGGCCAGGCGAGGGCGATGGCCCGCGACCTGGCCTACCTGCCGGTCAACACCGGTCATACGTCGGACGGGGCCTCACCTCCGCCTACCGGGACGGGGACCTGGCGCCTCGAACCGGCCGCGCCCGGGAGACGCCGCGTCCTGACCTCCGCCGCGACCCTCGTCCGCGCCGGGCCGGTCATGTTACGCTCAGGCGCCCTCATGATCCATCGACCAGAGATGGTCGCCACACGCTCCACCTGCCGCTCGGCCAGGTCGCCCTGGCGGCTGTGGAGACGAGGCTCGCACGCCTCGCGGATGAGGCGTCATGGCGTCGATGGAGGTGAGTCAGGGGTGGACGAGTTCAGCGCGACGCTCAGCGAGCTCACCGAGGAGTACGAACGGCAGGCGCGCCGGATCAAGGAGGCGTACGCCGAGCTCAACAAGGTGGAAGTCTCCGTTCAGTCGGACGACGAGATGGTCACGGTGACGGTGGGGCCGCGTGGGCAGGTGCGCCGTATCGAGCTGAACCCGAGGGTCTATCGCAGGTTGTCGCCCACCGAACTCGCCAACGCGATCACCGAACAGATCACGCGCGCGACGGCCGCCGTGGCGGATCGGTCGAGGGAACTGGTGGGCCCGCTGCTTCCCGAGGGCCTGCCGTACGAGGAGATCTTCGGCGAGGGCGCGGACCTCGACTCCTTGCTGCCTTACCCCGGTTCGGCATGAACCGGCAAGGTTACTCCGCCGACTGGCAGACGATCCGGCGCGAGAGCGCCGTGTTCGGCGACCGGCACATCGAGGTGGCCGACGCCAAGGAGGCCCTGCGCAAGGCCTTCGACAGGGACAGGACGGCACTCGGCAGCGATCAGTACGGGGCGGAGCTGGCCAAGCACCTCCCCCGGATCGAGGAAGAGATCTTCGCGGCGTTCGACGCCTATCTTGACGAGCTCACCTACACCGGCACCGGCCTGCGCGTGAACGCCGACGTCTACGAGGTCACCGAGCAGGCCAACCGGCGGAACGTGTGATCGGCACCGACAGGCGCTGACGGCGGTCGATCATGGGGTTCGACGGGTGCGTGGTGCCGGAGTTCCTGCGGCCGTATGTGGACTGGGTCACCGGGATGGCCTGGCCGGAGGGCGATCCGCAGCGGTGCTTCCGGATGGCTGACGCCTGCGTCGCCACGGCGCACCGGGTGGTGGCGGGCACGGCCGCGGCGGATCCGGCCACGGCGAGGTTGGTGGGCGACGCGTGGGACGGCGACGCCCAGCAGGCTTTCGTGGCGCACGTGCAGCGGACGGTGGGCGGGCGGCAGGCCGACCTGGTCAAGAAACTGATCGACGCGGCGATCGCGCTGAACGCCGTCGGAGTGACGATCCAGCACGCCCAACGCATGATCACGCTTATCGTGGTCTTCCTGATCGTCGCGCTGCCGCTGCTGCTCTGGCAGGCACCATGGCTGCTCCGGCCGTTCTTGCAGATCACGCGCATGAGCGCGCTGCAGATCGCCATGCACACACTCAGGCTGATGGCCGCCTTCGCCGTCTTCGGCGGGGGGATGGATTTCGCGACGCAGCTCTCCCAGGTCCTGGGGGGACGGCGGGACGACGTCGACGTGAACCAGCTCCTGGTCAGCCTGCGCGACGGCGCGATCAACGGACTGCTGACCGGCTTGCTGGGCGGCGGGCTGGGACGGCTGGCCACCCCGGCGTTACGGGCCGGTGTGGCCCGTGCCGAGGCGGCCTTCGGCGAGAGGCTGCTGGCCGCCTTGACCACCACGATGCCCGGCCAGATGGCGCAGTACGGCATCGCGGGGTCGGCCACCACGGCGATCAGCCTGGCGCTGGACGGCAAGCCGCTGGACTGGGACCTCATCCTCAAGAGCGGCACCTCCGCCGCCCTGGGCGCGGACGGCCAGCATCTGCTGGCGCACGTGCCGGGCCATGTCGAAGGGGGTGGCGCACCGCCTGCCGTTCACCCCGACGGCGGACCGCCCCCGGGTTCCCCTCGCCGCGTCCTCGGGCCTGCCGACGGTGCCATCACCAGCCTCGCCCAGACCACGCCGGAGGCCCCCACCCGAGTCGGGCCCAAGGATCACCCGGGCACGCCCGGCCTCTTCACGCGCACCGCCCAGGCGGACATCGCCCCGCCCCCGTTCATCACGCGCCCCGAATTCCCGGCCCCCGTCCGGGGCGAACCGGCCGCGCCGGGGCCGAGAACCCCTCCTGCGGCACCCGCGCGCGTGCCGGCCGGCCCACCGCACCGCGCCGTTCCCGAAACCGCCTCGGGACGCGGCGTCCCCGAGAGCCATGGGACGCGCGCCGCACCGGAGACGGGAGCCAGGCAGGAAGGGCCGTCTCGTCAGGGCGGCGACCGGACGCCGATCGTCGAGGGACGCCGAGCCGACGACTCGTCGGCACGTCCGAACGATCTCTCCCCACGGCGGGCAGGCGCCGACGAGGTGCCGCGTCCCGCCCGGCCGGAGCCGAGCGCCACGGGTCCGAGACGCAGCATCGACGACCTGATCAACCGTCCGCTGGATCCACCCGCGGACCGCCCGGCGACGCACGCCGACGGGTCCCGGCAGGGGGCGGGAACGCACCTGGCGGACGGCGACCGCGCCGCGCCACAGCCGGTCGGGCGCGCCTCCGGCGACGGCTCCGGCGGCGCCCGCTCACCCGAGATCCGCGACCCGCGCATCGCCTACAGCCTCGACAACCACCCGTCCCCCACCACGCAGGCCGCCGTCCCACGCCCACCCGAGACCCGCGACCCGCGCATCGCCTACAGCCTCGACGACTACGCGCGGTCGACCGCACAGGGCGGGAACTCCCGTTCCGCACCCGAGGCCGCCACCTCACCGCTGCCGCACGCGCCGGACGCCCACACCCCGAGAAACCGCATCGACGAGTCGATCAGCCGGCCCCCCGACCAGGTCGGACGTTCGCAACCGTCGAACATCCCCCCGCACCCCGGGCACCGGCCCCTGCCACCCGAACTGGCCCGGGCCTTCGAAGGCTTCCGCCCAGAGGAGGACGGCCACAGGTTGACCGGCGGCGTATCCGCGCGCAGCGTGACCTCGCACCACCTCAGCGACAGGTCCCATTGGGTGCACAAGGTCGTCGAGCGGACAGGACAGGCGGACGCGGAGGTGCTCGGGTCGGTCCTGGGCGAGGCCATCGGTGCCAATGTGCCGCCCATCTACCGTCTCGATCCCCACACGATCGTGATGCCCTTCATCGGCGACGGCACGGCGCTCGGCTTCCTTCCCGCACCGACGACCCTGGCGGCCAAGCTCCTGGGCCTGCTCCACGTGCTCGCCGTCGACGGTGACGCCAACCGGCTCAACATCATCCTCGACGAGCACGGGGAGCCTTGGGGCATCGACATGTCGGGCTCGTTCGAGGGCCTTCCGCCGCAGTACGTAGGCCGCATCGCCGAGGTGACGATCAGCCCGTTCGCCGACCACTGGGTGTCGAGAGACATGTCCGGGTACATCGTCAGCAGCTTCGAGTACATCCCGAACGAGTTGAGCCGTTCCGACGTCGTGCGGCTGAGCCGGCAGATCCAGTCCGTCCGGCCGTACTTCGAGGGTCTGGGCCGGGGCGACTGGTTCGCCGGCGTCTGGAAGCGATGGGAGAAAATCGCGGAGAACGCCTCGGCGACGACCTCCATCTTCGATCAGGAGTGAGTGACAGTGTTGCAGGTCAGAGAGATCCACACCGGGCGGCTCCTGGGCACGATCGACCTCACCGGTGACGGCGAGCTCACCGCGAGCGCCGCGGAGCTCCATGACATGTTCGTCCAGACCATGGCGTCGCGCGGGCTGAGCGCGGCAGAGGTGTTCGAGTGGTACACCGGCTGGAGCAACGGCTACGTGGAGATCGTGCCGGTCGGCTAGCCCACCCGTTCCCGCGGCGGCTCTCGACGCGCACCCTCCGAGGAACCACGCCTGCGGGGCGTTCGTTGACCGGAACGAGAGAGATCGCCGACCTTCGGGAGTCGCAGCGTGGAAATCACCGGCATCATCTCCGGTGTCCTCATCGGTATCGTCATCGGCGCCCTGGGGCGTCTGGTCGTACCGGGGCGGCAGCGGATGCCCATCTGGCTGACGATCGTGATCGGTGTGGTCGCGGCACTCGTCGGCACCGCCATCGCGGCCACCCTGGGGGTGGCGGACACGGCGGGCATCGACTGGATCGAGCTCGGCATCCAGGTGGCGCTGGCCGCACTCGGGGTGTCGCTCACCGCCGGCGCGTACGGCAGGCGCCGCACGTAGGTCCCACCGTCGCCGGCCGGGCCACGAGACGAACTCGTGGCCCGGCCGGTGTTCTGAGCGGCGCACAGTCCGGCGCGGAGACGGCTACCGGACGGGCCGCCCGTCAGGCACGTCGTCCGGACCGCCTCTGCGGCGCGCTACCAGTCGCCGTCTCCGCCTTCCTCCTCGTCACCTTCGAAGATCTCCTCGATGACCTCGCCGGCCACCAGGCCGCCGACCACACCCGCCGCGCCGGCGGCGGCCACCGCGCCCCAGCCCGGCCCGCCGTGCTGCTCGTGGTGCTGGTGGTGACCGTAACCGCCGTGGTGGTCGCCGTGGCCGTACCCCTCGTGGCCGTAACCGCCGTGGTGGCCGCCGTACTGGCTGAGACCGGCGAGCCAGCGGCCGATCTCGCTCGGCCAGTCGGTGCGCATGGCGTCGTCGTGGCTGATGGTGAAGCGGCCGATGGAGTCGCCCGAGTAGCGGCCGGCCCGCTTGTCGGCCTCCAGGACGACCTCGAGGCCGCCCGGGTTGGTGACGAAGGTCAGCTCGACCTCGCCGACGATCCCGGCGTGCTGGGGCGGCGGGTAGAACTCGATCTCCTGGTAGAACGGCAGCTGCTGGCTGGAGCCGTAGATCTGGCCCACCTCCAGGTCCGCCGACCTGAACTGGAAGCCGAGCTGGAGGAACGCCTCGAGGATGCGCAGCTGGGAGGGCAGCGGCTCGACCGAGACCATGTCCAGGTCGCCCTTGTCGACGGCCTTGGCGATGGCCAGCTCGGTGCGCACGCCGAGCGCCATGCCGTTCAGCTGCTGTCCGCCGATCTCGCTGATCGGCGTCTCCCACGGCACCGGGATGCTGAAGCCGATGGTGCGCTCCTCGCCCTTGCGCAGGACGAACGGGCCGGAGACCTGGGCGCGCGAGAACTCACCCACTCCGGCTCCCTCGCCCTCGCCGTACTCGATCTCGACCCGGGCGACCAGGCCAAGGGTGATGTGCTCGATGTCGGCGTCGAAGTCGCCGCCGTTGAGCCGTACCTCGCCGGTGAGCGTCCCGCCCGGCTGGGTGCGCGGAGTGGTCAGGACGGTGTCCACCGAGGGGGCGCCCACACCGAATGCGCCCAGCATCCGTTTGAAGACCACGGCTTGTCTCTCCCTGTCGACGGTTGATGGCATGTGTCAGCCACCCGCCTGAACGATCAACGTGCGGGCCGGGTTCCAGGGCAGGTCAGGCGTGGGTCCCCGGCTTGTGACGAACTACCCCTTCCATCACGTCAGAGGACTTCCCAGTCGAGCTCACCGGCGACCGCCTTGGGTTTCCAGTAGCCGATGGAGCCGTTGCCCTCCATGGCGTCGGCGGTGGCCTTCAGGAGGGCGTAGTACGAGCGGATCGGGCGCCCTCCGGGCGTGAAGGTCATGCTGCCCTCGTGATCGGTGTCGCCGACGTCACGCTCCACCGAGTCGATCACCAGGTGGTTCCCCGACCCGTCGGAGCCGATGGGCAGCATGCGACCGTCCCACCAGTCGGTTCGCGGATCGGAGAAGCCCCCGTCGCGGATGTCTTCGCCGTCGATCTCGCACAGCTGCCGCCATGTGCCGTGCATCTCCTCGACGCTGAGGCTCCAGTTGCCCAGGAAGCCGAACCCCCAGACGTCCTTCACCTCGACCGTCCCGTCGTGCCGCAGGAGCGAGGCCCGCAGGTCGTCGGGGAACGGCGAGCCCATCCGCGCCTCCGCCGCCGCGATGTCCTCGGCCCTTCCAGGCCTGCCCAGCGTGCGATAGGACTTCGGGGCGTTCGTCTTCAGCCAGTCCTCGATCCGCCGCCACTGCCGGTTCACCGCCCGGGCCACCTTCGCGTCGACCTTCCGTACCCGCGGGCCGGCGCTGCCGGGCCGGCAGTCCGCGTCCGGCGTCGGCTGGTAGTCCGGCACCGGCACCGGCGCCTGCGTCTCCATCCCCTCGACGACCTGGCGCTCGTCGATCGCGGCGAACAGGCACCTGGCATCGACATCCGAGGTGGTCTTGTCGCACAGCGCGTCCTGAGACACGAAGGAGGTGACCTGGCGAGCCTCTTCCTCTGGTCGCTCCTTGGAGAAGACGGCCGATTCGAGGGCCTGGGTGCCGGCGGCCAGGACGAGAAGCGCCAGCCCGGCGATGCCCCAGCGGGTCAGGCGGCGTCGGACGGCGGGCTCCAGCGGCACCCTCGGCCGGTCGTCCATCTCCGCGAACGCGGGGTGGTCCAGGACGGAGGGTCTGGCGGCGTAACGGTGGAGATCCTCGGCGGTGGGGGTGCCGAGGACCGGCGCCGGAGGCCACGGTGCCCTAGGCCTGCTGCTCTGGGCGGGGACGGGAACGGGGGTGACGGGAGGGGCGGGGGCGGGAACGGGGGTGGCGGGAGCCGCCTCAGCCCGCTGAACCGGCGGGCGCCGTCGAGAACGCACGATCGCCACGATCGCCGCCGCCACGACGGCCGCGAACAGCGCCAGCCATACCCCGCGGGACATGATCAATCGCCGCACGTCCGGCAGAGTACCTGGAATTCCTCTTTATGGGGTCAAAAGCCCGCACTCTCCCGCACGACGCCGCCGATGACCGTGGTCACGACCTTGTGAACGGCGCCTGCCTCCGGCGGCGTGCCGTACTGGCCGGCGAACAGCAGGTGCCCGCTCCCGATCAGCGTGAGCGCGAGCGTGTCGACGTCGGCGTCCGCCGCGAGGCGGCCCTGTTCTCGCTCGGCGACGAGGTAGGACGCGATCATGGCCGTGGCCTCCGCCAGTACGGGAACGCCGGTCGGCCTGGCCTCGCGCAGCCGGGCGCGCAGGTTGTCCCTGGCGGTGATGAGGCCGACGATCGCCACGGCGACCGACTCGAACAGATCCTTGAGCGCGTCGGTGAGGTTGCCGGCGACGGTGCCGGTCCCGGCGGACCCGCGCAGCGCGGCGGCCTGGGCGTCGATCCGGGCGATGCGGTCGAGCACGAGCTCGGCGAGGAAGGCGTCGAAGTCGGGGAAGTGCCGGTGCAGGACGCCCTTGGCGCACCCTGCCTCGGTGGTGACCGCGCGACTGGTCAGCGCGTTCGGCCCATCGCGGAGCAGGACGCGCTCGGCGGCGTCGAACAGTTGCTCCCGCGGATCGCGGAGGGCCACCCCTGTCGGCATCGTGCGTCTCTCCTTTCTTCGTCGGGTTGATGAGTGGGCACGTGCCCACTATGGTGGGCGCATGCCCACTACACCTTCGGCGGGAGCGCCGCTTCCTGAACACGAGCCTCACCAGCACCGACAGGTGGCCGAGTCGTTCGGTGTGGACGCCGAGCGCTACGACCGGACCCGGCCCCACTACCCCGACGCCATGGTGGACCGGATCGTCGCCGGCAGCCCCGGGCCCGACCTTCTCGACGTCGGCTGCGGAACCGGCATCGACGCCCGGCAGTTCCAGGCGGCCGGCTGCGCCGTCCTGGGCGTCGAGCCCGACGCGCGGATGGCCGACTTCGCCCGGCGCCACGGCCTCGAGGTCGAGGTGGCGACGTTCGAAGCCTGGGAGCCCGCCGGCCGTACCTTCGACGCGGTCGTCGCCGGGCAGACCTGGCACTGGGTGGACGCGGCCGCGGGAGCCGCCAAGGCGGCGCGGGTGCTGCGCCCCGGCGGACGCCTGGCGGCGTTCTGGAACGCCTTCGAGCTGCCGCCCGACGTGACGGACGCCTTCGTCTCGGTCTACCGGCGGGTGATGCCCGACTCGCCGGTCAAGCTCCCGGTGGCGCCGGGCCTGGACGGGTACCAGGCGCTGTACGCCAAGGCCGCCGACGGCATCCGGCAGGTGAGCGGGTTCGGCGAGCCCGAAGAGTGGCGGTTCGACTGGGAGCAGCCCTACACCAGAGACGAGTGGCTGGACCAGATGCCGACCCAGGGCGCCCTCACCCGGTTCCCGCCTGACCAACTGGCGCAGGTGCTGGAGGGCGTGGGGGCCGCCATCGACGCGATGGGGGGCGGCTTCACGATGCGTTACGCGACGGTGGTCGTCACCGCCACCCGAACCGGCACCGCCTGAGGATCCGGACAGGCCGCACACCGCCAGCCGACCACCGCCCGAAGATCCGGACAGGCCGCGCACCGTCAGCCGGTCGCCGCCGATCCGCCGAGCCCGAGTTCGCCCGCGCGGAGGCCCGCCTGGAACCGGGAGTCGGCCTCGAGCTTCGCCATCAGCTCCGCGACCCGTCTCCGGTAGGTGCGCAGCGAGAGGCCGAGCCGTCTGGCCCCCGCCTCGTCGGTGTGCCCGGCGCCCAGGGAACGCAGGACCTCCAAGCCGTCGGCGTCGAGGTGGGGCACCTCCCCCGCGAGATAGGCGTCGACATCGGTGGCGGTCTCCCAGGCCGCCTGGAAAAGCGCGTGCACACCGCCGACCAGCACGGGCGAGGTAGTCACGGTGAACTCCCTGGGACCCGGCGCGTCACGACCGGCGAGGATCGCCACCCGCCGGTCGATGATGAGCGTCTCGTGCGGAAGAGGCGTCGAGCTGATCCGCACCTGGGCGCCCCTGGCCGTGATCTCGCGGAGATGCAGCCTGGCCGCCTCGTCGGCGAGAGCCACCGGGCTGAGAAGCTTCTTCACCGGGAAATCGGCAGCGCCGGTCGCGCGGATCCGGTCCGCGACGGCCTGCCGTGCCGCGGGCTGCGACCAGGTGGCCAGGTCACGGGCCACGCACACGAACTCCTGCCGTATGCCGGCGAACAGGTGACCGGTCCGGGCGACGAGCTCGAGGTCACCGCGGACGGTGATGAGCTGATCGGCAGTCACCCGTTCATTATCACCGCCGTCGCGGCGCGGTGGCAGCTTGCTGCCACCGCGTTGGCTCGCCGTACGGGGCGGAGGAGGCTGGTCGGCATGACGACTAACGACATGCATGCAGCCGCTTCACCTGGAGAGTTCCTCCTCGGCGGAGACCTCGCCGTCCGCCGCCTCGGTTTCGGCGCCATGCGACTGCCGACCGGTGTGTTCCAGGGACCCGTCCGCGATCCGGAGACGGGCGTCGCGGTGCTGCGCCGCGCGGTCGACCTGGGTGCCAACCACATCGACACGGCGTGGTTCTACCGGAGGGGCGCGGTGGCGGCCAACGACCTCATCCGGAGGGCGCTCGCCCCCTATGACGACGACCTGGTGATCGCGACGAAGGTCGGACCGTTGTTCAACGCCGACGGGATCCCCGGCGGCCAGGCCGGCCCGGAGGCGTTGCGGGGCCTGGTGGAGGACAACCTGCGCACTCTCGGCGTGGACCGGCTCGACCTCGTCTACCTGCGGGTGGGCGGCATGGCCGGGCCCGGAGGCGAGTCGGTCGCCGACCGGTTCGCGGTCCTCGCCGACCTGCGCGAGCAAGGGCTGATCCGGCACCTGGGCCTCAGCAACGTCGACGCCGTCCAAGTCGCCGAGGCGCGGACGATCGCCCCGGTCGCGGCGGTGCAGAACAGCTTCCACGTGCAGGACCGAGGCGACGCCGGGCTCCTGGCGCAGTGCGAGAAGGACGGGATCGCCTTCGTGCCGTTCTTCCCGCTCGGCGGCGGCCTTCGCCCGATCGACCCGGCTCGCATGGAGCGGGTCACGGCCCGCCACCGGGCGACCACGGCGCAGGTGGCGATCGCCTGGTTGCTGGCGAGTTCTCCCGCGCTGCTCGCCATCCCCGGCACCGGCTCGCTCGACCACCTGGAGGAGAACATGGGCGCGAGCCGGATCCGCCTGACGTCTCAGGACCTCGCCGAACTCGAGAGCTGAGCCTGTGTCACCACCCCGACGAGGACCCCCACCGCCGCTGCGCGACCCGCTCAGAACGGCCGGCGGCGCGGCCTGCCGCGACTTGCCGTAACACAGGGAACTCCGGCGTTCCCGCGGACAGAACCTGATGTGGATGTTCTGTGCGCTGCGTTGGGGCAACCTGTTGTGGCACTTCCTCCACTGTCAAGAGGGAAGCCACGACGGCCACCACGGCATAACGCAATCGCCTGAGGCGCCTTCGGTGGCCACGTCGTACAGAGTCATCGCAATCGGTCCGGCGACGGATCCGGCAATGGTGAGAGCCAGCAAGACAGGGCCCACCCAAGCGCGACGTGCGAGCCAAGGCAGCCGGGTCAGCAGATGGAACGACAGTGCGACAAGCGCAGACAGCGCAGAGACGATCGGGAAGATCACGATCCGGCTCAAGACCCATAGGGTGCCGGCGAACTTCTCTCCCGCGCTCAGGTCGCCCAGACAGTAGATCTGCGCGCGAGTCACCAGGTGTATGTCGAAGAAGGTCCCGATCGTGCCGCACGCCATTGCGGTGATCGCCGACAGCCCGCAGCCGAACGTCCAGTAGATGTCGCCCGCTACAGGTGTCCTCCGCTCTGTCACGGCGCCATCGAAGCAGACACGTATGCGAGCGATGCGCAGCATCTGTGCGGATCTGGTGCAGGTTCGTCCATCTGCTTCTCGCCTGCGGGAACACATCCCGCCTCAGACGGGAGACGGGGCACCAGATCGGTTTCTGGGACACATACCGTCGTCGCCTAAGTGGTGACGGTTGATGGGCTCAATCTCAGCCAGAGCATCGAAGAACTCCTGCCGTGTGATCTCGAAAGGCGAGAACTCCTCCAGATCGAGATCCGCGTAAGTCAATCCTCCGTACCGATCCTCGGCATGCTGCTCGTCATACGCGAGGACCACTCCGTTGGCGTACACCTCGACCTGCTGATGCGCGGTTCCGGTGTCGTCAACGGCCAGATAGAACGTCGACGTCCCCCAGCTGGCGTACTCGTCCCCACGACCTTCATCCCATGGACGCCTGAAGTACCTCACAAGGTCATTCTCATAGAAGGAGGACGGCGTCTCTTCGACCGCTACTTCCTCGCTGTCTGGCCTGCTCGTGCCAGGCTCGAGGGCGCACACCGACCGTCCTCATGGACGAACCGGGAACCTGTGATCACGAGCCCACACCGTCGCTGACCATCGACGGCCCGGGCGGGAGGCACGTCGACGGCACCAGAGCCCTTGCAGACGCCGGCGAGCGCCCCGTCAGGACAGCGGGCTATCGCGGCCCGACTTCCCTAATATCTTCAACAAATGTCAGGCGCCGGACACTAGCGCACGTTGTCGTTCCGCGCTCCCTTGCCGGCCTGGTCGGGACCACTCTCGCCCATGACCACCATGCGGCCGTTGGTGACCTTCTTGGCCGGCAGACCACCGGTTTCCACGCAACTCGTCCCTACCGGTAGTGGCGGCGGCCGGTCGGGGAACAGATCCGAAGCCGGCTCACGCGAGCTCGGTGCGCGCATTTCGATGGACATCTTGACCCTGCCCGGCAATTGCCCGACCCCGTCGGCGGTGGCGAAATAGGACACCCCATCGACAATCTTGTACGCGTAGGCGACGAATGACCACGCGTCCCAGACGCCATCCTGAGGCGGGTCGGGGTCATCGGACTTACGAGGTGGCAGACAGGCCGTGGCGTAGACCGTCCAGCCGCTGTCACGCAGTTTTCGCATGCCTTTCACGGCCCACTGCCGCGCGTCTTCAGCCGGAGCCCCCGTGGCCTGATCGGTCAGGACCACGGCCACCTGGCCGCGGGTTGCGCGGAGCCGGTCCGAGTTCTGGAAGGCGACCCTGGTTGACGGCTTGCTGATGGCTTCACCGGCAAAGGGCTGTGACCGCATGACCGTGATGCGATCCTGATCGGTTTGCGTGGTGGCGCTCGGGGCCATACACCCGCTCAGCAGCACGCAGATCGGCACCAGGAGGAGTCGCCTGGTCATTTGGGGGCCACCACGCCCTGTACGTGTTTGTATCCCAGCGCCGAGACGTTGCCGTTGCGGAAATCGTCCTCACTGACGCGGACCATTTGCCCGCTCGGGTCATAGAAGATCAAGTCATTGCCCTGGTGCCCGACGAGCAGCACATAGTGGGCAGGATAGGAGTCTCCGATGAGGACCGGCACCGTGTGGCCGGCGTCCACCGCACCGACGGCGTCGTTGAGGGCGGGGTTGACCGACCCGGCAGAGGTGTCATCGACGATCCGCCAGTCATAGTCGGTGCCGAAGGAGTCCGCGTGCTTGTTCATCTCGTCGGACAGTCCCCATGGGCTGGTGCCCAGGCTCTGTGGCCACAGGGTGTTGGTGGCATCGTGGATGCGGTTCTGCTCATTGGCGAACTTCTCCCGCAGGTCGGTCCCTGACAGCGAGTTGCCCTTCTCATCCGTGGTCAGGCCCAGCGCGTACAACGGGTCGTTCATCGCGCGGGCCACCATGATCGAGGTCGAGCCGCAGGTCGTCTGGTTCTGCTGCTCCAGCTCGACTCCGTTGACGAGGACCGTCCCGCTGCTGCCCGGGTTGACCAGGCTGAGGTGCTCGCGTAGCCAGGTTTCACTCTTGCCGTGAATGGCCCTGGCGAAGTTGCCGATGTCATCGACCGAGTGTCCGGCCGCGAGCGCCTTCATCAGATAGGCCCGCTCCGCCTCGGACCCCGCGCTTTCCAGAAGCTGCTGCATGCGGGCCCGCTCCGCTTCCGACAAGGCGTCCATCTTGGACGCCGCCCGGGCCAGCTGTGCCGTGCTCAGGATGCCGTCTTCTTCCCCTGTGGTGCCGGCGATCCCCGCGTTGGCCAGGAGGACCGCATCGAAGGCGTCCACGTGATGCGACCGGACGGCACCGGCGCGCGCCTTGCCCTGCACGTCCCGCAGCCCGCGCCGCAGTGTGTCGGACGCGGTCTGAAGTTGTTCGAAAACCTCGATGGCGCCGTCAATGGCCCTGATGGCCTTGCGGATCTCATCGATGATGCCGCCGTCATGGTCGAACGGCCAGACGGTGTCCCAGATATTGCGCAGGATGTCCAGAGTGCTGTTGAGCTGGCCCACTGCTTCAGCCAGGTGTTGCCGATGATGGCCCAGCTCTCGTTTCAACCGGCGGACCTCGTCGGCGTACTCCTCCAGCAACGTGGCCGCCTTGCGCATGGCGGGCGTGGCCTGCTGCAGCAGATCGTCGGTCGCTTTGAGCGCGGCAAGCGCCTCCGTGGCGGTGTCGCCCGTCCATACTGAAGGGACGGAAGACTTTGTGTGGTCGATATCAGTGTTGGCGGTGTTGAGCGTGGTCGCCATATTGCGGAAGGCTTTGCCGAGGTCGTCGATGCCATCCGGATCCCCGGGGACGTCCCGAAATATCGAGGCCAACGTGTAAATGCTGCTGACGATCTCGCCGATCATGAGGGCCGGGTTGGAAACCGTCGCAAGGAAGGTGCCGACCTGCTTGAGCCGGTTGATCGCGGTAGTCGCCTGGAGGTAGTCGTCCGAGGTCACGTACGGCCGTCCGCGACGCGCCGATTCTTGGCGGCGACATAGTCATCAACCGACTTGAACCCTTCGGCTGATGCGCGGGTTGCCAGGCACCACTGTTCGAGCACCTCACGATAAACCTCGAATTCTTTCTCCCAGGCATCCCGAACGGCAACCACGGCTGCGGTCGGATCGGTCAGCTTGAATTCATCCTCAGGTGACTCGAGCGCCTGTTTCCAATCGCGACGGGCGATCCGGATATCGTCTGCGGTATCGCATACGGTCCCGGCCTTCTGCTTGATCGCGCTGTGCGCGTACAGCACCTCCGATGAGGCCACGACTTTCTCCCCGGAATTAAATCAAGATGCGGCGCCAAGCCGGAAACAACGCGGCTTTCAAAAGGTAGATCGCAAACGTCGGAACAGCTTACAGCCCGCTCCGTCGCCGCCGCCACGCTTCCACCGGTAACAAGATCACGTCGCCTGGCACGTCTCGGGGATTGAGCCGACCCGCCCATGCTGCACCGCAACGGGATCGACGCCGCGATCAGCGAACGCGACCTGCGTACGGCGGGTCACCGTGGCACTCGATCCCGACAAGGGCACGGCCAGCTCAGGCCATGATCACCGTCTTCGGCGACAACCTCCGGGTCGAGTCCACGTGAGATGGTCCCAAGACATCGAAAGAGGCTCCGGAACCTGGGCGGGGTGTTCACAAGTCAGCCTGAACGTGCGGAAGCAAGGCTCTGAAGATCGCTTCCCTTTGTACGGCTTGGCTGCGGCTCCTGTCGGCTGCGGGGACGCAGGGCGCCGGCTCAGTGAGATTTGGTGAGTGACCACAGGGATACCGCCATGAGCAGAGCGGTCAGCCCGCCGCAGATCATCACGGTGGAGACCGAGAAGGCGTCGACGACGCGGCCGCCGAGGAACGCGCCGAGGGCGAAGGTCGCCTGGAAGGAGGAGGTGAAGATGACCGTGGCGGCTTCGGGCGTGTGAGGGGCGGCGGTGATGAACGATGCCTGCGAGCAGACGGGCACGCCTCCGTAGGCCAGGCCCCAGACCACGAGCAACACCACGGCGCCGACGGTCGTACCGCCTACCGAGGGCAGCAGCAGGGTGGTGGCCGCGATCAGGCAGCCGCAGGTTGCGAAAGCGGCTCGCAGGCGTGTGGCGGTGGCCTTGCCTGCCAGGAAGTTTCCGACGATTCCGGCGATGCCGTATGCCAGCAGGACGGCGCTGACGGCTGTGGGAGGCAGGCCGGTGACGTCCTGGAGGAAGGGCGTGACGTAGGTGTAGGTGCCGAAGTGGGCCAAGACGATGAGGACGGTGGCCAGCAGAGCGATGGCGGCGCCCCGGGTGCGCAGCAGGTCGAGCAGGACGCGAAGGCTGGTGACCTGGTGGGCGGGCAGTGGCGGCAGCAGTATCAGCAGGGCGGCCAGGACCAGGATGGCCAGCACGGCCAGGACCAGGAAGGCGGTTCGCCAGCCGGCGAGGTTGCCGATGAAGGTGCCGGCCGGTACGCCGAGCACGGAGCCCAGTGGCACGGCGGAGAAGATCACAGCGGTGGCGGTGCTGACGGCGTGCGGCGGCATCAGGCGGCCGGCCAGCCCGGCCCCGATCGACCAGAAACCGCCGATGGTGAGGCCGACGAGCACCCTGGAGAGCAGCATGACCCAGTAGGAGGTCGCCACTGCGGCCAGCACGTCGGCCACGGCGAGCACGGCCATGAGGACGCACAGCATCACGCGGCGGTCCAGGCGCGCGGTGGTCAGTGTGACGGTGGGTGCGGCGACCGCGGCGACGATGCCGGGCAGTGTCATGGTCAGCCCTGTGGTGCCGGCGGAGATGCCGAAGTCGGCGCCGATGGCGGTCAGCAGGCCGATGGGCAGGATTTCGCTGGTGACGATGGCGAAGATGCCCAGCATGAGCGAGGTGACCGCGAGCCAGTTGATGAGGGGCGAGCGGGGCCGGGCGAGCGTGGTGGTGGACATGATTCCCGTTCAGGCAGGTGCGCGTGGCGTGCAGGCACCCAGCCAAGCAGGGATGAAGCAGCGGGCACTGGCACGTTTCGGACGCAACCGTCGCCACGACTCGTACACCGGCAGCGCTCGTGCGGCCGTCGCTACCGATATGGATCGACTCTCGCCGAGGTCTCCGACAATCCGAAGACCTCGGGAAACCTGGCGATGCCGACTCCGGCGCAGGTCGCGATCGCTGCCACCGACGCGTGCGCCCCGTCCACGGCCAGGACCTTCTTCGCGGCCTCAGGAGGGCCTGATCGTTGCATTCGGCTTCGGCATGCCGGGGAGCTCTGCGGGTCATGCACTCATCGACATACACGGCATCTGCGTGCGCCCACGACGCGGACTTCACTCACCGGCACATCGCGTCGATGAACTCCGAGAAGCCCGGGAACTCCTCTCGTGCCCCCGCCACGATCTCCGCCGCGGAACGGCGCCTCCCCGGCGCGTACCGCTCCGCGATCGCCTGGAATGCCGCGTTCGGCTGCGTCTCACGACCTGGGTCGATGAATGCCTCTGCCGGGCCCAAGCCGTCCGCGAACAACCGGAGCAGATCACCGAGATCGCGAGCTATCACGCCGCATTCACCCTCAGAACCGAGGTAGACGACAGGCTGCTCGGTGATTGACATAGCAGGCCGAACCAGCCAGAAACCGACATAGTCGCCCGCCCCAGTAGTGCCGAAAAAGCGGAATTCGCTGCCGTCGACCTCATCGTTACCGGTCCACAGGCGAAACCACCACGCGGTCCTCTCCGGCGCCTCGAGTCGTTCGTATAGCTCGAAATCACAACCGTGAGCCTCGTCGGTTTCTTCGTCCCACGTCCACTCAAAGCCCACCTTGGCCACCTCGGCCAAGGCGATGGGTAGGGCCAGATGTTCAGGTGTCTCCGTCATCCTGGGAGACTAGACCACTTCACATCCGGTAGCCGATCTGAGCGCGTTGCCGCCATGGAGGATCATCACGGTCAGCGGAGCAGTGATCTCCGCACTCACACGCGGCAAGCTACGCGTCCGCGCCGGGACGCACGTCATCCCCGGGCTGGGGAAGATCCAACTCCAGCAGCTACGTGCCGATCACGTGGATGAGTGGCTCGACCACCTCGCCGGCAAGCTGGTCACCACCACCCTCCGAGAGATCCACAGCGCGCTCAAAAGAGCCATCCGGCAAGCTCAAACACGTGACATGGTGCTCAGGGACGTTGCCGAGTTGGTCACCACGCCCGCGGACGCCCCCGCAAGGCGCTCACGCGGCAACAGGCAGAAGCCGTGCTCAAGGCCGCCAGGGCGTACCCATCGAGACCATCGCCGATCTCGTCGAGCACGCGGGCACCAGCGTCACCGCAGCCGTGTACCGGCACCAGCTCAGGCCGGTGATCATGGGTGCCCACACGATGAACACGACTCTTCGGCGACAGCCGACACGGATAGAGAATCCGAGTGAGATGGCTCCCCGATTGGCTCCCATCGACTTCCAGACATGAGAAAAGGGCCCCCGGATTACTCCGAGGACCCTTCTCACCTGCATCTTCCTGGTGGAGATGAGGGGATTCGAACCCCTGACCCCTTCGATGCGAACGAAGTGCGCTACCGGACTGCGCTACATCCCCAAGGACCTCGACTAGATTAGCAAACTTCCAAGGGTCCTCGCGCCAACCACGCGCCGCGCGTGCGCGCCTCAGTCGCCCACCGCGCGGCGAGGCGGGTCCGCGTACTGGTCGAAGAGCACGTCGGGCTGCCGGAACTCGATGATCTCGGCCTCGGCCTGCTCGGCGGCCAGAGTCTCGGCGCGGCGCCGTTCGCGCTGGCGGCGCAGGTGGGCGGCACGGGCCTCGGCGGCGCGGAGGCGGCGTTCCCTGTCGATGCGGGTGGCGATGCGCAGCACGGTGAGGTAGGAAGCGAGCAGGACGCCCGCGGGCGCCACCCCCCACCAGGGGATGACCTGGACGGCGGCGGTCACCACGGAGGCGAGCACCAGAAGGATCGAGAAGAACAGCATCCTCCTGCGGCGCGCTACGATGATCGCTCGACGGCGGGCGCGCAGGTGACGCAGGTCGACCGGCGGCTGCGTGAGGTCGCTGATCGTGTCGTACGGCTCGACGGGCTCGGAGTCCTGCGACTCCACAGAGGAGGAGGCGGCCATGGTCGGGACAGGTCCGGTGATCTCGGCCGCGTAGAACTCCTCGAGCTCGGCCAGGTTGCTCCGGTCTCTGCGCAACCACATCGGCACGAGCACGCACAGCCACATCACCACGATGGCGAGGTACAGCAACACGCTGCTCACGGCCACCTCCGAGCGCCAGGAAGGGCCGTACCAAGCGTCGTGGACGCCCCGGGAACGGTCCTGCGGGCAGCACGAAGACGCGTGCGTGTTCTTGGCGTCTTCGATGTGCTCACGTCACGCACCGTAAGACCGCGTGTCACTAATTGACGAGTATTCGGTGCGGTGTGTCGCGAGATCGTCAAACCTCTTCATGCGACGACCCCGCGCGACGCCACTGCACGAGCAGCCCGCGGGGCACGTCTTCCACGGTCAGCGCGTAACAAATGTGGTCGCGCCAGGCCCCGTCGATGTGGAGCTGACGCCTACGAATGCCTTCTTCCCTGAACCCGAGCTTCTCAACCACTCTGCGGCTGGCGTGATTTTCGGGACGGATGTTCGCCTCGAGTCTGTGGAGGCCGCTGGTGAAGAAGCAGTGGTCGACGGCCATGGCCAGCGCGGTGGGGGTGATGCCGCGTCCGGCGAGCGCGCCGTCGATCCAGTAGCCGACCTGAGCGGTGCGGGCCGAGCCCCACACGATGGCGCCGACGGTGAGCTGACCTGCGAACCTGCCCTCGTAGGTGACGACCCACGGCATGGCGAGCCCCTGGCGGGCCTCTCTGCGCAGGGTGGCGACCATCGAGAGGTACGGCCCCAGGCCGGTCCTGAACAGGGGCGTTTCGGGGTTGCTCGGCTCCCAGGGACGCAGCCAGTCGGCGTTGCGCAGGCGGGTGTCGCGCCACACGCGGACGTCCGCCAGGCGGAGGGGACGTAGTCCCACGGGCCCCTCGGTCAGGGTCGCCGGCCAGCCACGAAGTCGATCCACGTCACTCATCATCCCCCGGAACACGGCGAAGCCGCCATGGATCCCCCTGGTCCGCGGGGAACGCTGTCCCGGGGGCTCGTCTCCAGGCGCCGCGGGGCTCCCCTCCAGGCACGGGGCTCGTCCCCAGACGCCACAAAGCTCCTCCCCGGACGCTGCGGGGCTCGTCTCCAGGCGCGGGGCTCCTCTCCAGGCGCAATACTCCTCTCCAGGCGCGGAGCTTCTTCCCGGACGCCACGGGGCTCATCCCGGGCGCCGCAAAGCTCCTCTCCGGACGCCGCGGCGACGTCACCGACAGGAGGGCGGTGGTGGCGTGCCGTTCGGCGATGCGGTGCACGGAGGCGACCACCATGACGGAAGGAGGCGACTCTCCCACCGAGCCCGCCGTCCCGCTACGGAGCGTAGCCACCGGAGGCTGGCTGAGGAGCGCCGGACGTGCCGAGAAAGGCAAGGGAGCGCGAGCCGAGCCGGCGCGTCAGCGGGGGTGGTCGCCGCCGTGGATCTGGTCGACCGCGTGCCGCAGGATCGGTGCCAGGACGGCGACGCCGTCCCGCACCCCGCCCGACGACCCCGGCAGGTTCACGATCAACGTGTCGCCCGCCTGCCCCGCCAGCCCGCGCGACAGCACCGACGTCGGCACCCGCTCCCTGTTCGCCTGCCGGATCGCCTCGGCGATGCCGGGGATCTCGCGGGTGATGACCTTGGCCGTCATCTCGGGTGTCAGGTCCTGGGGGGTCAGCCCGGTGCCGCCGGTGGTGACGACGACCGCGTACCCCTCGGCCACGCCGGCCCTGAGCGCCTCCTCGACGGGCGGCCCGTCGGGGACCACGACGGGGCCGGACACCTCACACCCCTCCGCCGCCAGGAGCGACGCCAGCAGCGGCCCTGACTTGTCCTCGTAGACCCCTGCCGAGGCGCGGTTCGACACGGTGATGACCAGCGCGCGGATCAAGGGCGTCTCCATACCCCGGTCTTGCCGCCCGTCTTCTCCTCCACCCGCACGTCGGTGATGACCGCGGCCGGGTCCACGGCCTTGACCATGTCGATGAGCGCCAGCGCGGCGACGGTCACCGCGGTCAGCGCCTCCATCTCGACCCCGGTGCGGTCGGCGGTCTTGACCACGGCGGTGATGTCCACTCCCGTGTCGACCACGTCGAGCGTGACCGACACGCCGTGGACGGCGATCGGGTGGCAGAGAGGGATCAGGTCGGGGGTGCGCTTGGCCCCCATGATCCCCGCGATGCGCGCCACGCCGAGCGCGTCGCCCTTGGGCACCTCGCCGGAGCGCAGCAGCGCGACGACCTCGCCGGAGAGCACGACCCGTCCGGTGGCCGTGGCCGTCCGGACGGAGACGTCCTTGCCGGCGACGTCGACCATGCGCGCCGCGCCCGTGGGGTCGAGGTGTGTGAATCCACTCATATCCGAATCACCTGTACTGCGGCCCCTGAGGGCAGATCGGTCACCTGTTCCGGCACCACGATCAGGCAGTTCGCCGACGCGAGCGCCGCCAGCTGGTGTGAACCCTGCCCGTGGACGGGCGTCACCACCGTGCCGTCGTCGGACAGCACGCCCCGCAGGAACGACCGCTTGCCCGCGGGCGACCTGAGCGGGGCCAGCGTCTGGGCGGTGTGGACGGGCGAGGGTCCGGCGGGCAGCCCGCTCATCTTCCGCAGCGCGGGCCGTACGAAGATCATGAACGACACGTAGGACGACACCGGGTTGCCCGGCAGCGTGAAGATCGGCACCTGGTCGTCGCCGACCACGCCGAAGCCCTGCGGCATGCCGGGCTGCATCGCCACGCGTTCGAAGCGGACCGTGCCGAGCGGGCTGAGCGCCTCCTTGACCGGCTCGTAGGCGCCCATGGACACCCCGCCGCTGGTGATGACCACGTCGGCGCGCACCAGCTGCGCGTCGAGCTGGTCGAGGAAGGCGGCAGGGTCGTCGGACACCGTGCCCGCGCGGAAGCCGTCGCCGCCCGCCTCGCGGACGGCCGCGGTGAGCGTGAAACTGTTGGAGTCCCAGATCTGGCCTGGGCCGAGCGGGGCGCCGGGCTCGACCAGCTCGGCGCCGGTGGAGAGCACGACGACGCGCGGGCGCGGGCGCACCAGCACCCTGCGGCGGCCGGTGCCGGCGATGATGCCGAGCTGCGCGGCGCCGATGCGGGTGCCGGGCTTCAGCACGACCTGGCCGGCCTGCACGTCCTCGCCCGCCCGCCGTATGGCATGGCCCTTGGCTACGGGGCGGTCGACGCGCACGGTGGCGGTGCCGCCGTCGGTCCACTCCACGGGCACGACCGCGTCGGCGCCGGCGGGCAGCGGCGCGCCCGTCATGATGCGGACGGCGTGCCCCTGCCCGATCGCCCTGAGCTCCGCCGAGCCCGCCGCGACGTCGTCGATGACGGGAAGTGTCACCGGCGCGTCGGCGACGTCGACGAACCTGACGGCGTAGCCGTCCATGGCGGAGTTGTCGAACGGCGGCAGCGGCACCGGCGAGGAGATCTCCTCCGCCAGCGTGGTGCCGAGCGCCCGCTCGAGCTCGACCTCGAGCGGGGCCAGCGTGCGCACCGTGGCGAGGATGTCGGCCAGGTGCGCGTCAACCGATTTCATCGAGGAACTCACGCAGCCACGGTACAAACTCCGGGGCGAGATCCTCGCGATCGGCCGCGAACTTCACGACGGTGCGCAGGTAGTCGAGCTTGTCACCGGTGTCGTAGCGGCGGCCGCGGAACAGCACGCCGTGGACGGGACCACCCTCCTCGCCGCCGCGGCCCGCGAGCGTGCGCAGCGCGTCGGTGAGCTGGATCTCGCCGCCGCGGCCTGGCGGGGTGTTCTCCAGCACCTCGAAGACCGCCGGGTCGATCACGTAGCGCCCGATGACCGCCCAGTTGGACGGCGCCTCCTCCACCGGAGGCTTCTCCACCAGGTCGGTGACGCGGACGACGTCGTCCTCGGAGGTGGCCTCGATGGTGGCCACGCCGTACAGGGAGACCTGCTCCTTCGGCACCTCCATCAGCGCGATGACGCTGCCGCCGTAGGTGCCGCGCACCTCGATCATGCGCTTGAGCAGCTCGTCACGGTAGTCGATCAGGTCGTCGCCGAGCAGGCACGCGAACGGGTGGTCGCCGACGTGCTGCTTGGCGCAGAGCACCGCGTGCCCGAGGCCCCTGGGCTCGCCCTGCCGTACGTAGTGGAGGGTCGCCAGCGAGGCGGGCTCGAGGACCTGGGACAGCCGCTCCTCGTCGCCCTTGGCCTCGAGGGCACCTTCCAGCTCGAAGGCGCGGTCGAAGTGGTCCTCGATGGAACGCTTGTTCTTGCCGGTCACCATCAGCACGTCGAGCAGTCCGGCGGAAGCGGCCTCTTCGACGACATACTGGATCGCGGGCTTGTCGACGATCGGCAGCATCTCCTTGGGAGTTGCCTTGGTCGCCGGAAGGAACCGGGTGCCCATGCCCGCGGCAGGCACGACGGCTTTCGTCACTGGGTCGAAGTCAGCCATACAGGGGACCCTACTGGAGGTATCTGTGGACAAGCTGAAGCTGCGCCGCCGGCTGACCGAGCAGCGTGCCGCCATTACCGAGCAGAAACGGCGAGACGACGCCCGCACGATCCGCGAAACACTGCTCGACCAGCCGTGGGTGCAGATGGCCGGCCTGGTGGCGTGCTACTGGTCGATCGGCACCGAACCGGACACGCACGGGCTGGTGTTCGCGCTGTGGAAGCACGGCGCGACGGTCATGCTGCCGGTGCTGCGCGACGACAACGACCTCGACTGGGCGGTCTACGACGGCCCTGACACGCTGGCCCCCGGGCGCTTCGGGATCATGGAGCCGGTCGACACGCGCAGAGGCGTCGACGCCGTCCGCACCGCCGCGCTCGTCATCGTCCCCGCGCTGGCCGTCGACAAGGACTCGGGGGTACGGCTCGGCCGCGGCGGCGGCTCCTACGACCGCGCGCTGGCCAGGGTCGGGCCGAACGTGCCGACGGTCGCGCTCCTCCACGACGGCGAGTTGATCAGCGGCGTCCCGGCCGAGCCGCACGACCAGCGCGTCAAGTGGGTGATGCAGCCGAGTGGCCTGACGAACGTCCACAAACCGGCGTAACCAGGCAGGACCAGTCAGGGCGGACTAGCTCGGCAAGTACGCGACAATAGCCCTCAGGACAGGAGAGGGGGCCGGATGAAACTCGACGTCTGGCTTCTTCTGGGAGCAGCCGTCGTCATCGCGGCCATCGCCTCGGTACGGGTCGCCCACCGCAGCGGCCTGCCCAGCCTCCTGCTCTTCCTCGGGTTCGGGCTCCTGCTCGGCGAGAGCGGCTTCGGGATCCCCTTCGACGACCCCATGCTCGCCCAGCAGATCGGCCTCGGCGCGCTGGCGCTGATCCTGGCCGAGGGTGGTCTGACCACGACGTGGAGCCATGTCCGCCGATCGGTGCCCACCGCGCTCGCGCTGGCCACCGTCGGGGTGGCGGTCAGCATCGTGGTCGTGGCGCTGGCCGTCCAAGGACTGCTGGGGGCCGACTGGCGCACCGCGCTCATCCTCGGCGGCGTGCTGGCCTCCACCGACGCGGCGGCGGTCTTCTCCGTGCTGCGCAGGCTCCCGCTGCCCAGCCGCCTGGCGGGCATCCTGGAGGCGGAGTCGGGCTTCAACGACGCCCCGACGGTCATCGTCGTCGTGCTGCTCAGCCAGGTGGCGCGGCCGGTGCCCAGTCTGGGCGAGTTCGTCCTCGAGGCGGTGATGGAGCTGGCCATCGGCGCGGGCGTGGCCTGCCTGCTCGGCCCGGCCGGCGCCTACGCGCTGCGCCGCGTCGCGCTGCCCGCCTCGGGCCTCTACCCCCTCGCGGTGCTGGCGCTGACCTTCGTCGCGTACGGCGGCGCCGTCCTGCTGCACGGCTCGGGCTTCCTGGCCGTCTACCTGACGGCACTGATCCTGGGCAACGCCAGGCTGCCGCACCGGGCCGCCACCCGCGGGTTCGCCGAAGGTCTCGCGTGGCTGGCGCAGATCGGCCTGTTCGTGATGCTCGGCCTGCTGGCCAGCCCGAGCGAGATGTCCGAGGACATCGTGCCCGCGCTCATCGCGGGAACGGTCCTCCTGCTGCTGGCCAGGCCGGTGTCGGTGGTCGTCTGCGCGTGGCTGGTGCGGATCGCCCGCCTCGACCGCATCGACTGGCGCGAGCAGGCCTTCCTGTCGTGGGCGGGACTGCGCGGCGCGGTGCCGATCGTCCTGGCCACGATCCCCTGGGCGGCGGGCGTCGGCAACGCCGAGCACCTGTTCAACCAGGTCTTCGTGATCGTCATCGTGTTCACGCTCGTGCAGGGTCCGACCCTGCCGTACGTCGCCAGGCTGCTCGGCATCGCCACCGAGGGCGAGCCGCTCGACCTCGACGTGGAGTCGGCGCCGCTGGAGGAGCTGAACGCCGACCTGCTCCAGATCAAGGTGCCCCAGGGCTCGCTGCTCCACGGTGTGGAGATCTTCGAGCTGCGCCTGCCCGCCGACGCGAACGTCACGCTGATCGTCAGGGAGGGCCGCAGCTTCGTCCCCACCGTCACCACCAGGATCAGGTCGGACGACCAGCTGCTGGTGGTCACCACGGCCTCCTGCCGGGACCAGGTCGAGCGCCGGATGCGCGCGGTCAGCCGCAGGGGCAAGCTGGCGGGATGGTACGGCGAGCGCGGTATGGAATGAGCCGCTGCCGAGGAGTGTTTATGATTAGCAGTCGCGTAGGTCGAGTGCCAACCTAAGGAGGAGCGCGTGCCCACGTACCAGTACGTCTGCAATGACTGTGGCCAGCCACTCGAGGTCGTCCAGAAGTTCTCTGACGACGCCCTGACGGTGTGCCCCTCCTGCGAGGGCCAGCTCCGCAAGGTGTTCTCGGCCGTTGGCATCGTCTTCAAGGGCTCGGGCTTCTACCGCACCGACAACCGTTCCTCGTCGTCGACGACCACGTCGACCACGACGGCGGCCAAGCCTGCGGAGAGCACGAGCAGCAGCAGCACCCCGGCCGCCACGCCCT
Organism: Nonomuraea sp. NPDC003727; assembly: GCF_053586935.1. Taxonomy (NCBI): domain Bacteria; kingdom Bacillati; phylum Actinomycetota; class Actinomycetes; order Streptosporangiales; family Streptosporangiaceae; genus Nonomuraea; species Nonomuraea sp. NPDC003727. Next base: position 393,724 of record NZ_JBSFNE010000003.1, read on the forward strand.
CCCCGGCCGCGGCTCCCGCCGCCACCAGCTAACCGGGCCGGTCGGCGTCCGCGCCGAGCAGCTGCGGGCACAACCTGTCCAGCAGCTGGTGCAGCTCGGGGTGCGTGCCCCAGTCGGCGACCAGCTCCCTGAGCCCGTCCCTGGCCCGCCCGAGCAGGGCCGTGTACGCCCGGTCGCCCTCGGCCGTGAGCCTCAGCGACTCGCCGTCCGCTGACCGCCTGACCAGCCCCATGGCGATCAGCTGCGCGGTGTACGGCCCGCCCTCCGCCCGCGTGACCTTCCCGCGGTCGGCGAGGTCCTGGGCCCGTACCCACCCGTGGCCGCCGAGCCTGGCGATGATCCAGACGCCCGCCGGCGAGACGCCGTCGAGTCCGGCCAGTTCGCCGAGCCTCGCGTAGTAGTCCTTGCGCAGCTCGGTGTCGGCCAGGCGCATCAGACCCCGCTCGACCTCGGCCAGTGACGACCGTTCGGCCGAGGTCGCGCCCAGCCCCTCACCGATGTCGCCGGCCGCGACCGTCTTCTTCAGCGGTTTCTCGGGGATGAACCACGACAGCACGAACGCCACCAGCATGATCGGCGTGGCCACCGCGAACACGCTGGAGATCGCGTCGGCGTAGATGTGCAGGAAGTCGGCCGCGAGCGCGGGCGGCAACCGCTGGACGATCGTCGGATCGGCCCGCACCTGCTCGGGGTCGAACCCCGGGGGCAGCCGCACGGTGGTCAGCAGCAGCCGCAGGTCCTCGTTGAGCGTGGCGGTGAAGACCGATCCAAGGACGGCGACGCCGAACGAGCCGCCGATCGACCGGAAGAACGTGGCGCCCGAGGTGGCCACGCCCAGGTCGGCGTAACCGACCGCGTTCTGCACCACGATCACCAGCACCTGCATGGTCATGCCGAGCCCCACCCCGAGGACGAGCAGGTCGACGCTCATGACGAGGGTGGAGCTCGTCTCCGTCAGGCGCGAGAGCAGGAACATCCCGGCCGTGGCCACGGCCGTGCCGGCGATCGGGAAGGCCCTGTAGCGGCCGTGACGCGAGATGACCTGGCCGCTCACGATCGACATGGTGAGCATGCCGGCCATCATGGGGAGCAGGTGGATGCCCGACAGGGTGGCGCTCACGCCGTAGACGACCTGCATGAACAGCGGCAGGTAGGTCAGCGCGCCGAACATGCCGAACCCGACGACGAAGCCGACCGCGCACGTCACCGTGAAGCTGCGCGTCGCGAACAGCCGCGGCGGCAGCACCGGCTCGGCGGCCCGCCGCTCCACGAACCACCAGCCCGCCAGCATGGCCACCGCGGCCAGCCCGAGCCCCCGGATGACCGGGCCGGACCAGGCGTAGGTGGTGCCGCCCCACGTCGCCAGCAGGACCAGGCAGGACGTCGCGCCGCCGAGCAGGACGATGCCCGCGTAGTCGATCGTGTGGCGCGTCCGGGTGGTACGGCCGGGCAGGACGGCGACGATGACCGCCAGGGCGACGGCGGCCACGGGCAGGTTGATGTAGAAGACCCAGTGCCAGGACAGGCGGTCGACGAAGAACCCGCCGAGCAGCGGGCCGACGATGCTGGCCACCGCGAAGACGGCGCCGAAGAAGCCCTGGTACCTGCCGCGCTCGCGCGGCGGGACGACGTCGCCGACGATCGCCTGGGCGAGGACCATCAGGCCGCCGCCGCCCAGGCCCTGCAACGAGCGGAAGGCGATGAGCTGGCCCATGGACCGGCTCAGGCCGCAGAGGGCGGAGCCGATGATGAAGATGACGATCGCGGCGATGAAGAGGTGCTTGCGGCCGTACTGGTCGCCCAGCTTGCCCCAGAGCGGGGTGGAGACGGTCGAGGCGAGCAGGTAGCCGGTGACGACCCAGGACAGCTGTTCCAGGCCGCCGAGGTCGCTGACGATCGTGGGCAGGGCCGTGGAGACGATCGTCTGGTCGAGGGCGGCCAGGAGCATGCCGAGCATGAGCGCGAGGATGATCAGGCCGAGACCTTGGCGCCGGCCTTCCTCCTGGTCCTTCTGACGCTCTGGCATGGTTTCCCCTCGGACCGTCCCGTCGAGGCGAGCATACTCTTCGCGATCATCCGGCTACGTGGTGGAGTGCGGTTACTTGCCGGGATAGGGCAGTTCCGGGATGTGCCGCCGCCATTCGGCGGCCGACAGAGGGCCGCCCGCGCGGGCGCGGACCGCCGCCTTCGCCCTGCCCCGCTCGATCGGGAACGCCCGCAGGCTGCCGTCGCCACTGGCGATGTGGAGGACGCCGTCACCGAAGGCCAGCGCCACGACGCCCTCCGGCGAGACGGCGACGGGCAGGCCCATCACCCGGCGGCCGGTCAGGTCCCACAGCCGCACCGTGCCCTCCTGCGCCACGGCCAGGATGCCCTCCCGGGAGATCGCCAGGTGCTCGCCGGCGACCTCCTCGCGGGTGAAGGCGTACCCGGAGCGCTGCCACGTCCGGCTGTCGACCAGGACGACCCTCCCGCGAAGGGACGCCTCGCCCACCGCGAACGTGCGCCCGTCGGGGCTGAAGGCGACCGACGTAGCGCCGAGGTGGCCGGGGATCCTGACCTCCTTGCCCGACCGCGTCTCGAACACGCGCAACCCGCCGCCGTCACCCGCACCCCGGACGGCGACGAGGCGGCCGTCGGGACTGAAGACCATGCCGTCGCCCGGCGGCAGACGCAGGACGCGCCGGCGCGTGGCCACCTCGTACAGCTCGGTCGCCTTCTCGGTCGCCACGGCGATGACCGTGCCGCCCGGGTCGAACACGGCGTCCCATCCGGGCAGCGAGCCGCGCCCGGTTCCCGAGGCGACGTCCCACAACGCCACGGACGACGCCGAGGGGACGGCGAGCGTCCGGCCGTCAGGGCTGAAGGCGAGCCGCCCGGCGCCCCCACCGGGAACCCGGGCGATCCGCCGCCTGGTCGCGCTCTCCCACACGGTCACCCATGACCGGTGCGCCAGCGCGAGCCGCCTGCCGTCGGCGCTGAAGGCCGCGCCCGCGAGGGCCGCGTACTCGCTGTAGCGCGGGCCGGGAAGGTCCGGAAGGACGTCCGGCGCGGTGAAGGCGGAGATGTCGACCGTGACGACCTCACCCAGGCCCGTCAGGAAGTGAAGGCCACGATCCCCCGCCCGCAGGCTCCTCGCGCCGCTGACCTGGAGCGGATGGGACATCACCGGGTCGATGGCGTCGACCTTCCACAGCTGGAGCACGCCTTCGTCCCCCAACCCCGCCACGAACCGGCCGTCAGGAGTGAAGACCACCTCACCCTTGTACGGGAACGTCCTGTCGTCATGGTCACGCCAGGCGCTCTTCTCGACGTCCCACAGCCGGAAGGCCGTCTCCCCCGTGCGCACGGCCAGCACCCTGCCGTCGGGGCTCCACGCCGCGACCTCGCGTGGCAGGTCCGCCAGCTTCCGCCGCCGCCGCAGGTCCCACAGCACCCACGAGGAGTCGCTCTGCCCGATGGCCGCGACCCTGTCGCCCGGCCCCACGACCACGCCGAACGCCGGGGGCAGGCCGTCGACCCATCGACGCCTGGCCACGTCCCAGAGCCCGGCCTTTCCGTCCGCCTCCGAGGCCAGCAGGCGCCCGGTCGGGCTGAACCCGCTCATGGCCGACCGGATCGGACCGCCGATCCGCTTGCCCGAGCCGACATCCCAGAGCTGGACGTGCTCGTCACCCGTCACGGCCAACGTGCGGCCGTCGGGGCTGAGCTCCACCGCCGAGACCCCGGCCCCCACACCGGGGACGGAGGTGACCTCACCCTCGGAGGCCCCAGCCCCCACGCCGGGGACGGAAATGACCTCGCCCGTCCGTCGCCGCAGCCGCACGACCCCCTCGGCCACCGAGACGAACGTCTGGCCGTCCGCGCTCAACTCCTGCAACGCGCCGGGCGGGGCGCCGGGATCGCTGAAGACGGCGATCTCCGGCTGGGCGAGCGAGCCGTACAGGGCGGCGCGGGTCTCCATCAGCGGCGCCAGATCGGCGGCCGCGAGGCTGAGCCGCATCGCGGTCACCGGATCCGACCCCCGCAGTTCCTCCGCCCGCGCCGCGACCAGCCTGGCCACCGACTCCAGATGCTGCTCGGCCATGACCCGCCGCTGCCGGTCCGCGACGACGGTCGCCACCGTCGCCACCACCAGCAGGACGGCCAGAGCGGCGATCATCAGCCGGCGCCGCCGGGTTGCGCGTCGCGCCAAAGCCGTACCTGCCTCCAGGAAGGCCGCCTCGCGCCGGGTCAGCGTCAGATGCCGCCTGCCGGTCGCCGCCCAGCGCAGCGCCTCCTCCAGCGCCGCGCCACGGTAGACGTCGCCGCCGGTCTGCCAGCGCCGCGCCGCCTCGCTCAACGCGCGGTAAACCGCCAGGCCGTCCCGCTCCTGCTCGATCCAGCCCCGCAGCCGGGGCCAGGCCCGATGCAGAGCCGGATGCACGATCGCCACCGCCCCGCCGAGCGATCCGGCCCCGTCAGCGTTGAGCGGCCCGGCCCCATCGAGCAGCCCGGCCTCGCCGGACGGCCTGGCCACGTCGGACGGCCTGGCCACGTCGGACGGCCTGGCCACGTCGAGCATCCCGGCCGCGCGGTAGGCGGCCACGACACCTGCCGCGCCCTCGGGCAGCTCCTCTGGAGGGACCCGGCGGGTCATCTCACTGTCGGTCAGCCGCAGGAACACCTGGGGCGCCATGGCCTGGTCGGCGGGGTCGAGCGCTTCGTAGACGGATTCGGCGAGGTCGCCCAGTGGCGGATCGGCGTGCCACGCCCCTACAGGAACCTCGAGCCGCCCGACACCCCACGCCTCCCCGGCACGCGCCGCTTCCCCAAGCCCCTCGGCACGCGCCGCTCCCCCAGGTCGCGGGGCAGGCGCCGCTCCTCCGGGTCCCTCGGTAGGCGCCGTTCCCCCGAGTCCCGCGGCGAGCCCTGCTTCCCCGCCAGCCGAAGAACCCCCGACACCCGCCGCTTCCCCAGCGCTCCGAGAACGGCCGGCAGTCGCCGCTCCCCTGGTTCCCCCGGTACGCGCCACTCCTCCGGTTCCCCCGGTAGGCGCCGCTTCCTCACCAGCTGAAGAACGCTCAGCATCCGCCGCTCCCCCAGCACCGGCAGAACGCCCCGCACCCGCCCCTTCAGGCCAACGGGAAGCGTGCACACCCCCAGCACCGGCATACTCCGTTTCCCCAACACGCGGACCACCGACCCGCGAGGCTCCCCCGGCAGCTTCCGGACGCCCGGCCCGCAACGCTCCCCTGGCTTCCTCGGCAGACGCCGCTCCACCGGCTCCCTCGGCAGACGCCGCTCCCCCACCTCCCGCCGCTCCCTCGGCACGCGCCGCTCCCTCGGCACGCGCCGCTTCCCCAGCATCCGGAGAACGACCGTCATGCAACCCCTCAGGCCAACCCGCAGCGGGCGCACCCGCAGGCAACGTCTCCCCAGCCCCCCGCGGACCACCGACCCGCGCCGCTCCCCTAGCGGCTTCGGAGCGGCCGGTGCTGAGGCCCGAGTCCGGTGCGCCGTCGGGACCCGTACGCAGCGCCTCCCCCACAGCCTCGGAACGGCCGGTGCCGACCAGTCCGAGCAGCAGTTCCCTGGCATCGGGCCGGTCCCCGGGCCTTTTGCGAAGAGCCGCGGACACCAGCGAGCGCAGCGGCTCGTGCAGCATGGTCACGTCGGGGTCCACCGTGAGGACCCGGTGCATCACCCCGCCCAGACTCTCGTCCATGAACGGGTCGGCGCCCGTGGACGCGTACAGGATCACGCCGCCCCACGCGAAGACGTCCGCCGGTGTACCGGCCCGCTGCCCCGTGAACACCTCAGGAGGCATGTACGTCGGAGTCCCAGCGACGAACCCCGTCGACGTCAGCGACATCTCCTCCGTCCGCGCCACACCGAAGTCGATCACGCGGGGCCCGTCGGGGCCGAGGAGCACGTTGTCCGGCTTGAGGTCGCGATGGATCACCCCCGCCTCGTGGATCGCGACCAGCGCGGTCGCCACGGCCGTCGCCAGGCGGTGCAGCGGATCCCCCGCGAAAGGCCCGGACTGCTCGACGGCCGTGCGCAGGCTCGGGCCGGGGACGTACTCGCTGACGATGTACGGCTCGGGCGCGTCGACGTCCACGGCGAGGATCCTGGCCGTGCAGAAGGAAGCGACACGGCGGGCGGCCGTGACCTCCTTGACGAAGCGAGCCCGGTCGGAGGTGTGCAACACCTTGATCGCCACTCTGGCACCGGCGGCGTCGTAAGCCTCGTAGACGACTCCCTGCCCGCCCGCGCCGAGCCGTCCCGCGAGCCAGTAGTCGCCCAACCGCTGGGGGTCGCTGGGAAGGAGCGCCTCCAGGTTCATCGACGGCCTCCGAAGGGTCATGGGGTGCGGAGGATTTGACGAGCTCAGCCGCCGATTGGTTCTACCCGCCCCACCCACACCTGCAGCTCATCGCCGGGCTTCTACCCCACCGCCGCTGCCACCCCTCCGCCTCCGCAGCCCCTCGGCCACGCCATGCACAGCGACCACCTCCGCCCGCGCCACTCAAGACCACCTCTCTGCCCACAGTTATGGGCAGCACCTCACCGCTTGCCCAGCCACCCCCGCCCAGCCACTGCTGCCCGTCCGCCCGGGACCACTCACGACCACCACCTACGCCCCGCATCAGCGGCACCACCCCTCCGCCAGCCCTGCCGCTGTTGCCCTCCGTCCGGACCACTCACGATCGCCACCATTCCGCCCACGTCACTCACGCTCCGCTGGCGCCACATCGTCTGGGGCACCACCCCTCCGCCTGCACCGTCCACAGCCGCACCTCCGCCAGCCCAGCCACTGCCGCCCCTGCGCCCGTGGCGCTCACCACCTCCGCCCGCGGCGCTCAGGGGCACTACCCCTCCACCTGCACCGCCCACGGCCGCACCTCGCGTTGCGCTCCCCAACCCGTCCGTGAGACAGACCAGGCCCGGACTGGTTATCCACACCCCACCCAGCCGTTATCCACAGAACCCGATTCCGCCCGTCCCCCCACCCACCCACTCCCGCTACTCTCTCGCCCATGGTCACTCGCGCAGACATCGGCGTCATCGGCGGATCAGGCTTCTACTCCCTCCTCGACGACGCACAGGAAGTCGAGGTCACGACCCCCTACGGCCCGCCCAGCGACGTGGTCACGGTCGGGCGCATCGGCACGCGCTCGGTGGCCTTCATCCCCCGTCACGGTCGCGACCACCGTTACCCGCCCCATCGCATCCCCTACCGCGCCAACCTGTGGGCGCTCCGCTCGCTAGGCGTCCGCCAGGTCCTCGCGCCCAACGCCGTCGGCTCCCTCCAGGCCGAACACGGCCCGGGCACCATCGTGGTCCCCGACCAGCTCGTCGACCGCACGTCGGGCCGCGTGCAGACCTACTACGACGCCGGCGGCGCCGTCCACGTCTCCTTCTCCGACCCCTACTGCCCCGACGGCCGCGCAGTCGCCGTCAACGCAGCCCGAACTGGCGGCTGGAACACCGTCGACGGCGGCACACTCGTCATCATCGAGGGTCCCCGCTTCTCCACCCGCGCCGAGTCGAAATGGTTCGCCGGCAACGGCTGGACGATCATCGGCATGACCGGCCACCCCGAGGCCGTCCTGGCAAGGGAGCTCGCCCTCTGCTACACCTCGCTGTCCCTCGTCACCGACCATGACGCCGGCGTGGAGGCCGGCGAAGGGGTGACCCACGACGAGGTGCTCCGCTTCTTCGCCACGAACGTCGCCAAGATGCGCACCCTCGTCTCCGACGCCGTCCAGGCCCTTCCCGAGGAGCGCACCTGTTCCTGCGGCTCGGCCCTCGACGGCATCAAGCTGCCCTTCGACCTGCCCTAACGAGCACCGCCCAAGGCATCACCGGTACGCCACGGCGCTCCGTGCCGCCCACACGGAGCCCACCCTTCCTCCACGAAAACGACCCAGCCGAAGACATCCCCAGCACCCCTCCAGACATCCCCGGCGCCCTCCCACGCCCCTGTCCGAACCTCGCGACCCTCACGGCGGTAGCCGTCCAGACCTCTCGAACTCCCGGCGGCCGCGGTAGGCCTCCCGATCTTCCCGCGGTCAGCGCCTCTCCGTCAGCACCAACGCAGCGCCGGCCCCACAGCGCCACAACGCTCTTCATGCGCCGCGACGCGCCCTCGCATCATGCCCATCGCCGCCTTAGACCCCCCATCACGCCATCCGACCGCATCGCGCCATCCTGACGACACCACGCCATCTCGACCGCATCGCGGCGCTGGCCCACATCGCGCCACTCCAACCGCCTCGGAGCAGCCTCGCTCGCCGCCGCTTCCCTGGCCAACTGCACCATCACGATGCCTGACCAGCCATCGAACGGACTTCCCAGACCCGCTATCGGGCCAGCGTCGGTCGCCGCCGCTTTCTCAGCTCATGCCGCCACCACACCACGACGCCGCTTGCCCCGACCACCGCCTCATGTCCTCCCTCGAACCTGCCCTCGCGCCATGCACTGTCCGCCATACCCTTCCCCGTCCACCGCCAGAGCCCATGTCAAACGCCCGCCCCCACCAGGCACCGCCCAAAGGCACGCCGCCTCCACAAGGCAGCGTCCAAAGGGCACGCCGCCTCCGTGAGCCAGCGCCCACAAGACACACCGCTCCACAAGCAGCCGCCCGAACCGCCGTGTCGCCACGCGAACGGCCTCATCTCGATGACACCAGCCGCTCATCCCGCGCCGCCGCACGCCCGCCCGCGACCCCACCAGAACCCGAACCGCCCCCTGAACCCTGAACCTGAACGAACACCACCACCGACCCGGCATCCGCCCCAGCAACACCCCCTTGGAGTCGCCCATGCGCGCCTGGACCCGCGTCTTCGAACGCCGACGCCGGCTCATCGCGGCCGCACTGGCCGCCCTCTCCCTCGCATGCGCGCTCACCGTCCTCCGCCCAGGCCCCGGCCCGACCACCACCGTCCTCGTCGCCGCCAAAGACCTCAAACCCGGCACCCTCCACCAGGGCGACCTCCAGCCGGCCCACCTCCCCGCGGCAGCCGTACCCGACGGCGCCCTCAGCACCGGCGCCGTCGGCCGCACGCTCGCGGCCCCGATGCGCCGCGGCGAGCCCCTCACCGACGTACGGCTCGTCAACCCCGCGCTCCTGGCCACGCTCCCTCCGGGTACGGTCGCCATGCCGGTGCGCATCGCCGACCCCGACGCCGTACGCCTGCTCTCCCCCGGCGACGCCATCGGCGTGCTCGCGGCCTGGGACTCCGGCCAGGTCGCCCAGACCGTGGCCGAACGGGTTCCGGTCATCACCATCCCCGCGGCGGAGTCTGACAGCGGCGCGCTCGTCGTGCTGGCCGCCACTCCCGACCAGGCGAGAATGCTCGCCGCCGCCCAAGCCGGTGGACGCCTCTCCGTGACCATCAACCCGCACTTACCGTAAGCGATTCGCTACTATTTGTAGCTATGAGCGGTTTCAAGAAGTTCCTCATGCAGGGCAACGTCATCGACCTGGCCGTCGCGGTCGTCATCGGCGCGGCGTTCGGCGCCATCGTCACGTCCTTCGTCGCGGATCTGCTGACCCCGCTGATCTCGGCGTTCGGTGGCCTGCCCGACTTCAGTTCGCTGACGCTCACGGTGGGCCAGGCCCAGTTCAAGTACGGCAACTTCATCAACGCGCTGCTGTCGTTCCTACTGATCGCCCTGGTCGTGTACTTCCTGGTCGTCAGGCCGTACACCCGCTACAAGGAACGCGCCGCCGGACGCCAGGAGACCACGCACCGCGAATGCCCGGAATGCCTGTCCGAGATCCCCAAGGCAGCCGCCCGCTGCGCGCACTGCTGCGCCGAGGTCAGCCCGGTCTGACCAGATCGGCGCCAAGCCCTGCCCGACATCCACTCCACGCCCAAACAGTCACCCAGAACCCTGAGCCGGAGCGTGCGGTCAGCGCTGGGAATCGATCTGCGGGTCGTACTCCCAGTGCCACGGCTCATAAGGGCTGCTGTAGGCCCAGTCTGGATGGAACCACCCGTACCTCTTCGAGTTGGCCTCCATCCACCTGAACTGTGGCGTTCCCGCGCTCTGCACCCCTCCGCACAGGTCAACCGCCATGCCCAGCCCGTGGTTGCTCCGCCCAGGAACGGCGGCGAAACCCGGCCGGCGGTAGTAGACCGACTGCTGCTCGGCCAGCGTCCGGTAGGCGTCTGTGACGCATATCTGCTGCCCGAAGTGCCGCTTGTACGCCTCGTTGAGCGAGACGAAGGCGATGGCCGCGTCCGCCCGCAACAGGTGCCCGCGCTGTTGGAGCGGGCAGAGGATGTTCTCAGGAATGAGCCCGTTGGGATACTCGGTCGTCGCGTTGATCCGCAGGGGATTGCACGCGAAGGCCGCGCGCCCCACCTTGTCGATCTTGATGCCCATCTTGACGAGGGCCTTCGTGAGCGACTGCACGACCTTGTCCGAACGCTTCGTCAGCATGGAGACCTCCGCCTCCACCTGCGCGGCGGCGAGCAGGTTCGTGGCGCGCAACTCCTGCGCCTCGGCGGCCAGCCGCTGCTTGTCCGCGTACGCCTTCGCGACCTGCTCCATCTGCAACTGCTGGGCCTGCGCCAGCACGCTCGCGTCGCTCTGCGAGCGCAGCATCGCCGTGTTCGCGTCCGCGTCCCCGGCGAGGAACGGCGCGATGCCATCGCCCATGGGCTGCTGGTACACCAGCTCGACCAGGTCCGCGATCGGCCGCCGCATCTGCGTCAGCGCCGCCTCCGCCTTCGCCAGGTCCTCGAGCTTCTTGTCGAGCTGGGCGTTGGCCGCCTTGAGATCACTGGTCCGCTTGTCGAGCACCTTCTGCGCCGCGGCCAGCTCGTTCGCCGACTTCTCGGCCTCCTTACGCAGCGCCGTAAGATCCCCAGGCCCCTGCGCCACCGCCGCACTGTCCCCGGCAGACCCCTCCACCACCCCGCCACCGACGACGGCCTCGAGAACGGAGTCCGGCAGCGGATCGACAGCGTGCGCAGGTACGGCCGGAATGCCCAGAAGCACCGAAGAGATCGCCGTGACGACCGCGATCAGACCCACTGATCGAGGGGCTGACACGTTCGATTCCTCCGTTTGCGAACTCGTTACCTGGGTCAGGCACGCACGTTACTACAGCCGTCTCGGTGCCCGGACCGAACTCCCGGCAGCCGTTATGTTCCGAACACGCCATTAGCGCCGCTCCACCGCCAGATCCCTACGCCTGCTTCCGCTGGTACTCCTGACACAACTCCCACAGCCAGGTGTCCACCCACTCGTCAGGACAGCCGCCCGACCGCGCCGGCTGCTGCCGTACGGGCCGCTCCGGCACCGCCTGCCGCGCCTCCGCCGGCTCCTCACCCCGCTCCTGACGCCTCGGTACGGCAAGCGCCACCGTCTCCGGCGCCTCCACCCCCAGCGGCGCCGGCAACAGCCTCTCGAACGCCCGCTCAGCATGCGGCGGCGCGGGCGCCGGCACCGGCGCGAAGGCCATGCGCCCGACCTCTCGACCAGCCACCACCGGCCGCTCCCCCGGCGCCGCACCCACCGCCCGGCGACCGCCCCCTTGCTCACCCGCCACCCGGCCACCGGCCTGCCGATCGTCCACAGTGCGGCGACTCGCCCGCCCCTCACCCGAGCCCTCCATCGCCGCGGCCGTGACGGCCGCGTCGTACCCGACGAGCTCCCCCGCCAGCAGCCCCCCAGCGAGAATCGCGGGCGCGAGCAACGCCGCGAACAGCACCACCGGCCGCCCCGCGCCCCGCCTACCACGTCGACTACTGGTCACGAGCGCGACGTTAGCCACGCACCGGATCTGATCACGGGACCGCTTGCCATGCCTTTACCGCCGACCAGAGCACCCGTGACCGATCCCGCGAAAGTTCCCTCGGGTCGATGTCACACGCAGTGCTCTGCTTTCGCTAGGCTAGGTGCGTCCGCCTCCGTAGCTCAGGGGATAGAGCACCGCTCTCCTAAAGCGGGTGTCGCATGTTCGAATCATGCCGGGGGCACACAGTTGATCAGCCATTTCGGCACCTGACCTGCGACCTCTCAGTCGCAGGTCTTTTGCTTGCTAGGCAGCCGTATGCCACCGTAGGCAGCCGTAGGACAGTGATCGCGGGATATATGCGGGATGATCTTGAGGGTGTTTCGGCAGCTCGCGCCCCTGATTGTGAGGCGCCTGTGCAGCGCCTAGCCCTCTTCGATCTCGACAACATGCTCATTGATCTCGACGCGGCGTTCGCGCGGTGGGCTACGGAGTTCGTCGCAGAACGCGGCCTCGACGCGGAAGCTGTCGACTGGCTGATAGCTCTGGACCAGGATGGCTTGCCGCATCGAGAGGCCTTCTTCGCGCGGACACGGGAACGCTTTGGGCTGCCCGATCCCGTCGAGGAGCTCTGGGCCGCCTACCGCGCTCGTATGCCGTTCCTCGTCCACTGCCGCCCTGAAGTACTGACCGGGCTGACGGAGCTACGTGAGGCTGGTTGGCGGGTGGCCATCGTCACCAACGGAACGGCCGACAACCAGCTCGGGAAGATTGAGCGCACCGGGTTGGCCGATGTAGTAGACGGCTATGCGCTGTCCGGCGCCGAGGGTGTTCGTAAGCCGGAGACGGCATTGTTCGATGTCGCGGCGCGGCGTTGCGGGCTGACACTCGTCGCCGGCGGATGGATGGTCGGCGACCGCCTTGGGGCGGACATCGCGGGCGGGCGTGCAGCAGGCTTGCGAACCATCTGGGTCAACCGCGACGGACATCCGGGACCAGACCACGGAGCGGATCACGTCGTCTCCGACGTCGTCGAGGCCATGGGCGTTCTTCGCACACAGGAAGGGCCCCGGTGAGACACCGAGGCCCTGTGTCCGCTGACGCTGATCACTCTTCCAGAGCGTTGTCGATCTTTCCGTTGATGGTCTCCCGCTGGCCGTCCAGGCACTTGGCGTAGACCCTGTTGAGGATCTCAACGCTGTTGCCCGCGCGAAGGGCGACCTCCGCGGCTGGCACGCCCGCATTGAGCCATAGGGACAGGGCAGCGTGCCGAAGGTCGTACGGCCGGGCGGCCAACGGGGAGCTCACCTGCGCTTCGGTAAATACGAGGGCACGAGCTTCCTGCCAGACGTAGGAGTATGCCGAGCTGGAGTAGGAGCCTCCCTTGGATGTGCGGAACAGGCGGCCGTCCTCCGCTGTGCCGTACGCCTTGATGTGGTCGCAGAGGATGGCGACCAACGCCGGTGGGATCGGGATCTCTCGCGTTTCCTTCTTGGCCCGGTGCTTGAGGCTGCGGGACTCGTGTGTCTGACCCGAGTTCGTCCATCGCTTGGTGCCCTGCGGTCTCGCCTTCTCCAGCACGATCAGTCCCCACCCCGACTCCGGCAGGGTGCAGTTCTTCAACCGCAGATCCGCCGCCTCCTCAGGTCGGAGACCCGCGTAGTAGATGCAGGCGAACATTGCCTTGAGCCGGACACCGCGAGTGCGACCGACCCGAGGCACAGCGTTTAGCAGTTCCTTCGCTTGCGTGGGATTGACGACGGTCCGAGGGTCGACGGCAGTAACCGCCTTCGGCGGCTTCCACTTGATCGTGTCCAGAGGGTTCGACGCGAAGGCCTTCTGTTCCACGGCTCGTTCCAGTAAGTGATGAAAGATCGCTCGCTTGCGCCGTACCGTGTTGGCCGCCGCCTCCTCCCCCGCGAACGTGACCGAGATGGCATCGAGGGCGCGGCGGAGTACGGACGGGTCTTGAAGCTCCTCCAACGGGAGAGACGCCTTCTGGAGCCAACCGAGAGCGAGTGTGCCCGCACGGTTCAACTCGTTGCGCCTGCCCTCGGGCAGGAGTGCATGGGACCGCAGAACCTTGCGAAGCTCGTCATCCTCCGGAAGACTGACACATCGTCGACGAGGGCGGGAACGAGCGACAGCAGCGCGTAGACCTCCGTCTCCCTTGTCCGCGGCGCCGTCCCTTGCCATCTACTGATCACATACTTTTGCGCGAACTCTAGAAAAGAGGGCCCTGCGGGTTCTGGCTCAGCGTTGAGCATCGAGACCGGCAGACCTGTCGCGATGTCGAAGAGCTCGCCGGCCTTTGCCGCCTGCCTGAGGTCGGACAGGAAGCTGTCAGCCAATCCCTTTGTGCGGAAGCTCTTCGACTTGGACTTTCGGGCCACGGTCCAGCGCACTACGAAGGAGATCGCCTTACCTTGGGTCTTGCGCTGGGTCTCCCAGAACTTCACGTCATAGCTGGTCGTCATGACGCCTCCCGAAGTCCGTCGAGCCAGGCGTCCAGGTCGCTTCTCCAGACACGCAGTTCCTCGTTGGGGTACTGGACGCAGACAGGCGCCTTGCCCAGCTCTCTCCACCGGTAGAAGGTCCGGCGCGAGACGCCGTTCAGCTCCTCCAAGACTTCGGGGAGGGTCAGAAGCTTGTCCCTATCACGCATCCGGACTCACCTCCAGCCGGAGGGAGGCCAGGAGCGCGTCCTCCGGCGAGAGACCCTTGCCGACGTACTCCCAATGGGAGATGACAAGGACGGTGTCTTCATCGAAGAGGGGCAGGCGGCCGGTGGTGACCGCCTCGGCTCGGGCGTGCTCGGTGCGGTAAGCGCGGATGTCGCCCATGGTGGTGGAGTAGTGGCGGGACTTGGTGGAGAAGTGGCCGCGGAAGCCGAGCATGTGGGCCCACTGGATCAACCGCAGGTCGGCCAGCTCGTCGAGGGCTCCCAGGCGCAGGCAGGCGGCGATGAGGCGGCGGGCGTGGTCGCGGATCGGGAGGGTGTCGAGGTCGGTCAGTGGGTTGATGCGCTGGTCGAGGGCGCCGACGCATTCAGCGGCCTTGGTGGCGTACTTGGCGACGTAGGAGGCGACCGCCTGCTCGGTGAGGTCGCCGTCCATGGCGATGCGCCGGATGTCGAGCTGGGTGCCCCATCGCAGGACCCTCGCCGGCTCGCCGCCCGCGGCCGGGATGGGGACGGTCACGGCGGAGGCCGCGTGCCGTACGGCGTCCGCCAGGGCCTCGGCGCTCGCCCAGGGCGGTGGTGGGGATTCGGGGCCGTCCGGGCCGTCGAGGCGGATGACGGCGTGGAGGTGGACGACGCCGCGTCGCTGGTATTCGGCCACCTTGGCGAAGGAGATCGTCACCTTCTCCTTCAGCGCCTTGAGGGTCAGGCCGGACAGTTTGGCGAAGCGCCGGCGCAGGGCTTCGGTGAAGCGACGCCACAGCTCGGGGGCTATGGCGTTGAACAGGACCGAGCCGGAGTGGTCGTAGCAGTCGGGGCACAAGGGTTCGCCGAGGCGGGGGTCGTCGGCGCTGTGCGTGGCCGTACAGGACAGGACGCGCCCGTGCGGGCAGGTGCGGGTGTTGCGGCGCGGGTGGCACGGCAGGGGCTTGGCGCCGCGCTGGCGGCGGGTGTGGACGAGGCCGAAGGAGGGGGCGGTGAGGGTGACGAACAGGCACGGGTGCGTGGCCACCGTGGGAGGCACCCCTTTGCCGCCGACGAGTCCGGCGCGGATCAGATGGTAGGTGTCGGTGCGGTAGGTCTCGGCACAGGACGGGCAGCGGGAGGCGCGGCGGGTCTTGCAGGGGACGCGCAGGATGCCGCCGGGTTCGGTGGCGGTGGTGTAGGTGTGCAGGCGGCGTCCGGTGGCGGGGTCGATGTGCAGGACGTGGCCGCGCAGGTGGATGGGCTGTCGGCAGCCGCCGGTACGGCGGATCTGGGCGGCCCAGCGCTCGTGGTCGGGATCGTCGAGCCGGGCGATGAGCTCGGCAAGGGTGTGGGGGCTTGCCATGATGGGGCTGTCCCTTCCGGGCTTGGTGGTTCGGTTCGGGATGGCCCCCGACGTGACGGACGTCTTGGCGGATGTGTGGTCACGCCGGGGGCGCCGAAGGCGTCAGCAGTAGCCGTGGCCTTCGCAGTGCGGGCAGTTGTCGCCGTAGCTGTCGATGCCGGTCCCGCCGCAGGTGCAGCACTGGTGTCGGGGCGGGGCTGCGGGCGGGATGGGCTCTTCGCTCATGTGATCCACCTCCTTTCCGCCGAGCGGTCGGGGGCGGTGTTGATGAACACGCGCCAGGTGTACGGCCGGCCGGTCGTCAGCAGGCGCGAGACGGAGCCGACCGGCAGGACTGCGCGGATCTGGCGGACGGCGTGGGCGAGTTCGGCGTGGGTGCCGTCGATGCGGATGCGCATGGAATCTCCTTGGGGGTGTCAGGCGGCGGGGCGGGTGCGGGCGGAGGCGAGGATGGCCACTGCGCGGTAGGCCGCGGGGCCGAAGGCCCGGACCGCCCGGTAGTGGCCGCTGTGCTCCGAGGGGACGGTCTCGAGGACGATCGCGGCCCGGTTGACGAAGTGGCGCATCTCCTCGTCGGTGCCGTCGTCGTCGGGGAAGGCGTAGGCGTCGACGGAGTCGGGGACGGGCAGGCTGGGGTTGGCTTCCAGGAAGGCTGCGAGGTCGATCAGGCCGTTGATGAGGTCGTCGCGGGTGGTCATCGTCTTCTCCTTCAAGTCAGGCAGGGCTGTCGCGCAGGGTGCGCAGCAGGTCTGAGGCGAGTTGGCTGGAGACGCCCAGCCGGGCGCGCAGGGTGTCGCGGGTGATGGGCTTGCCGTGGCGTGCCTGGTGTTCGTGAGCGACGCGGCGGGCGTAGTCGAGCAGTTCGGACACCGGCCCGTTCTCGTGCGGTACGGCAGGCGGGGTCGGCTCCGGTACTGCGGACGGAACGAGAACGAGGTCCGAGGACGGTTCGGGACGGCGTTCGGAGGCGCGGCGCTCCAGCATCGAGACCGCGACCAGAAAGGCGCCGGCCGGTGTGGCGGCGGTGATCCACCCCCACGGGGAGGGTTCGGCTTGGGCGAGGTTGGCGGCCAACGAGAGGACGATCCCGCTCGTCAGGACGAGGGTCGGCCAGGAGACCCAGCCGGTCCGTTCCCGTCCGGTCTTGCGGTCCCGCTGCCGTTCCCGCGCGGCCATGACGCAGGTGAGATCGACGCAAACCGCGACCGCCCAAGCCATCCAGCCCGTCTGGCCGTGCTCGGTGGCGGTGTCGCGGATGTGGGTGAAGCTGCCCGCTCCGGCGATCACGGCGAGGATCAGCACGGGGGCGGTGTCTGCCAGGCGAGCGGCGTTGAGGGTCATCGGTTCCTCCTTTCAGGCGGCCAGTTCTGGGTTGCCGCTGCCGGGCAGCTCGTGGCCGAGGCCGCTTGCGGCGACCTGGGCCCAGGACGGGGTGAGGTCGGCGAAGGTGTGGGCGGCTTGTTCGGCGGCTTCGGTGGAGACGTAGCCGGACCGGGCCCGGTACCAGCGGCCGTCCGAGCCGGTGATCACGGCGACGCCGGGCATCTCGGGAGCGATGGACCGGGCGGCGACCAGAGCGTCGGGGTCGAGATCGCCGAGGGTCATCACCGCGGTTTCGGGGTCGTTGACGCGGTGGCAGACACGTCCGCCGATCTGAGCCCGCAGCGCGGTCACTCCAGGGCCGAGGTCGGAGCCGATGCGCTGACCGGACAGGAGAAGGTGAATGCCGAAGGCGCGGCCGAGCTGAGCGATGCGCAGCAGGGCGGTTGCCGTACGGGTGACCTGGTCCTTTTCGGCCTTGTCAGCGGTCAGGAACAGTTCGGCCAGCTCGTCGACCAGGACCACGACCGGGATGGGGCGCAGCGCGTCGGGGAGCTGCCAGATGTCGCGCACTCCGTGCCGGCGGCAGGCCAGCATTCGCGAGCCCATGACGGTGATGAGGTCGGCCAGCAGGTCGAGGCACTGTTCGCGGGTGGTGGCCAGCGCGGACAGCCGAGGGCCGTAGACCGACAGTTCGACGCCGCCTTTGAGGTCGAAGCCGACCATGGCGACCGGTTGCGGGGACAGCCCGACGATGAGGGCGTTGAGCAGGTTCGACTTGCCTGATTGGGTGGCGCCCGCGTTGATCCAGTGCGGGATGAGCCGGAAGTCCATCCGCCAGGCGGCGCCGGTCTCCAGCACACCGACGATCGGCCGCAGCAGGTCATCAGCGCACCAGCCACCTGACGGCTCGGTCGGGGGTACGGCCGGAGCGACGTGGGTCAGCGGATCCTGGGTGATGCCTTGCAGGGTGACGCGGCCAGGCCGGGAGCCGACGACGCGGACCGCCTCGATGCGCCAGGCGTGGGCGAGCCGTTCGCAGACCTTCGCGTAGTCGTCGGGGACCTGGCCGTCGAGGAGGTGGAAGGTGATGCGGAAGCCGTTCCGTGTTGGCTTGGGCAGGCCCATCCATGGCTTGGTGTCGACGGCGACCCGCTGGAAGCGGCGCTTGACGCGGACGACGCCGGTGGAGGCGACCAGGCCGGGGATGGTGGTGAACCACCAGCGCTGCCGCTTCTTGGTCAGCCCGCATCCGGAGGCGACGTGCCGCCAGGACCAGCGCAGCCACACGGCCTTGCGGGGGAAGACGAACAGGTACCAGTAGGAGACCGGCGCCCAGCGCCGCCACAGGATCAGGACAAGCAGCGCGGCGTGGGCCTTGACGGCGGGATGGTGAATGTCGATGTCGATCACTGGCCCACCGCCGTTCTTCCGGCACCGGCCGGGATGAACGTCTGCGCTCGGTAGGAGATGCCCCATCGGCCGCCGGCCTCCCAGACGTAGCCGAGCAGGCCCACGGGGACGACTTCGTCACCGACGTTGATCTGTGGTTCGGGAGTCGTGCTGACCTTGACGAGCTCCATGCGGCTGGACTCGTCCTCGAACAGCAGCGTCAGTTCGTACATGACGTTGCCGTCCTTGTCGCGCTTGATCTCGCCGGTGTCCTTGCTGACCAGGCGCGGCTTGGGGGCCTTGACGCAGGTGATCTGGAGCTTGGTGACGTCGACGGGGATGGGGATGGCTCGCATGATCTTCCCTTTAATCGGGGGGATGCTTAGAAGACATGGAACACTTGGAATTCTAAGTTGTCAAGGCGTTCTTTGACCGCTTGGTTGCGGTGTGCTCAACTTGGGAGGAACAGAGGAGGGCGCAGATGGTGGAGAAGTCCGGCCGACCGGCCTACTTGCAGATCGTCGACGACCTGAGCGAGCAGATCCGCCGCGGGACGTTGGCGCCTGGCGCGGCGCTGCCCTCCATCGCCCAGCTCGGCGAGCGCTACGACGTGTCGGCCAGCGTGATCAAGTCGGCCATCAGCGTGCTCCGCACTCAAGGTCTGGTCGTCGGCCAGCAGGGCAAGGGCGTATTCGTCAGCGAAGCCCAACCCGCGGCCGGCCCCGCCGAAGACCTCGACGGCGAAGTCCTGGCCCAGTTGGCCGAGATGCGCCGCACCCTCAAGGAATTGGGGGATCGGCTTGCGGCTCTTGAGTCGGCCGTGTTCCCAAAGCCGAAGCGATCTCGCTGACTCGGCAGGTCAACTCCTCCAGCTCCACCCTGATCTCAGCCAGTTCCCCGATGATGCGGTACCGGTGCGACTCCATCGCCATCTCCTTGTGTTTCGCTCTTTCGGAGTGGCTTAAGTTCACCGTGACCAGCGGATTTCCGGTATCACGCGGATCTAGTTAAGCTTCTTCAGTTCGGCTCAACGGCATTTACACGTCTGTTTTCACATGCACGACCCGCACACCGCGCACCGCCCCCAGTGTGAAGGCGAAGGTATGCAATGAAGACGACCCAGCGAACCGGCTGGACCCCTTCTCGCCTGCGCGAACACCGCGAGGCGCACGGCCTCACCCTCGAAGCCGCAGGCGAGCGGCTACGCCAGGCCGCCGCTCGGCACGGCTTGACCGTCCCGGCGGCCAACTTCCAAACCTTGTGGGGACACGAGCAGGGAACGGTGTTTCCCGGCCCGCACTACCGACGCGCTTACTGCCTGCTTTACCAGGCCAGCGAACCTGAACTGGGTTTTCGTCCAGCTTTGCCCGGTGAATCACAGAAAGCGGAAATTGTGATTTCTGAATTGCCTCCACCGGCAGACCCCGCCGCGGACAATGCCGCCGCCCAGGTCATCGAGGAAGCGTTCACCAAGGTCTCCATCGGCGGCATCGAACCGGGCGACTCACCACAGGCCCTCCTGCGCAACCGCGTGGTCGACGCCTGGCGCCGTCGACACGGCGGAGGCAGTCCCAAGCCGATCCTCGTCCTGGTCGGCGGATACGCCGGATCAGGCAAGACCGAGTTCTCCCGCTTCCTGTCGGACATCACCGGATGGGCGTTCCTGGACAAGGACTCCCTCACGCGGCGCATCGTCGAGCGGCTCCTGATCTCGCTCGGCGGCGATCCCAACGACCGGCATACGGACCTGTACCTCAAGGAAGTCCGGCCGCTGGAGTACCGGTGCCTGATGGAGACCGCCTGGGACAACCTCAACATCGGCACCTCCACCATCCTGTCGGCGCCGTTCATCGCGGAACTAAAGGACGAAGCCTGGTTCACCCGCCTGGAGAACCGGTGCGCGGCCAAGGGCATCGACGTCGCGGCGATCTGGGTGCGGTGCGATCCCGAGTCCATGCGCGAGTACATCGAGTTCCGCGGCGCCGCGCGCGACGCCTGGAAGCTGGACAACTGGGACCAGTACGCCGAAGGGCTGGCCGTCGACAGCAGCCCGCCCACCGCGCACGTCACCGTCGACAACCGGCTCGGCGCCGCCATCAGCCTCGCCGACCAGACCCGCGAAGCGCTCAAGCGGATCCTCGCGTGAGCCTGCAAGGGATCGTCCTGTACGGGCCGCCCGCCAGCGGCAAGGACACCGTCACCGCCGCCCTGCGTCGCCTCGACCCGCGGTTCGTCCTGCTGCCCAAGCTCAAGGTCGGCACCCGGACGAGCCGCAGGGTACGAGGGCGGTGTTCGGTGCCCCGGCTGTGGGAGAAGCCGCTTTTGCGCTGCGGCTGGCCGATCGGCTGCGCCCTGACATGCTGGTGCTGGCCGACCGGGCGTTCGACGCCGATGCGTTCCTGCAGCAGGTCGCCGTGACCGGCGCCGCCCTGCTGGTGCGTATCCGCACCTGCCGCAGGCCGCCGGTGCTGGCCCAACTGCCCGACGGGTCATTCCTGTCGATGCTGGCCGGTCTCCAGGTCCGCATCATCGACGCGGAAGTGATCGTGACGTTAGCCGACGGCCGCCGTGTCCAGGGCCGCTACCGACTTATCACCACCCTGACCGACCACCGCGTTGACCCCGCCGAGCGGCTGATCCGGCTCTACCACGAGCGCTGGGAGATCGAATCGGCGTACCTGGCACTGCGGCACACCCTGCTCACCGGCACCGTCCTGCGCTCGGGCGACCCGGCCGGCGTCGAACAGGAGATGTGGGCCACCCTCACCCTCTACCAGGTGCTGCGCCGCGCCATGACCGACGCCGTGGAGACCAGCCCGGGGACCGACCCCGACCGGGCCTGCTTCACCACCGCCCTGGACACCGCCCGCGAGCAGGTCATCACCGCCCACGCCATCGTGCCCGGCACCGATGACATCGACCTCCTGGGAACAATCGGCCGGGCCGTCCTGGCGGGCCTGCTGCCAGCACGCCGCCCGCGGCTGGGCATCCGCAAGGTCAAATCCCGATCTCCCGCTACCACACTCACCGCAGCGACGACCGGCCACCAGGCAGCATCGCCATCACCGACCTGCAGTTCCTCATCCACCAAGGCCGCACTGCACCACCACCCTCGGTCCCCACCCCGCCAAGATCATGGGCCCTGGACCGCCACCTGGCCGACGCCACCCGTCCTGCACCTCGCACCGCGAAGACCACCACACCCTTGCGCGCGGGCCGCAAAGAACGTGTCCTGGCCCTGTTCAAGGCTGAACCGGACCGCTCTTGGCACTCAAGAGAAGTCGGACAGCTCATTGACGCCCCCGATCTGCATAGCTTCGGCGTTCAGATGAGCCAATGGGCACGTGAAGGCATCATCCGCAAGGTCGGCCGCGGCACTTACACGCTGCCTTGACACGACAGCACCACCGCTAACTACGCGGCCTTGCCTCAAGGGCTCCTCAAGGGCGGACCGCTGCGCGGTCCGCCGGGCGCGCTGGCCTGTCTGCGTGCCCGGCTGCGGCTCTTCGGCCGGTCCGGGCACGCACCGCCCAGCGCGCCCACAGATGTCAGACGTCACCAGTTAACGCCGTGACGATCGCTCACTTCGGCGATCTCCGAACCGGCGGGGCGATCGGCTGCCGCGCGGCTTCCGGTGCTCGGGCCTGGCGGCCCTGCGCTCCGGGTCCGCTTGCCACCGGATAACGGGGTTCTCCGACTGTCGACGGACGGCCCCACGTGCCGGGCTAGGTACAAGCAGCGGGGCCCTAGCTAGGCAGGACCATTGGAAACTTGCACCTCATACTTCTTGAAGTGCACACTAGATGAAATGCTATAAGCGACAGAGCGTAGGGCCAGGACATATTTCACATATTCTTCCCCACCCAGACTCTGCCCTTCCTTGCCTGAAATAGCAGATCTAGCATCTGACGCCTCATGCACTAGAATGTTTCTTCGTTCCTTAATGTCGATAAGCGTGCTGTAGGTTGCTTCATGACGCTTACCTTTATAAACATACCAAGCCTTGTAGGGATCGCGCTTGAAGCGGAAAGCACTCTTGAGAAAGTTGATCATTCCATGGATTGAGCGACCATTTGAGCGGAGCCTCTCGATCTCCATGTCGATCAGTTCTTGGCGTAGACTCTCTATCGAAGAGAGCTTGTGAGACATCGAAAATAGCTGCTCATAGGACAGGCTCTCCTTCTTTCCTGCCGACTCGAGTATTACCTGAGGATGTCTTGCCAAGAGTTCCTCAATCGTCTCTCGAAGAAACACTTCGAAGCTGGTCCACTGAAGCAGGAAGGCTGCGCGAAATAGGAGAAATTCGGCCCGTTTTACTACTTCGCCGACCTTCCCTAGCGAACTGGCCAACTTTAGGAAATGCTTTTGAGCCGCCTTGGCCTGCACCGGGTCGGATGGATCAAATGTTAAATCGGCCGCAACCTTGGCCCTAACCATAGCATTCAACTTGATACGGCGAAAACCGATCTCGGGCGCCTTAAAATCTGCTTCTCTCTCGCTTTCAGGCGGCCAAAGAATGACCGGGGCGCCATCGGAAAGGCGGATCCGAACCGGACCAAGCAGGCCAGCCTCCGCCTGATTGGCTACATCCTGAAGATTTCGACCCGTTTTCTGCGCGTATTCTTCATATAAAAGCCAGCCGGCCGACATTTCAAGAATGTCTCCAATGGCGACATCGGCCATTGAAAACGACCGACGCCCAGACGTCGAATTGTCAAACGTAGTACCGGCGAGCTGTTCTGGCGGAGTGGAAAGAAGGAGTTGCTGGGAAAGCGCGTATGATATCGAGGTGAGTGAGATAAGTTCCTCGATTTCCTCAGTCCTGGCGACATAGGCAGCGTAAGGTGAGAACCCTTCCAGGTTGCGAGGAGGAGCCGAGGAATCATCATTGGTTATCTCGATATTGTTGATGTTCGCGCCTTCCGGCAACCCAGACATGTCCATAGGAGCATCTTAGCCTGGTTCCACGGCGTGAAGCCTGAAGTTCGAGCCTGAAAGTCACATGAGGTGCCATTTGAGCTGGGAGAATGAGTGCTCTTTATGCTGCCGTCGGCCCACTGCGAAGGACACCTCGTAAGTTAGAAGCCTTTTCGGGGGTGTGAGCTGGGGTGACATGGTGGTGGCTGCAAGCCCCCATGAACACGAGGGAGGAACTGTGAGGGGATACCTCAAGATCCCGAGCAAGGCGGATCTGCCCCATTGTCGATCGCGGCCTCGTAGAACGCGTCGGCGAGCGCCACGATGATTCCCTTGATCGTAGGCCCGTCGGGTTCAAGCGGATCGATCCATCGCAGATCAGAGGGGCCTGGAAGCCGGGCAAGTACGGGAGCGCTGACGACGTCTGGATTCCGAACCCCCACTACGTGCCGAGGTGAGCATGCACGACCTCGAGTTGGTCAACTTGGCGGACGAATCCCTTCTGCCATGCCAGGTGACAACGCAGACCGATGACGAGACGTACGAGCTCCGGCTGAACTGCGCTGGCGCTTCACCGATCAAGGTTCGCTCGTCGATCGACTTCGAAGACGCCTTGCGCCAGCTGAGAGCGGAGCTGGAACAGCAGAACCTGCTGTTGCTCTGTAACCGGTTCCGCCGCGATGCGTTCGTCTCCTCGATGTCGCGTCAGATGAGTGAGGGCCTGTCGTGCTACCTGGTCGTCACGGGGGAGCCCGTATCACCGGAATTGCTCGTCGAGAGCCTCGGCCCCGCGCCCAGGAGCGATGTCGTCACCGCTGACGAGGCGTCGAAGTTCATCAACGAATGGATCGCCAGCTTCGACGACTAACGAGTCTCCCCGAGCAGGCCATCGGTCCTCGGTCAGTCCCATGCCGCGCCGGCAAGAGGTCGCTAGCCACGATGATCTTGCTAACGCCGATGCTAACAACGTCCCTGGACAGCGGTAGACGCCCGTGGACGATCTCGAACTGGCTACGGATCAGAAGGCGGCACGGTGGCTGAGGCCGTGACGATCGCAGACTTCGGTGCCCGCCATACGGGCTGGGGTGATCGCCGGCAAGGCCCTCCTACATCGGGCCCTGCCACCGGGGTAACCATGGCTGAGGTGACAGCAGCGCTGACAGCAACGTCCCCACACGCCCACGCACTCGCGCCACCGTCCACATGCGCCTGACCACGGTCTCGATCAGCTGAGCAAGGCGATTGGTCCGCCTGAAAAGCGGACGGTCAGACTGCCTCGCCGCTTCCGATGCTTGGGCCTCGAGCCAGATGGCAAAAGCGCGTGGCCAACCCCCGCTCCTGCCTTTTCACCCAGGTTGAACGCTTCCAGGAGCCCCTCTAATGTGAATTTGTTGAAGGTGCTGTTCTGGTTGGCGAACATCCGCGTGTCCATCTGGCTCGCTCACAGGGAACATCCTGAATCCAGATACTCGGACAGAGTTTTGTTCTGGTCGTCGCCCTCGTTCCGGTAGGTCGCCTTCAGATCCAGGTCCGCAAACCGTCGGGCTTCCCTCTGACAGGTAATGAACCCTGACCTTTCAACCTCTATACGCAAACTAGTACTCCAGCCGCAGATTGGGATCTTGCTGGGTGGGCCGCTCAGCGGGTGAGGCCAAGGTGCGTACGTAGGTACGTCACAGAGGAACGACCACCGCTGTGATCATTCAGGTGTGTTGGAACTGAAGATCATGCGGTGGCCGCGATGGCCAGATTAGAACACCTGGACCCCGCTCGTCTGCATGCTGGGCTGGACGACGCATTCGCGCTGGTAGCAGGCCGGTTCAAACGGCGCGAGCCGCGACTGCGAGCGCGTCGATGCATCGAGGGACTTCTGTCCGGGCTGGAGCGCAAGACCAGTTGGTCACTGGCCGAATACGCCGGTGAAGCCACACCGGATGGCATGCAACGCTTGTTCACCACGGCTCGGTGGGACGTCGACGGCGTGCGCGACGATATACGCAACTACGTGGTCAACCACCTCAGCCAAGCCGATGGGGTGCTGGTCGGCGATGACACCGGTTTCGAGAAGAAGGGCGCATGCTCAGCCGGGGTGCAACGACAGTACACCGGCACCGCAGGAAAGATCACCAACTGTCAGATCGGCGTCTTCCTCGGCTACGCCACCCTTCGTGGCCGGGCCATCGTTGACCGCGAACTCTACCTCCCGCGCGACTCCTGGATCGCCGATCCAAGGCGATGTGCGGCGGCTAAGGTACCTGATGAGGTCACCTTCGCGACCAAGCCGCAACTCCTGCAAACCATGATCGAGCGAGCCATCACCCACGGCGTGCCGTTCGGCTGGATCACCGCCGACGAGGCCTACGGCGACAACGGGCCGCTACGCCGCTTCCTTGAACAACGCCACCTTAACTACGTCCTAGCCGTCGCTCGCGTCCATCACATCACCACCCGGGTGGGCACCATCCGCGCCGACGTCATGGCCGCGAAGATCCCCAGATCAGGATGGCAGCGTCTGTCCTGCGGCCCGGGCGTCAAGGGTGAGCGACGCTATGACTGGGCCCTGATCGCCACCACCAGCCCGATCCATCACCTGTTGATCCGGCGCTCCATCAGCAAGCCATCCGAGCTGGCCTTCTACCTATGCCACACCCCTGCCCCAGCGCCTCTACACCGACTGGTGACGGTGGCCGGCACCCGCTGGAGCATCGAAGAATGCTTCCAAACCGGCAAGAACGAGACCGGCCTCGACCACTACCAAGTCCGGCTCTATTCCGCCTGGTACAGGCACATCACCCTGGTCATGTTCGCCTTGGCTTTCCTGGCCGTCACCCGCGCGTCCCTATGCGACCAGCCCACCAGCGCGCCCACCGACCCCGCCCACGACCTGATCACGATCTCCGCCAACGAAATCCGACGCATGTTCGCCTTGTTGACCCGACCGACGCCGAACCAGGACCGTGCCTGGCACTGGTCGCGATGGCGGCGACGCCATCAGACCCAAGCTCGCCGGTCCCACTACCAGCGACAACGCATCAAAGAGCCCAATCTGCGGCTGGAGTACTAGGTCATGCACCAACCCGAGTCGCAGGTGCCGTCCGGTTCATCCGCCGAGTCGGACATCGTGTTCGCGGGGATAGCGGCAGCGAGAGGGCGCCCATAGCGCGTGAGGTACACCGCGTCGCGTCCGAGAACCTTCCTGCGCTGGTTAATTATGTCTTCCAAGTGAGCGGCTTCTGAGAACAGTGCGGGCTCCTCCTGTCGTAGCTGACGCCAGCCTTGCGCAGTCTTGAAAGGGCAGAAGAAGCAGGCGCTCTTGGGCGGGACGGGCAAGCCCGCCTCTCTGATGATCGCCTCGCAGTCTGCTCTGTGCAATCCGAGGTCCAGCAGGGGGTATGCGACGTTCTCATGCCGTTCCGCTCGGCGCCGGTTTGCGCGATGGATCTCATCCACCGAGATTCCGATTCCGACCGTGGCAGGGGCGTCTGCAGTGGCGCCGTGGTCTCGTAGCCACCGCCCAATGACTTTGATCTTGAAGTCGGCGGTGCAGGAGCGACGTCCAGGTGCTCCATTGGCCATCCGCACCGGAATAGGAATCGATCGGCTCTCGGGGCGCTTCAACTGTTGCATGAGCGTCTCGGTGGAACCGTCACGTCGTTTGCGGTCGAGCTGTTTGAGTTCGAGCCCGTGCCGCGTTGCGTAGGGGGTGGCGACCTCGCGTAGGTAGGCGAGAGTGGCGGGATGTTCGCTGTCATCGCCGACGTTGGCGAACAGAAACATGCGGTAGGGGAGGCGGTCTTGAGCGGCAAGGACTAACAGGGCAGTCGACTGGACTCCGCCTCCGTACGAAACGACTTTCAGGCAAGGCTCTTCGGCGTGCTCCGACAGAGCTGTCGGATAGCTCTCGATGCTGGACATGCCTTGGCTCCCTCTGCGGTGATACGGCTGCAGCATGAGATGCTATATTGACACGTGACCCTCATCAACTGTTTATCTCAGCCGGAAGGTCGGCGCCCAGAGAGTCGCTGTCAGAGAGTGGCAGAACTCGCGCCGGTCAGACGCCTCTGCGCTGCGGTCGGATGACGACGGTGAAGCCCTCGGACAGGAGCTCGTGGAGAAACGCCGCAGCTTCGACCTGTTGCTCGGAGGTGAATGCCCTGCCTGCGACAAGCGGGTTGGAAGCCATGCGAGTTGTCTGCGTCCTCGGAGGACGACCGCGAGGTTGTTGTTCCGGTCGCCGGCCTGCGAGAAGGAGCTGGAGTCGCTGGTCATCGATGTCCCGACCCCGCGTGCGCGCGTCGGCGAGGAGGCTGTCCAGCAGCCAGAGAGGGGAGCGCGACAAGACCAGATCAGCTGGAGCGATTTGCCCCCTATCGCGCCACCGAGCGATGGTCTGGGCGTTCCGACCGAGGATAAGGCCAGCTTCCTTGATGCCGACAATAGGGGGCAGTTCGTCGCCCGCCTGGAGTTCGTAACCGTGAGGGAGACTGCGACGATACGCCTCCAGGCGGTCCGCGGTTATCCTCCGACCGCCTGTGCCTTCGAGCCGCAGGACCGTGGGCAGCCGCCAGTACGGGTTACCGGAGGCGACGAGATCCGGCTCGGGGAGTGTGCCGTCAGTCCGCCACTTGCGAGAGGTCTGCCGTTCAACTCCCAAGAGGCTGGCGATCTCGGCGTGGCCGAGCAGATACGGCACGCGCGCCGCTGCCATACCGTCTACCTATTCTCGTCGCCGGGCTGCTGGAAGGCCTACCGCTTTGTATGGACTGCTTCAAGATATCGTGCGCGTAGGTGGCCACGGGAACCGCCCAGGTTGCGGGCTCGGCGTACAGATCCCTGCGGAGGATGCCGCTCCTCCCACTGTCAGGTGATCTGCTTTCCCTGCCTTATTTCCCATGGCCCGGTCGGCACAAATTGGACCTCGTCGAAGTACCGCAACCACTCGCCGAGGGTCTCAAGGGCACGCTGGGCCTGCTCTTCTGTCCAGGAGCCGCTTGCTACCCGCTTCTCCTTCGCTTCGCCCAAGCTCAGGCGGCCTATCTCGCTGAGTCTGCGGACTTCCGGCAGCTCACGAAGACGCGCGCGGACAGTGGCCCCGAATTGCTCCTCGACAAGCCCAGGAGGGATGTCAAGCTCGGCGAGATCGCGGAGCACACCGGCGAGCACCTCGCGCCCGACGTCGCGGTAGCGCCCGCGGTACACCCGGTACAGACGCTCCGGACGCCGTGTCTCCGGCAGCCAACTCGTAGCTCGGGTCTGCTGTCCTGGGATCGCTATTCGCGGTGCCTCTTCGTCAGCTCGCAAGAGCTCGGCTTGCTCACGTAGGAGCCTGCCCAGCTCTGGCGTTGCCGGGACGGCGCTATTGTCGATGGCGCTGAGTACCCGTTGCACCTCTGGGTGTCTCGTGTCCCCCTCGAGGAGTAGTTCGAGGTTGGCTCCGGGGACGCGCCCGGTCGCCTTGCCCGTCAGGTTGGCTGATCCGACTAAGCAGCGCGTGTCGGCGACGTACAACTTGGCATGCAGGTTGTGGCACAGACGGACAAGGACTCGACCGTCAGCAGCAGCGAGCTCGGCGATCTCGGGATCAGAGACGCCGGCAGCGATCTCGGCAACGGACCACCGCGTCACGCAGTTGATGTCGGTGACACTGCTGGGGATAGTGTCGAGCACCGCTTGGAAGAGGTCCTTCTTGATGAAGGGAGCGACGAGGACGACGCGGCGGCTCGCGCCCAGTAACAGTTGCTTGAGCTGTTGCCAGACGTGATCGTCCGTCACTCGTCGTCCTCATCGTCATCGCCAGGAGCGAGGAACTCACGGGCGATGCGCCCCCAGTCCTGCCGCATCTGCTTGGCCCGTGCTCGGGGCTTCTCGGGCTGCTCATCCTCGTAGCGGGCCCACGACAGCAGGATCAGCTTGAAGGCGTTGGCAGCGACGACCAGGCGGTCAGCCAGCTCCTCCTTGCTCGCATCTTCGATGTCCTGGTCGAGCACCGCGATGAGGTCGCTGTAGGCCGGGTGGTCCATGTTAAGCGAAACCTGCAGCACGCCCGGGATGAACTCGACGTTGAAGAACGCCGGCGAGTCCGGGTTCCGGCTCGTGAGGAGCTGGACGTGGCGGTTGTTCGCCTTCGTCTCCGCGATGATGCGCTCCGCATCGGCGGGGCTGTACTTGTGGATCTTGACCAGGCTTTCGAGCTGTTGCTTCTGGCTCTCCTCCTCGGTCACCTGCTCCGCGAGCTGGTCGGTGAGACTTGGCTGAGTCTCCTCCTTGCGGCGGCGCAGGGCGTGCTCCGCTTTCGCCTCGACATCTTCGTGCCGCTTCCGGTTGGACCGGCTCCCCCGGGTCTGATCGTGCAGATGGCTACGCAGGTTACCAAGAAGCTTCTCGCGGATGTAGTAGACGATCTCGATCAGAGGCAGGCGGCGGTCCCCCTCTTGGCGGAGCTGTTCGCGGAACTCCTCGAACGACAGACCCGCCGCTTCTTGCCGCCACTTGAAGCTGGACAGGCCGGAGAAGATGGTGGCGGCTTGCTTGTTGTTGGTTACGCCGAACACCTCGTCAAGCTGCGGAGGGAAGTCGATCTCGATCCCCCAGAACCGCTCGACGGGGTCGTAGGAGTTGGTCCAGCCCGTGTCAAGATCGAGCTCGCGGTCGGCTCGGATCAGAGAAATTCCCAGGTTCTTGTCAGCGTGCTTGCCCCAGGGGGTATCCCCCGGGTGCATGGTGGGAGAGATTTCCTTGGGCCACTCTTCACCTGGGATGTCAGGGCGTCGGGCAGCGTCCACGGCGACGGAGGCCCGTACCAGGACCGGGTACTCCATGTCGTCCATGCCCTTGACCATGAACCGCTCGACGCCGATTTCACCGGTGTTGCCGCCTCCATAGGGGCGGAACATAGGCTTGCTATCGAAGGGGGCTGGCGTGGCACTAGGCGCCGTCAAGTGCAGCGGGTCGTTGGGGAGCGCATCGCGTGCGCTGCCGAGTTCGAACAACCCGCGGACAGGGACGAGTCGGATACGCGTGCCCTTAGTGATCAGGCGTCGGTAGACCCGACCGATCAGCTTCTCCGTGTTGGCGAGCGTGGTCTCCGCTCCACGCCACTGCACGCGTTCGAGCCGAGTCCACCGCACCAGCGTGCCCGTCTGGCCGAGAGCCTGGGACAGGCGTTGCCACTCCTCGGGGACTGGGTCGAGCTTGGGCTCGGGTACCTCTTCCAGGCCGTCGCGCAGCTCATCGAGGTCGAGGTAGGTGCGTAGGGCGTTCTCCGGACCGTTCGTCCAGGACCACACATCGACCCGATCGCATTGAGAGATGCTGGAGTTGGGCAGGCCGACGCCGAAGCGCCCGATGCCCTTGCGATGCTGCCGAGTTCCGGCGCCGAAGCGCAGGGACTGCCTGAGCGTTTCCCCGTCCATCCCGTGGCCGTTGTCAAGGACGGCGATCGTTTCGACACGGCGCCGAGCACGCCCTGCTGGCGTATGCGTTCCTTCGACGACGAAGAGCTCGACCATATCTGCGTTGGCTTCGATGCCGTTGTCGATCAGCTCAGCAATCGCATACGCGGTCGACTTGTACCCGCTGTCCTGCAGAGCCTTAACCGTCAGGTCGGAGGTGACGATCGAGTACTTGGATGTCATCGAGTGCTCCATACGTCTTCCCAGTTGGTGAACGCGTCCGCGACGTCTCCGAAGCCAGGCAGCTCCGGATCGACGACAGTGATGATCTCGCACGTGGACGTACCGCCGGCCTTCGGTCCGCGGATGACGCGGCCGACCATCTGGCTGTAGAGAACCAAGGAGCGGGTTGGTCGGGCGATGACCGCGGCGCTCGCTCTCGGCGCATCGAAACCGGTCGTCAGGACCCCAAAGTTGGACAAGACCATGGGCCGCGTGCCCGGGCCTTTGAACCTGCTGATCACCCTGTCGCGGTGACGGGCAGACGACTCGGCAGTGACCTGGTCAGCATCTATCCCCAGCATGGGCAATATCGCCGTGATCAGCCGACTGTGCTCCACAGATGCGGCGAACAGAAGGATGCGCCGGTGGCGGTTACTCAAGTCAAGGACTGTGCGCACAACCTGCAGATTCCATTGGACGCTCTCAGCTAGCCGGTCAACGATCGCGTCAGGGATGTCGAAGGATGCCGCCAAACCGCGCAGGTCGTGCGTGCTAAGTTTCATACCGGACTTGGCCGCCACGGTACGAAACGTGGGCCTAGCTAGGTACCCCTGCTCAATGAGAGCCGTGACCGGATTGTCGTACCCCTCGATCTCCAGCATGACTTTTTGCCGGGCGAAGAGCTCCGCGAGCCTCTCATCCTCTGCGACATCCGCCCAAGTACGCCCCGGCGTAGCGGTGAGGCCAAGCAAACTGGAATCGCTGCGCAGCGTCAGTGCGTCCAGAACTCTCCGGTAAGTAGGAGCGATCGCCTGATGCGTCTCGTCGAAGACAGTCAGGGTTGTCCGCAGCGCCAGGCGGTCCAGAAACGTCTGGTCAGACTTGGCCGCTGCACTGGCCTTGTCGAGGCCAAGGACCACGACGCCGTCGTTGATGTGGTCGAGGCCGGCCGGGTGGTCACCCCACATCCGCACGACCGAGAGCTCCCGGTTGCCCAAAGCAATCCAGGCACGCTCGAACTCAAGCGCGGCCTGCTCAAGAAGCTCCTTGCCTCTGGCCAGCCAGACCACCACCGTTGGCTCGTTTTGCCGCAAATGATCGCAGACCAGATTCATGCTCGTACGGGTCTTGCCGCCGCCGGTAGGTAGATGGAGCACGGTACGGCGCTCCCCGGAGTACAGGAAACGGCGTACTTTGTTCGCCGCAGTTCGCTGGTACGGAAACAAACCGTACGTTGGCGCTACTGAGCGGAGCTCGGAGACGGGGACCTCAGGCGCGCGGTCGACTACCAGTCCCAGGAAACCGAGAAGGATGCGGCGCTGCTCAGGCGACCAGTTCAGATCAGCCAGTAATGTGGTTCCCGAAGTGGCGCTGGTGTGCCCTAGGCGCCCCGCTAGTTCCTCCTGCTTGTTCGGAGGCAGCAGCTGCAGCAACTGTGCGCGTTCGTCCGGATCGGCTACAAGCCGCTCAGCGGAGACTGCTGAGGCTGCCAATGTGCGGAGAGCGTCATCGTCCGCATTGCTACCTCGGAGTAGCTTTAGCAGCTCACATACGTGCTCGCCCAGCAGCCGCCGCACGTAGGGGGCTGGAGCAGAGGCAAGGACGGCTTGGAACGCGAGGCCTGGGGAATCGATCACACTTCTCCCTCGCGTGCGACCCGACGGGGTAGGCGCTTCCCCTGCGCGAAGTGCAACCGTCCCCCTTTCTATGCGTGCCGCCCCACTTCAAGATCTTCACCTGCAGGCGGCGAGCTCACCCTAGAACTTCGCGCCGAAAGCAGAGGTCGTTACGGGCGATTATCTCGACCGGCGAAGGATTGCCTGCTCTCATAGCGTTCTGGCGCGGCAGAACTAGCCCTTCATATCGAACATGTGTTCATATAGCGGTTGAGGTGGCTCACCTAAGGAAGTGCAGCGGCTTAACTTTGGCTCTTTTGTCGTTGGGTGCAGCTAGGATCTCACTGCACTCCTGGCGGAACGCCAAGCTCCAACGAGGGAGGGCACCAGGAATGAACGCAGGTCCGTTGCATGAAGGGGCGAGTATGGCGGAGGAGCCCACGGGAGGTGGCACGGTCTACCTCGACTACAACGCCACTGCACCGCTGCGTCCGGAGGCGCTCGAAGCTACTTTTACGGCACTCCGGACTGTCGGCAACGCCTCAAGCATGCACCACGCTGGGCGGGAGGCCTCCACTCGGGTGGATCTAGCACGCCGTCAACTTGCCGCCCTGCTTAACTGCTCCGCGAATGAGATCATCTTTACCTCCGGGGCAACGGAGGCGAACAACCTCGCCCTACGCACGGCGTACGAGCGGGGCGGGGCTCTTGTGACCACGGCGGTGGAGCACCCGGCTGTGCTGGAGACCGCCCGTGCGATCACACAAGACACCCCCGATGCGCTCATGCTCCTTCCGGTGGATGCGGAGGGCGTCGTCGACCTGGCGAAGCTGGATGAGGCACTAGAGGATCCCGCTGGACGAGGCGTGGCTCTGATCTCGGTGATGCTCGCGAACAACGAGACAGGAGTACTCACCGACCTACAGCCCATTGTGAAAGTCGCACACGCGGCGGGTGCTTTGGTGCACACCGACGCCACGCAGTATGTCGGCCGCCTACCTCTCGACCTGCAGGCGCTGGAGGTCGACCTACTGTCGCTGTCCGCGCACAAATTCGGCGGCCCGCAGGGCGTGGGCGCCCTCTTCCTGCGCCGCGGCATCTCGCTGCCATATCACCCCTTCCTCATCGGCGGGGGTCAGGAACGCGGCTGGCGCGCCGGCACACTCAACGTCGCCGGCATCGTCGGACTTGGCGCAGCCGCCGAAGCCGCCCGCCTCAAGATGCAGGAGGAAGCTGCCAGGATTGCCGCGCTCCGCGACGATCTCGAAGCCCGCTTGCTGGCGCGCGTGCCGGATTGCCAGATCAACGGAGCTACGGTTCCGCGCCTTCCCGGCGTGACAAGTGTTACCTTTCCTGGGCTGCCTGCCGATGCCGTATTGGCAGCCATGCCTCAAGTAGCGGCCTCTGATGGCAGCGCTTGTTCCTCGGGGGCGCCGAGCCCGAGTCATGTCCTGCTCGCGATGGGACGCAGTCGGGACGACGCGGACTCCACGGTCCGGTTCTCACTTGGCTTCGCCACCACGCCTCGCGACATCGAATGCGGCATAGAGGCCATTACGGCAGCAGTGGCGCATGTCCGCTCGGTGACCGCTACCGACAGCGAACCGTGACCACACGCACGGACCGCCCTCGCCCTCTTCGCTCTCGCTCTCGCTCTCGAAAGGCCTACGCATGTCAGGTAGCCAGCTAGCCGACGCCGTCGAACTTCAATTCAGCCGGCATGAGACCTTCGCCCCTCGGTTCGGCTGGTTGCACAAGGCGTACATGCAGGTCAAAGAGGTACCCGAAATCTTCTACCAGGAAGATGCGCCTGTCCGACTCGGGGTCGGCAAGAACATGGTGAACGCCATGCGCTATTGGTCGCGGGCTTTCAAGCTGACCAAGGAGTACTCCCACAGCGATCCTTCCGCACGCGCACTGCTGGCTGCGCCGACCTGGCGAGCGCGATGGTTGCTCGACGAAGACGGCGCCGA
Source organism: Nonomuraea sp. NPDC003727 (assembly GCF_053586935.1). Taxonomy (NCBI): domain Bacteria; kingdom Bacillati; phylum Actinomycetota; class Actinomycetes; order Streptosporangiales; family Streptosporangiaceae; genus Nonomuraea; species Nonomuraea sp. NPDC003727. The sequence goes on from NZ_JBSFNE010000003.1 coordinate 428,302, forward strand.
CCCCTACCTTGAGGACACCGGCAGTCTGTGGCTGCTGCACTGGTGGCTGCTGTCATCCGAGCCCGAGGCCAAGTGCCTGGCGCCGAGCTGGTACATCATGTTCAACCTCGCGCCGCGTTCTCGTACCAGCGCCGAGGAGATGGAGAGCGTCATCACGCGCTTCGTCCACGAGAACTTCGCCGAGAAGGACTGCCCGGCTGCCGAGTCCATCAGGCGCGACGTGGACTGCATGATCAAGATGTACGCACAAGACCAGGAGTTCAACCCTTTGTCTCCAGGTAGCTTCGAAGACCTGCTGATGTCTCCCTTCCGAGAACTCGGCCTAATCGAGGGACAGGGCAAGGGCCGGGAACGCACCTGGCGCTTCACCAGCGGCGCACGATCGAACCTCCCGGCTGCTGTCCTCATGTACGCCTGCCTGGACTACGCCTCGCGTCTGTCGTCGCATGCGGGTTCCATCTCCCTTGCACGGCTCGCAAGCGAATCGGGCTCCCCCGGCCGTACCTTCCGCATGAGGGAGCCTGAGCTGACCAAGGCCATCGAAGATCTGGTCGGCGCGCACCCGAGTCTGCAGATCGTCGAAGCCCTCGGCCAACGCAGCCTCGCCTACTCCGAACAACCCGAGAAGTTGGCCTGGGACCTCTTGGACGATTACTACGGGCGCATCCAAGAACGGGACGGCTTCCCCACCCCACAGGACTGGCTCCGGAAATACCCAGGATTGACTGGTGCCGCATCCAAGAAGCGGCGCAAGACATCTCCTCGCCAGGCCGAGGAGATTGAACTGAGCGAGGAGAACGTCGGATCATGACCGCAAAGAATGCCCAGTTCCCCGAAGGCATTACACTGGTCGGTTCCGAACTCCGGTCCACCAACCTCGAGCGTGACGTCCACGAGCGCCACCTCAACTCCCCCTACGTCGGGGCACGTGCCGGTGATGTTCTTGAGCGACTCACCAACGCCCTGAACGACCTCGGGCGCACCCGCGCCTGGTCGTTCACCGGACCCTACGGTTCGGGCAAATCCACCCTGTCGAACCTCATTGATGCGCTCCTCGGACACGACAACGCCCGCCGGGCCGAGGCCGAGAAGGCAGTCGCTGCCACTAACCCACACATCGCGGCCCGACTAAGCCGAGCCCGGGACCAGCTTGCAGCGGGTGGATTCCTCGGCGCGGTCGCCACCGCCAACCGCGAGCCTCTCGTCGAAACGGTTCACCGAGCGCTTCGCACCGCTGCTGAACGACGGTGGAAGACACGCCTTCCCAAGGCGGTCGCCCAAGCTTTCGCGGTGTGCGCTGAGCGCGAGACGCCACGAGCAGACGATCTTGTGGCGGTGGTCACCACCCTGTGTGAGACTGCCCCGCTGCTGCTCATTATCGACGAGTTCGGCAAGACCCTCGAATACGCCGCCGGCTCCGCCAATTCGGGCGACGAGGCCAGCGATGTGTACCTGCTCCAAAGGCTAGCGGAGAAAGGCGCTGGCCCGTCGGGCCTGCCTCTGTTCATGTTCACCCTTCAGCACCTGGCCTTCACGGACTACGCCGCCCGCTCCAGCAGCGTCCAGACCCAGGAATGGGCCAAGATCCAAGGCCGGTTCGAAGACGTCACCTTCACCCCGAACCTCGGTGACGCCGTTCACCTGATGCGGCGCCGCCTCGACCTCACAGGCGTCGCCGAGCCCGGGCGCACCCTCATTCAAGCCCAGGCACAGGCCGGCGCAATGATATGGCGGGAACGTGGTCTCAACGCCGTCGTCGAGATCTCCGAGGAGATATTCGCCGGCCTGTATCCGCTTCACCCCCTCACCGCCATCGCGGCCCCACTCCTTGCCTCCCAGATTGGGCAGCACGACCGCAGCCTCACTGGCTTCCTCGCCAGCGATGAACCAAACACGGTGCGCCGTTCCCTGGAAAGCCTCGCTTCCAAGAAGCCGGACCAGGTAGCCACCATCCGGCTGCCGCAGCTGTACGACTATTTCTTCGCCTCCGGCCGCACCACCATCCTCGCCTCCTCCAACGCGAGCCGATGGCTGGAAGTCGACATGCGTATCAGCGAGGCCCACGGACTCGCCGCTGAGGACCAAGAGGTCCTGAAGGTGATCGGCATCCTCAATCTCATTGACGTCGACGGCCTGCTCCGCGCGACGCCCTCAATGATCCACTTCGCGCTGCAAGACCCACTCGATATCGCCGCCCCCGAGCGCTTCACCGCCCTGCAAGCACGGCTCGGCAAGCTGGTGGAGGACGGGTTCGTCGTCCATCGGGCCTACAGCAACGAATACCGCGTCTGGCACGGAACGAACGTCGACGTCGATGCCCGGGTAAAGGAGGTCGCCGCCCGCATCCAGACGGCCGACGTCGTCGATTATTTCAGCAAGCACCTCGGCACCGTCCTTCCCGCTGCCGTAGTCGCAGGCAAGCACAGCCAGCAGACTGGCATGCTCCGATATTTCGTCACCGCCGTTAGTCGTGGCGGCGAGAAGATCGATGGTCCCGAGGTCGTCAAAGACGCGGCAGACGGTCTCATCGTCTACCATCTCGGCTCCCTCGACTCCCGTCCTATGGTCAATTCCCCGCTGCCTGTGCTGATCGGCACCACCGATGAGCCTAGTCGGGTGCTGCAAGCTGGCATTGACCTTGTTGCGCTTGAAGAGCTGCTCGACGATGACACCATCGATCGCGTTGCCGCACGCGAGATCGCCGAACGCGCCGCGGAGATCTCGCACAGCATCGGCGCCCTTCTGGACGGGGCATTCAACCCGCGAAGCCCGCGCTCCACATGGCATCTGTGGAACGCAGGAAGCGATACCAGCAACCCGCCCGCCGCAATCATCGAGACACGCAGCTATGCCAGCCTCGCCTCTCAGGCATGCGACCGCGTCTACTCCTTCACACCGTATGTCCGCAACGAGATGGCCGGCCGTCACCAGCTCACCAGCAACGGCGCCCGCGCCCGCCGAGAGCTCCTCACCGCGATGATCCAGCGCTCTGGCGTCCACCTCCTCGGATTCGACGAGAAGGGCTACTCAGCCGAACGCGCCATGTACCACGGCGTCACTGAATATCTCGGACTGCACCGCATCGCCGGAGAAGCGAGCAGCGCCACAGACGCCGACAGCATCCTCACTCATGGGATCTCGCGACCCAGCCCTGAGAAGAACCCCAGCGCCGTCCCCGTCTGGGATGCCCTCGAACAGGCGCTCACTAGCGCCAAGCGACCCACGCCCATCGTCGACATCTATCACCAGCTCATGGCACCCCCCTACGGCGTCAAAGCCGGAGTCGTGCCTATCCTCGTCGTCGCCGCCCTCATCCTGCGCGCCGAGGACACAGCTTTGTTCGAAGAGGGCAACTACTGCCCGAGACTGACCCCGGAGCTCGTCGAGCGCCTCAACGTCTCCTACCCGGACCGATTCACCGTCAAGGCCACGCCCGTCGGGCGTGGACAACGCCGAGTCATCGTCGATGGCCTCGCTAAAGTTCTCAACGTTGACGTTCCACGCTCCCGCTCGGCGCGCAACCCACTGCTCCTGGCCGTCACACGCACGATCCTGGAGCGGATGATGGTCCTTACTCCCTACGCCCGCCAGACCAGGCGCCTCAGTTCTGAGGCCCTGGCGATCCGGAGCACCCTTTCAGCAGCCACTGACCCAGATGAGCTGATCTTCGCCTCGCTCCCCAAAGCGCTCGGGTTCCCCTCAGTCAACTCCGAAACACCCATAGACGACCATGCCGCCCAGGCTTTCGTCTCCGCGCTTACCAAGGCGCTTGACGAGTTGTCCGGTGCCAGCACGGCTTTGCGCCAGGAGGTAGTGGCGACTCTCGGCAAGGAGTTCCACCTTCCGGCAAACATCCAGCAGCTCCGGGCTGGCCTGACCCAGCGGCTACGGGGCTTCGCCGATGCCCAGCTCGAAGTCAACTTGCAAGGCTTCGTCTCTCGGGCACTCAACGAAACCTTGCCCGATGAGGACTGGCTTGATCCGATCATCATCCGCCTGACCAACAAGGCCCTCGGAGACTGGACGGATGCTGACGCGGAGACCTTCCCCCGCAAGGGCCGAGAAGTAGCACGCTCTCTCGACCGCGTCGGTCACCTCTACGAGCTGCACCAAAGCTCGGAAAACGACTCCAACCTGGCGTCTGCAGCTCAGCAGATCGAGACCCGTCTACTAACGGTCACCACCCCCAAGGGGACTGAGGAACGCGCCCTCATCCACGTATCCAAACAGTCCCGCCAGGCAGCTGACGATCTCGTTGTCAGTGTCATCAGGCAAGCTGAAAAAGCACTAGGGCCTGACGGAGCCCGCATCCTGCTCGCCGCCCTGGCCGAACGCCTGGCTGCGGGGGATGGCGACACGTTCGCCAAGAAGGAAGGAATGCTGTGACCACCACCGGCAGCAAGACACGCCATGTCCTCGGCCTGTCCGGCGGCAAAGACTCCTCCGCTCTCGCGATCCACATGCGGGACCGCGTCCTGGACATGGAGTACTTCTTCTGCGACACCGGCGCCGAGCTACCCGAGACCTACGAGTACCTCAACCGGCTCGAAGCCGCCGTCGGCAAGCCGATCGTACGCCTCAACGCCAGCCGAGACTTTGACCACTGGCTCGAGGTCTACCAAGGCACACTCCCCAGCCCCCAGATGCGCTGGTGCACCAAGAACCTCAAGATCAAGCCGCTGGAGGAATGGGTCGGTGACGACGAGGTGATCTCCTACGTCGCCATCCGCGCCGACGAGAACCGCCTTGGCTACGTCAGCACCAAACCCAACATCAAGGCTGTCTTCCCCTTCCGCGAAGACGGCATCGACCGAGCTGGCGTCGACCGCATCCTGGATGAAGCCGGCATCGGGCTGCCCGCCTACTACGAGTGGCGCACCCGCTCCGGCTGCTACTTCTGCTTCTTCCAGCGTAAGCACGAATGGGTCGGCCTCCGCGACCGCCACCCGGACCTTTTCGAGAAGGCCATAGCGTACGAAGAGAAGGTCAACTACCGGCACACCGCCATGCAGGGCCGGCAGTTCACCTGGTCCCAAGGAGAGTCCCTCGAGGAGCTCATAGCACGCCGCAACGACATCGAAGCCAAGCACCAAGCTGCGCTCGAACGCGCGGCGAAGCGCACCAAGCCGAACCGCCCCCTGCTTGAGATCCTAGCCGACGCCCACGACGAGGACGACGATCAACTGGGGTGCGCAGTCTGCCACCTGTAGCACCAGGAGCAAATCGTGAAGGCGCTTGGGCGTGACATATCGTCACGAACCGGGCGCCTTCCTCATCTCAGGCCTCATGCGTCATAAGCACATGTAAAGATGCGCCTATGATCCTGACACGCAGCGGGAGCAGCTCGCGGCATGACGACACCTGAGCCCCTCTTACGCTCCGTCATCCGCCACAGCATCGAGAGCAGCCCGGCTCTAGAGATCCAGTTAGGGATCGCGCCGATGCTGGACGTCCCTGCGCACAGGGTGCTGCAGGACGACTTGAGGGTGGAAGCGTCACCGTGGGAAGTCCATGTTGCTGTCCCTAGCCTCACGGACATCCTGCCGGAGCAGCCCGGGCTGTACATGTTCGTGTGGCGCCCCTCCATTCGGCTGGCCATGGCGGACTGCTCCCAAGCCAGCTTCCACCAGGTCCTCTATATCGGGCAGGCTGGCGGGTCGGGCCAGGGCGGTAACACAATCAGGAACCGGTTCAAGGACTACTGCAAGCACCTACGCGGAGACCCTGAAGTCTTGTGGACCCAGGAACCGCCCACGACCAGGTCTGCGCGGCTTACCCACTACCTCGCCCTGCGTCCGCTGGAGTTCTGGTTCGCCACGGTAGAAGACCGACCCAAGATCAAGAACTTGGAAAGTCGCTTGATCAATCTGTACAACCCACCGCTCAACAGCCAGAACGGCCCGCGGCTGCGGGCTCGGGTCAGCACTACCCCCCGCCCTGCCCTTCGTCCCTGACCGGGACCGTTCCAATCGATCGAGGATTCCATGCCCTCTAAAACCTTCGTGCCGGCCTTCGAAGCCAAGGTAGGCAACTGGACCTACTACTCATGTCTCATGAGCTACGCCCAAGTAGCGCGAGAGATCAACTTTGCCCACGAGCTCGGTGGCAACCGCGACCTCGGCACAATGATCCAGCGCGGCGTCGGGGACCGCACCGCGCAGATCACTGACTATCTGCTCACTAACGAAAACCGCTTCCTCGGCGCCATCATCGTCGCTGTGTGGGGAGGCAACGCCAACTACATTCAGCTCGAGATGGATGCCGACGCCGAAAACCAGGCCATCCTCTCCGGCATCGACCGCAACTTCGGCGTTCTCACGTTCGACGGCACCCAAAGTTTCTTCGCGCTTGACGGCCAGCACCGTCTCAAGGCCATCAAGGACGCCGTGAAGCGGAACCCCGACCTCGGCTCCGAGGACATCAACGTGATCGTCGTTCCCCATTTCAACACGCCTGAAGGTCGCCAGCGCACCCGCCGCCTATTCACCAACATCAACCGCAACGCAAAGGCCACAAGTACTCAAGAGAACATCGCTCTCGATGAGGACGACAGCTTCGCCATCCTCACCCGCCGCCTGCTGGACGAGCACCCCTTCCTGAACAGAGACAAGGTTGTGCTCGTGTTCAGCAAGGTCGGCGACGAGGGAAAGATCGTTCTCGCACAGCGCTCCATTAGCCCAAGCAGCCCCGCCTGGAGCACCATCGGCGTGCTCTACGACATCGTCAAGGAGATCGGGTACGACCTCCCCTGCGCAGCCGACCAGTCCAAGCAACGCGTCGCCGACGAGATCCTTGACCAGAGCTATGAGATTCTGGCGCCTAGGATCGACAATCTCCTCGACGCTTGTGGAAACCTCCGCCAACGCTACTCCGCAGCGCAATCGCCGAAGGATGTGCGCTCCCCCAAGGGCCGCGAGGGATCAGGGCATCCGCTTATGCGCCCTGCCGTTCAGGCGACCGTCGCCAAAGCGATCCGGCACGTGCTCGAGCAGGAATCGCTCGGGTGGGACGACATCATAAAGCGGCTCGCCAGCCTGGACTGGCGGATGGTGGCGGCGCCCTTCTCCGCAATGTGGATCGATACTCCAGACGGCCGCGCCAAGGGCAAGATGGCCAGTGGCAAGGACCACCTTCAACTCTTGTATAACCTTCTCATCGCCCACATCGCCCCTCGCACCAAGGCCCAGGTGACCAGGGCCCTTCGGGCATACTACGACCTCAAGAAGGAAAGGTATCCGGTCGCGCAAGAGGACCTATTCGCCCTCATTCCTGCCGACACCGACGTGGCTGAGAGCTGAAGCACCACCTCGCCTGGACGAAGCAAGGCACGAGGGACGGACCACGGCCTCGCAGCATTGTTGGACCGTTCGCCGCCTCGGCAGCGGTCCAAACGGGTGCAGCCGCCCTCCGTTCGGCATAGGCTTTCCCATCGTTGCACCGCCAGGGGGTACTTAATGATTCGTTCGGGAGAGCATGTCGCCGGTTTGCCATCGGGCGCGTTGGCTCTCTTCAGCGAGGCACTGGTTACAGTGCTGGGGCACTACGCGAGCGACGCGCCCGCGGTAGTCACAGTAGGCAGCGGAGATTCTCTCAGCCTGCCTCTGTCGACTCCTGCTAACTGGCCCGTCCACGACCACGACACGTGGGAGACTCTCCCGAGTCGAATCAACGGACTTCTGCATTTAGCGCCGGTCCTTGTCTTTCCATCCTTCGCAGACTTGTGCGACCCTGTCCAAAATGTCCAGGACTCGGGCACCAGTTCGGCCACTGTCCGGTTCGAAACCGCAGTCGCAGGTTTAGACCCTCCCGGAGATCCAGCACTGCTAGCGATGCTGCTGCCGGCAAAGTACCTGACTTCCAAAACCAAGAGGTGGACGCACTTTCGCCGCCTGCTCGAGCGGCGATGGCGGCCCATGTTCATCCTCTACTCAACTGGAGCGCTTCCAGAGATACACCGAGCAAGTGAAGCAGCCATCGTCGTCTTGCGCCCGACAACCACCGAGGCGGTAAAGAGCTGCTTCTTCCGAGTACCCAGAAGCTGCGACAGCGAATCAGTCAAGGTGGACCTGGAGAAGCTTCTGCAGCTGCCCAAGGGCCGAACCGCCTACGGTTATGTCACGAAAATGGAAGCGTCGCCAGACGAGGGGTGGCCCTACGCTAGCGAAGACTCGCAATCGCCCGACGATCTCACCGTGGCATCGGTCTTCGACATCGAGCGCGGCTTCGTTCATCGGCCGACAGATCTCTGTGAAGCCCACGCGCTAGACGGCGCGCGCCTTCTGCGCGGACGGGACATCCAAGAGGACGGAACGCTTGCCGAATCGGACCCCGACAGCGACCTTTGGTACTCCGACATCGACGAGCGCTACCACCTGCAAGCCGGGGACGTGCTTATGCGGTCCGACTTCCTACCGGGCCGAGCCGGAGCAGCTTTGGTTAGAGAGCAGGACCTGCCCGCGGCGGCGGGAAATCACACCATAGTTCTGCGCCCGATCAGCTCCATCACGACGGAGCACATGCGCCTCATCCTAGCTCTCTTACGCTCATCCGCAGTCGAGCGACATGCGACGCGTCACAGCGCAGCTGGCCTCGTGCATATACGCAAGCAGGATTTGGAGTCGCTTGCATTGCCGAGCCCAGATGAGGCACTGGCGACCGCCCTGCATGACTTGGACACGGCAGGGCAGCAGCTCGGTGACTGGAGCGCACAGGCCGCGGCGCTGGCTCGGGCCGTCTTCACCAACGCCCGGGACACTGGTCAGGCTCGCCAACGCATCATCGAGGCAGGGCAGATCTTGCGCCTCCGGGCCGAGACCGCCGCCCAACTCGACGACTTCGGACACATCGTCCGGACCCGCTTCCCTTACCCCATTGCGTTGCGTTGGCGAGAGACCGAGGCAAAGAAGAGCGCTGGCGACCCGGGCCCCGCCTACGATGCAGTACTCGACGCGACCGAGATTCTCTTGTGCTACACCGCCCTCCTCACTGCCGCCTTCACCCGTGCCGCCGGCATCGACCTCTCGTCTGTGACCGCGCTGCGCGACAAACTCACCAGCAACCAGGGCGGCCCCGGACTCGGTGACTGGACTGCGGTGCTCCAGGAGATCTCCGGCAGGAGAAAGCGCCGTAGCCTCGGCGCAGACCACCCTCTACACGAGCTCGGCGCGGTGCTCGCTGACGAACAGCTCAGGGCCGCGCGCCAGCGGCATTCCGCTCGCCGAAACAACCAGGCGCACCTCCGCCGCGCTGATTCGGTCGAGCTTCCCCAAGCTTTGGAGGAGTCCTTTGTAGATCTCTCCTTGCTGCTCAGCCGCACCCGCTTCCTGGCCGACTGGCCACTGATCGAGATCACTGCCGTAACCTGGGATGCCTTCCGCAGCCAAGCCACTGTGGGCTTCAGGCGCCTCATGGGCGACCACCCCGTCGTACCCACCGAAACAATGAAGCACCCGAGTAGCGCGCTGGAGACCGGCAGTCTCTACGTGATCGATCGCAGTCATCAGCTCCACCTTTTGCGCCCCTTCCTCACCGGCCGGATCTGCCCCACCTGCCGCAACTGGTCCACTTTCCACGTCGACAAGGTGAACAACGAACTCGTCCTAAAGAGCCTGGAACACGGCCACTGCTTCGCCGATCCCACAACCACGGAGCCGCTACGCCACGTCGGCTTGCTGTAGGACTCGGCACCGGGTACGGCCGTCGGCCCCGACGTTCCCTGTCCACCGAAGACGAGGCCCGTAGATGCTCTTGTCAAGGGCACATTAACTGCCCTCTTCGAGGGTTTGCAGGACCTACATAATCAGGGATTGACCGCTCGCGGGCGACGGAACAGTGGTGTCGGTGCCGGTGGCGCTTGAACGGGGCGCGGAGGCTGTACCCGCGCCCTGATAGCCATGTCGACGAAGGCCTTGACGTCGGCTGAGGCCGTCATCAGGCCGTCGGTGCGCGCGCTCCGGTGTTGTGGGGGCGGCTGAGCAGGGCGGGAGAGGCCCACCCCAGCCGGTTGGCCGGGTCGGCCAGTCGATTGACGAATATCAGCGTGCCGTCCACGATAATCGATCGTACGACATCACAAATAGGGCCCACTACTGGAAGGGCACCATCTGCGATGGACAAAGAGTGGCTGGTCACATATTCCCAAGCACCTCGAGGGCCACAAGCGATGCAGGATACGCCAGTCCATCTTCAAGGATTCTAAATTCGTGAGAGGGAGGAGTAGCATCTCTATAGACTTTATCGCCTACCCTCACTTCTATCAGTCCAAGTCGCTGAAGCATTACATGCGCTTCATATGCATCCCGCCCGAGCCGGAATCCCCATACGCGCAAGGTGCTATCCAGCCTCATCCATTCGCTTGATGAAGACTGCACTGTCCGCACGAGATATACCATCATCGCCGCGAGCTGCGCGGCGGCCGTCAGCACATTTCTGATCAACTGCCTAGCGGATACACTCAGTCGCACATCGGCTCACCTTCGTTGACCGCTCAAGCTCCGCCGCGACAACCCACGTCTTGCATGGCTCTGCTGCGAGGGAAGCGCGGTAGGCGCGGTGAGGCACGCATCCCCTCTGAGGTAGTCAAAAGAGCTGTATCCCAAGAAATAGAACCATAAGCTGTCGCCGTGGGACTGTCAGATCTTCGTCGTGAAATGATCTTCGCTGCTATCGCAGAGTTCGACAGGATGGGCCGAGACGTCTTCCTTGACACGTACGGATACAGGCCGGCTCGGGGCTACTTCATCGTCCATCAAGGCCGGCGCTACGAATCGAAGGCCATCGCGGGAGTAGCCGGCCAACCACTCCTTGCGAACGCCTTCTCCGGCGGTTGGGACACCGTGGCACGCCAACTCATTCGCCTTGGGTTCGAAGTCACCGCCCCCGGCCTGATGATTGGCCAGCGCACGATTGAGCAGCTACTCCTAAAGATCACTTCGCTCCGCACAGACAGGTCAAGGCTGACTGCCCAGCCCCGCCGACACCAGCCGCTAACGCTGTTGTGGGCACTCGGACGAGCCGGGCAGGCCGAGCCGCGCCTTGAGAACTGGCCACGGACAAGCGCAGAGATCTCCTCACTCATCGACAAGTTCGGCCATGCCGACGACCGACCGAATCCTGAGTTTCCTATCCTCAGGCTGTTTCACGACGGCCTTTGGGATCTAGACAAACCCGACGTCCCATCGGCCAGCACCAGTTCCGCTCAGCGATGGATGCGTAACCACTCACCTACAGGCGGCCTTCGACCTTGGGTCCACACGATCGTGGCCGAGCACGCGGACGTGCGCGCGCAGATCGTGTTACAACTCCTCCAGAAGTACTTCCAGGGCGCGGATCACAACGCACTGCTCACCGCAGTAGGCCTGTCGAGCACCTCTCATGCCGAAGCGCCCTTGACCGACAGCTCTCCCACCCTGCTGCGCCGTCAGTTCACCACCATGCGAGTGATACGCGATTCCGCCCTGGCGCAGCAGATCAAGGACGTGCACGGACATCACTGCCAGATTTGCGGCCTACGACTACAACTTCCCAACGGCTCGTACGCCGAAGGCGCCCACATCCGGCCCGTGGGCAAGCCGCATAACGGCCCCGACGAGCCAGGAAACATCCTCTGCCTCTGCCCCAACGATCACGTGCTCTTCGACCGCGGCAGTCTCACCCTCACGAACGATCTCCGCGTCTTCGACGAAGTCGCCGGATGCACCAGAGGCAGTCTCCGCCTCGCCCCGCAACACACGATCAAGATCGCACATGTCGCCTACCACCGCGAGGCGGCCCGCCGCTGCTAGGCCGCTCCGCACGATACGTGTCAGGTGCGTGGCAGGCGGTGATCCCACTGCTGAAGAGCGTCCAATAGCCGCAGTGTGAACTGCTGCCTTCCGGGGAAGAGCGGGCCGACCAGCAGCGCCGGGCACAGGACGATGATCAGCAGCAGCAGCGGTAGCGTCTCGACGACAACGGCGATCGCCATCTGCCATGACGGGAAGTTGCGTCGGTTGTGCGGAACGAGGAGAAACATAGAGGTAGCTCCGTTTCGAATCAGGCCGCTTCTCAGTTCGCGACGCCAGGCATCAAGTGGAGCACCAGCCGCTTCCCACGTTCCCGTCGAGCTCGGGGGGTTCAATATTTACTCTGGCGACATGCCACGCACTCCGCCATCCCCTGCCGACCGTGAGCTCGTCAACTACGCCGCTGCTCAGGGGGTCACCTCCTCAACCCGCCAACTCGAACGCTGGCGGGCCCAAGGCCTCCTACAGCCGAATGAGCGGCAGACGCTCGGCCGGCCTCGTGGAAGAACTTCCACCCCCTCACCGGGGGCGCATGAGATGGTGCTGTGGCTCGGCCGCCATGCGGGCCCGGGCAAACGGCCCGGTGATCTGGCGCTCATGGCCTTCGGTGAGGGATTGCCGGTGCCAGAGGCAACTGTCCGGAAGGCGTTCGCTGAAGCCGTCGAGCTTCCGTCGCGAGATGAAATCCCGCCTGGAGGGTCCGCGGTGGACGTCGCGGATGCCAATGCCGCTAAGCATGGGCGTAGCGATCCTGTGCAAGCACGAATACGGCGCATCGATGCCGCTTTTGCCGACTTACTGGAGACTTCAGGAACCAGCATCGCCGACGTGACACAGGCGGTTTTCGCCGAGTTCGAGCGCGAGACCCTGCCCGCACAGGTGGAGCCCGCGACCCGGCGGGATTGGGTCCACGGCGGCACGATGGTGGCGATTGATGGAGCCGCCACCCTGGACGTGGGCCACATGGGGATGTTGGCTCGGGGCCTAGCCCCCCTGGGGGTGCCAGCACCGGCAGCAGAAGACTTGGAGCTTCGCTGGTTGGGCAGCGAGCAGGAAGTGGAACGGCTGTTGACCCCTGAGGATGGTCTCTCCTTCGTACCTGACGGCAGCTTGACCGACATCCTCCTCGAACTCGCACAGGCGACGTCTCTTCCTGATCTTCGCCAAGCATGGCGGATCGCCGCTCATCTGCCCGTATGGGCGGTCAATTTGTGCGACCGCGTCGAGGCTGCTCTGGCCGGACGCGACTCCGCGGAGGCGCTGAGCGAGTGGGCACAGACCATGTGTGGACCGATCCGAGGTTTGCTAGTCACATCGGTCGACAGCGCGGGACAGAGCCTCCGAAAAACTGCGATCGACGCCCTGATATTGCTGTTCCAGCGGGAAGCATTGCGGCGGGTCTTGGCAGAGATCCCCGACGCTGCGGTGGAGAACCTGGAGCAGCCATGGGCTTTCCCCGCGTTCATGACCGCCTTCATGACGGCCCGCATCCCAGAGTAGGAGCGTCATCCGCAAGTACAGCGCAAGTGCGGTCATGGTCCACGATCAGAAGTTCGCCGCCAATCGGCCGATAGGCGAGCTCTTTTTCTTGATAGTCGCTGGGAAGACCACATCCATGTCGAGGATCGATTGGCCGCCGTCCATGAAGACGTTGGCCAGGACACCACCGACCGGGCGCCGTTGAGGGCCAGAAACGTCTCCTCGACGGCCTACGAGTTCCGGGCAGAAGCGCTCCGCGTCGTGGTTGAGCTGGAGCCTCGCAAGGGCGCTGCCGGATGCTCGCCCCAACACCTCACGGCCTGGGCGACATGCACGAGCAGATCGAGGCGTACGCGGCCTGGGTTACGACCATGAGCACGAGGAAGACAGATTCAGTGGTTGATCTACGCGAGGCTGGATCTTGATGAGCTGCCTCTGAGAAAGACGGATCAGCTAACGTCGCTGCCTAACGTTGAACCGTCAAGAACAATGTCGATCAGCCGGACTCTATCCCGAAGCCAGACTAGTGGCGCGGGACATACGCGGGATGATCAAGCCTCGAACACTTACCGCATAAAGCGTTTATGCAGTTAGGCCTCCCGCGTCAAGGTCAGAACGACCGCTCTCCTAAAGAGGGTGTCGCATGTTCGATTCATGCCGGGGCACCCAGCCGATCAGGCGATTCGCCATCTGACCTGCTACTTCTCGGTCGCAAGTCTTTTGTTTTCTGGGCAGCCGTATGCCGCTCGACGCCGCCGCATGTCGGTTCTCGCACGCTATTCACGGGATGGTCTTGCCAACGTTTTCTCAGGTGAGCGTTGGTTTGGGGCCATCCCGGGTGCGGCCGATGCCTCAGCCGCGGACGGGCGTGCGGAAGACTTGGCGGCCGTGCCAGTCGATGTGGTCCGGATCGACCGCGTCCAGGCCCGGCTGGGGCTGGCGGGCCGGGCGTCCGGCCAGGGAGAGGACCATGTCGCGGGAAGCCTCCGACCGGCCTACGAACTTGGCTGAGACGGCGATTGTCCGCTCCGCGGTCAGTCCGAGGACGCCCTTGTCGAACAGTTTGTGGTGGATCGAGCACAAGCACAGCCCGTTGGCCAAGTCATCGGGGCCGGCAAAGGCCCACCAGCGCACGTGCGCCGCGTCGAGGCCGACCGCCGTGCCGTCCAGCCAGCCGTCGTAGGAGCAGAACGCGCAGCAGTATTCGTATGCCATGAGTACCCGGTCGTGAAAGCCAGGGTCACGACGTACGGCCAGCGGTTTTCTGAGCTCCCCGCCGGTTTCCAGCGTTTCCAGGTCCAGGCCGGCCAGCATGCACAGGTCCGTATGCAGGGAGGAGGCGAAGTTCGCGTCGAGGAGGTAGCGGGCGATTCGGCCCAGCAGGCCGGGCTCCTCCGACAGCGCGCGGGCCAGGTCGGGGTGGAGGCGGCCGCTGGCTTGGCTGTCGCGCAACCGGCCCAACTCCGGGCCTGGGCTGCCCGGGCCGTGGCGAGTGTCGACAAGCCATAGCCCGTCGCTCGTCAAGTGGTGGAACGGGTAGCCCGGGCTGGTGTCGCGGGGCGGGCCGTACTCCTTGAGCAGTTTCTTGAGCTCGGCCTCGGCGGCGCTGAACGGGATGGGCCGGTTACCGTGCCGCTGGAAGTGGCCCAGGACGTACAGGAGGAGGAGCGGCTTATGCGGTGCCCGCTCGCCGCCTCTGGTCCAGCGCCGGATCTCCGCCACCCGCTCAATCCAGTCCACGGTCGGCCAGTGTAGGACGATCTTCCCGCCGCGTCAGGGCAGACAGTCGTTGTCTTTCGCATATCGCCGTAGCCGGCCGCAGCCTATAGTCGCCGGGGTGAGCGATCTTCGGCCGGGCGTCTATCAACACCTGATCACCCGTGAGCTCGACGCCCTCCTACAAGCGGTATCTGATCCCGGGCTGATCGATCGGCGGTCGTTGGACCTTGCCGACTCACACGAGATCTTGGCCAGGCATCTTGCCGCGCTCACTCGTCGTGCGCTGCGTTCCGTACGGGGTGACAGCGATGCGGTGCGGCTGGCCCGGCAGGTAGAGGTCGTCAACCGGATCGCTGACCTCATCGGTGACCTGGTGCCCGAGGCTGCCTCCCCCGAGGAACTCGTGGAGAGCGCTGAGGAGCTACTGGGCCTGGCCAGCAGCCGGGACGCGGCCGGCCAGGTACGGTTTCCCGCGCGTCCGGTGATCCCTCTCACTGGTAGTGCGTTGTTGGTCAACGGCAGGGGGCAGCCGGAGATCGGCCATGAGCTCAAGCGCGAGCTGGCCACCGCCGATCACGTGGACCTGCTTTGCGCGTTTGTGAAGTGGAACGGCGTACGGGTACTGGCGGAGGCGATCGAAGAATTTCTGACGCGTGGCGGCCGGCTGAGGGTGGTGACCACCACGTACATCGGCGCTACCGACCGCCTCGCGCTGGATCGGCTGGCGGATCTGGGCGCCGAGATCCGCGTCTCCTTCGACACGCGGATGACCAGACTGCATGCGAAGGCATGGCTGTTCTATCGGGGCCACGGCTTGTCCACCGCCTATGTGGGCTCCTCCAACCTGTCGCAAACCGCCCTCAGCCATGGACTCGAGTGGAACGTACGGCTCGCTCAAGCCGAACAGCCCCACTTGATCGACACGTTCACCGCGACGTTCGACGACTATTGGGGCGATCCGTCTTTCGAGCCCTATGATCCGGCGCAGGATGCCGAGCGGCTCGACCGTGCCCTGTCCGCCGAGCGAGCCGGCGGCCGGGCGATCGTGCTCGATTTCGCGCACGTCGACGTTCGGCCCTACTCCTACCAGCGTGAGATCCTCGACGAGCTCGACGCCGAAAGACAGATTCACGATCAGTGGCGAAACCTGGTCGTCATGGCCACGGGCACCGGCAAGACCGTGGTCGCCGCGCTGGACTACCGGCGACTGCGTGCTGCAGGGCAGGCCGATTCGCTGCTGTTCGTCGCCCATCGCGCGGAGATCCTGCGGCAGAGCATGCTCACCTTCCGGCAGGTGATGCGGGATGAGACTTTCGGCGAGCTGTACGTCGATGGCGCTCGGCCTGAGCGATGGCGGCATGTGTTCGCCTCTATCCAGTCGTTGCACGCCAACCCGCTGCCGGAGCCCGACAGGTTCGACATGGTGATCGTGGACGAGTTCCACCATGCCGAGGCCGCGACGTACCGGCGTCTGCTGTCGGCGGTGCAGCCGAAGGTGCTCCTGGGTCTGACCGCGACGCCGGAGCGAGCCGACGGCCAGGACATCAAGCACTGGTTCGGCGGCCGGATTGCTGCCGAGCTGCGTTTGTGGGAGGCGCTGGAGCGTGGACTCCTGGCGCCGTTCCAGTATTTCGGCGTCCACGATGGCACTGATCTGCGCCACGTTGGCTGGCGCCGAGGCCAGGGGTATGACGTTGGCCAGCTCTCGAATGTCTACACCGGCAATGATCGCCGCGTCGCCGTAGTGTTGGAGACGCTGCAGCGCCAGATCGGCGACGTGGGGCGGATGCGGGCCATCGGTTTCTGCGTGAGCATCGATCACGCCCGGTTCATGGCCGACCAGTTCACCCGGGTCGGACTTCCCGCGGTAGCTGTTACCGCGCAGAGTCCGGCGGGCGAACGTTCCCAAGCGCTACGAGATCTCAAAGAGCGGCGGATCAATGCCGTCTTCACCGTTGACCTCTTCAATGAGGGCGTCGACGTTCCGGAGATCGACACTGTGCTCTTTCTACGCCCCACCGACAGCGCCACCATCTTCCTCCAGCAACTCGGGCGAGGCCTGCGGCTGGCCCCCGACAAACCGTGCTTGACCGTGCTCGACTTCGTCGGCCATCAACACAAGCAATTCCGCTTCGACCGTCGTTATCGGGCACTCACCGGCGCCAGCCGTACCGGAATCGCACGAGAGATCGAACAGGGATTCCCGACCCTGCCCGCCGGCTGCGTGATCGACCTGGATCGTGATGTGCACCGGCTGGTCCTTGAGAACGTCCGGCAAGCGCTCAGCCTGAATTGGCGTGATCTGGCGCGCGAGCTCCGCGACCTCGGGGATGTCAGTATGTCCACGTTCCTGCAGGAGACGGGGCTGGACGTGGAGGATCTCTACCGGCGCCGGCAGGGCTGGGCCTCCCTGCGGCATACCGCGGGTCTCGATGCTGTATCCCCTGACGAAGGGCTCGGACGAGCTTTCAGCAGAATGCTGCATATCGACGATGTCGAGCGTCTCGCTTTCCTGACCGAGATGCTGGCCGGCCGGACTCCGCAGTCCCCGCGCGAGCTCCGCCTCATGGCCATGCTGGATGCGATGTTGTGGGGTGGCACCGCGCCCATCTCCGGGATGGAAGCCCGGCTCGCGCGGCTCACGGGTGCTCGCGCCGCAGAGCTCAAAGAGTTGGTGGACGTCCTACGCTCGGGAATCCGTCACGTGGCTCCGCCACTGGACCCTGTCGTGCCGTTGCACGTCCATGCGCGATACAGCAAGAACGAAGTGCTGGCCGCCTTCGGCATCGACAAGCCCGCGCATATGCGAGAAGGGGTCAAGTACGTCCAGGAGCACCGGGCGGACCTGTTCTTCGTCACCATCGACAAGTCCGAGGACCACTACTCTCCCACCACGCTCTACCATGACCGGGCGATCAGCGAAGAGCTGTTCCAGTGGGAGTCGCAGAGCACGCTGCGGTCCTCTACCGCCACTGCTCGCCGTTACCTGACAGGTGCGTCCACGGTTCATCTCCTGGTCCGGCAGTCCAAGCGCGACGAAGGGCTGGGGGCGCCGCCGTACACCTACGCAGGTCCTATGCGCTACGTGAGCCACGATGGTGAACGGCCCATCAGGTTCGTTTGGCGCTTGGACCACCCACTTCCGCCCGAGGTATTCCACTACGCCAAGGTCACCGCGGGCTGAGCCGACAGCAAGGTTCACCGCGCCGCCGTCGGCGGTCATCCAGAGGAAGCCACAAGTTCGACGATTCGCATCGAGGATGCCCACTACGCAGGAGCCATTCCCTACCGCCAATTACTCCTTACAGCGCTCGCCTAATTGAACGATCGTGCCGACTCTATGGGAGGTCTCCCGGAGGCGCGTTTCCGCTCCTGGCCGAACTTGAGGCGGTCCTCGTCCTGACGGGCGCCGTGGGTCTTGAGGGCCTTGACATGCTCTGGTCGAGGGAGAGGACCCGGGAGCGTCCGCTCACCTCTGACCGACTCGCGAGGACCGGCGCCGGAGGTCAGCCCGATCCTCCGGGGCACCGGTCTCGGCGCCACTCTCGGCGTTTTGCCCGGCGGTGCCACGTGCTGGCCTCGTTCCCCACGTACGCCGTCGAAGCGGCAGCAGGAGTTGTGGCGCGGCGCGATCGGGGGCGCCGCGGGCCCGCCCGCAACGCCGCCGCACAGACGTCGTTCATCCCGCTGCTCACCCGCGATCTGCCCACCCACCCGGTCATGGCACTGATGGTCAGCGCATTCATCGTCCACGGCATAGCCCCCGGCTCGAACGTCATCACCGACGAAACGGCGCTGTTCTGGGGGCCTGATCGCGTCGATGTGGATCGGCAACATGCTGCTCGTGCTGCTAAACCTGCCGCGGATCGGCATGTGGGTACGCATTTCAGTAATTCGGATCTCGCGCGCTCCTGCACCCGCTCACACAAGTTGAACGGCCAGCTCTGGCGGCACGCCGCCACTGTCGTGACGCTTATCTGAGCGCATCCATGGCCTTACCAGCATTTATACGGAATCGGATATCGGTTTTCTCCTGATACCGCTATTGGACATCAACTGGGCTAGTCTGCTTTGCTCCTGCCCTCCGGCGGGGCGACAGACAAGGACAATGACATGCGAAATATCAGCGTCCGCCGTCTCGGGGCTGGGCATGCGCGCCACTGCGCCGACAAGCTGCCTCCTGGTGGGCGGCACCCTTGCCTCGGGTACGGCGGCGGCGCCTGCCGACGCCGTTCCGGCCCGTGAACGCGGCCCGTTTCGAGCGCTGTTTGCAAGAGTGCAGTCCCGCACCGACGTTCGCCGCTCTGCTCGGCACGCCACTGGGGTTGTACGGCACACGAGGCGAGGCCCAGCATCGTGCAGATTCGACCAGCGCCTCGATCTGTACCAAGAAGTGGCGGCTGCGGCTTTCGTAGGCACAGCCAGGTGCTCTTCCTGCACCCATCTGTCAGGTCAGTACGTCGTCGACCGGATATCAAGACAGTCGAAAGTGAGAACATCAATGCGGATGACCCTCCCTGCCGTGGTGACGGCGGCGCTCCTTGTCGCGGCGAGCGGCGGGTGCAGCGACGGCGGCGAGCAGGCGAGGGGACGCCAGACGTCTCCGACCGGCAGCCCCTCGCCTTCGGCGTCGCCGGCCCCGGCCATCGCCGCCTCGGCAGCCGCGAATGTGCTCAAGCGGTACATGTCGGCGATCAACAGCGCCAACGGCCGGTTGGACAGCGAGCTGGCCGGCAAGGTCAAGACGGGATCCGCGCTGCAGATCCACACCGCGCAATACGCGGTGTACAAGCGGAATGGCCTGAAGTTCGGACGGGTGAAGTACACCGCCGGGCTGGCGGCCGCGCCCAGGTTCTCGGGTTACCCCAGATGGTTCTTCGCCGCGGCCACCGACCGCGGGACGCAGCCGGCCTCGCGGGACATCCCGGTGTTCGTGCAGGAGCGGGAGGGCGGGCCGTGGCGGGTGGCGTACACGCCGTTCTCGGCCACGACCAAGGGGCCCCTCGCGCCGGGGGTCGACGTCGAAGACTTCCCTGAGGTGGTGGCCGGCGACGATGCCAGCCTGGCCCTGCCGCCCGGCGAGATCGCCGCCGCACTCGCCGACGTCATCTCTCGCGGCACCCGAAGCCCGTCGGCCAAGCCGTTCGCCTTCGGCCGGCTGATCAGGTCCCCGTATCGCTCGCTGATCGACAACAGGAACGCCTACCAGGGCAACGGCTGGGCGGGCCAGAGCCGGGCCAAGGACGCGGGCACGGCCGTGTACGCCGTACGCACGAAATCCGGTGGGGCTCTGGTCTGGTTCGGTGTCGACATCGAGCACTCCTACCGCAGTAAGACCCGCAACGAGATCTGGGAGAGCTCCAACTTCGGAGACTGGCACAAGGGCTTCGGCATGCCGTCCACGGTGCGATCCTCGATGAGGCGCACGGAGCGCAACGAGCTGCTCGCCTACATCCCGGCCAAGGGCAAGGGGAAGGTCCAGATCATCGCGAACCGATGGTTCCCGGTGTCGGTCCGCGGCCGCTGACCACCATGACCCAGCGTCCATCGTGAGCCCTGCGGGCCGCACCGACGTTATGGCCAGCGCCACGGGTCCCGTCCGCTCTGCCGCCGGCGCATCGGACACCTCAACCGAGACCGTGCCAACGAAGGGTCACGCCTGGTGTCAGCAACGCGGGAGGTCATACCTTCTTGACGACGATCGAGTCCGGGACCAGCTTCTCAAGGTCGTCCACGTCTGATGTGAAGACGGTGACGTGCCCCTTCTGCTGTCGTGCGATGACAGCGAGGACGGCGTCGATCGCGTACTTGTGCCCGTGCAGCTTGGCATCAGCCAGGAGCCGGCGGGCCTGGCGGGTCTGATCCTTCCCGATGTCGGCGATGTTGAGCCGGGAGAGCACCCAGTCCCAGCGTTGCTCGGTGATCCTGCCGTCGTACGCCTCGACCACCGTCATCGGAGACGTCACCACCTCCGCCTCGGCCCCGGGCGGCGAGGTCGAGCCATGCGATCATCTTCCGGTCGCCCCGTACAGCCAGGGACATGCCCACGTTCACTGCTCCGCTTGCTCACGCAGCCTCTCCTGCGTTGCGCTTTCCGCGGGTGCGGCGGTGCTCGTGCTCGGCGTCGAGGTCTTCCAGTTCCTCCATTGCCGCTGCGCGCTCGTCATCGGTGACCGGCCCATATTCTTCCTCCAGCCAGTTCACCAGCTCCAGCAGCCGGTCTCGGTCACGCTTGAAGCGCAACGCCTCGGCGACGTACGCCGACAGGCCCCGTTCAGCCGCATCCGCGCGGATCTCCTCAAGAAGTTCCTCGGGGATCGTCACCGTCACTTTTTGGGTCGCCAAACCAGTGACCATACTCCTGGTATTCGCCTCCTTACTAGCACGTCAGCGCGCTTCACAGTCGCCCACGTGGTTGCCGAAAGCCGACCCGCCCGGACTCGATCTGGTGCCGCACCGGATAGGCGCTCGGGTGATTCGTTGGTCGTTCGATGTTCGCTACAAGGAAGGGGATCCGCTCGCTCTCCCATGAGCGGGGTTCGACTACGGGCACCGAGACAGGGGCTGCACGTCGCTCTGTCCAGCGTCTTGGCGTGCGAACTCCGTGCGATCAGTTGGGGGCTGACAGCGCTTCAGTCGATCGTCTTTTAGAGACATGCGCACCACTGGCGAATCGGTGGGGCCCGAACAAGGACTCTCGGCCGAATTGTCCGACCTTCGGGCTTGGCTTTGTCGAGGCTCGGGCAGCGTCAGCAGTATGAGTGACAGAAAACGGGCAACCAGCATTATTCGCTCCGTCTTCGCCGGCTCGGCCCTGCTCGCGGTCGCAGCCTGTGGGAGCGCTGCCACCCAGTCCAGGGCCGTCGAGGCTGCGCCCGCGGGCGGTGCCATCGCCGGCCTCGCGTCACCATCGGAGATTCCGGGCGACCCCAGCCAGGAACCCGGCGGCATGGCGGGCCTCGAGAAGGCGGGCGCCGCGGCCGTCGCCGCCGTCCAGGGCTCCACGATCCTCTCGGTCCAGGCGGAGAACGACGGTCAGCTCTGGGAGATCCAGCTGGCGGGGCCCGACGGCACGGAACGCGTGATGGAGGTGGACGCGTCAGGAAAGGTGGTCTCGGAACCTCGGGTCAAGGACACCGGCGAGGCAGAGAAGGGCAGGGTCATGAGCATCGCCAAGGACGCCAAGGTCACCTTCAAGGAGGCGGTGGAGAAGGTGTCCTCGGCAGTGCCAGAGGGCAAGATCACCCACCTGAGCCTGGACAGGTACAACGAGAACACTCTCGTCTGGGACGCCGATGTCGTCACCCCGGACGGCACCTGGCACGGGGTCAAGGTCGACGCCACGACCGGCGACGTGACCAAGGAGGGTGGCTGAACCCTCGCTCGCTGCCGCAGACCTGTCGTTGTACGAACACGCTCACGATCATCCCGCCTGTGCATCGCGGCTTGGGGCGAGTCGTGCGATACGTGTCAGCCTCCGCCAAGGGCTGGTGACCGCATGAGGTTCTGCAGGAGTTCGGCCTGTTCGATGGCATCGTCCAGAGCGTTGTGCGTGTGAGGTCTGGCGGACAGCAGGTGGGGCGGCATGGTGCGCTTCGTCGAACGCACGATGGGCGTGGACGCCTTGGCCGCGTAGAGGGTCTTCATGTCCAGGCATCGGGAGTGGCCGAAGGGTGAGCCCTCGTCCGCGAACGTCATGAAGTACCAGTACATCCACATCCAGTCGTAGCCCAGCGGGTAGGCGGCGAACACCGGCGACGCCTGGGCCTCGTCGGCGCAGCGGGCGATCCAGGCGGCGGCCGCGTTCATCGCGTCGCGCGGCGCCTGCCCGTCGACGATCAACCGGGTTCTGTCCAGCCCGCTTACGGCGAGCGCCTCCGGGTTGTAGGTCTCGCTGATCGGCTGGAGTTCTGCGTAGAAGGTGTCCTTGGCCGGGTCCATCGCCTGGAAGGAGGCGCCGTCGAACGCTCCGGCGACGGCCAGTCCGAAGCTCAGCATGGAGTACGGCCCCGGGATCGGCCCGTCGGCCTCCACGTCGACGGAGAAGTACAGGTCAGGCTTGGCCATGGTCGCCTACGCGCTCGCGGCTCGAGTCTGCGCCGTCACGGTGACTCCGACAGCCGCTGCGGCGTCGAGGATCTGGCGCCGCGATTCCTCGACCTCGTCGGCGGGAAGGGCTCCCGCTCGCAGGCGAGGCGGATGCACCGTTTGTCGTTCGCTGCTCAGCTGCACATGCGCTCCCGTGCCCAGTGGTGATCCGGTCCGTCTCGCGGAAGTGGGTGGAGATGCCGTTGCCTTCCGCCCTCTTGTCGGGCGGACCGGCCGAGGTGAAGAGCCCGAATCGACCTTTCGCCAGAGAGCAGCCTCCCAGCATTTCGGGAAGGTGTCACGGGCTACGCGGTCCTGCTGGCGGAGGTGGCGGCCGGGCAGGGGGTGCGGGTCACGCCTGCCGATTGCAACCCGGCGATCGTCACGTTGCCACGGGTCAGCACCGAGCCGCTGCCTGTCATTACTTAGGGTGATTTTTCGGGATCTTCACATCTCGTTCACGTAGATACATAACATGTATGCATTCAGGCGATCGACCCCATCGCAGTGGAGGCACCCCCATGCCACCAGACCCTCCAGGTCCGTCGAAGCCGTGGTACGCGTGGAGCGAGGATCCCGAGCTGTCAGCCGACTGGCCGGCTCCCCGGGCGGACGTCGAGGTGGACCACACCCGGCTCAAGACGATCGGCACCGCGATGTGGACCGACCTCGGCGCCGGACGGAACCCCGACCCCGGAGCGGACACGTGGGAGGGGCTCCCTTCCCGCTTCAGCGGGCTCCTGCTGGACGACTTCACCGACTGGGCCTGGTGGGGTTCGATGCAGGCCGTCAGAACGGTCCTCATCACCGTCGACGACGCGCTCAAGCGGGGTGCCGTGGCCGTTCACCGCAGCTACGCCGACCTCGGCGGCCTGCTGTACGCCTCCGGCGACAACTACGACCGGGCCGTGGAGCAGCGCCCGCTGCTGGACAACTCGATCAACGGTATGGGGCTCCGGCACGACGTGGTCGACACCAAGCAGCCTTGGGAGGACGAGGACGTCTCGCCGTACAACGCGTCCAGCGTCAAGGAGTGTCTTGATTCCGTCGATCCGCTACGGCTGGCCGCGCAGGGCACGCTCTGCTCGGACCTGGCGATGTGGTTCGCCGAGCTCCAGGGCGACCTCGAGGGGCGGGCCCGCGAGCTGGCCAACGCGTGGCGCGGTCACACCTCCGAGCTCGCGCTCGAAGGGATGCGCAAGGTGCACGCGACCTGCCGGGCGCTGGCCCATGTGAGCGGGCAGACCGGCGAGACGATGAGCTGGCTGGCCGGGGTGCTCCTGCAGTACCAGTTGAACTTCGAGAGCGTCCTCGATCCCGACGGGCAGGAGGACGGCGACGAGCAGGGGGACCAGGGGGACGGCGACGGCTGGGCTCGGTCGCTAGGAGCCGGGGCGCACGAGCGGGCGCGTGACTACCTGCGGGATCTGAACGTCCAGCTGGCCGTCGCGCACGGCATGCTGCCCGACCAGGTCGAGACCCTGCTGCCAGGGGTCGTCGTCTCCGCCGGTGCGAGGGCACCGCGCAGGCAGCGGGAGCGCGGGGGCGAGCACGTCCTGGGGAGCGGGGGTGGCGGGCGGGAGGCGGGCGGCTTCCCCGGCTACCCCGGCTACCTGGTGCCGCCGATCGCGCCCATGGCGGGTGGCGGTGGTGGAAGCGCGGGCACGGGAGGATCCCCGTCGCGTGGCCAGAGGCGGCTGCCGCCGAGCTCGTTCGCCGGCGAGACGAGGGTGCACGCGTATGAGCCGGAGCGGGACCGGGTGCGGCGGGCGCGGCCCCTGCCGGAGCCGCGCGAACAACGGCAGGCGGAAGATCGTCGGCCCGGCGCGGATCGGTCCGGCACGACCCGGCCCGGCGTGGACCGGCCCGGCACGACCCGGCCCGGCGTGGACCGGCCCGGCGCGGATCGGCCCGACGGGGATCGGTCCGGCGGCGCCGACCAGGCGGGGAAGGGCGACCGTGAGGGTGCCGACCGCCTCAAGAGGGCGTCCAGCCAACCGGAGGGCGACTCGGCCGAGCAGTTCGTCGACACCGCGGAGGAGCCGCGCCCAGACCAGGTCGTCGACGTGAGGGAGGAGCCCTGGCCGGGCCGGAGTCTCGACGCGATGGAGGAGCCCTGGCCGGGCCGGAGTCTCGACACGATGGAAGAGCCCTGGCCGGGCCGGAGTCTCGGCGCGACGGAAGAGCCCCGTCCAGGCCGGAGTCTGGACACGACGCAAGAATCCGGCCCGGGCCAGAGTCTCGACATGATGCACGAGTCCCGGCCAGGCCAGGGTCTGGACACGACGCAAGAGTCCCGTCCAGGCCAGGAGAGCATGGCGAACGGGCCGCACGACACCCGACCGGGCCAGGAAACCGACGTGGCCCACTCGCCGGACGGCCGCGGGCCGGGTCAGGGGGATGACAGGGGAAACTCGCCGTGGGACCCCCGCCCAGGCGGCCGGGAGGACGATCCGGCGGACGCACCAGGTGGGAGGTCCTACCCGGCCCCGGAGGCTCGCGTGGGCGGGGACGGGGCTGCCGGTCCGCGCCCGGATCTGAACGACGAGGACCGGCCAGACGACGTGATCAGGGGTGGGCGGTGAAGCGGCCGAAGCTGCCCTGGTGGTACAGGAGCGGACGGCCCCGGTGGTGGATGTCCGCCTCCGCCACCAGGCCGACGACCAGGATGTGGTCGCCCACGTCCACCCTCTCGTACGGCAGGCAGATCAGGTGCGCGGACACGTCCGCGAGCAAGGGCGCGCCGAGTTCGCCCGG
Organism: Nonomuraea sp. NPDC003727; assembly: GCF_053586935.1. NCBI lineage: Bacteria > Bacillati > Actinomycetota > Actinomycetes > Streptosporangiales > Streptosporangiaceae > Nonomuraea > Nonomuraea sp. NPDC003727. Next base: position 454,128 of record NZ_JBSFNE010000003.1, read on the forward strand.
CCGCCATCGGGTGGGTTCGGCGAACCGGTCGATGCCTTTGCGGGCGAACCGGGTGGCCAGTTCGGCCTGGTCGCTGGTGAGCACGTTGACCGCGAAGTGGTCGGCGGTGGCCAGCCACGGCCAGGTGGCGGAGGCTCGGTCGACGTAGAAGGAGACCAGGGGCGGGTCGAGGCTCACCGACGTGAAGGAGGTGGCCGTCAGCCCGACCGGCACTCCCCCGTTCTGCGCGGTGATCACGACGACACCGGAGGCGTGGACGGCCAGGGCCCTCCTGAACCGGTCGGCGTCCACGGCGCGCTCGGGCATCGTGTCGGTCATGAGCCCACCACCCCATCGAGCTCGTGGTCGGGCACCGCGCGGGCCACGAAACCGTCGCCGTGGTCGAACAGGGTCTCGGTCATGAGGTCACCACCACGTCCAGTTCGCGTTCGGGTGCTGCCGCGTACCGGGACGGCGGTCTGGCAAGCCCGTAGTTCTCCCGCAGTGTCCGCCCCTCGTACTCGGTCCTGAACAGCCCGCGGTCCCTGAGCTCGGGCACCACGTGGTCGACGAAGTCCTCGAGTCCTCCGGGCAGGATCGGCGGCATGATGTTGAAGCCGTCCGCGGCGCCGTACTCGAACCATTCCTGCAGTTCGTCGGCGATCTGCTCGGGTGTGCCCGCGATCACGCGGTGGCCGCGCCCGCCGGCGAGGCGGGACAGCAGCGCGCGTACGGTGAGCTGCTCGCGCCTGGCCAGGTCGACGACGAGTTTGCGGCGACTCTGCGCTCCTTCGGTGTCGACGCCGACGTCGGGGAGCGGCTTGTCGAGGGCGTCCTCGTCGAGGTCGACGCCGATGAGGGTGGACAGCTGGACGAGCCCGTAGGCGGGGATGAGCAGGTCGTCGAGTTCTTTCTCCAGGCGCCGCGCCTCCTCCTCGGTGGAGCCGATGATCGGGGAGATGCCGGGCAGGATCAGCAGTTCCTCCTGGCGTCTGCCGTGGGCACGCAGGCGGTTCCTGAGGTCGATGGAGAACGCGCGCGCCTCGCCCAGGGTCTGCTGGGCGGTGAAGACGGCTTCGGCGTGGCAGGCGGCGAAGTCCTTGCCGTCCTCGGACGAGCCTGCCTGGACCAGCAGCGGCCGGCCCTGGGGGGCGCGGGAGGTGTTGAGCGGTCCGCGGACGTTGAAGTGGGGGCCGGCGTGCTCGATCGGGTGGATCTTCCCGAGGTCGGCGTAGGTGCCGCCGGCGCGGTCGCCGAGGACGGCGTCGTCCTCCCAGCTGTCCCAGAGCTTGCCGACGACCTCGAGGAACTCGGTGGCCCTGGCGTAGCGTTCGGCGTGCGGCGGCCGTTCGACGCCGAAGTTGTGCGCTTCTGCCTCGCCGGCGGAGGTGACGATGTTCCAGCCGGCCCGGCCGCCGCTGATGTGGTCGAGTGAGGCGAACTTGCGGGCCACGTGGAAGGGTTCGTTGTACGTCGTGGACACGGTGGCGATCAGCCCGATGTGCTCGGTGACGACGGCCAGCGCCGACAGCAGCGTCAGCGGTTCGAGGCCGCCGAGCGCGTTGTGCTTCACGTTGCCCCACAGAGCCAGGCCGTCGGCGAGGAAGACCGAGTCGAGGGTGCCGCGCTCGGCGGTCCTGGCCAGGTTCTGGTAGTGGCGGACGTCGGTCAGCCTGGACGGCTCGGCGCTCGGGTGCCGCCATGCGGCCTCGTGATGGCCGACGCCCATGAGGAAGGCGTTGAGGTGCAGCTTTCTCGTCGTGTGGGTTCTCGTCATGTGGTCCTCCAGGTCGAGAAGCGGCGCTCCACGCTGACCAGGAGCTGGTTGAACAGCAGGCCGATGGCGGAGATCGTGATGATGCCGGCGTACATGTCGTGGATGCGGAAGCTGGATTGGGAGGCCTGGATGAGGTAGCCGAGCCCGGCCTTGGCGCCGACCATCTCGGCGAAGAGCAGGACGAGGATGGAGTACGCGCCCGCCAGCCGTACGCCGGTGAAGACGGTGGGGACGGCGGCGGGCAGGATCACCTTCTGGAACAGCCGGAACGGGCCGAGGCCCATGGATCGCGCGGACTTGACGAGCAGGGGTTCGACGGTCTTCACGCCGCTGATCGTGTTGAGCAGGATGGGCCAGGAGCAGGCGTAGAGGACGAATGTGATCTTGGTGGTCTCGCCGATGCCGAGGATCAGCGTGAACACCGGCAGCAGGGCGACGGCCGAGGTGTTGCGGAACAGTTCGAGCAGGGGGCTGAGGAAGGCCGCCACGGGCCGGTACCAGCCGATGGCCAGGCCGAGCGGGATGGCCAGGGCGATGGCGAGGGCGAATCCGGCGAAGGAGCGCAGCAGCGAGGCGCCGAGGTGCTCGCCGAGCTGGCCGGAGAGCAGCAGCTCGTACCAGGCCACCAGGTTCTCCGACAGCGGTGGCACGAACACCCGGTCGACGACGCCTGTCCTCGGCAGCGCCTCCCAGAGGGCCAGCAGCAGGACGATCGCGGCCGAGCGCTCGACGGCCGTCGACAGCCGCCCGGTCCTGGGCTTCCTCTGGACGCCGGCGTCGGAAGGGCCGTGCCACCGCGCCTGGGCGGGCCGGCCGGACAGGGCGACCGGCGAGGTCAGCTCAGCCAACGGAGCCCACCTCCTCGCGGCGTGCGGCGGCGACCTCGTCGCGCAGCAGGGCCCAGATGTGGTGGCGGTAGTCGCCGAAGCGCGCCTCGGCGCGCAGGTCGCCCTCGCGGGAGCCGAACTCGACGGCGAGCGTCTCCTTGATGCGGCCGGGCCGGGAAGTCATCACGGCCACGCGCTGGCCGAGGTAGACGGCCTCGTCGATCCCGTGCGTGATGAAGACGATCGTCTTACCGGTCTTCTGCCAGATGTGCAGCAGCTCCTCCTGGAGCGACTCGCGGGTCTGGGCGTCGAGCGCGGCGAACGGCTCGTCCATCAGCAGGACGTCGGGGTCGAAGGCGAGGCTGCGGGCGATGGCGACGCGCTGGCGCATGCCGCCGGACAGTTCGTGCGGGTAGCGGTCCTCGAACCCGGCCAGCCCGACCAGGTCCAGGTAGTGCCTGGCCCGCTCGGCGCGCTCCTTCTTCGGCACGGCCTTGGCCTCCAGGCCGAACTCGACGTTGCCGGTGGCCGTGCACCAGGGGAAGAGCGCGTACTGCTGGAAGACGATGCCCCTGTCGAGCCCGGGGCCGGTGACGGGGACGCCGTCGATGAGGATCTGTCCCGAGGTCGGCGGGGTCAGGCCGGCGATGAGGTCGAGCAGCGTGGACTTGCCGCAGCCGCTCGGCCCCACGAGCGTGAGGAACTCGCCGGCGCGGATGTCGAGGTCGATGCTCTCCAGCGCGGTGAACGGCCGGTCGGCGCCTCTGACGTCGAACACCTTGCCCACGTCGCGGATGACGATCTTCATGAGGCGCTCCCGCCGGCGTAGGGGTTGTAGGCGTTGGTGAACAGCTCGGACAGCTTGACCTGGCCGGGCTGGATCTCGCCCTCGCGCTCCAGCCAGTCGATCCAGGTCTGGAACTCCTTGTCGGCGATCACGCCGCCGGCGCCCGCGATGCCGGCGCTCTTCCAGAACGTCACGGCGGTGGCGTCCTCGCTGCGCCCGCGCCTGGCGATGATCTTCTGGAAGGTGGCGACCACCTCCTGACGGGGGTGGGTCTGCGTCCAGCGCACGGCCTTGGCGAACGCCTCGACGAAGGTCCTGGTGGTGCGGGGGTTGGCGGCGATGAAGTCCTCGCGCAGGACGACGGCGCCTGCGGTGAACGGGCCGAACAGGCCGACGTCGGTGAACAGCGGGCGCAGCCCGCCGCGCTGCAGCGCCTTGTCCTTGAGGATCCCGCCGAGGGTGCCGACGTCGAGCTGACCCTGGCGGATGGCCTGCTCGGTGTTGACGGGCGGGATGACGACGAGCTCGACCTGCTTGATCTCCTCGAAGGTCAGCCCCTCGCGCTTGAGGTACTCCTTGATGACCGCTTCGTGGTGCGCCCCGAGGGTGTTGACGCCGATCTTCCTGCCGATCAGGTCGCGGGCGGTCCTGATGGGGCTGTCGTCCTTCACGTAGTAGCCGTTGAAGCTCCGCTCGTCGGAGCCGTAGTAGCCGATGACCGCCTTGATCGGCGCCTTGGCCGCCTTGAGCTTGATGATCGCGCCGTTGAAGGCGCCGCCGATGTCGGTCTGGCCGGTCGCGACCGACTGGATGTCCTGGGGTCCGCTGGTGGTGTTGCCGACCCAGGTGAGCTTGATGTCGCCGAGGTAGCCGAGTTCCTGGGCGAGTTCGGGGAAGGTGACGGCGCCGGCGCTGCCCTGGTAGCGCAGTTCGGTCGTCTCGGCGCCGCTGCCGGTGGCCGAGCCTTCGGCCGTCGCGCAGGCGGCCAGCGTCGCCAGGGCCAGCGCGTACGGCAGGGCGTGTCTGATCTTGATCAAGGGAGTGTCCTCACGAGAGCACGGCGGCCCGCGGCGGGGCGGGCACGCCAGGGGAGTGTTCGTCGGTGGGTCGCGCGGGCGCCTTCGGCCACGCGGGAGGGAACGGCGCGCGATCAGCACGCGTGATGAGCTCCGTGATCAGCGACACTGCGCGCTGGCGACGTGGCCGTGGTCCACGTGCGGGCGCGTGGTCAGGTAGGGACCCTGCCTCATACCGGCGAACCTACGCGCTCGCGGCCGCAAAGTAAATATTTCCTACTGGTTTTACATAGATAATTACCTATTGACCTTGTAGGGATATCGGAGATGCTGGGACCATGGCACTCTGGACCCCCGACCCCACCTTCTACCCCTCGCCCCGAGACGCCGCCGCCGCGCCGGCCGAACGCCTGGCCTACGTCGCCGCCTTCGACCGCAGCGCCGAACGGCCCGACGCGATCGCCGTGCTCGACACCGACCCCTCCTCCTCGCGCTACGGGCGCGTGGTGGGCTGGACCGACCTGCCGTACACGGGTGACGAACTGCACCACTTCGGGTGGAACGCCTGCAGCAGCGCGCTGTGCCCCTACGCGCCGCACCCGCACGTGGAGCGGCGCTACCTGGTCGTGCCGGGGCTGCGTTCCTCACGCATCTACATCCTGGACACCAAGGACCGGATCAGCCCCGAGATCGTCAAGGTCATCGAGCCGGAGGAACTGGCCGCACGGGCGGGCTACTCCCGCCCGCACACCGTGCACTGCGGGCCCGAGGGCCTCTACGTCTCCGCGCTCGGCGGGGCGAACGGCGAGGAGGGCCCCGGCGGCATCGCCATCCTCGACCACCAGTCCTTCGAGGTACTCGGCCGCTGGGAGGTCGACAGGGGGCCGCAGTACCTCGCCTACGACTTCTGGTGGCACATCAACCACGACGTGCTGGTCACCTCGGAGTGGGGCACGCCGTCGATGATCGAGGGCGGGGTCGTCGGCGAGCTGCTGCTCGGCCGGAAGTACGGTCACCGGCTGCACTTCTGGGACCTGCGCAGACGCCGGCACGTACAGGAGGTCGACCTCGGCGACCAGTACCAGATGCCGCTGGAGCTGCGGCCCGCCCACGACCCGACCAGGACCTACGGCTTCGTCGGCGTCGTCACCAGCGTCGAGGACCTGTCGGCCTCGGTCTGGACGTGGTTCCACGAGGACGGCCGCTGGCAGGTGCGCAAGGTCATCGACATCCCCGCCGAGCCGGCCGACCCCGCCCTGCTGCCCGACGTGCTCAAGCCGTTCGGGGCGGTGCCGCCGCTGGTCACCGACATCGACCTGGCGGTCGACGACCAGCGGCTCTACGTCTCCTGCTGGGGGACGGGCGAGATCAAGCAGTACGACGTCGCCGATCCGTTCAAGCCGGTCGAGCTGGGCTCGCTGCGCATCGGCGGGATCGTCGGCAACCGCGCCCACCCGGCCGCGCCCGGCGAGCCGCTGCGCGGCGGCCCGCAGATGGTGGAGGTCAGCAGGGACGGCAGCCGCCTCTACGTGACCAACTCCCTGTACGGCGCGTGGGACGACCAGTTCTACCCCGAGGGCGTGGGCGCCTGGCTGGCGAAGATCGACACGGGGTCCTTCACCTTCGACGAGCGCTTCTTCCCGCACGGCGACGACTTCCGCGGCCTGCGCCCGCACCAGGTCAGGCTGCAGGGCGGCGACGCCTCCTCCGACTCCTACTGCTATCCGTGACGGTCACGGCGGCGCTCCTGCTGGGCGCCTTCCACGGTCTGAACCCCGCGATGGGCTGGCTGTTCGCCGTCGCCCGCGGGCTGCAGGAGCGCAGCAGGAGCCGGCTGCTGGCCGCGCTTCCCGCGATCGCGGCGGGCCACCTGGCCGCGGTGGCGCTGGTCGGCCTGGTCGTCGCGGTCACGGGTTCGCTGGTCACCGGAACGGTGCTGTCGGTGGCGGGTGGCGTGGTGCTCGTCGGCTACGGCCTGTGGCTGCTGCTGTCCAGGCGGCACTTCCGCTGGGTGGGGATGCGCCTGTCGCTCCTCCAGCTGGCGGGCTGGTCGTTCCTGATGTCCTCGGCCCACGGCGCCGGGCTGATGCTGATCCCGGTCTTCACCGGCCTCCAGGGCGAGCACGCGGGACACGGCTCTCACGCGCTCGCCGGGGGCCTGGGCGTGGCCGCGCTCCACACGCTGGCGATGTTCGCCGTCGCGGGAGCGGTCGCGCTGCTCGTCTTCGAGGTGGTCGGGCTGACCGTGCTGCGCAGGGCCTGGTTCAACGTCGACAAGGTGTGGGCCGTCGCCCTGGTGGGCGCCGGGGTGCTCACCCTGGCGCAGGCGTAGGGAGGATCCGTCGTGAGCCTGCCGGACTTCCTCGTCGTCGGCGGCCCCGAGGTGGGGCCGCGTCGCCGTCCCGCACGCCAGGCTCATCGTGGGCCTGCGCGACCCCGTCGAGCGGGCCCGCTCAGCGCAGCTCGGTGAGCAGTTCGTGGGAGCCGTCGGGCCTGGTGAACTCGTAGTACACGCGGGTGCGCCCGTCCGGCAGGTCGACCAGGTCGAGGTAACGCAGGCCGCCGCCCGCGTGCGGGGAGGCGGCGACCGGCAGGGTGCCGACGGGGCGCAGGTCGGCCGGGTCGCCGCCCTCGGCGATGCCCGTCCGCTCCTCGTGGTTCTCCGCCGCGCTCGCCCGCCCGTCGTAGAAGGCCTGGACGAGGCCGCCGGTGAAGCGCACGGCGCTGAAGCCCGTCACCGGCCGCCGCGCTGGGCGCGCCCGCCCAGTGCCCCTCCCCTGCGACGGGGGGCGTCGCCACGACCACCGCGCGGTCGGGAGCGGGAACCAGCGCCCCGATACGGCGCGCGTCCTCATTGATCGACATGTGCTCGACGGTAGGCCCCGACACGGGGTTCGGCATGGCCTTTCACCTTCTCTTGGCTGGTGAGCAAGGTTTCATGTATTCCCTATTGACTTCATGGGGAATATCGCCGAGTGTCAAGGGTGTGATCCACCGCGAGCCTCTCGTCGCTCGCCTCACGAGAAGGGTCCTCCACGGGCGGGGCGTTGGGAGGCGCCCCGCCCCCTTCCCCCCGGCGTACCCCGCCCCCCCCTGGCACCCGCCTTCCCGGCGCGCGCCTGCCCTCCCCGGCACACCCCCACAGAAAGGCGCATCCCATGAGCGAGCACGAGACGCGGACCGACGGCGACAGCCGTGCCGCCCTCAACGAGGACTGGGCCGCCACGATCGTCGGCCTCGCCCTCCTCCTGCTGGTCATCACCGGAGTGATCCCGGCAGGGCTGATCCCGTGATGAGCACCACCCGCCTCCCCTCCCCGGCCACCGCCACCTGGGTGTGGCCCGCCGCGGGCGTGCTGACCGTGCTGGTCCTCGCCGCCGCGACCAGGTTCCTGGAGCGGAACGTCCCCGTGTGGTGGTCGGGCTCCGACCTGGCCAAGGCCGTCGAGTACCCCGTCTACGCCATCGCCCTCGGCCTGCTCGGCAACGTGGTCCTGACCGCCACCGGGCTCAGGGACCGTCTGGCGGGCGGCTTCCGCACCGAGTTCTTCATCAAGACGGGCCTCGTCCTGCTCGGCGCCTCGATCAACCTGAAGGTGGTCGTCACCGCCGCCGGGCCCGCCGTCGTCCAGGGGATCGTGCTCATCGGCACGGTGTTCCTGTTCACCTGGTGGCTGGGCGGCAGGCTGGGCCTGGACGACAAGCTGCGCGCCCTGCTGTCGGCCGCCGTGTCGATCTGCGGTGTCAGCGCCGCCATCGCCGCGGCGGGAGCCGTCCAGGCCAGGCGGGAGCAGCTGGCCTACAGCGCGAGCCTGGTGATCGCCTTCGCGCTGCCGTCGATCTTCATCCTGCCCGGACTGGCCACGGCGCTCGGGCTGAGCCCCGCGGTGGCGGGGGCCTGGATCGGCGGCAACATCGACACCACCGCGGCGGTGACGGCCGCGGGCGCCCTCGTCGGCGAGGACGCCCTGGCGGTCGCCACCATCGTGAAGGTCACGCAGAACGCCCTCATCGGCGTGGTGGTCGTGGCCCTGACCGCGTGGTTCGCCTTCCGCGTCGAACGCCGGCCCGACGCCGAGCGCCCCGGCGCCATCGAGTTGTGGCGCCGCTTCCCCAAGTTCGTGCTGGGGTTCGTGGCCGCCTCCGTCATCGCCACCTGGTACCTCGCCGCCGTCCCCGCCGCCGCGGGCAAGGAGGTCGTCGGGGTGGCCAACGACCTGCGGGTGTGGTTCCTCATCCTCGCCTTCGTGAGCATCGGGCTGGAGTTCCGCGTGGCCTCGCTGCGGGAGGCGGGCTGGCGTCCGGTCGGCGTGTTCGCCGCGGCCACCGTGGTGAACGTACTGGTCGCACTGGGACTCGCGGTCCTGCTGTTCAGCGGCTTCCACGCCGGCGCGTAGGAGGGCGGACCCCGGGGCGCGTAGGAGGGCATCGCCGGAGGCGCGTTGACAAATACGAGCGAAGACTTGTATTAATCCAAACACGAGTAATTCGTCGTGTTTGGAGTGAGTCGTGGGTGCATTCCTCGTCCGCCGGCGCCGCCTCGTCATGCTGCTGTCCCTGCTGGCCACGCTGGCCATGGGCGCGCTGGGGGCGGGGACGGTGAACGCGCTGTCGCTCGCCAGGTTCGAGGCGCCGGGATCGGAGTCCGACCGGGCGGCGGCCGAGCTGGCCGAGCGGTTCGGCACCGGCAGCGTCGACCTGATCCTGCTCGTCACGGCCGCGACCGGCACCGTGGACGACCCGGCCGTGGCGGCGGCGGGACGGGAGCTGACCAGGCGGGTGGACGCCTTCGACGGGGTGGCGGAGGCGGCCTCCTACTGGACCAGAGGCAACCCCGCCACACTGCGCAGCGAGGACGGCACGCGGGCGCTGGTCGTGGCGCGCATCCCCGGCGACGCGGACGTGGTCCGCTCGCGGATCCTGCCCGCGCTGGTGCCCGAGGTCACCAAGGGCGACGCGGTCGTCTCGGTGCGCGCGGGCGGCGGCGAGGAGGTGTTCAGGCAGACGGTCCCGCAGGCCAGGCAGGACTTCCTGCGCGCCGAGATGATCATTTTTCCGCTGGTCTTCGCGCTGCTCTGGCTCTACTCCCGCAGGGTGCTCGGGGCGGTGCTGCCGATCATGGTCGGCGTCTTCGCGATGGTGACGACGCTGGCGCTGCTGCGCGTCGTGCTGCTCTTCGCCGACGTCTCGACGTTCGCGCTGAACATCACGCTGGCCATGGGCCTGGCGCTGGGCATCGACTACTCGCTGTTCGTCATGGCCCGCTTCCGCGAGGAGGTACGGCAGGGCCGCGCCCCGCACGACGCCGTCGTGGCCGCCGTCGCCCGTGCGGGCCGTACGGTGGTCTTCAGCGGGACGACGGTCGCCGCCTCGCTGGCGGTGCTGCTGGCGCTGCCGTTCGGCTTCCTGCGCTCCTTCGCCTACGCGGGGATCGCCGTGGTGATCGGCGGCGTCGTGGGCGCCGTGGTGGTGCTGCCGGCCGTCCTGGCGGCCGTGGGACCGCGGGTGATCCCGCGGCGCGACCGGGGCGAGCGGGCCGTGGGCTTCTGGCACGCGGTCGCGACGCGGGTGATGCGCAGGCCCCTCCGGTACGGCGGCGCCGCCACGCTGGCGCTGCTCGTGCTCGGCACGCCGTTCCTGGGGCTGGACTTCGGCGTGGCCGACGACCGGATCCTGCCGCCGAGCGCGCCCGCCCGGCAGACGCAGGAGATCATCAGGGCCGAGTTCCCCGCCGAGGAGACCGACGCGCTCCAGGTGGTGTCCACCGGCCCGGCCACGGGCGTCGCGGCGTACGCCGCCGCGCTGTCGCGCCTCGACGGCGTCGCGCAGGTCGACTCCGCGGCCGGCTCCTACGTCAGGGGCGCGCGGGCCGGCGACGGCGACCCTGCCAGGTTCCGCGGCGGAGAGGGGACCTGGCTGTCGGTCGTGCCCACCGCCGGCCAGATGGAGGGCGATCCGATCGAGCTGGTCTCGCGGGTACGCGCGGCGCCCGCGCCGTTCGAGGTGCTGGTCGGCGGCTACACGGCCGAACTCGCCGACTACCGGGCCTCGGTGGTGGACCGGCTGCCGCCGCTGATCGGGCTGATGTTCGCGGTCACCTTCGTGATCCTGTTCCTCATGACGGGCAGCGTGCTGATCCCGCTGAAGGCGACCGTGCTGAACCTGCTGAGCATGGCGGTGATGTTCGGCGCGCTCGTCTGGGTCTACCAGGACGGCCACCTGTCGGGGCTGCTCGGGTTCACCCCGACGGGAAGCATCGACCCGAGCATCCCGATCCTGATGTTCTGCATCGCCTACGGGCTGTCCATGGACTACGAGGTCTTCCTGATCGAGCGGATCAGGGAGGAGTACGCCAGGACCGGCGACACCGTCACCGCGGTCGCCCATGGCCTGCAGCGCGGCGCGCCCCTCATCACCGCCGCCGGGGCCATCCTCGCACTGTCGTTCGCCGCCTACGCGACGGCCAGGGTGGTGTTCGTGCAGATGCTGGGGGTCGGCATGGCGGTGGCGATCCTCGTGGACGCCACCGTCATCAGGGCCGTCATGGTGCCCGCGTTCATGCGGCTGGCCGGGGCGGCCAACTGGTGGGCGCCCCGGCCGTTGCGCCGCCTGCACGCTCGGGTCACGCGGCCTCGAGCCAGATCGGACGCCAGTCGGGCAGCTCGTGGTAGCGGCGCAGCTCCGCCAGACCCGACAGCCAGCCGCCCCACGCCGCGTGCGGCGGACGGGCCGCGTCGAAGCCCGACTGGACGAACGTGAGCCTGGTCCTGCCGTCCGACTCCGCCAGCTCCCAGCTGGAGATGCCGGCCGATCCCCAGTCGACCGACATCGCGCGGCCCTCGACCAGGTCGACGACCTTGGCGGGGTCGGGGTTGTCGAAGCCGCCCATGGCCCAGCGGCCGCCGACGAACGGCTCGATCTCGATGGGGTAGCCGAACCAGCGGGTCGCCTCCGCGCCGTCGGTCAGCGAGCGGTAGACGTCGGACATGGGCGCGTCGATGACGACCTCCTCCCGCATGACGGCCGAGGTGTAGTCGACCTTGGGGGTGAGCTCGCGGCCCTCCACGTGGTCGACGAGGTTGGCCAGCGACAGCGCCCAGTACGTCTGCAGGGCGCCCCTGATGCTGGCTCCCGTGATCACGTCCTGGAAGTCGAAGTGGCTCTGCCTGAGAGTGACGATCGTCGTGTCGTCACCCTCCTCCTCGAGGGAGATCTCGGTGGTGGTGGCCTCGCCGTCGAGCGTCCACTCCAGGGTCAGGGAGCGGTCGTCGGCGCGCAGCACCCGCTGGTGCGGCGCGTCGCCCTCGGGGGTGTGGCGGCCCCAGAACTCGAAGCGGTGGGGCAGGTCGGCCTCGGCGTGCTCGGCCAGCCACGTGCGCAGCGACGCGGGGTCGGTCAGCGCGTGCCACACCTGCTTGGCCGGGGCGGCGACGCGGACGCGGAGGGTCATCGGCTCAGTCATGTGTCTCTCCCTTGGGGTAGCAGGCCACGGCCAGCTTGAAGGCGTCGCCCTCGGCGCCGCCGTATCGGGTGAAGAGGTCCTGCAGGGCGTCGCGCAGGTCGTTCATGAACTCCTGGCGCCGCTCGGGCGGCACCCTGATCTCCCCCGAGACGCCGATGGACGGCAGCTCGGAGGCCGTGCGATCCAGGGCCGCGATGTCGGCTTGGACCTCCTCCATCAGGTCGAGGAGGTAGCCGAGCGACAGCTCGTCCTGCGCCTTCCTCAGGCCGCCGATGCGCCCGACGAGACGGGGCGAGAGCCAGTAGGAGCGGGCGGTGGCCTGGTAGATGCCTTCGCTGATGCCGCGCACCTTGCGCTCGGACACCTGCTCGACCAGCCCGGCCTCCACCAGCCGTTTGACGTGGTAGTAGACGCGTTGCGGGGTCTGGGAGAGCCGGGCGCCGACCTCGGTGCAGGTGCGCGGCTCGGCCAGCTGCCGCAGCACCTCGATGCGCTGCGGCTTGAGCAGGGCCTCGGCCTGCTCGATCTGTTCCAGGTACAGGACGTCTCTCATCGCAAAAACAATGTTGTACGTAAAAACTTTGTTTGTCAATGAGCGTGACAGACTCCGGCGCATGGCTATGGACACCGTGGTACTGACAGGAGCCGCCGGGCTGGTGGGGACCGCGATCCGCAGGGCGCTGCGCGAGGTGGCCACCCGGCTGGTGCTCGTCGACCGCAGGCCGCTGACCCCCGAGGCCCCCGGCGAGGAGGTACGGCAGGCCGTCCTCGACAGCCCCGAGACGGTGGCCGGCATCGTCGCGGGCGCCGACGCGATCGTGCACCTGGCGGGTGTGCCCGACGAGGCCCCGCTGCCCGAGCTGCTGGAAGGCAACGTGCTGGGCACCCACCACGTCCTCGAAGCGGCAAGGCGCGCGGGCGTGCCCCGGGTCGTGCTCGCCAGCAGCAACCGGCTGACCGGGTGCTACCCCTCCGCCGTGACCGTCTCCCCCGACATGCCGCCCCGCCCCGACGGCCTGTACGGCGTGAGCAAGGTGGCCGTCGAAGCCCTCGGCAGGCTGTACGCCGACAAGTTCGGCCTGGAGGTCGTGTGCCTGCGCATCGGCAGCCTCGAACCCGAACCCGCCGACGCGCGCCAGCTGTCGACCTGGCTGAGCCCCGGGGACTGCGCCGGCTTCTTCGTCGACGCGCTCACGCGGAAGGACGCGGGCTTCCGCACGCTCTACGCGGTCTCGGCCAACACGCGGCGCTTCTGGGAGCTGAGCAAGGGCTACCAGCCGCAGGACGACGCCGAGGCGTACGCCGGCACGCTCGGCGGCACGGAAGGTCCGGCACTCCAGGGCGGCGCCTACGCCGACCCGGCGTACACCCTGCGGCACCTGACCTGAGGCCGCGCGGAATCACCCCGGGGCGGCCCGACCCCCCGCCCCGGAGCCGCGGCTCGACTCCCACCCCCGAGCTACCGAAACGACCGACCCGTCCCCTGTGCCCGGATCCACGGGAAGACCGCGGCATCCGCCTCCCGCTGACTCGCTGCAACGCCCGCTTCCCAGGACTCCCTCCTCTCGCGAGGACCCAGAGGCCGGGCTTCAGGGACCTGGCGCCCGGGCGTGGAGCGGCGGGCGGGTCACGGCAGGAGGGGCAGGATCTGGTTGACCGTGCTCGCGTCCGCGAGGGAGAAGCGGGTCTTCGTCAGCGCGAACGCCAGCCCGGCCGCGGTGTCGCCGAAGGCCGCGCTCCCGTTGATGCCGACCATGCCGAACGAGGTCTCGGGGCGCGAGCCGCCGGGACGGCCCGCCGCGTAGCCCAGCGCCCACGTGACCGGGTTGCCCATGAGCTGGTCGGTGCCGGTGAAGGCGGGCGCGGTCACCTCGCGCAGGTGCTCGGGCGACAGCAGGCGCACGCCGTCCACCTCGCCGAGCAGGGCGGCGTACATCCGGGCGATCGCGCGGGCGGAGAAGGTGCCGCCCGCGGGGATGTCGGCGGTGAGCACGTCGGCCCTGTTGGCGTAGTCCGCGCCGGGCATGAGGGCGCGGGGCGTGCCGGGGAAGTCGCCCATGGCGGCGAGCATCGCGGCGTTGCCAGGCGCGTCGTCGAGGCGGGCCACCCTGCCCAGCGCGGCGGCCGGGACTCCAAGGAACAGCTCGTCGGCGATGCCGAGCGGCTCGGCGATCTCCTCGCGGAGCACCTGCGAGACGGGCCTGCCCGTCGCCCTGCGGACGACCTCGCCGAGGATCCAGCCGAACGTGTGAGCGTGGTAGCCGGTCTTCGTGCCGGGCTCCCACCACGGCACCGAGCCGGCGATGCCGCGGCACATCGTGTCCCAGTCACTCAGGTCCTCGACCGTGGTGCCCTCCGGTACGGCGGGCACGCCGACGGTGTGAGTGAGCGCGTGCCGTACGGTGGCCGCCGCCTTGCCGTGCGCGCCGAACTCGGGCCACAGCGCGGCGATCGGCGTGTCGTAGGACAGCACTCCGCGCGCCACGAGCACGTGGACGACGGTGGCGGTGACGGCCTTGCCGGTGGAGGCGCTGTAGACGAGAGCGGACGGCGCGAGGCCGCCGGCCGTGGCGTCGACGACGAGCTCGCCGTGCCGGTAGACGGCGACCTGGACCCCGCTCTCGGCACCCGAGGCGACCAGTTCGTCGATGGTCTTCTGGATGGTGTTCACGCCGGGCACACCTCCTGCCCCGCCTGACCGGTCAGCTCGACGAGCATGTCGCGCTGCTCGTCGGACAGCGTGCCCGCGGCTTCCGGGTTCATGGAGATCGTCAGTAGGTAGTTCATGCCCCTTGGTCGGACACCGCCGGGCGTTCTCGACACGCCGCGGAGAAAATCTTTGCGTGTTCGCGACGTGACACACCGTAGTCACTAGAGTCTGGGTCATGCTTGCCCTGATTGCCGCCGTGGCGGCCGCCGTCGCCGTGGTCGCGCTCACCGCCTTCCTGTTCAGGAAGCTTGGCACCGAGGACCGCGACCCGGGTGGCCCGTCCACCGGCCACGCGGGCGCGATGCTGTCGGCGCTCTTCCTCCTGGTGTTCGCGATCGCCATCATCGTGCCGTGGACCACGGCCGACGCCGCCCGCCAGAACACCTTCGCCGAAGGCCAGGCGGCGGTGGAGACCTACTGGGCCGCCGGCGACCTGCCCGAGGCCGACAAGATGTGGATACGGCAGAGCCTGAACGACTACGTCAGGTTCGTCGTGCGCGACGAATGGCCGCTGATGGCGGAGGGCCGGATGTCGCCCGAGGGCGGAGCGCGCCTCGACGCGCTGCGCAACAGGATCGACGCGGCCGAGCTCGACGCGAACGCCAAGGCGCAGGTGCTCGACAAGGTCGAGGAGCTGTCGGCGTCGCGCAGCCGCAGGGCCGCCGACGCGGGCACCACGCCGCCCGCGGGACTGCTGTGGCTGACCGTGCTGACCGGGATCGTGGTGATCGTCTTCCCGTTCCTCGCGGGGGCGCGGCCGCGCGGACTCACCCTGGTGCCGCTGATGGCGATGGCAGGGATGCTGGGCGTCGGCATCTACCTGACCTGGGACATCTCGCACGCGTTCGCGGGGGCGCTGGCGGTGGGGCCTGAGGCGTTGCAGGCCGCGCTGCAGGAGTTCCAGCGGATCGCGGGGAGCGCGTGAGGGCGGCGGCACTGGTGGCGGGCGCGCTCTGCCTGGGCCCCGCCCTGCCCACCATGCCCCAGCCGTCCGCCACCCCCGACCCCGCCCTCCCGACCTCCGCCGCCCTCTCCCTTCGCACGTCCGCCGCCCCCGGCTCCGCCCTTCCCACCTCCACCGCCGTCTCCCCTCGCACGCCCGCCGCCCCCGGCTCCGCCCTTCCCACCTCCACCGCCGTCTCCCCTCGCACGCCCGCCACCACCGGCTCCGCCCTTCCCACCTCCACCGCCGTCTCCCCTCGCACGCCCGCCACCACCGGCTCCGCCCTCCTCAACCCGCGGAAGAGCACCACCACGTCCCACCCCGTGACCGCAGCCCGAGAGATCGCCCCCTCCCACCCCGTGACCGCTTCCCGCAAGACCGCTACCTCCCCCGCCGCGGTCGGCACCCGCGGTACCGCCGCCTCCGCCCCAGCGGTGGCGGCGCGGAAGAACCTCACCCCCGACGCGACAGGCACGACCCCGAAGAACATCACCCCCGGCCCGGCGACCACCGCCCAGAGGAACGTCACCACCGACGCGACAGGCACGACCCCGAAGAACGTCACCCCTGAGCTGGCAGCGACGGCGCAGAAGAACATCACGCCCGGCCGGGCAACCACGGCCCAAAGGGACGTCACCACCGACGTGACAGGCGCGGCCTCGAAGAACGTCACCGCATACCCGGCGAGCATGGCGCACGACAGCGCCGTCTCCGGCCCGGCGGTCGCGGCGCGGAAGAAGGTCACCGCCTACCCGGCGATCGGGGCCCGCGGAGGCGCCGCAGGGAGCGGCTACGGTCCGCGCCTCGCGCGCCGGGCGGGCGCCCGCCCGGTGGCGGTGCACCAGAAGGACGTCACGCCCGAGGACGAGGCGGACGAGCAGGGGTGGGTGAGCGTGACGGCACCGGGCCCCGGTGACAACGCGGTCGAGGTGAGCGTCGGCGTCGCGGTGTGCATCAGCGTGGCGAACGTGGTGGTCCAGGTCGGGCCGGACGCCTGCCAGCCCCCTCCGCCGCCCCCCGCGCCCCCCACGCCGCCCTCCCCCACCCCCCAGCCCCCGGAGCCCGAGCCCGAGCCGAAGCCGCAGCCGCCGCCGCCGCCCGAGCCGACCCCCGCCCCCACCCGGCCGAGAAGCAAGCCGCCCAGGCCCACGCCCCGTCCTGAGCCGGTCCTGCCCGTGCGCGCCCGTCCACCGGTCAAGACGCCGGAGGCCACGCCGACACCCTCGAAGCCGCCCGTGCCGCAACATGTCCACGCCAAGCCGGAGGAACCGAAGCCTCAGCGGCGCAATCCGATGCGTTCGGTGCTGTTCCTGGTCGTGCTGACCACGGTGATCGCCTCGACCACCGCGGTCGCGTTCGGCGCGATCAGATAGGGGGACCCGCGACCGCCCGGCGTGACCGAGGAGGGGACCGGCGACCGCCCGGCGTGACCGGTTCGGCGCGATCGGGGAGGGAAACCCCGGCCGCCGGGCGGGATCACATAGGGAAGCCGGGCGGGATCACATAGGGAAACCGTGCCGCCCGGCGCGGCCGGCGAGAGGAACCCCGGCGGGTCGGGTGTGCCGGGGTCAGATGACCAGCAGGGTCTTGCCCGTGGTCTGGCGGGTCTCGATCGCGCGGTGTGCCGCGGCCGCCTCCTCCAGCGGGTAGGTCTGCCCGATCGTCGGCACCAGCTGCCCCTCGGCGGCCAGTTCCAGCGCCCTGGCGACCAGCCGGCGAAGTTCGTCCTGGCTGGGCGGTCCGCCGCGCTCGATGACGGTGATCGGCAGGCCGTCCGTCCTCGACCACGATCCGCTCGCCATGCCGTACAGGCTGGCTCGGCCGCCGGGGCGGAGGGCGGTCAGCGCCTCGGTGCCCACGTTGCCGCCGACCCCGTCGAAGACCACGTCGACCTCGAGGGAGCGGGCCCATCCTTCGGCCGAGTAGTCGACGTAGGAGCCGAAGCGCTCCACGAGTTCGCGCTTGCCGCGCGCGGCCCCGGTCACGACGGCCCCGGCGGCCTTGGCCAGTTGCAGGAGCAGGCCGCCGACGCCGCCGCCGGCGGCCAGCACCAGGACGCGCTCGCCGGGCTTGATCTCCGCCTGCTCGTGGAGCATCACCGCGGTACGCCCGTCGGCGAGCAACGCCACCGCGTCGCGCAGCGGCACGCCGTCCGGCACGGGTACGGCATCGGCGGCGGCGGCCACGGCCAGCGAGGCGTAACCGCCCGCGCCGCCGGTGGTCGTCACCACTGTCGTTCCGACCAGCCCCTGGTCGACGCCTGGACCGACGGCGACGATCCTGCCGCCGACGCCGTTGCCGGGCGTGCGGGGCAGCGCGGGCGGCGCGAAGGGCCCGGTTCCCGCCCTCACCTGGGTCTCGACGAAGGTGATGCTCGCGAACGCCACCTCCACCAGCACCTGGCCCTCGCCGGGGGCAGGGTCGTCAACCGTGCGTGGCCGCAACACCTCGGGCCCGCCGAACTCGTCCATCACGATCGCTCTCATGCACCCACTCTATCGGAGCGATTCGCTCCGCATGAATAGCGGAACGAATCGTGCCGCAATGGCTCCTACGCTGAGACCATGAACTGGAACGCCCGTCGTCTCGCGCGCCACTTCCCCCAGCAGGGCGGCCCCGCCGACGTCGTCGCCGCGATGTGCGGGGCGCACGCGCAGATCCTGTCCGCCGCCGAGCTGTCGGTCAGCCTCCGGCTGCCCGGCACCACCAGGGTGGACGTCCGCGAGGCGCTGTGGACCGAGCGCAGCCTGACCAAGACGTACGGCCCGCGCGGCACCGTGCACCTGCTCCCCACCGCCGACCTGGCCATGTGGACGGGCGCCCTCTCGTCCATCCCCGCGGGGCGCGTCGACCTGCTCACCCCCGACCAGATCGAGAAGGTCGTCGAGGCGATCGGCAGCGCGCTCAAGGACCGGGCACTCACGATCGACGAGCTGGACGAGGCGGTCGTCGACATCGCGGGCCCCTGGGCGGGCGACCGCGTCATGGACGCCTTCCAGACGAAGTGGTCGCGCTGGCGCCAGGCGACCCACCTGGCGGCGCACCGGGGCGTGCTCGCGTTCGGGCCCAACCAGGGCCGCAAGGTGACCTACACCAGCCCGGACGTACGGCCCGCCGACCCCGGGACCGCGCAGGCCGAGCTGCTCAGGGCCTACCTCCACTCCTACGGCCCGGCCACGCCCCAGCACTTCGCCCGATGGCTGGCGGCGCCCGTCACCTGGGCGGCCAGGGTGTTCGAGCGGGCGGCGCTCGACGAGGTCGAAGGCGGCTGGGTGAACGCGGGCGACACCGAGGCGGCCAGCGAGCCGGCGAGAGGCGTGCGGCTGCTGCCGTACTTCGACGCCTTCGTGGTCGGCTCGCATCCGCGCGAGCAGCTGTTCCCCGGCAGGGCGTGGGACCGCGCGCTGGGCGGCGGACAGGCGGGCAACTATCCGGTGCTGCTGGTCGACGGGATCGTGGCGGGGGTGTGGCACCAGCGCCGGTCCGGCAGGCGCCTGGACGTCACCGTGGAACCGCTCGACGAGCTGAGCGCCGCGCAGCTGAAGGAGCTGGACGAGCAGGTCGGCAGGGTGGGCGAGATCCTGGAGGCCACCCCTCGGCTGACGATCGGCACGATCACCGTGGGGCCGCACGCGTAGCCGATCGGCGCGCTCCGTCCGGTGGCGGTGTTCAGAGGTGGGCACCAGGTCAGGTGACGTGGTTCGCGGGTGGACAGCGGGTCAGGTGACGAGGCCGGCGGCAGGGTGTGCGGGTGGGCAGCGGGTCAGGTGACGGGGTCGGTGACGGTGTCCGGAAGGGGCACGCTTGGATGTGGGCATGCGCATCGGGATACTCGGCCCCCTCCACGTGCCAGGCGCGACGGTTCGCGGCGCCCTGCCGCGCGCGCTGCTGGTCAGGCTGGCGCTCGACCCCGGCAGGGTGGTGGCGGCCGAACGCCTCGTCGACGACCTCTGGCAGGACGACCCGCCCGCGCACCCGGCCGCCGCGCTCCAGTCGCTCGTCTCGCGCGCACGCAGGGAGGTTCCTGGCCTGATCGTCACGCATCCGTCCGGCTACCTGCTCGACGTGCGGGCCGACGACGTCGACGCGTGGCGGTTCGAGCGGCTGGCGCGCGAGGGCGCGGCCGAGGAGGCGCTGTCTCTGTGGCGCGGTACGGCTCTCGCGGACGCCTCCGGCCTGCTCTTCGCCGTCGCGCCCGCCGCCCACCTCGAGGAGCTGCGCCTGGCGACGCTCGCGACGCGGATCGGGGCCGACCTGGCGCGGGGTGTCGACGCGACGGCCGAGCTCGAGGGGCTGGTCGCCGCGCATCCGCTGCGGGAGCCGTACCACGCGCTGCTGGTGCGGGCGCTGCTGTCGGCAGGGCGGCGGGCGGAGGCGCTGGAGGTGTTCGAGCGGATCAGGCGGCGGCTGGCCGACGAGCTCGGCACCGACCCCGGTCGCGAGCTGCTCGACGCCTACGAGGCGGCGCTGCGGGAGGATCCGGGCTCGACGCTGCCCGCCCAGCTGACCAGCTTCGTCGGGCGTGCCGCCGACGTGGCCAGGGTGCGCGAGCTGCTCGGCGTCGCCAGGCTGGTCACGCTGACCGGTCCGGGCGGCGCGGGCAAGACGCGGCTGGCGATCGAGACCGCCGCCACTCTCAGGGTTCCCGACGGTGTGTGGCTGATCCCGCTCGCGCCCGCGTCGGACGTGCTGACCGCGCTGTCCAGCGCGGTGAAGGCCGCCGATCCCGTGGCGGCGCTGCGCGGCACCTCCCCGGTGATCGTGCTGGACAACTGCGAGCACGTGATCGACCAGGCGGCCGACGTGGCGGCGCGGCTGCTGGCCGAGATCCCGGGGCTGCGCGTCATCGCCACCAGCAGGGAGCCGCTGGACATCACCGGCGAGCACC
Source organism: Nonomuraea sp. NPDC003727 (assembly GCF_053586935.1). Taxonomy (NCBI): domain Bacteria; kingdom Bacillati; phylum Actinomycetota; class Actinomycetes; order Streptosporangiales; family Streptosporangiaceae; genus Nonomuraea; species Nonomuraea sp. NPDC003727. The sequence goes on from NZ_JBSFNE010000003.1 coordinate 474,516, forward strand.
TGCACGCCGTGCCGCCGCTGGACGAGGTGGCGGCCGTCGAGCTGTTCCGCGACCGCGCGGCCGCCGCCAGGTCGGGGCTCGACCTGTCCGGTGTGGCGGACATCTGCCGCGAGCTCGACGGCATCCCGCTGGCGATCGAGCTGGCCGCCGCGCGGCTACGGACCCTGTCGCCCGCGCAGCTGGCCGCCCAGCTCGGTGACCGGTTGTCGTTGCGCGGCAGCCGTACGGCCGAGCCCCGGCACCGCACGCTGCGCGCCGTGATCGACTGGAGCTGGGAGCTGCTGTCGCCCGGCGAGCGGCGGCTGCTGGCCAGGATGTCGGTGTTCTCCGGCGGTGCCACCTACGAGGCGGTGCGCGAGGTGTGCGGGCCCGGCATCGAGTCGCTGGTGGACAAGTCGCTGGTGACGTTCACGGGCGAGCGCTACACCGTGCTGGAGACCGTGCGCCGTTACGCCGCGGAGAAGCTCGACGACCCGTCGGTCGTGGCCGCCCACGACCGCTACTACACCGCGCTGGCCGAGCGGGCCGACGCCACCCTCAGGACGGAACGGCAGCTCGAAGGGCTGGCGGTGTTCGAGGCCGAGCAGGCCAACCTCGACGCCGCCCTCGGCCGTACCGGCGATCCGCTCAGGCTCTTCCTGGCCAGGACCTGGCTGTGGATCATGCGGGGCCGGCGGCGGGAGGCCCGGGCGTGGGCGTCCAGGATGCCCGCGGGGGACGGGTTCGCGGCCGAGCTGTGCGCGGCGATCATCGGCGGCGAGCCGGGTCCGGCGCTGCTGGCCTCCGACCATCCCGCGGCGCTGGCCTGGTGGGGGCTGACCGGCGCGGCCGCCGCGCCCGGCGACGTCATGGCGCGGGTGCGAGGGTCGCTGGCCAGGCTCGGCGACCACCCCGACCCGTGGATCAGGTCGACGGTGCGGCTGATCGCGGGCATCGTCGAGTTCGAGTACGGCACGCCCGGCGCGGCCGACGCCCTGCTGGCGACCGCCCTCGACGGCTACAGCGCGACCGGCGACCGCTGGGGCAAGGCCATGACCCTCACCTGGCTGTCCCTCGCCGCGGAGAACCGCGGCGAGACGGCCCGAGCGCTGTCCTTCGCCACGGAGTCCGTACGGCACGCCACGGCCATCGGCGGCCTGGAGGCGATCCCCGGCCCCGTGATGCTCAGGGTGCGCTTGGCCCAGCTGCATGCCAGGCTCGGCGACTTCGCCGCCGCCGGGGCGGCGCTCGACCAGGCGTGGGAGGCGGCCGAGTCCGACCCGGTGGCCCGCGCCCGCGTCCTGCACGGTCGGGGCGAGCTGGCGCGGCGCGGCGGCGATCCCGTGACGGCCGCGAAGCTGTTGCGCGAGGCGCTGACGCTCGTCGAGAGAGCGCCCGCGCAGCTGGTGGCGCTCATCCATCTGGAGCTGGCCACGGCGTCGGGCTCGCGCGACCACGCGGACATGGCGCTGGAGCTGACGGCGGGGTGCGACGACAAGACCGTGCGGGCGACCGTGCTGGAGGGCGCGGCGGCGTGGCGGCCCGCCCCCGAGGCGGCCGCCATGGTGGCCGAGGCCCGTCGGCTACGCGGTCTCGACACCGAGCCGTGAACCGGTGGGCGCCCCCAACGCAGTGCCGGTGGGCGCACGCAACGCCGTGCCGGTGGGCGCACGCTCGCTACGCGGTCTCCACGCCGAGCCGTGACAGGTAGGCGCGCACGCCCGCCTCGTCGCCGTCGTAGCCGACGTAGCCGTCGGGCCGGACGAGCAGCACGCCCTCCTGGCCCGGCAGCGGGGGCAGCACCCGCACCGCGTCGCCGTATCGCTCGGTGGTGTCGGCGAGCAGCGTGAACCGGCCGCCGCCGTACACGCCCGGCACCCGCTCACCGCCGCGTGGCCCCTCCGACAGCGGGCCGTACCAGTAGCCGAGGGTCAGCTGCTGCGTCTCCTCGTCCCGTGTGTGGTCGCCCTCCCTCAGCAGGCGGGTGCTCAGCCCGAGCACGTGCTCGGCGACCGGCATCCGCTCCTGCTCGTAGCTGTCGAGCAGCGGCTCGGAGCCGACGGCCAGCTTCCAGCCGAGGTTGTAGGCGTCCTGCACGCCGGTGTTCAGCCCCTGGCCGCCGGCGGGCGAGTGGACGTGCGCCGCGTCGCCGGCCAGGAAGACCCTGCCCACCCTGAACCGCTCGGCCATCCTGATGTTGACCCGGTACTCCGACCGCCAGACCACCTCCGTCGGCTTCACGCCCGCGTGCTCGTCCAGGATCCGCGTCACGTCGTCCTCCCCGGTGTAGGGGGCGGTGAGCTGGAACAGGTCCGTTCCCGGCAGCGGGCACAGGCTCACGTCGAGCTTGCGGCTCGCCATGTCGCCCCACAGGTGCCAGTGCTCCCTGTCGACGTCGGGGACCTTCACGTCGGCCAGCAGCATCCGCTCGCTCTCGAACGTCTCCCCCACGAACCCGACGCCCAGCGCCTTGCGCACGGTGCTGCGCCCGCCGTCCGCGCCCACCAGGTAGGCGCACCTGATCCGCTCGCCGTCGGCGAGCGTGGCCGTCACCCCCTCGGCGTCCTGCTCGAACGCCGTGACCTCCACGCCCAGTTCCACCTCGTGGCCGAGCCGCGCCAGCCGCTCCCTGAGGATCCGCTCGGTGCGCCACTGCGGCTGCATGATCACCATCGGGTACGGCACGCTCGCGCTGGGCTCCTTCGGCTCGTGCATGCGGCCCTCCCACACCGTCTGCCCGTCCTTGTAGGCGCGCAGCGGGGGATAGACCGCGCCCGTCGCCAGGATCTCGTCGATGACCCCCATGTCGTGGAAGATCTCGAGCGTGCGCGGCTGCAGCCCCTTGCCCCGCACACCCTCGGGGTGCACGGGAGACTTCTCCACGATGCGCAGGTCGACGCCGCGGCGGGCCAGCTCGATGGCGAGGGTCAGTCCGGTCGGCCCGGAGCCGACGATGAGAACGTGTGTCATGCCGCTCACCCTGCACGGCGCCGCTGTCATATCGCTGTCATGGACTGGCGGCGGCTGTCATGGCGCCGCGCGCAGTGATTCGATACGGTGTTCGGGTGCTTCTGCTCATCGACGTCCAGCGGAACATGCTGGAGCCCCCCACCCCCGTCCCGGCCTGGGAGAGCGTGTCAACGGCGATCGGCGCCCTGCTCGACCGGGCGCGTGCCGCCGGCGAGCCGGTGGTCTGGGTCCGCAACAACGGCGGGCCCCGCGATCCCGACGTGCCGGGTTCGCCGGGGTGGGAGCTGGTCCACCGGCCGCTCGAGGGTGAGCCCGTCATCGACAAGGAGGTCCCCGACTCCTTCGCCAACACCGACCTGATCGACCTGCTGCCGCCGGCCGGCCACGTGGTGGTGGCGGGCATGCAGAGCGAGTACTGCGTCCGCGAGACCTCGCTCACGGCGCTGGCCCTCGGCCACGAGGTGACGCTGGTCAGTGATGCCCACGCCACCTACGACGCCGACCGGCCGGCCGGCGAGATCGCCGCCGAGGTGGAGAGGGAGCTGGCCGCCTCGGGCGCCAGGATCGCGCGGGTCGACGAGATCACCTTCTGAGGGCGTGGGCCGTGCGCGGCCCGCCAAGGCGTGTCAGGGGGTCGCGGGGGGCTCGGGCGCCGGGCCGGGTGCGGCGTCGGCGCGGACGGCGTCGAGGTAGTCGGCGATCGCGTCCCTGTTGCGGGTCAGGCAGGAGATGCGCCGGGTCATGCGATCGCGCTCCTGTTCCAGAGTGGAGAGCATCTCCGGTGTCGCGTCGGTGAAGTGGATGATTCTGGGCTTGTCGAGGCAGGGCAGGATCTGTTTGATGATCCTGGTCGGCAGGCCCGCGTCGAGCAGCCCTCTGATCTGCAGGACCCGGTCGACGAGACGCTCGTCGTAGGTGCGGTAGCCGTTCGCGCAGCGGTCGGGGGCGATCAGCCCCTGCTCCTCGTAGTAGCGCAACAGCCGGCGGTGCGTGCCGGTCCGCTCGGACAGCTCTCCGATGCGCATGTGCTCCACCTCACACCTCGTCACATTGACCTTCACATCTATGTGATGGTTTGAGCATACGAGCCATGAGAGATCACGACACCATTGTCGGTCCCCGCGCCGCCACCGATGACCGGAAACTCCCGCTCGCCGCGCTTCTGGCGTTGACCACGGCCGCCTTCATCACCGTTCTGACCGAGGCGCTGCCCGCCGGCGTGCTTCCCGCGATGAGCGCCGACCTCGGCGTCAGCGTGTCAGCGATGGGGCAGTCCGTGACGATCTACGCGATCGGCACGGCGGTCGCGGCGATCCCGCTCTCCGCCGCCACAGCGGGGTGGTCGCGCAGGCGGTTGCTGCTGGCCGGGGTGGCGGGGTTCGCCGTCGCCAACACGGTGACGGCGGTCTCGGCGTCCTTCCCGTTGACCATGGCGGCCAGGTTCGTCGCCGGGGTGGCCGCGGGGCTGGTGTGGGCCCTGCTGGCCGGGTACGCCCGCCGGCTGGCCCCCGACCACCTGCAGGGCAAGGCGATCGCGGTCGTCATGGCGGGCATCCCGCTCGCGCTGTCGCTGGGCGTGCCCGCGGGGACCTTCCTCGGCGGGGTGCTCGGCTGGCAGGTGACGTTCTCGGTCATGACCGGGCTGGCCGTCGTCCTGGTCGCGTGGATCCTGCTGGCGGTCCCCGACCAGCCCGGACAGCGGCGTGCCGGCCGGCCGCCGATCCTGCGTACCCTCACCGTCCCCGGCGTGGCTCCCATCCTGGTCGTCACGCTGGTGTTCGTTCTGGCGCACACCATCCTCTACACCTACATCGCCACCTTCCTCGACCGGTTCGGCATGGGCGACTCGGTCGACCTCGTCCTGCTGCTGTTCGGCGCCGCCTCCCTGGTGAGCATCTGGATCGTCGGCGCGCACATCGACCGGCGGCTGCGCGCGCTCACCGTCGCGGGCACCGTCCTGGTCGCCGTGGCGGCCGCCGCCCTGGCGGTGCCGGCCGGCAGCCCCGCCCTGGTCTACGTCGCGGTGACGCTGTGGGGGCTCGGCTGGGGCGGCGTCCCCACCCTGTTGCAGACCGCCGTCGGCCAGGCGGGTGGCGAGGCGGCCGACACGGCCCAGGCGATGCTCGTCACCTTGTGGAACGCGGCCATGGCGGGCGGCGGCGTGGCCGGCGGCGTGCTGCTGAACCTCCTGGGCGCCGCCTCCTTCCCGTGGACCGTCCTGGTGCTCCTGACGCCGGTGCCGGCCGTCGTGATCGCCGCGCGCACCCACGGCTTCCCCGCCCGCCGCGCGAACCCGGCTCCCTCGAGAAGGTAGGAAAGTCTCCGCATGTCGCGCAGGGCCGTCCGGCCGCGTGAACCATTTTCCTCGGCCGGGAGACGCTGACCCACGCGGAGAACCCGGCCTGAATGCCCGGCGGTTTCTCCCTCCGGCGCCGCGAGAAAAGAAGGAATGGCGAAAGGAACGGCCGGAAAGCCGTGCGAAAGAATGGCGCGAGGGGCGGTCATCCGGTCGTGGATCGGCGCCGGGTTCTCAGGACGGTGACGGCCAGCCGGAAAGCGGCGCGGCGGCGGCCGGGGGCGACCAGCAGCGCTCCCCGCCACATCAGCCGCAACCCGCTCAGCAGCTCGGCCCGGCCGTCCTGCGTCAGGGCGATCGCCAGCGGGCGGGCGCACGGGACCTCCCCGCGCAGCACGGGGAACTCCCGTGGCAGGTGCGGGTCGCGGCAGGAACGGACGAGCACGGGCGGGGCCAGCACGCCGGACAACGCCGACGCGATGGCCGAACACCCGCCGCACCCGCTGTCGTGGACGACGACGAGTGCCTTCACCATCCGGCCGCCCAGAGGCCGAGCAGCAGGGAAGCGATGGTCCCGACCGCGGTCGCGACGGCCAGCAGCCGCTGGTTGCCGAGCCAGAGCTCCGTCCACTCCCCGTCGTCACCGTGGGTGATGCTGGCCGCCGCCATGATCCAGCGCGCCGCGGCGAAGCCCACCGCCGCGGCCATCGCGCCGGAGAACGGCACGGCGAGCAGCAGCGACACGAGCACCAGGTGAGGCAGGGCCGACGGGGAGTACGTGCGCATGCCCGTCCCCATCTCGAACCCGAACTGGATGCCGCCCAGCACCCGGCCGCGGCCGAGCACGTGCTCGGGCACGAGCCGCCGGTTCTCCGGGACCGTCAGCGTGATCAGGCCCGCCTCCCGCAGGAAAACCACCACCGCCAGGAGGGCCAGGCCCGCGAGCCGGACGTACGGCGGAAGAAGCGCCTGGAGCACGCCACCGATCGCCCCGGCGACGAGGGCGACGCTCGACGCCCCGAGCAGCAGGCCGACACCGAAGTAGGCCAACGCACCAGAACCGCGCCAGACCGACGCGCTCAGCAGGAATGCCGAGTTGTGGCTTCAAGTGCTGCCGGAGTTGGCGTACCCGGCGTTGAGGCCCGCCCAGAGGAACAGGAGGAAGGCCGGGGCCTTCACCGCCCACGGCACCGCGGCGCCGAGCACGATCGGCGCCGCGAGGACGACGGGGTGAAGGCCCAGCCTGCGAAGTGCGATCACAGGAAGCACATGGCGATCGTCAGGCCGGTGTAGCTGTCGCCGTCGTTCCAGCGGACGAAGGTGCTGGCGTCGGAGCAGCGGTAGGTGGTGCCGCTGGAGGTCCACCGCCAGGCGTTGCGCCTGCTGCAGGTGGTGACGCGCGTGGAGGTGTAGCCCTCGTCGTAGTAGCCGCGCCAGCCTTCGAAGTGGTATCCCCTCGACCCGGACGAGCAGGGGTAGCTGCCCATCCGCCAGCCGCCGAAGCAGACCTTCTTGTTGTCCACCCACCAGTTGTTGGCGCCCTCGCCGTACCCGTAGGGGTAGCCGTCACTGCAGTTGGCGGCGGTCCACTCCGAGGTGGGCCCGGCGGCGTGGGCGGCCCGCTTGGACAGGACCCACTCGAACGGCACCAGCGTGGCGGAGATCGCGCCGACCACCAGGCCGCGCAGCACGGTCCGGCGGGCGACCGGGGCGTCGGGGATGAGGCTGCGGACGAGGCTCGGGGCCGCGCCTTCGGGCGCGGTCTCGGCCGAAGGGATGAGGTCAAGACGCATGGCTGCTCCCGGAGGTCGAGAGGGAGGGGATGAGGTCGTGGAACAGGGTGGGCAGGTCGGTGTCGGCGTAGACGAACCGCCGGTCCGTGATCCGTCCCGTGGCGTCGACCGCGAGCACGCACGGGGTGTATCCCTCGTGGAGGGCGGTCCACAGGTCGGGATCGGCCACCTTCTCGACGGGTCCGTCGAAACCCTGGGCCGAGTCCGCGTGGGAGAACACCGCGACGACGCGCGTCCTGGACCGCGACACGGCCGCCGCGGCGGCCCAGACCTGCCGGCAGATGGAGCAGGAGGCGTCGAGCATGAGGACGAGCGTGCCGTCCTGGTCACGGCCGGGCCTGAGCGCGGGCGGCGCCTCGCGCACCTCGTCGTCGAGCCGGTCGCGCCCCGGTTTCAGCACGGTCTGCTCCATCATCCGCAGCCGGGCGTAGACGGCGCCGACCGCGAGGATCGCGAAGACCGACAGGAGCAGGGACAGCAGGGCGAGAGCCGTGGCGAGGCTCATCCGCCCCACACGGCCTTCACGCCCGCCAGGACGGCGGCGGCCTTGTCGTGCTCCTCGGTGCTTCTGAGCTGCGCGGCCTCGGCCGCCCGCCGGTGGAAGACGAGTTCGGTGATGGAGGTGGCGTTGGCGATGATGTAGCGCCACTCGAACGGCGTGCCGCGCACCGCGTCGGCCTGCTCGGGGTCGAGGCCCAGCGGCTCCTTCCACACCTCCGCGTCGCCCTGCGTCGCGCCCCTCCAGGTGGGCAGTTCCTCCCGCGCGCCCCGGGCGTCCTTGACCATCATGACCATCCGCTCGCTGTTGCCGATGAGCACGGTGGTGGACTGCTGGAGGTTCGCCACCGCGTCGGCCGGCACCAGCCGCGCGCCCTCCGGCGAGTCGGCGAAGGTCAGGTTCGCCACCAGGCGGTTCAGGACGGCGCGGCGGGGGGCGGGGCCGCCGAACCAGGTGGTCGCCTCGTTGTGCGGCCCCGCCCACACCAGGCAGCTGTTGGTACGGTCGGCCGCCTCGTACAGCACCAGGTCGAAGCCCGAGCGGCGGAACGTCTCGACCTTGCCGCCGGGGAAGATCTTCCTCGGGATCACCTGCCGCTGGCCGGCGGGGGCCAGGTCGAAGCTCTGGACCAGCGGGGGACCGGCGAACCGGGTGTGCGCGTGCCAGGCCAGTTGGTCGGCCTCGGGCGGAAGGGTGATGGTGACGCGGGCCCCGTCGGGAGCTAACCGCACGATTTCGGAAAGAGTCGCGACCACGCGTCCCCCTTTTTTTCCAGGTGGTGAGTCACAAGAACTTCCATAGTGTTGGATCCACGGCCGCGCCCCGTCAAGGAATTTCGGAAATCCAGAAGTAGCGCAACTATCAATGACATTCGCCGCGGTTTCAGCGTGTAATGGAGTCATGACCCGCACGGGATTCTTTCTCGCCTTTCTTTTCTCCTTTCTTCTCGCCTTTCTCGGGACAGCGACGCCCGCCCTGGCGAAAGGTGTGGACAGCGGGGTCCTCACCGGCCCGGGGCTTTCCGTCCCCCTCCGCATCAGCCCGGACGACGAGCGGACGGCGGCGAGCCTGGACCTGGTCCGGGAGGGCTCGGCGGTCACCGTCGCGCTGGTCGCCGAGCTGCCGGGCGAGTTCCGTCCCGCTCCCCCGCCCGGCGACCTGGGGCCGCGCTACCGCCTCGCCTGGCACCTGCCGGAGGACGACTCCGAAGTCGTCCAGGATCTGTATCCGTACGCCGTGGGTGCCCCCCTCGTCCACACCCCGGCGCAGCGGCACGTCGTCCGGACGGGCTGGCACCGGGCCCCGGCCTTCCTCAAGGACGCGCTGGTGGGTGTCGGCCTGCCGGCCGAGCCTCCCCGGCCGTGGCGGGCCGCCTGGTGGTGGGCGGCGGCCGCCGGGCTCGTCGTGATCGTCACGATCGCGCTGTCCTGGCGCCGCCTCGCGCGCGCGGTGGGCACGAGCCGCCGGCCGACCGGCCAGACCGGGTAGCGCACCGCGCGGGCGGGGAGCGACCCGGGAACGGCTCGCGTCAGGGGGCCAGGCTGTGGAAGAGGGCGACGCGCTCGCGGTGGTAGTCGAGGTCCTCCTCGTCGTGGACCACCCCTGCGGCGACGGCCTTGTGGAAGTAGGCGTACTCGCGGCGCAGCTTGTGCCTGATCAGCTGGGCCAGCTCCTCCTCCGTCAGCGGGGCCGCGGTGCCGCCGGCGGCGAGGTAGGCGTCGACGAACTCCTTGCCGGCGCCCAGCTCGTCGTCGCCCCACTCCAGCGCGGCGGCGGCCAGCTCGACCTCGGGGGCGCCGACGAACGTCTCGTCCCAGTCGAGGACGGCGACGACGGCGCCGTTCCTGGCGAGGGTGTTGCCGGTGTAGTAGTCGCCGTGGAGCGGGTGCCTGACCGGGTGCGTGCGGTGGAACTCGGCCAGCCACCGGTCCAACGCGGGGTCGTCGAGGCCGGCGGCGTCGCGGGGCGGCTCGCCGTACAGGCCTGACTCCTGGAAGGCGGGTGACGGGCGCGGGCCGGGACGGCAGTCGGCCAGGGCGGCGTGCAGGCGGGCCAGCAGCCGCGCGCCCTGGGCGCGCTGCTCGGGCTCGTCGGAGTCGGGCCAGCTCCCCTCGACGTACGGCCAGAGCGAGACGAGGCGGCCGTCGACCCTGATGACGGTGTCCCCGGTGGGGGTGGGCAGCGGGGCCACGGCCTCGGGCATCCGGTCGGCGGCGCGGCGGGCGACGGCGTGGCACCATTCGGCGTCGGCGGCGGCGCGTGACACGGGGCCCACCCGGACCACGTACTCGCCGAGCAGGTAGGCGGCCGACTCCTCGCCCCCGTGCAGGCGCTCACCGTCGCCGGCGGGGATGCCCCAGACGGAGGTGACGGCGCGGCGGACAGCATCGGTGAGCGGGGTGCCGGCGTAGATCATCTCTCCAGTCTGGCCGACGCGACCCCGACACGAGACCACCGAACTGACGATCGATTGCCCTGGTACGGGAGTGCACGCAAGGGTGGGGCCATTGTCCGACGCTCATGAGGAGCCCCGTGACCGACGTCCCCGTCACCGTCGAAGCCCGCGGCAGCGACTTCGCACGACTGGCACGCAAGATCAACGAAGCCGGCCTGCTGGACAGGCGGCCTCTCTACTACACGCTTCGCCTCAGCCTGGTGGGCCTTTTCTTCGCCTGCGGCTGGGTGGCGTTCGTCCTGGTGGGCGACTCCTGGTGGCAGCTGCTCGTGGCCTTCGCGCTGGCCTTGGCGTTCGCGCAGGTGGCGCTGGCCGCACACGACCTGGCGCACCGGCAGGTGTTCCGGACCCGCCGGCCGAGCGAGTTCGCCGGCCGCCTCGTGGGCAACCTGCTGATCGGCATGGGCTACGGCTGGTGGACCGACAAGCACACCCGCCACCACGCCAATCCCAACCACGAGGACCATGACCCCGACGTCTCACCCGCGGTGATCGTCTGGTCGACCGACCAGGTGGAGCGCGCCCGCGGCCTGCCCAGGTTCGTGGCGCGCTGGCAGGCGTTCCTGTTCTTCCCGCTGCTCACGCTGGAGAGCTGGCACCTGCACGTGGCCAGTTTCAAGGCGCTGCGCACCAAGGCGATGCGGCGGCGCGGCCTCGAGGGGACGCTGCTGGTGCTGCACTTCGTGTGGTACTTCGGACTGATCTTCAGCGTGCTGCCGTTCGGCATGGCCGTGGTGTTCACGCTGGTGCACCAGGCGGTCTTCGGTGTCTATCTCGGCTGCACGTTCGCGCCCAACCACAAGGGCATGCCGGTGCTCACCGCCGCCGACGAGCTGGACTTCCTTCGCAAGCAGGTGCTGACCTCGCGCAACGTCCGCGGCGGCTGGCTGGCCGACGTGGTGTTCGGCGGGCTCAACCACCAGATCGAGCACCACCTGTTCCCGAACATGCCCACGCCCAACCTGCGCAGGGCCCGGCCGATCGTGCGGGCGTACTGCGAGGACCTCGGGGTGGAGTACGTCGAGTCGGGCGTGTTCAGCTCCTACGGCCAGGCGCTCCGCCACCTTCACGAGGTCGGCCGCACGCTAAGAGGAGCCGAGGCGGGCGCGTAGCCGCTCCCGTCTCACCTCGAGCTCGGAGATCAGGACGTCCTGCTCGTCGGCCATGCTCAGCATCGCCGCCCGCTCGATCGCATCCGTCGCGCCCATGTCCCTGACCTGGGCGCGAATCTCGGCGGTCGACCCTTTCAGCTTCGCGATGTCCTCGTCGAGCCGGCGAAGCTCGTCTTCGGGCCGGCGGCGCTCATCCTGTGTGCTCATTCCGATCCCTTACCCGGCCGAAATGCCTTCAATGTGTAGAGGAGAGCGGCAAGGGCCGTGAGCGTAGGCGCCGGTGACGGTGTAGACGGCCCCCATGACCAGGGGCGGGAAGTAGCCAGGACGCGTACCGGGCCGACCCTGTCGGACAGGGCGCCGCCGAGCGGCCTGGCGATCACCGCGGCCAGGGAGAAGCCGGCCGCGCAGGCCCGCCTCGGTCTGGGACAGGTGGAAGCATTTCGCTACGTTCTGCGATGAAGGCGGGGTATGGCCCAGGCGGTGGATCGGGAGGCCGTCCGGCGCCGGTCGGCGCGACAGAATGGACGCATGAGAGTGACGATCGCGGCGGTGACGGTCATCCTGCTCGGGTCCGCGATCACCGCGCTGATGAAGTCAGGCGTCACCCTCACCGTGCTCGACGTCGTCCTGCCGCTGGTGGCGGCCGGCGCGCTGTTCTTCAGGCACCGCCATCCCGTCGCCGTCCTGCTCGTCGTGATGATCGCCACCGCGGTCTACTACCCCCTCTCCGCCCAGGACGGGCCCGTCCTGGTGGCGCCCATGCTCGCCCTCTACACCGCCGCCGACCTCGGGCACCTGGTGGCCGCGGCCACGGTCGCGGGCATGGCGCTGCTGGGCATGGGGCTGGGCGAGACCGGCGGCGTCCGGCACGTCGACGACAGCCTGTTCCTCATGATCGCCGGCTGGATGGTGGCCGTGGTGGCGAGCGGCGGCGTGACCCGCAACCGGCGCGCCTACCTCCAGGAGGCCGAACGGCGGGCCGCCGAGGCCGAGCACAGCAAGGAGGAGGAGGCCAAGCGCAGGGAGACCGAGGAGCGGCTGCGCATCGCGCGTGAGCTGCACGACGTGCTCGGCCACAACATCTCGTCGATCAACGTGCAGGCCGGGGCGGCGCTCCACGGCATCAGGAAGCGGCCGGAGGACGCCGAGGCGGCGCTTCGGGCGATCAAGGAGACCAGCAAGGAGACGCTGCGGGAGCTGCGCGCCACCCTGGGCGTCCTGCGGCAGGTGGACGAGAGGGCGCCGACCGCTCCCACGGCTGGGCTGCGGCAGCTCGACGAGCTGGTCCGGCGCACCGGCCTCGACGTCACCAGGCGGGTCTCGCACGGCGACCTTCCCGTCGAGGTGGACCTCGCCGCCGCGCGGATCGTCTCCGAGGCGCTGACGAACGTCTCCCGCCATTCGGCGGCCGGAAGCGCCCGGCTCACCATCACCGAAGAATCCGGAAAGATAGCGATAACAGTGGAAGACGACGGGCCCTCCGCCGTCTTCACGGGAGGAAGCGGGTACGGCGTGCAGGGCATGAAGGAGCGGGCGGCCGCGCTGGGCGGCACGCTGGAGGCGGGGCCGCGCCCCGAGGGCGGCTACCGCGTCGTCGCCGAGCTGCCGCTGTGATCCGCGTCCTGCTGGCCGACGACCAGACGCTGGTGCGGGCCGGGTTCCGGTCCATCCTGTCCGACGAGGACGACATCGAGGTGGTCGCCGAGGCCGCCAACGGCGTCGAGGCCGTGGCCAGGACCCGCGAGCTGCGCCCCGACGTGGTGCTCATGGACATCAGGATGCCCGAGCTCGACGGACTGGAGGCCGGGCGCCAGATCGTCACCGACCCCCGCATGGCCGGCACGAAGGTGATCATCCTCACCACCTTCGACCTCGACGACTACGTGTACGGCGCGCTCAAGGCGGGCGCCAGCGGCTTCCTGGTCAAGGACACCGAGCCCGCCGAGCTCATCCACGCCGTCAGGGTGGTGGCCCGCGGAGACGCGCTCATCGCCCCCTCGATCACCCGCAGGCTCATCGCCGAGTTCGCCGGCCGGGTCAAGCGCCCCGCCCCCGGCCCGGAGCTCAACTCGCTGACCGACCGCGAGCGCGAGGTGCTCGAACTGGTCGCGCACGGCCTGTCGAACGACGAGATCGCCACGCGGCTCGTGCTCAGCCCCGCGACCGCGAAGACCCACGTCAGCCGCATCATGACCAAGCTGAACGTGCGCGACAGGGCCCAGCTGGTCGTCCTGTCCTACGAGGCCGGTCTCGTCACGCCCGGATGGCTTACGCCCTGAGGAGTACCCGCCACGCAACCGTGGGCCGATGCGGCGGCGCATGCCGTACCGGGAGGGTCGGGGCATGGAAACGGTGGACCTGGCCCGCTTGCAGTTCGCGCTGACCGCGGGGGCGCACTTCCTCTTCGTCGCGTTGACGCTCGGACTCGCGACGCTGGTCGCGGTGCTGCAGACGGTGGCGACGCTGACCGGCAGCCCGCTGCACCAGCGCATGGTGCGGTTCTGGGGCCAGCTCTACATCATCAACTACGCCATGGGCATCGTGACGGGGCTGGTGATGGAGTTCCAGTTCGGGATGTCGTGGAGCGGGCTGACGCACTTCGCGGGCAACGTCTTCGGCGCGGCCCTGGCGATCGAGACGCTGGTCGCCTTCTTCGTCGAGTCCACCTTCCTCGGCCTGTGGATCTTCGGCTGGAACCGGCTCAACAAGTGGGCGCACCTGGCGCTGATCTGGATCGTGACGCTGACCGCCTACGCCAGCGCCTTCTGGATCCTGATCGCCAACGGCTTCCTGCAGCACCCCGTCGGCCACCAGGTCGTGGACGGCGTGCTGCGCCTCACCGACTTCGGCGCGCTGACCGCCAACCCCGCCTCGCTCGTCGCCTTCGGGCACGTCCTGAGCGGCGCGATGGTCGTCGCCGGGTTCTTCATGGCCGGGGTGAGCGCCTACCACCTGCGCAGGCGCACCACCGAGCAGGACTTCTTCCGCAAGTCGCTCCGGATCGGCGCCGGCCTGGCCCTGCCCGCCACGATGGTCACCGCGGCCTTCGGCGGCATGGGCTTCCAGACCCTCCAGCCGGGCAAGGCGGCGGCCTGGTCCGGCGGGGCCGACGACCTCGCCCGGGTCCAGGCCGACATGGTGGCCCGCTTCGGCCCCGGCGACCACCTGCCGCCCGTCGGCCTGGTGCAGGCCGCGGGCATCACGATGATGCTGCTGTTCGCCGTCATGCTCTTCTTCTCGGCGGCCGGCTTCCTGCTGATGCTGTTCCGGCCCGCCGTCCGCGGGTTGCGGATCTGGCACTGGCTGCTGACCGCGATGATCCCCGTCCCGTTCGTCACGATGCTGGCGGGATGGGTCTTCCGGGAGGTGGGCCGCCAGCCATGGGCGGTGTACGGCCTGCTGACCACGGCCGACGCGATGTCCCCGCTCAGCGCCACGGAGGTGCGCGTCTCCCTGATCGCCTTCAGCGCGGTGTTCGGGGTGCTGATCCTGGTCAACTACTGGCTGCTGGCCAGGACCGCCAGGCGCGGCCCCGACGCCGTCGCCCTGGGCGCCGAACGCCCGATCGAGACCCCCGTTCCCGCCCTGACCTTCTGAGGACGCCACCATGGAGATCTTCGTCCTGGCCTTCTTCGCGCTCGGCTACTTCCTGCTGGCCAGCGCGGACATCGGGGTGGGCATGCTGCTGCCGTACCTCGGGAAGACCGCCACCGAGCGCAGGACCGTCATCGCCGCGATCGCCCCGTTCTTCCTCGGCAACGAGGTGTGGCTGGTGGCGCTGGCCGGCGTGCTCGCCGGGCTGTTCCCCGAACTGGAAGGTGAGCTGCTGGGCGGCAACTACCTGGCCCTCGTGGCGTTGCTCGTCAGCTGGATCGTGCGCGACATGGGGCTGTGGCTGCGCGGCCGGGTGCCGGCGGCGTGGTGGCAGGCCGGCTGTGACGGGGCGATCGTGGCCGGCTCGTGGGGGCTGGCGCTGGCCTGGGGAGTGATCTTCACGCGGATCCTGCCGGTGCCGGTCGCGGCGGCGCTCGTGGTCGCGGTGCTGTTCGCCATGCACGGGCTGGCGTTCGCGGGGCTGCGGCTGACGGGCCGGCTGCGGGAGCGTGCCGTACGGCTGACCGGAGGGTCCGGCGAGAGGCCCACCTACGCGCTGACGGCGGCCGCGCTGACCGGCATCGTGGTGCTGGCGGGGGCGGACCTCGACCTGGCGGCGTCGGCGGCCGACGGGGCCACGCTGGCGCTGCTGGTGCCGGTGATGCTGGTCCTGATGCCGCTGCTGGTCCTGGCGCAGGCGTGGGTGTGGTGGACCTTCCGCCACCGCGTCACGGGACCCTCCTACCTCTGACCCGGCCCCACCCACCCGCCCTCGCCACCTTCTACGCCTCCGTCATCCAGGGCATGTCGGCCCGGGCCCGCGACGGCGCCACGCGCGAGGAACTGGAGCGGGTGGCACGGCCGGCGATGCCGGCCTACCCGGTCACCGAGCGATGATCGAGGCGTCCTCCGGCGGCATGTCCTCGCGCGGGGCGGCGCGCAGCCAGCGGCAGCCGTGCGGCGCCATCGGCAGCGTCACCCTGCCGTCCTCGACGTCCATGCTTTCGTCGGAGAGCAGGTCGGTGAGCACGCAGTCGCCCCGGTCCTTCAGCAGCAGTTCGACCTCCGTCGCGGTGTCGCCCAGGTTGTGGACGGCCACCACGGTCGCGCCCGCGGCGTCGCAGCGGTGCGCGAAGATGCCCGGGTTGCCGGTCTCCAGCACCGTGTTCTCGCCCCATGCGAGCTCCGGGCACTCCCGGTAGCGCTCGATCAGCAGCTGGAACCAGCGCAGCAGCGAGTCGGGGTCCCGTTTCTGGTCGGCGACGTTGACCCGCTCGGGGGCGAAGCTGCCGCCGGGGATCCCCCGCACGGGCTCGGCCTCGCTGAAACCGCCGCCGCGTGACCACTGCATCGGGGTCCTGACCGCCATCCTGCCCTCTTCGTCGAGGTTGTCACCCATGCCGATCTCCTCGCCGTAGAAGATCACCGGGGTGCCAGGCATGGAGAACAGCAGGCTGTAGGCCATTTTGACCCGGCGCAGGTCACCGCCGAGCATCGAGGGCAGCCGGCGGCGCAGGCCCCTGCCGTAGATCTGCATGCTCTTGTCGGGGCCGAAGGCCTCGAACACCTCCTGCCGTTCCTCCTCGCTGAGCTTGTCCAGGGTCAGCTCGTCGTGGTTGCGGAGGAAGGTCGCCCACTGGCAGTCCTTGGGCGGCATGATGCGCTCGCGCAGCGCCTGGTAGATCGGCTCGGCCTCGTCCCTGGCCAGCGCCAGCCAGATCCGCTGCATGAGGATGAAGTCGAAGCACATCGTGAGCTGGTCGCCGTTGCCGTCGCCGAAGTAGCCGACGAGGTCCTTGTAGGGCATGTTGACCTCGCCCAGCAGGATCGATCCGCCCTCGCGCCGGCACATGAAGGCGCGCAGGTCGGCCAGGAAGGCGTGCGGGTCGGGCAGCTTGTCGCCCACGTTCTCGATGAGGAACGGCACCGCGTCCACCCTGAACCCCGACAGGCCCAGCTCCATCCAGAAGCCGAGGATGCGGGCGATCTCGTCGCGCACCTCCGGGTTGGCGACGTTGAGATCGGGCTGGTGGCGGTAGAAGCTGTGCAGGTAGTACTGCCCGGTCCGCTCGTCGAACTGCCAGATCGAGTCCTCCTTGTCGGGGAAGACGATCTGGCTGGGGTCGTCGGGTTCGGGCGTGTCGCTCCAGACGTACCAGTCGCGCAACCGCGACTGCTTGCTCGATCGCGAGTCCTTGAACCACGGGTGCTGGTCGGAGGTGTGGTTGACCACCAGGTCGGCGATCACCCTGATCCCCCTGTCGGTCGCGGTGCGCATGAACTCCACGAAGTCGCCGAGCGTGCCGAGCCGGGGGTCGACGCTGTAGAAGTCGGTGATGTCGTAGCCGTCGTCCCTGTTGGGGGTGGGGAAGAAGGGCATGAGCCACAGGCAGGTGATGCCCAGGCTGTGCAGATAGTCGATCTGCTGGGTGAGGCCGCGGAAGTCGCCGACCCCGTCGCCGTTGCCGTCCTTGTAGGTCTCGACGTCGAGACAGTAGATCACCGCGTTCTTCCACCAGAGATCGCTGGTATAGGTCAGGCGCATCCGCCTCCGCTACCCGATCAGGCGTATGGTGAACGCGTGCGGACCAGGTTGCCTGCTGCGCTGCTGCTCCTGCTGTCCACACTGTTCCTGGCCGGCGGGACGCCCCCGCCTGCCCCCGTCGTGGCCGCCGTCCACGCGCAGATCGCCGGAGCGGCCGATCACCAGCAGGTCCTGCCCGACCCCACCAGGCCGCACGCCCACGCGAGCAAGGGCGTGCACGCCACGGGCGGCGGCCTCGCCGTCCTCACCGCCGCCCTTCCGTACGGCCGGCGCGCCGCGCTGACCGCTGTCGCCGGCGCCCGCCCGAGGGCGCTCGGCGGCGAGCACCACGCGAGCGCGCCGGCCCGCGCGCCGCCCACCTCCACACCGCTCTCCTGACCCCATCAAGAGCCTTGTGGAGGCCCCATGTCCCGTGCGCCGTTGTGGCGTGCGGTGGCGGCGCTTGCCGTCATCGCGACTTCGTTGTTCCTAGCCCTGACCATGCCGCCGCGCCTCGGTCTCGACCTGCGCGGCGGCACCCAGCTCGTCTTCGAGACCAGAGACTCGCCCACCGCCAAGGCCGACGCCGAGGCCACCGACCGGGCGCTGGACGTGCTCCAGCGCAGGACGGACGCGCTGGGCGTGGTCGACCCGACCCTCGTCCGCTCGGGCGAGAAGCGCATCATCGTCGAACTGCCGGGCGTGCTCGACCCGCGCAAGGCCGCCGAGGTGATCGGCAGGACCGCGCAGCTGTCCTTCCACCCCGTCCTCGGCGACGACGGCCAGACCCGCGACGAGGACGGCCGGCCGCTCCGTCTCGGGCCGGCCGCGATCAGCGGCGACGGCGTCACCGACGCGGGGGCGGGCACCGACCCGCAGCGCGGCGGCGCCTGGTTCGTCACCGTCGACTTCCGCGAGAGCGCGCCGTGGCAGAAGCTGACCGGCGCGGCCGCCTGCGAGCCCGTCGGCGACCCCAAGCGCAGGGTCGCCATCGTGCTCGACGACAAGGTCATCTCCTCGCCGCAGGTGAACGAGGGGACGCCGTGCCGTACCGGCATCCCCGGGGGTTCCACCGAGATCACCGGCTCCTTCACCCCCGAGGAGGCGAAGAACCTCGCCGTGCTGATCAAGGGCGGTTCGCTCCCGGTGCCGCTGGAGATCGTCGAGCAGCGGACGGTCGGCCCCACCCTCGGCGCCGACGCCATCGCCGCCAGCGCGCAGGCCGCCGTGGTCGGCGTGATCCTGACCGGCGCCTTCATCATCCTGGTCTACCGGGTCGTCGGGCTGCTGGCGGCGATCGCGCTGGTGAGCTACGGCCTCATCTCCTACGCCGCCCTGGTCGCCCTCGGCGCCACGCTCACCCTGCCGGGCCTGGCCGGATTCGTGCTGGCGATCGGCATGGCCGTCGACGCCAACGTGCTGGTCTTCGAGAGAGCCAGGGAGGAGTACGGCCGAGCGGGCCTCAAGACCGCGCTCGACCAGGGGTTCGCGAAGGCCTGGAGCGCCATCGCCGACTCCAACGTGACCACGCTGCTGGCCGCCGGGCTGCTGTTCTGGCTGGCCTCGGGCCCGGTCAAGGGGTTCGGCGTGACGCTGTCGATCGGTGTGGTCGCCTCGCTGATCTCAGCCATGATCATCACCAGGGCGCTCACCCAGTGGATCATCGGCAGGACGCCGCCGCGAGCCTCGGGTCTCGCCTCGATCGGCAGGGTGCGCGCCTGGCTGACCGCCCGCAGCCCCTTCGTGATGCGGCACGCCCGCCGGTGGCTGGTGGGCGCGGCCGTCCTGGTGCTGGTCGCGGTCGCGGGGCTCGTCTCGCGCGGGCTGAACTTCGGGGTCGAGTTCACCGGAGGGCGGCTCGTCGAGTTCACCACGTCCACGCCGATGACCACGGACACGGCCAGGGCGGCCGTCGCGGGCGCCGGACACCCCTCGGCCGTCGTGCAGAGCTCCGACCAGGGGATCTCGGTGCGGACCGGTCAGATCACCGGCGACGACGTCGAACGCATCCAGCGGGCGCTCGGCGACCGGGTCACCAAGGTGCGCGACGAGCTCATCGGGCCCTCCCTCGGCGCCGAGCTGCGGCGCAACGCGCTGATCGCGCTGGGCGTGGCGCTGGCGGCCCAGCTGGCCTACCTGGCGGTGCGGTTCCGATGGACGTTCGGCGCGGCGGCCGTGCTGGCGCTGCTCGTCGACACGGCGGCGGTCGTGGGCACGTTCGCCTGGCTCGGCAAGCCGATCGACGGGGTGTTCCTGGCGGCGATGCTGACGATCGTCGGGTACTCGGTGAACGACAAGGTGGTGGTCTTCGACCGGGTGCGCGAGCTGTGGGCGCGGCAGCGGACCAGGCCGTTCCCCCAGGTGGTCAACGAGGCGATCCTGCAGACCGTGCCGCGCACCGTGAACACCGGGCTGGGGGCGCTGTTCATCCTGGCGGCGCTGGCGGTGTTCGGGGGTGACTCGCTGCGGGACTTCGCGATCGCGCTGCTGATCGGGATCGTGGTGGGGACGCTGTCGTCGTCGCTGGTGGCCGGGCCGTTGGCGATCGAGTTCGAGCGGTACAGCAAGCAGCCGCCGCCGTCGCCGCCCGCCCGCCGTACCTCCCGGCCCCGCGAGGGCTCCGGCGCGGTCCTCTGACCACCGGCCGGACGGCTCCCTGACGCCCCGGCCCCGCTCCCACCCGCACGGCACGCAGGGTGATGGCGGGGCCGGGGCCCCTACCGGGAGGCGCCGTCGCCCGGCACCGGCGGCCGTACCAGGCGAGGGCCTACCGGCGGACGGATCACTCGCTCCCTCCGTACGGCAGCGCCGGCACCCAGAACTCCACCGTCGCTCCCCCGCCCGGCTCGCTCCTGATGGCCCACCAGCCTCCGGCCGCCTCCGCGCGTTCGCGCATCTCCAGCAGCCCGAAGTGGTCGCGCCCGGACAGCGTCTCCACGGGCTTGGCGAGGCCGACGCCGTCGTCGGTCACCCTGACGAGCACGCCGTGGTCGGCGGAGACCAGCGACACCTTCACGCTCTTCGCCCGCGCGTGCTTGTGGACGTTGGTGAGCGCCTCCTGCAGGATCCGGAAGATCGTGATGCGCGTTTCGGGCGGCGGCTCGCGGACGAGGTCGTGGCTGACGCTGACGGTGAGGCCGGTGCCCGCCACCGTCTCGTCGAGATAGCCCTGGACGGCGTCGATCAGGTCGTCGTCCAGTCCCGGCGGTCGCAGCCTGAAGGTGAGGCCGCGCAGCCGCTGGACGGCCGCGCTGACGGCCTCGCCGAGCCGTTCGACGGCGTCGGCGTGCTCCGGCGGCACCCGGTCGGCCAGGAGCTGCAGCCGCATCCCGACGGCGACCATCGACTGGATGGTGTCGTCGTGGACGTCCCAGGCGATGCGCCGCCGCTCGCGCTCCTGCGCCTGGACCAGGTGGGCGAGCAGGCGTCCGCGCTCGTCGAAGGCCCGCTCTGCGGTACGGCGCTCGGTCATGTCGCGGGTGACCTTGCCGAAGCCGCGCAGCCGTCCGGACTCGTCGAACAGCGCGGTGATGATGACGTTCGCCCAGAACCTCGTGCCGTCCTTGCGGACCCGCCACCCCTCGTCCTCCAGCCGTCCCTCCGCGATCGCGGTCTCCAGCTCGCGCTCCGGCTTTTTCGCGGCGACGTCCTCGGGCGGGTAGAAGACCGAGAAATGGCGGCCGATGATCTCCTTGGCCGTGTAGCCCTTGACCCGCTCGGCGCCCGCGTTCCAGCTGATGATGTGACCCCGGGGATCCAGCATGAAGATCGCGTAGTCGACGATGCTCTGCACCATCAGGTGGAGGTCTGTGTCGGCGTCGGCCATACCGCAGCATGCCACGCCCACCCCCGCGAGCGGTACGGCACGCATGTCAGCCGACGGCCGCGCCCGCCCTGGCGCCGTCGGAGTCCGTCGCGGCCACCAGCTCGCACCAGACCACCTTGCCGCCGTCCAGCGGGGCGGCACCCCACCGGGCCGACACCTGCTCGACCACGTGCAGGCCCCAGCCGTCACGCGGTCCAGGCTCGCGGGGCGCGGGCAGTTCGGCGGCGGCATCACCCACCTCGATGCGGATCCGCGACTCGTCTCCCGCCAGGCGCAGCAGCGGCGGCCCGTCGCCGTGCAGCAGCGCGTTGGTCACCAGCTCCGAGACGACGAGCAGCACGTCCTCGCGCGCACCACGGTAGGCGGTCTCGACCACGAACCGTCCGGCGATCTCGCGGGCGGCCGTGATGCCGGACAGCTCGGCTTCCAGCCGCTCCTCGATCTCGTATGCCATGCCCCTCACTTTCCCCACCAGGGCGTGGCCTCACGAGACGCAATTTCCCCAGCGGCCAGTAGTGCAGATGCATCAGTCAAGCAGGCCGTCCCTGCGTGCGATGACGACGGCTTCCAGCTTGGAGCGCGCGCCCAGCTTCTCCAGCACCCGCTGGACATGGTTTCGCGCGGTGTTGCGGGCCACGCCGAGCCGGCGGCTGATCTCGACGGTGCTGGCCCCCTCGCCCAGGAGCGCCAGCGTCTGGCGCTCCCGCGCGGTCAGCCCGCCGCCCGGGTGCGCCGCCCTTCCCGTCAGCCGGTCGAGCACGTCGGCCAGCAGGTCGGGCGTGAAGACCATGCCGCCGGCGGCCACCTCGCGGACGGCCGCCTCCAGCTCCTTCAGCCCCGACGACTTGGCGATCAGGCCGGCGCCACCGGCCGCCACGGCCCTGGTGGCCATGGCGGCGCTCACCTCGCCGGCGACCACCAGCACGCGCACCCCGTCGGCGGCCGACGCGAGGCTGCCGATCGCCTCGATCCCGTCGCCGTCGGGCAGCCGCCGATCGAGGAGCACCACGTCGGGCCGCAGGCGTCCGGTCTCGGTGCCCGCCTCCGCGATCGAGACCGCCCTGCCCACCACCTCGATGCCGTCGGCCCGGTCGAGCGCCATGCCGAGCGCCTCGGCGACCATGTCGTGGTCCTCCACGAGCAGCACCCGGATCGACGGCATGGGCTCATTCTCCTTCAGCCCTGGGCTCGTCTGGCGGCCAGGGCGGCGCCGACGCGCTGCACGTCGCCGTCGTCGGCGGGATCGAGGCCGGTCAACGCGGGGTCGCGGGCCTGATGGGCGTCGCGGAGGGGGTGCTCAGGTGGTTCCTGCCGTTCAGGGGCGGCGACGGGCTTCGCCGGTTTCGAGATCTTCTGGGACGGCAGGCGGTACGCCGACAACCTGGTGAGCGGCGCGGCGAGCGAGCACACCGCCGCCGCGGCCGTCTGCGCCGGGATCGTGCCCGCCGGGCGGCTGCCGCTGATCAGGGAGTTCCTGCTGGACCGGGCGGCGCCCTGCTGGGCGCCGCCGACCACGTCGCCGGGCTGTGCAAGGACTGGGCCGCGCTGGGGCAGGGCACCTTCCGCGAGTGCTGGGACGGCGGGTCGTACTGTCACGGCTGGTCGGCCACGCCCAGCAGGGACCTGCTCGTCCACACCCTGGGGATCACGCCCGCCGAGCCCGGCTACGAGAGGGTCAGGATCGCGCCCCGGCTGGGTCACCTGCGCTGGGCGCGCGGTGCCGTACCGTCGCCGCACGGGCTGATCGCGGTCGAGGTACGGGATGACACGATCACGGTGGACTCGCCGGTCCCGTACGAGATCGTGCATCCCGACGGGCGGGTCAGCAGGGGTCAGGGCTCGGGGACCACGGACCTTCACGTCTTGGTCGAGTGAGGGGCGATCGGCGACAAATGAGGCTAACCTCTCGCCCATGAGTGACTACGCGATCACATTCGACCTCGTCGACGCCAACAATGACGGGCTGATCTCCGCCGCGGAACTGGTCCGCCTGATGGAGGTGCTCGGCCAGCCGATCACGATCGAGGCCGCGCAGGCCGGTGTCGCCAGGCTGGACCGCGACGGTGACGGCCTCATCTCGCTGGAGGAGTTCGGCCGCTTCATCCAATAGTTATAAAAACAAGCACTTGCTTCCCAGCTCCTCTGTCAGTTAAGTAACAAGTGGCGACGGGAGGGGTTAAGGGCATGAAGGGTGACTGGAGCGACGGACGCCGCCTCTGGGAGTCCGCTCCCCCCGGCATCGTCCACGGGTTGCGACCCGGCATCGGCAGGCTCTCCGACGAGGTGATCGAGGAGATCCAGGCCCGCATCCCCGAGTATGCGAGGCCGTCGGACGAGATCTACATCAAGGTCGTGCGGAGGGCGGTCGAGGAGGCCATCGGCCGCTTCCTCGACCGCATCGAGAACCCCGACGCCCCCTGGGATCCCGAACCGTTCCGCATGATCGGCAGGGGAGAGGCCGCCGAGGGCCGCAACCTCGAACCGCTGCAGACCGCCATGCGCCTGGGCGCCAGGGTCGGCTGGCGGCGGCTGACCGAGCTGGCCGAGCCGCTCGGCCTGACGCCCCAGTCCCTCTACGACCTCGGCGAGGCGATCTTCGTCTATCTCGACCAGCTCGCCGACGCCGCCGCCGAGGGCTTCGACGAGGCCAGGGCCCACGCGGCAGGCGAGATGGAGCGGCGCCGCCACCGCCTGCTCGACCTGCTGCTCTCCCAGCCGCCCGCCGCCGCCGAGGCGATCGCCGACCTGGCGAAGGCCGCCGGCTGGCGGCTGCCGAGGACCGTGGCGGGCGTCGCGCTCGACGACCAGAACGGCACCCCCTCACTGCCTCCGGACGTCCTCGTCGGCCTCGACCGTCCCCAGCCGTGCCTGCTCGTCCCCGACCCCAACGGTCCCGGCCGGCCGCAGATGCTGGAGAAGAGCCTGCGCGGATGGCGGGCGGCGGTCGGCCCCGCCGTCCCGCTGGAACGGGCGGCCGTCTCGCTGCGCTGGGCCACCGAGGCGCTCGACCTGGCCCGCCGCGGGGTGCTGCCGCGCGCCAGGGGCCCGCTGCGCTGCGCCGACCACATGTCGACCCTCATTGTCTTCAAGGACGAGGACCTGGTCGGCGCGCTGGCGCAGACCCGGCTGGCCCCGCTCGCGCACCTGCGCAAGTCGCAGCAGGACCGGCTGGCCGAGACACTGCTGGCCTGGCTGCGCTACGGCAGAGGCGCCGGCGAGGTGGCCGCCAGGCTGCACGTCCACCCGCAGACCGTCCGCTACCGGCTGCGGCAGCTCGAAGAGCTCTACGGCGACCAGCTCGGCGACCCCGACGTCCGCTTCGAGCTGGAGATCGTCCTCAGGGCGAGGCAGGCCAGGACCGGAACAGCCTGAGGCTGTCCTCGCCGACCCGCTCGCGCAGCGCGTGGTCCTCGACTCCCAGGTCCTCCTCCGGCGCCAGGCACAGCACGCCCACCTTGCCCACGTGCTCGTTGGTCTGGACGGCCCGCGCCGCGTCGCCCGCCCGCTCCAGCGGGTAGACCCGGGAGAGCGTCGGATGGATCATCCCGAGCGAGATCAGCCGGTTGATCTCAGCGCATTCCTGGTAGTTCGCGCCATGTGAGCCGATGATCCGCTTGAGCTTCATCCACAGGTGCCTGTTGTCGTAGGCGTGCTCGAAACCGCTGGAGGAGCCGCAGGTGACCACCGAGCCGCCCTTCCTCGCGACGTAGACGGACGCGCCGAAGGTCTCCCTGCCCGTGTGCTCGAAGACGATCGCCGGATCCTCGCCGACCTGCCTGCGCACCTCCGCCCCGAGCCTGCGCCACGCCTTCTCGTCGTCGAGGTGCTCGAACTGGGTGCGGTCCACGACGTGCTCGCAGCCCATCCGGTGCAGCAGCTCGGCCTTCTCCGGCGAGCTGACCACCCCGACCGGGATGCCGCCGCCGTTCCTGACGAGCTGCACGCCGTACGCGCCGAGGCCGCCCGTCGCGCCCCACAGCAGCACCACGTCGCCCTGCTTCATCCGCGAGCCGTGCTCGCCCACCAGCATGCGGTAGGCGGTGGACGCGCACAGCATGTTGCACGCGGCCTCCTCCCAGCTCAGGTGGGGCGGCTTGGGCAGTAACTGGGTCGCCTTCACCACGGCGAACTCCGCCAGGCCGCCGAAGTTCGTCTCGAACCCCCACGCCCGCAGGTCGCCGCCCAGCATCCCGTCGTGGTGGGTGATCGGGTCCTCGCCGTCCACGTACGCCGGGCTGGTCACCACCCGGTCACCGATCCGCCAGCGCCGTACGGCCGCGCCCGTCCTGACGACCACCCCTGCCGCGTCGGACCCGAGCACGTGCGTGTCCAGGTCGTGCCGTGGATCGGTCCTGCCGAACCGCTCGAGGAAGGCGAATGTCGGGATCGGCTCGAACATCGCCGACCAGACGGTGTTGAAGTTGATCGCGCTGGCCATGACCGCGACCAGCACCTCGTCGGGGGCCAGCGGCGGCATCGGCACCTCGCCCACGTGCAGCGACCTGCGCACGTCCTTGTCCACCCCCTTCGCCCCGTGCGGCGTCCTGCCGAACATGCCGACCTCGTCCTTGCGGATGTAGGTGGCCTTGTAGGTCGAGGGGACCCGCGCGTGCTCGAGCTCTTCGGGATCCGCGCCCTCGATCACTGCCTGTACCAGCGTCATGGAAGACCTCTCAGGTGTGCGGCGACGATCTCTACGTACGGGGGGTCGAGCAGGTTGAGATGGTGCGAGCCGGGGACGGGGACGATCTCCAGATCCTCGGCGTAGGGGGCGAACCCCCTGGCGGGGTCGTCCCGGTGCGCGTAGCGGGCGTCCTCGACGGCCCACGGGGTCGGCTCGGTGGAGCGGTAGAGGACGACCCTCCCCCGGTACGGCCCGCAGCGGTAGCGCTCGATGGCCAGGGTGTCCTCGTGGGAGGTGCGCTGGTGGCGCAGGATGGCGGGGCTCAGGGCGGCCAGGACCCCCGACTCCTCGACCCGCGCCTCGGTGAGCGCGAGCTGGCCGGGCTCGTCGAGGTCCTTCAGGTCGTCGTAGGAGAGGGCGACCGCGGCGCCGTAGGTGTCCCGGAGGTACCGCGCGAAGTCGGCGTACCGCCGGGCGCGCACCTGGGTGAGCGTGGCGGGATCGAGCCGGTCGGGAAGCCCCGAGTCGATCATCGCGACCAGCTCGACGGCGTCGTCACCTAGTTGCCTGGCGATCTCGAAGGCCACGATCCCGCCGAACGACCAGCCGCCGAGGCGGTAGGGGCCGGGGCAGGTGCGGGTGATGGCCTCGGCGTAGGCGGCGGCGCGCTCGGGGATGCCGGCCGTGCCGTCCAGCCGTTCCAGGCCGAGCACGGGGGTGTCGAGGAGGGAGGCGAGCCGCCGGTAGACGCCCGTCGTGCCGCCCGCCGGGTGCGCCAGGAACAGCGGCGCCGCCCGGCCGGTGGCGCGGCCCGGCCGGGTGAGCGGCCGGACGACGCCCTGCCCGGCCTCCCGCTCGTCCGCCGCGCGCACCGCGTCGGCCAGCTCGGCGACCGTCATCCCATCCGCCCGGAGACCCGGCTCGGCGGGCGTCACCCCAACCGCCCGGAGATCCAACTCGGCGGGCATCACCCCAACCGCCCGGAGACCCAGTTCGGCGGGCGCCGCGCCGCCCGCCCGGAGACCCGCCCCGGCATCCGTCGCCCCGCCCGCCCGGAAGCCCGCCTCGCTTGCCACGGTGGTCGCCACCTCGGCGGGGAGGACCTCGTCGAGGCGCGGCGCGCGCCCCAGGACCTGCTCGGCCACCCTCACGACCAGCCGCTCGGCCGCGTCCCTCGGCGCCGTCTCCACGGCGGTCGCCCGGCCTTCCCGTCCGCCCTGCTCGGGGCCCAGCGCGCCGCCCTGCTCGGGGCCGAGCGCGCCGCCCGGCTCGGGGCCCGCCTCGATGCCCAGCTCGGCCGCCACCGCCCGCGCGACCTCGCCCAGCGTGGCGCCTCTGAGGAGCAGCCCGGCCGGCACCGCCACCCCGAAGTCGTGCTCGAACGTCCCGCGCAGCCGCGTCGCCGCCAGCGAGTCCAGCCCCAGGTCCGTCAGCACCGCGTGCTCCCCCGGCCACCCGCCCCGGTCGCCCGACCGGCCGGCGTCGAGCCCCAGCACGCCCGCCACCCGCTCACGCACCCGCGCGTGGATCACCCGCATCGCCTCGCCCGGCGCCAGCTCGCCCAGGTCACGCCGCCGCTCCGCCACCCCCTCGACCACCATCGAGAAGTACGGCATGCGTCCCACCCGGGGGAACACCGCCATCGCCGCCGCCGGATCGAGCCTGACCACCCCCGCCGACAGTTCCCGCCGCAGCAGCGCCTCCAGCGCCTCGATCCCCTCCTCGGGGGTGAGCGGCGTGACGGCCGGCAACGGGTCGGCCCCGGCCCACGTCCCCCAGCTGATCGACACGGCCGGCAGCCCCTCCGCCCTGCGCAGGTCGCACAGCGCGTCCAGGTAGGCGTTCGCCATGCCGTACGCGGCCTGCCCCGGCGAGCCGAGCAGGGCCGCCGCCGAGGAGAAGGCCACCCACCAGTCGAGGGCACGGTCGCGCGTCGCCTGGTGCAGCCGCCACCCGCCGGTCGCCTTGGCCGCCCACACCCGTTCGACCGACGCCGCGGTCAGCGCGGTGACCAGCCGGTCGTCCAGCACGCCCGCCGCGTGGACGACCCCGCACAGCGGGACTCCCCCTTCCGTCACGGCCGCCACCAGCCGCTCCGCCGTGCCCTCCGCGGCGAGGTCGCCCGTGACCACCTCGACCGCGGGCAGCGCGGCGAGCCGGGCGGCGGCCTCGGCGGACGGTCCGGCCCGGCCGTTCAGCACGACCCTGGCCGCGCCCCTGTCCACCAGCCAGCGCGCCACGAGCAGGCCGAGCGCGCCGTACCCGCCGCTGATCAGGTAGCCGCCGCCCTCCCGCACCACCGGGGGACGTCCGGGACGGTCGGCGACGAGCTCGGCGCGGCGCAGGCGGGCGGCGTAGCGGACGCCGTCGCGCCAGGCCACCTCGTCGTCGTCGCCGTCGTGCGCGAGCTCGCGCGCCAGCGCGGAGAGGTCGTCGACGTCGATCAGCGTCGCCCTCAGCTCGGGATGCTCCAGCGCCAGCACCCTGACCGCGCCGCGCAGGGAGGCGGCCGCCGGGTCGCCGCGTTCCCCCTCCAGGACGGCCTGCGCCCGCTCGGTGACGACCCTGAGCCGCCTGCCGTCCCCGGCCAGCCGCGCCAGCCGCAGCAGCACGCCCGGCGGGTCGGCGTCCGCCCCCACCAGCACGAGCGGGTCGCCGTCTGGCCCCGCGGGCAGGAACGAGGCCAGGCGGGCGGCTCGCGGATCCCCCTCATCGGCCAGGATGAGCCATGCGCGAGCCGGCGCCGCCTGGTCGTCCGCCAGCGGGGCCGGGGCCCAGATCCGTTCGACGAGCTTGTCGGCCAGCCGTACCGGCACGCCGGTCTCCGGGATCTCAGCCGTCTCGATTCCCTCAATTGTCCCGTCTACACGGAACCGCCCGATTCTTTCCTTCGCATCGGCCGACGGGCCCGCGCCCGCCGAGCCGTACAGCTTCCACACCCCGGCCGCGTCCTTGGCGTGCACCTCGACGCGTCCCCCTGCCCGCGTGACGGTGATCCGCGCCGGCAACGGCAGCAGCCCGTACAACGCGACGTTCTCCACGGCCGTGCCGCCCGTCGCCGCCAGCGCCAGCCGGGCCACCGCCTCCACCGGCAGCACCGCGTGCCCGTCGCGGTGCCAGGTCGCGAGATCCAGCTGCCAGGGCGGCTCGGACAGGTCGTCCAGCTCGGTGGACCAGCCGTGCCCGGCGGGCGTCTCCACGTGCGCGCCCAGCACCGGATGCCCGCCGGCGGCCCGCCGGCGTTCCGGCACCCAGTGCCGCTCCCGCCGCCAGCGCGGGCGCGGCACGTCCACCACCCGCCCGTCCACATCCGGCGGTACGGCGGCCGCCACCCTGGCCACCTGCTCCTCGAACCCCCGCGCCGCCCCGTCCCGCACGCCCGCGGCGGAGGAGCGCGGCCGGGCGAGCGAATGGGTCACCAGCGCGCCAGGAAGGCTGTCCCGTAGCGCGGCGGCCAGCACCGGATGCGGCCCGATCTCGGTGAACACGGTGTGCCCGTCCTCCGCCGCGGCGCCGACCGCCTGCGCCAGCCGGACCGGCCGCCTGATGCCCGCCGCCCAGTAGGCGGGCTCGAACGTCGGCGTCTCCCGCGGGTCGTCGAGCACCGTCGAGTAGAACGGCACCTCCGGCTTCCCCGGCACGATCGCCGCCAGCTCCGCCCTCAGCCGCGGCTGCAACGGTTTGACCTGCGGCGAATGCCCCGCCCCTTCCGCCGTCAGCACTCTCGCGTACCGCCCGTCCGCCTCCACCCGCGCCGCGAACCGCGCCACGGCCTGCTGGTCGCCCGTGACCACGGTCTGCGTCGGCGAGGAGTAGACGGCGACGTGCAGGTCGGACGGCACCTCCTCGGCGGCGGCCTCCAGCACGGCCATCGCGCCGCCCCCGCCCAGAGAGCCCAGCAACCCCGCCCGCCGGCAGATCACCCGGACCCCGTCGTGGAGGCCGAGCCCGCCCGCGACGACGGCCGCCGCGACCTCGCCCATGGAGTGTCCGATGACGGCGGCGGGCCGCACCCCGTACGCCGTCCACAGCCGGCTGAGCGCGATCTGCACGGCGAAGATCATGGGCTGCAGGTGGGCGACGCCGTCCGCCTCCCAGGTGTGCAGGTCGATGCCCGCCTCGGCGCGCAGGAGCGGCGCCAGCTCGTCGACGGCGTCCCGGAAGGCGGGCTCGGCGGCGTAGAGGTCGCGTCCCATGCCCGGCCACTGCGCGCCGTACCCGCTGAAGACCCACACCGGCCCCCGCCCCCCGGTGGGCACGGGCTCGACGGTCGCGAGCGCGGCGGCCAGCTCGCCGGCGGTCCTGGCCACGGCGGCGGCGCCCACCCGGCCCCGGCCAGCCCGGCGGGCCAGCGTGTGGGCGACGTCCCGCAGCCAGGCGCCGGACGGCTCCGGACGGGCGGTGAGCCAGGCGGCGAGATCGGCGGCCTGCGCCCGGACCCGGTCGGCGGTGACGTCGCTCAGGACGAACACCCGCGCCGCAGCCGTCCCGTCCTTCGGCGGGGCCGGCACCGGCGAGTGGACCGGGCGGAAGGCGTCCAGGACCACGTGGGCGTTCGTGCCGCCGAAGCCGAACGACGACACCCCCGCCCGCGCGTCGGCGCGCGGCCAGGCCGTCGGCTCGGTGACGACAGACAGCGTGTCCCATGGCACGTGCGGGTTCGGCGTGTGGAAGTGCAGGCTGGGCGGGATGAGCCCGTGGTGCAGCGCCAGCACCGTCTTGATGAAGCCGGTCACCCCCGCCGCCGCCTCCAGGTGGCCGAGGTTGGTCTTCACCGAGCCGAGCAGGACCGGCCCGGGGACGGCGGCGGCGATGGCGCCGGCCTCGATGGGGTCGCCGAGGAAGGTGCCGGTGCCGTGCGCCTCGATGTAGTCGGGCCCCCTGTCGAGCCCCGCGTAGACGGTGCGGAGGAGGTCCTGCTGGGCGTCGGGGTTCGGGGCGACCAGGCCGTTGGAGCGGCCGTCCTGGTTCACGGCCGACGCGGTGACCACCGCGAGGACCCTGTCGTCGTCGCGGAGAGCGTCGGACAGGCGTTTGAGCACGACGACGCAGCAGCCCTCGGCCCGCACCATCCCGTCGGCCGACGCGTCGAACGCCTTGCACCTGCCGTCCGGTGCCGTGCCGCCGGCCCGGTCGAAGGCCATGGTGACGACCGGGGAGAGCAGCAGGTTCACGCCCGCGGCCAGGGCCAGGTCGCTCTCCCCCGCGCGCAGGCTGGTCACGGCCAGGTGGACGGCCACGAGTGAGGACGAGCAGGCGGTGTCGACCGCCATGGACGGCCCGCGCAGGTCGAGCAGGTACGACAGCCGGTTGGCCGCGATGCTGAAGGCGGCGCCGGTGGCCGTCCACGCGTCCACGGCGGCGGGGTCGGCGGTGGTGAGGTGGGCGTACTCGTTGCCCGAGATGCCGACGAACGCCGCGGTACGGCTGCCGCGCAACGAGCGCGGCGCGATGCCGCCGTGTTCCAGCGCCTCCCACGCCGTCTCCAGCAGCAGCCGCTGCTGGGGGTCCATCGTGGCGGCCTCGCCCGGCGGGATGCCGAAGAACTCGGCGTCGAACCCCTCGATGCCGTCGAGGAAGCCGCCGTGCCTGGTGGTGCGGTCGAGGGCGGCGGCGGTGCGGGCCGTACCGTCGTCGAACCGTTCCCAGCGCCCTTCGGGGACCGTCCGTACGGCGTCGCGGCCCTGGAGGAGAAGGTCCCAGAACGCCTCGGGCCCGTCGGCGCCCGGCAGGCGGCACCCCACCCCCACCACGGCGATCGGCTCGGGCCCGCCGGACAGGCGCTCGTCCGGGCCGGGTACCGCCTCGGGCGCGCGTCCGCCGGTGGGGCGGAGGGGGTGGGCCGGTGAGCGTCCCGCGGCCGGATCGGCGAGCGCGCCCGTGGCCAGCGCCGCGGCGAGCCGGTTGATCGTCGGGTGTTCCCACACCAGGGTCGGCGCCAGCTCGCGCCCGACGAGCTCGGCCAGTTCTCCCGCGATCCCCGTCGCGTCCCGCGACGACAGCCCGAACTCCTCCAGCGGCCGGTCGGGGTCCACCTCGGTCAGGGCACACCGGGAGGAGATCCGCTCCGTCAGGAAGCGTCGGATGTCGCCTTCACCGAGTTCGTCCACGGGCGCTCCCATGCTGCCGGGGGTGATCGGTCAACTTACCGAGACGAACCATCCAGGAGCAGGCCGTAGCGGAACATTCCTCCAGTTCGTTTTTGTCACGCGGGTGATAATTGTCCGCGGAGCGCAAGCCGTAGCGCCTTTTCGTTGCCTGCGGTGATAGCTGCCGCCCGCGGGCACCGCCTAGCCTCGCCTCCACGCTGAGGAGGGCCGATGAGGGCCGATGAGGGCTGAGGACGGTGATGGGCATCATGCGATCCAGGGGCTTGCTGGCCGTGGCGCTGGCGTCGGTGCTGGTCATGGGCTCGTCGGCCGGTCCCGCGCTGGCCGATCCCGACTGGTCGCTGGTCCCGGACGGGCAGACCGGGCAGGAGCGGCCGGCCGCCGACCGCCGCGGCGAGCCGGCGAGACCGGCCACGGCCGAGGGGCGGAGCGAGCCCGAGGAGCCGGGCGGCCGGCCACCCGGCAGCGGCCAGGCCGAGCAGCCGGGAGAGGTGCCCCCGCAGGACGGCACCGCCGGCGACCCCTTCCCCGGCGACCCGAACGGCAGGCCGCCGTCCAAGGCCCCGCAGCCGCGACGCACGCAGGAGCCGGCGCGACAGCAGGCTCCGCCGGGCGACGCCGGAGACCCCCGCTACGCCCCCTGGCAGAAGGCGCTGAAAGGTCCGGCGAGGGTGGTGAGGGAACGCCGGCTCGGCCCGCGGATGCTGGACATCCTCATCTCCTCGCCGTCGATCGGCCGGATGATGCCCGTCCGCCTGCTCCTCCCCAGAGGCTGGTCGAAGTCCGCCAAGCGCACCTGGCCTGTCCTGTACCTCCTGCACGGCGGCGCCGACAACTACACCGCGTGGACCAGGATGACCGACGTCGTCTCCTTCACCGAGAACGTCGACGCGATCATCGTGATGCCCGAGGCGGGCCGCGCCGGCAACTACTCCGACTGGTTCAACGGCGGCCGTGGCGGCAGCCCCGCCTGGGCGACCTTCCACACCCAGGAGGTGCGGCGGCTGCTGGAGATCGGCTACCGCGCCGGCACCCGCAGGGCGATCGCGGGGCTGTCGATGGGCGCCTACGGGGCGGTGAAGTACGCGGCGCAGAACCCCGGCATGTTCGGGTTCGTCGGCGCCTTCAGCGGCATCATGGCCACCCAGCTGCCCGGCATCCCGCAGATCATCCAGAACGCCCAGCTCAGCGAGGGTCACGACCCGAACGCGCTGTGGGGCGACCCGGCCGGGAACAAGGACGTCTGGGCCGCCAACGACCCCCTGGTGCTCGCGCCGAACCTCAGGGGGACCGCGATCTACATGTCCAGCGGCACCAACAGCTTCCTGGGCCCGCTGGACCCGCCCGGCTCGCCGTGGCATCCCGCCCACCTGGGCGAGCCCATCTCCGCCTACACCGCGAAGGCGCTGAGCAAGCGGCTGGACCGGCTCGGCATCAAGCACACCATGAACATGTACGGCAACGGCACCCACACCTGGCCGTACTGGAACAGGGAGTTCAAGAACTCCTTCCCGATGGCCCTGCGCGCCCTCGGTCTGAGGGGCGGCGGGGATCCCTCGGCGGCGACGATGCGGGACGAGCGCGAGTGGGAGTACGACGACCCGCTGCCGCCGATCACGCCGCCCGACGCCGTCCAGCCGGGCCCGCTTCCTCTCGGTGTCATGAACTGGACGCTGCAGCGGTGACACTTGATCCATGAACCTGCGTGACCGCAAGAAGGAGCGAACGCGGCAGCTGCTGTCCGACACCGCGATCGCGATGTTCCTGGCCGAGGGTTTCGACCAGGTGGCGGTCGCGGACATCGCGGCGGCGGCGGAGGTGTCGAAGCCGACGCTGTTCAGGTACTTCCCCGTCAAGGAGGACCTGGTCCTGCACCGCATCGCCGACCACCAGGGCGAGCAGGCGAGGGTGGTGGCCGCCCGCGACCCGCGGGAGTCGCCGCTGCGGGCCCTGCGCCGGCACTTCCGCCAGGGCCTGGAGGCGCGCGACCCCGTCACGGGGCTGTGCGACCTGCCCGAGGTGCTGGCCTTCTACCGCCTGGTGTACGGCACGCCGAGCGTGGCCGCCCGCCTGGTCGAGTACGGCACCGCCGACGCCGCCCTGCTGGCCGGCGCGCTGGGCGGGCCCGCGCCGCGCCTGGTGGCCGTCCAGGTGATCGCCGTCACCCAGGTGCTCGCGCACGACAACGTGGCGGCCGTGTCGGCCGGCCGTACGGCCGATGAGGTCTTCCCCGAGGCGGCCGCGGCCGCCGATCTCGCCTTCGACCTGCTCAGCCACGGCGCCGCAGGGCGCGGCTACTGATCTCCGTCATGTTCGTGACGCCGATGGTCTCCTTCTTGAAGGGGTAGGCGAGGGCGTCGAGCGCGGCGAGCTGGGCCTCGGTGTCGTCCTCGGCCTCGGTCTGGAAACGGAAGGTGAACCAGCTGATGGACCGGTCGTAGGCGAGCGAGCCGCCCTCGCGGAAGCCGATCTCGCAGGCGTCGGCCTGCTCGCGCAGCGTCTCCCGCTGGGCGTCGGTGAGGCCGTCGAACCTGGCGCGGATGATCACTCGGTAGGTGTCCATGTCGTGTCCCTCGTCGCGTAGGTGAGGACCCGGTCGCCGAGCAGGCTCTCGATGGTGTCGAGCCGTTCCAGCAGCGCGTCGGCGATGGCCGCGGGGGGCTGCCCGTCGGCCGTCCGCCTGCCGATCTCGCGCAGGACGTGCTCGTGCACCCAGCCGAGCTGCTCGGCCACGAGCGCCGGCGTCGGATCGCCGGGTGCGGCGCCGGTCTCCTCCGCCAGGGCGGCGGCGAGCTCGGCGACCATCTGCTCGGCCAGCTCGACCAGCCTCGCGGTGAGGGTCGGGGCGGCTCGCGCCATCTCCAGGAAGCGGCCGAAGCCCTCGGTCAGCCCGATGCTCCCGTCACGGCGGCGCAGCTCGTCGCGCAGCGTGGCCAGCACGGCGTCGGCGGCCGACTGCCCCGCCGCCCGCCCGCGCACGATCACGGCGAGCCGGTCCCGCGACGCGGGCGGGATGACCAGGTCCTCTTTGACCTTGAAGTAGTTGTAGACCGTGTTGGCCGCCACGTCGGCGGCCCTGGCCACCTCGGTGACGGTGACACGGTCGAACCCGCGCTCGACGAAGAGCCGCAGCGCCACTTCGGAGATGTGGCGCTTGGTCTCTTGCTTCTTGCGTTCGCGCAGGCTCACGCTGATGGAGTCTACTCCAAACTTGGAGTCGACTCCATGATTTATCCGACGGCCAGGTAGACCTGGCCGAACACCTCGGCGTACTTCTTCAGGTCCGTCGCCACGTCCACCTCGGGCGTCGCCGGGTTGTACAGGGTGGCCAGGCGCGGCTTGACCTCGCTCAGCCTCCGCAGCTGCTCCCAGGTCGGGTTGGCGGCGAGCTTGTCGCCGAGCACCCGGTTCACCGCGCCCTTCGGGTCCTGCCAGCGCGTCCAGAGCGTCACCGTCTCGGCCGCGTCGGACTGCAGCGGCGTCGCCACCCGCTCGGTGATCGTCTTGAGCGCCTGCTCGGCGGTCAGCTTCGAGGAGCCGGGAGCGGTGAAGACCGCGTCCTCGGCGCCGATCGTGCCGTAGGCGTCCCAGGCGCGGGCCCTGACCTGGATCCACTGGTTGCGCTGGGCGGTGGGGCCGTCGATCTTCCAGGTGGCGTACTCGGTGGCCAGGTGGCCGTTGTCGAGGGAGAGCTGGTCGACCAGGCCCTTGGACAGCCAGGCGCCGACGCGGTCGGGGTCGAGCAGCGGGTACTTCTTGCCCAGCTCCGTCTTGCACTCCTCGTTGGCCCCGCAGCCCAGCACCGGCACGACCGTGTGCAGGGCGAGCTTCCTGCCGGGCACGGCGTCACGCAGCGCCGCAGCGGCCTCGGTGACGAACCTGTCGATCTCGTCGGCCGCGGCGAACGTCTGGTTGTAGCCGAGCTGCGAGGAGAACCTGATGCCCACGGCGCCCTGCTGCATCGCCAGCGCACCGACCCGCTTCACGGCCTCGGCGAGCTTGCCGGCCTTCCAGTCGTCGGCCAGGTCGGTGTCGATCCAGACCCGCAGCCCCGCCTCGGCGGCGGTCTTGACCGCCTGCCCCTCGGCGGTCTCGGCGGCGGTCTTCACCTCGGCCGCCGACAGCTCGGCGGGATCGACGTAGCAGTCCTTGGCACCGCCCTGGCACTCGGGCGTTCCGCCGCCGTCGTTCTCGCCGGCGGGGTCGGGGTCGCCCACGTCACCGGAGGTGCTGTCGCCCGGCGGCTCGACGCAGGTGTTGCCCTCCTCGGTGCAGTCGATGATCGGGGTGTCGATCGGCCCGGCGTTCCTCATGTTCTCGCCGTCGTTGTCCAGCCAGAACCGGGCGATGTCGGCGGCCTCCTCCGGCGTCGCCATCCACCTGCAGACGACGTACGCGGGGGTGTCGCTCGACATCAGGTCGTTGCAGCTCCTGGGGTCGTTGTCCGACCAGGCGGGGACGCCGATGCCCAGCAGCGAGAGCGCCAGGCCGATGACGAAGATCTTCCGGAAACGCATGTCGCCTACTTCGGGGGTGATCAAAGGTGGGCAAGTAGCACACTATCTGGACACTTCTAAGAGATCTACCGCTTGCCGCACCCCGTCTTCCACACGCAGTCGAGCGGCCAGTCGAGGATTCGGTACGGCACGCAGCACCCTGGCCGCCAGCGCCTCTGCCGTGAGGCGCCGGACCGGCAGCGGCGCGGGACCCGCCCGGAGCGCGGCGACGCGCGCCCCCCAGAAGTGCTGGTCGGCGAAGAACGGGCAGACGACCGTGGGCACGCCCGCCGTGAGGCTCGCCGCCGTCGTGCCCGCCCCGCCGTGGTGGACGACCGCGGCCATGCGCGGGAAGAGCGCGGCGTGATCCACCTCGTCGACCGGCAGGACCGTGGCCGAACGCGCCACGCCCAGGCCCTGGACCACCGCCCTGACGCCTGCCAGCCTGAGCGCCCGCAGCACCAGCGGGGCGAGCCCCTTGGGCGGCCTCATGCTGCCGAACCCGACGAACACCGGCCTCGGCCCCTCCTCGACGAAGGCCGCGACATGCTCGGGAAGGGGTCCGGGCGGGAGCCGCCAGTAGCCGGTGAGGTGGACCCTGGCGGGCCAGTCGCGCGGCCGGGGCACCACCAGCGGGCTCACCGCGCACAGCACGGGCACCTCCCGCTCCCGTCCCGCCGGCCCGAGCCCGAACACCGTGCGCCGCAGCCGGTTGACCATGCGGCCGAGGACCAGCGAGGTCAGCCTGTCGATCAGGGCGTAGCTGGCCCGGTTGCCCCAGCCGCCCAGGGTGCGCGCCGGGAAGAGCGGGTTGGGGAAGGCGGCCGTGGGATGGCTGGGCTGGAAGTGCAGGAGCCGGTACGGCATGCCGTACCGGTCGGACAGGTGGGCACCCATGCCGCCGAGCGCCGGGGACAGGACCAGGTCGGCGGCGCGGGCGGCGGCGTCCACCTCGACGACGAGCTTCTCGGCGAGCGGCTCGACGACCCGTTTGAAGCCGGAGACGAAGCCGAGCGGGCCGCTGCGCAGCCATGCCTGGCCCTCGTCCGAGTCGAGCACCGCCGCGGGGTCCACGCTGAGCGGCGCGAGCGTGAGGCCGTCCATCAGCGGCGCGTAACGCGGGGCGGCGACGACGGTGACGTCATGGCCGCGGGCGCGCAGCCCCCGGCCGAGCGCGACGCACGGCTGGGTGTCCCCCCTCGACCCGAACGCGAGGATCGCGACCTTCACGGCGACCCCACCCTCCGTCTCGACGACAGGCCCGCCCCGATGGCGCCTTTCATGGCAGCGTCGCCAGGCCGACCACCGCGCCCGCCAGCACCAGGCCCGCCGCCACCAGCAGCCCCGCGGAGTACCCCGCGGCGAACGTCCCCGCGCTCTGCACGATCACCCCGATCGCCGCGATCCCGAACAGCCCCGAGATCTCCCTGCCCACCGTGAAGACGCCACCGGCGACCCCCGCCTGGCCCTCCGGCACCGCCGCCAGCACCGCCGAACCCAGCGGCATCGTCAACGCCGACCCGATCCCGATCGCGCACACCGCGGGCAGCAGCTCGCCCCACCCGTCGCCCGGCCCGAGGAAGGCGACCCCCGCCATCCCCGCCGCCACCAGCGCCAGCCCCGCGGCCACCGTCCTGCCCGCCCCCAGCCGCCGCTCCACCAGCGGCACCAGCGGCGTCACCGCCACCACCAGCACGGCCAGCGGCACGAACGCCACCCCCGAGGCGGTCGGCGAGAACCCCAGCACCCCCTGCAGGAAGATCGCCGTGTAGAAGAAGACGCCGTTCACGCCGAGACCCCACAGCACCTGCGCCACCACCCCGCCGGTGAAGGACCGGGCGGCGAACAGCGCCGGATCCACCATCGGCTCGGCCGCCCGCCGTTCGACCACGACGAACGCCACGGCCCCCGCCACGCACGCCAGACCCGCCCCGACGATCACCGGCGCCGTCCAGCCGTACTCCGAGCCGTGGATCAGCGCGAACGTCCCTGACGACAGCACCACCGCCGAGGCCGCCACGCCCGGCAGGTCCACCCGCGCCGCGCCGCGCTCCCTGCTCTCGGGGACGACCGCGACGGCCAGCGCGGTCACCGCCGCCCCGATCGGCACGTTGATCAGGAACACCCACGTCCAGTGCGCGTGCTGGCTCAGGTAGCCGCCCACCAGCGGCCCGAGCGCCAGGGCCCCCGCGCCCGACGCCATCCACACCGCCACGCCCGCCGACCGCTGCCGGTCGTCCTTCCCCGCGAGTACGGCAAGCGTCGCGGGCAGGATCAACGCCGCGCCCACGCCCTGGACCAGCCGGGCGGCGACCAGCAGCTGGATCGTGGTGGCGAGGCCCGCCGCGAGCGACGCCCCGGTGAACGTCACCAGGCCCGCGACGAGCGCCTTCCTGCGCCCGTACACGTCGGCGAGCCGGCCGCCCGCGAGCATCAGTCCCGCGAAAGTCATGATGTAGCCGGTCGCCACCCACTCCAGCATGGCCAGCCCTGCGCCGAGATCCGCCCTGATCGTGGGGAGGGCGACGGTGACGACCGTGTTGTCCAGCGTGGTCACGAACCCGGCGAGGGCGACGACCAGGAAAAGCGGCCAGACCCTGGAGCTCCTCTTGGCGTGGACGGTGACCTGGGTCATCCCTCCACCTCCTGCCAGCTCCAGCCGGGGCCGTCGGGGCTCGCCCTGACGACCCTGGTGCGCGGCTCGACCTTCACCCAGGTCAGCCGGGGTTCGGGGATCTTCGGCTCGTCCGGCTCCGCCGCCCCGTCGTGAGGAGGAGCCCCAGGAGGAGCCGCCGGAAGGTCCTGGCGAGAGTGCCGGCCCGGCTGCGGGCGGGGCCTGCGGGGGGCGGTGGTGCCGGGGTACGGGTTGAGCCCCCGCTTGCGCCGCACGCCCTTCCCGGGGAGAGCGTCCGCGCCAGGGAGCGCGGCGGAACGAGGGCTGGTGTCGGTCCCGAACAACGGGCCGGGACGAGGGCTGGGGTCGGTCCCGAACAACGGGGCGAGACGAGGGCTGGGGTCGGTGTCGGTCCCGAACAGCGGGCCGGGGGCGAGCACGAGCCCCGGATCCGTGTCCAGCGCGGTCCCACCCGAAGCGTCCGGCACAGGACCGCCAGACGAACCAGGCACCGGACCGGCCGAGACCCCCACAGGACCGGACACCGCGCTGGCCGAGACCCCCGAACGACCGAGCACCGCGCTGGCCGAGACCCCCGAAGAACCGGACACCGCACTGGCCGATCCTCCCGGCACGGGGGCCGCCGAAGAGCCGGACCCTGGACCGGCCGACGGGCCGTGCTCCGGGCTGGCTGACGGGCCGTGCCCCGAGCAGGCCGACCGGCCGGGCCCCGGGCTGGCCGACGGGCCGGAGCGAGAACCGGCCGGGCGCTCCTCCTCGTCGGCCCAGTGCCAGCCCGGCCCGTCGATGTTGGGCCGGACGACACGCCGGCTCCTCCGCCCGCCGGCCTCCGCCCCACTCCGCCCGGAAGCGCTCTCCGCCCTGGGCACCTCGGGCATGCTGTCGGGCCCAGGCCGGCCGGACACACCGGAACCGGACCTGCCGGACGAGCCGGGTACAGGCGGAACAGGAAGGGCGGCCGCCTGGGGCACGGGAGCCGGGGAATCCTCCGGCCGGGGCGAAGTGCGGGTTGGGGAGAAGCTGGAGGTTGGTGAGACGGCGGGGTTCGGGGAGACGGAGTCGGTGGGGGTTGAGGAGCCGAAGTCGGTGGGGGCTGAGGAGACGATGGGAGCTGGGAAGACGGTGGAGGGTGTGGAGACGTCGGGGGTTGGAGAGACGCCGGAGACGCCGGGGGTTGGGGAGATGATGCCGGGTGTCGGGGAGACCGCCAGGATCGGAGGGGTGGCGGCGAGGGCGCGGCGGGTGGGCGCGGGAGCCACGGCGGCCCGCGAGCGGCGGGACCCGGAAACCGCGGCGGTGGCCCGGGAGGCCGCGGCGCGAGGGTCGGTGGCAAGCGCCCGCGAGGCGGTGGTGCCGGCCGGGGCGGCGTGGGGGCCGGAGGTGGGCGGGGGCTCGTCGGGAAAGTGTTCCCGCAGCTCGATCCGCCGGTGGAGCCCGCGTAACGGACCGGGCAGCCACCAGTTGGCCGCTCCCATCAGCCGCATGGTCGCGGGCACCAGCAGCGCCCGCACCAGCGTGGCGTCCACCACGATCGCCACGAACATCCCGACTCCGAGCAGCTTCACGATCGTGATCCCGGCGGTCGAGAAGGCCCCGATGACCACCAGCAGCAGCAGCGCCGCGCTGGTGATGATGCCGCCGGTCTTCTGCAGCCCGGCCGCGACCGCCGCCGCGTTGTCCCCGGTCCGCAGCCACTCGGCCCGTACCCGGGACAGCAGGAACAGCTCGTAGTCCATCGACAGCCCGAACACCACCGCCAGGATGAGCACCGTGACCGTCGCCTCGATGGTGCCGGTGGGTGTGAAGCCGAGGAGTCCGGCCAGGTTGCCGTACTGGAAGGCCCACACGATGACCCCGAAGGACGCGCCGATCGACAGCACGTTCATCAGCAGGGCCTTCACCGGCAGCAGCAGCGAGCCGAACGCCGCGAACAGCAGGACGAAGGTGGCCCCGCACACCACCAGCGCCATCCACGGCAGGGTCGCGGCGAGACTGTCGACCAGGTCCATCTGCGCGGCGGTGGGCCCGCCGACGACGACCGACCTGATGTTCGGCTCGGGCGTCATCGATCTGATCAGGGTGACGAGCGACCGCGCGGAGTCGGACATGGGGTCGCCGTCGTAGCGGACGGCCAGCCGTACGGCGCCGTTGTCCGGGGAGAAGCCGGTGACGTCGACGCCGGTGACGCCGGGCAGGCGGCGCAGGCGGTCGGTGAAGGGTTTGACGTCCGAGGGCAGCACGGGTGTGAGCGGGCTGACCACGGTGTGGCCCTGGCCGAGCGGGCCGGGCAGCAGCGGTTCGGCCTCCTGGAAGTCGCGCTCGACGAGCACGTGGACGTCGACGGCGGCCATGGAGTTCCGGGCGAAGGAGGTGTCGACGGCCTCGGCGACCTGGCGGCTCTCGACCCGCGGCGGCAGCACCCGGTGGTCGACGTTGCCGAACTTCACGTCGACGAACGGCAGCGCGAGCGAGATCAGCACGGCCGTGACGCCGACGAGGTAGAGCAGCGGGGTGCGCATCACGCTGGAGGCGACGGCGTGCCAGGCGCCGCCGTTCCGCGGCCCGCCGAAGGAGGGGGTGATGCGGAGCGCGTCGACCTTCCGCCCGAGGATCCCGAGAACGGCGGGCAGGACGACGAGCGCGGCGACCATCGCGACGAGCACGACGGCGGCGGCGCCGAGCCCGATGGAGCGCAGGAACCTCTGGGGGAACAGCAGCAGCCCGAGCAGCGCGGTCGCCACGGTGAGCCCCGAGAAGGCCACGGTCCTGCCGGCCGTGGCCATCGTCGCCACCACGGCCGCCTCGGTGGACGTCCCGCGCCTGATCTCCTCGCGGAAGGCGCTGAGCACGAACAGGGAGTAGTCGATCGCCAGGCCCAGCCCGAGCATGGTGACGACGTTCAGCGAGAACACCGACACGTCGGTGACCTCGGTGAGCAGCCGCAGCAGCACCAGCGCGCCGAGCACCGACAGCAGCCCGACGAGCAGCGGCAGCCCGGCGGCGACCAGGCTGCCGAAGACCAGCACGAGCAGCACCAGCAGCACGGGCATCGAGATCGCCTCGGCCCTGGCCAGGTCGGCGCCCGTCTGGGTGTTGAGGTCGTCGAGCAGCGGCACCGCGCCGCCGATCTTGACGGACAGCCCTTCGACGGTGCGCAGCCGCTGCTCGATGGCGGTGTACGCGCGCTGCTTGTCGCCCTTGAGCGTGATCAGCGCGTAGGTGGAGCGGCCGTCCCGCGAGATCATCGTGGCGGAGCGGGAGGTCCAGTACGTCGTCATCCGCCGGACGTAGGTGGCCGGCAGGCGGCGCAGCGAGTCGTGGACGGCCTTCCTGTACCTCCGGTCGCGCGCCGGGACCGTGGGGTGGGTGTAGAGCACCACCACGTCGGGCGAGTTCCCGCTGTACCACTCGTCGTTCCAGGTCGCCGACGTGGTCGACTCGGCCGCGGGGTCCTCGAACCCGCCGTCGGCCATCCGCCCGAACAGTTCCAGGCCGAAGGGCGCGACGAGGACCGCGACGGCCACGCTCAGGACGAGGAGCGTCCAGCGGCCGCGGTAGACCAACCGGCCGAGCGACTCAAACAAGCGCGCCCTCCAGGTAGGCCTGCCGGCAGGCCCGCCGGGCGATCTTCCCGCTGGAGGTGCGCGGCACCGCGCCCGCCGCGACCAGCACGACCTCGGCCGCGACCTCGTGGCCGCGGGAGATGGCGGCGCGGACCTCGCGGACGACGCTCTCGTCTGTGCGGCCCGCCCGCGACCGCTCGGCCACGACGACGAGCCGTTCGGTCTCGGCGCCCGGCACCGCGAACGCGGCCACGTGTCCCTTGCGCACGCCGTCGGAGGCGTCCTGCGCGGTCGCCTCGATGTCCTGCGGGTAGTGGTTGCGCCCGTCCACGATCACCAGGTCCTTGACGCGGCCGGTGACGTAGAGCTCGCCCTCGTGGATCACGCCGAGGTCGCCGGTGCGCAGCCAGCCGTCCGCGAAGACCTCGGCGGTGCGCTCGGGGTCGCGCCAGTAGGCGCGGGCCACGTTCGGCCCCTGCACCAGGATCTCCCCGACGTGCCCGTCACCTGGGGAGTCGATCCGCACCCGCTGCCCGGTCGGCTTTCCGCAGGAGACCAGCGTGCTGGCGACGCCCACACCCCCGTCACCGTCGTACGGCACGGCCCGCCCCTCCGCCAGGGCGTCCCTGTCGAAGTCGGTGACCAGCGGCGGCGCGTCGATGGATCCCGCCGTGACGAAGACCGTCGCCTCGGCCAGGCCGTACCCGGGGGTGTGGGCTTCGGGCCGCAGGCCGTACGGCGCGAAGACGGAGGTGAAGCGGGAGACGGTGGCGGGTCGCACCGGCTCGGCCCCGTTGAGCATGACCCGCACCCCCGACAGGTCGAGCCCGTCGAGGTCGGCGGGATCGCTCGCCCTGGCGGCGGTGTACTCGTAGGCGAAGTTCGGCCCGCCGGTGTAGACGTCGGCGTGGCCGGACAGCAGACGCATCCACCGCGTCGGCTTCATGACGAACGCCACGGGGTCCATGAACACCGCCTGGTTCCCGCCGACGATCGGGCAGGCGATGATCGCGATCAGTCCCATGTCGTGGAAGAGCGGCAGCCACAGCGCGGCGACCGAGGTGCGGGGCTTGGCGCCGAAGGCCTCCCACAGCTGGGCGGCGTTGGCGCCGAGGTTGCCGTGGGAGATCTCCACTCCCGCGGGGGTCCTGGTCGAGCCGGAGGTGTACTGCAGGTAGGCGAGGTCGCCGGGGCCGATCGGCTCGTCCTCCCACTCGTCGGCGAGCAGGTCGGAGACCGTGTCGACGGCGATGACGGCCTTGGCGGGGGGCAGCCGGTCGGCCGGTGTGGCGCTGGTGGTGAGCACGACCACGGGGTCGGCGTCGGCGTAGGCGAGGGCCAGCCGCTCGGCGTGGCCGGGCAGGTCGGGCGAGAACAGCGGCACGGCCACCACCCGGGCGTACATCGCGCCGAGCATGGCCACCACGTACTCCAGGCTCTGCGGCGCGAGAACGGCCGCCCTGTCGCCGGGCGCGCAGACCTCGCGCAGCCGTACGGCCAGCGCCCGCGCCTTGAGGTCGACCTGCCGCCAGGTGAGCGTGCGGGCGCGCCCGTCGCCGAGGTGGTCGACGAAGGTGTAGGCCGGAGCGTCGGGGATCTCCCGCGCCCACCGGGCGACCCGGCCGATCAGAACGTCCATGCCGAAAGTCCCCTCGCCGCTGACAGGGACCTAGCAAATTACGGCAGAAAGCCCTGCGATTCTTGCCAAAGGCCTGCACATTCCGCGACCGGTCTTGTTACCGGCGTGACAACCCGCCGGGCTAGGCGATGATGATCCGGACGACGACGCCCGAACAGTCGCTCGCCACGCAGACCTGGACGGGGACGGTGTAGACGCCGGGCTTCTCCGGTACGCCGCCCACGTGCCCGTCCGGCCCGATGGTGACGCCCGGCGGGAGCTGGCGGGGGTCGATGACGGTGAAGGTGGGCAGCACGCCGCGCGGGGCGCCCTCGATCTCGATCTCGCTGTCCATCATCACGTGCACCCGGCCGGGGAAGGTGAGCTGGGTGGGCGACCACGACACCCTCGTGTGCACGACGAGCGTGATCGGCTCGCGGGTGCAGGTGTCGCCCTTGCAGATCTTGAGGGTGGAGGTGTAGGTGCCGGCCCGATTCGGCGTGCCGTACAGGAAGCCGATCTCGGAGATCCCGACGCCGGGCGCGACCTCTTTGCGCTGGAAGTAGTAGCCGCTGTCGACGGTCAGCACCCGCTCGTCGACCTCGACTCCCTCGGTGACGTGGAAGATGTTCTCGACGAGCAGGTGGGGACGGGTGTGGTCCTGGATCACGGGGGTGTCGCGGACCATGGAGACGGGTTGCGTGCTCACGGAGGGAAGGAGAGGAATGGCCGCGAACACGGCCGCGATGGCCGCGAGCGCCAGCCATTTCAACTGCATGACGCATTACCTACCCTTTCGCCGGTCGGCGTCACACTCCGCACACGCGGACATAATCAGGACATGGCTGAATCCGCCCAGACGCTTGAACGCGGGCTCCACCTGCTCAGACTGCTC
Organism: Nonomuraea sp. NPDC003727; assembly: GCF_053586935.1. Lineage (NCBI taxonomy): Bacteria > Bacillati > Actinomycetota > Actinomycetes > Streptosporangiales > Streptosporangiaceae > Nonomuraea > Nonomuraea sp. NPDC003727. Next base: position 519,508 of record NZ_JBSFNE010000003.1, read on the forward strand.
GCCGACGGCCACGGCGGGCGCACGCCGACCGAGCTCGCGGCCCAGCTCTCGCTGAGCCGGCCGGTGGTCTACCGGTTGCTGACGTCGCTGCAGAACGAGGGCTTCGTCCGGCGCGACCGCGAGGGAAGGGCGCATCTCGGCTACGGCGTGCTGGTGCTGGCCCAGGCCGTGCAGCCGCTGCTGAGGGCGGCGGCGCTGCCGACGCTGCGCAGGCTGGCCGAGGAGGTCGGCGCGACGGCTCACCTCACGGTGGCGGAGGGTGACGACGGTCTCGCCGTCGCCGTGGTCGAGCCCTCGTGGACCAACATGCACGTCGCCTACCGGGAGGGCGCGCGGCATCCGCTCTCCAGGGGCGCCGCGGGCCAGGCGATCCTGGCGATGCGTTCGGGCGAGGCCGGGTATCTCGTCACGGAAGGGCAGTTGCAGGAGGGTGCGCGCGGCGTGGCCGCTCCGGTCACCGGGCTGCCGTGGCTGGAGGCGTCGGTGGGCGTGGTGACGTTCGGTCCGCTGGACGAGCGGGTCGGGCCCCGGGTCGTCGAGGCCGCGAAGGAGCTCACCGTCGCGCTCGGTTGACATCTTCGCCCTGATAAAGGACCGTGAATACGGATAGAGGACACTATTGTCCGATAAACGGACGGAGTTGCGATGCCGTACTACCGCCAGGTGGGCGAGGTCCCGCGCAAGCGCCATGTGCAGTTCAAGCGCCCGGACGGCGGGCTGTACGCGGAGGAGTTGATGGGCGAGGAAGGCTTCTCGTCCGACTCGTCACTGCTGTACCACCGCTACCTGCCGACCGCCATCATCAAGGCGGAGGCGGTCGAGTCGCCGCTGCCACTGGCCACCTCACCCAACCTGCCGCTGTCCCCGCGGCACTTCCGCACCCAGGACCTGACGAGCGCGGGCGACCTGGTCAGCGGGCGGATGCTGCTGTCGGCCAACAACGACGTCCGATTGTCGTACGTCACGACGGACCAGCCCAGCGAGCTCTACCGCAACTCCAAGGGCGACGAGTGCGTCTACATCCAGCAGGGCACCGTCCGCTTCGAGTCGACCTACGGCGCCATCGAGGCGGGCGAGGGCGACTACGTGGTGATCCCGACCGGCACGATCCACCGCTGGGTCCCGTCGGGCCGGGTCAACGCGCTGGTCATCGAGGCGTCCGGGCACATCAGGCCGCCCCGTCGCTACCTGTCGCAGTACGGCCAGTTCCTTGAGCACGCCCCCTACTGCGAGCGTGACCTCAGGACGCCGCAGGAGCCGCTGCTGGAGGAGGGCGAGGAGGTCCCCGTCCTGGTGCGCACGCGCGGCGGGCTCACCCGGCTGACCTACCGCCACCACCCCTTCGACGTGGTCGGCTGGGACGGCTACCTCTACCCCTACGCCTTCAACATCGACGACTTCGAGCCCGTCGTGAAGAAGACGCACGCGCCGCCGCCGGTCCACCAGACCTTCGAGGGGCCGGGATTCGTGGTCTGCTCGTTCATGCCGCGGCCGCTCGACTTCCACCCCGAGGCGGTGCCGATCCCCTACAACCACCACAACGTCGACTCCGACGAGTTCATGTTCTACGTGGGCGGCGACTACTCCGCGCGGGCCGGCTCCGGCATCGACGTCGGCTCGATCTCGCTGCACCCCGCCGGCTTCACCCACGGCCCGCAGCCAGGCGCGGTCGAGGCGGTGATCGCCGCGGGCGCCACCCATACCAACGAGATGGCCGTCATGGTCGACACCTTCCGCCCGCTGGACCTCGGCGAGGGCGCCCTGGCGTGCGAGGATCCGGCCTACGCGTGGACGTGGGCCCGATGAGCGCCGTCGATCCCGGCACGCCGCGGGTCCGGACGGCGCTGTTCTCCGCGCTGGTCGACGACGCGGGCCTGTTCCCGCCGACGTCGCTGCACATGGACGAGGCGGTCGCCCGCCACCAGCGCGACCTGGAGTCGGGCAACCCCGTGCTGACCCACCGCTTCCTCTGCCCGACCAGCCGGATCGACGGCCTGCGCCGGCAGGAACAGCAGCCGCAGCTGGTCGGCCTGATCGTCGACACCGAGACCGTGCCCGACTTCTCCGACCTGCCGGTGGACTTCGTCGAGAGCACCGCGATGCTCCAGGTCCCCGAGCACGTCAGGTTGTTCGTCGAGACGCACCCGAGGCACATCTCCCCCGTGCCGCACGGGGTCGGGCTCAAGGTCCGCTGCGGCGGCATGACCGCCGACGCCTTCCCGTCGGTCGGCGAGCTGTCCGAGTTCATCAGCTACTGTGCCGAGCACGACCAGCCGTTCAAGGCCACCGCCGGGCTCCACCACGCGGTGCGCCACTTCGACCCCTCGCTCGGCGTCGACCGGCACGGCTTCCTCAACCTCGTCCTCGCCGTCTGCGCGGCCGTCGAGAAGCGCGACCCGTTCCGGGTGCTCGGCTCCACCGACGTGGGCGACCTCGTCCGGCAGGCGCAGGCCGTACCGGAGGACGTGGCCCGGCAGGCCAGGCGGATCCTGGTCAGCTACGGTTCGTGCAGCACGGCGGCGCCCGTGGAAGACCTGAAGACCCTCGGATTGGACGGCTGATGAGCTGGGGACTCGACAACCTGCCCTACGGGGTCTTCTCGCGTGCGGGCCAGGCGCCCCGCGTCGGCGTGCGGTACGGCGATGCCGTCCTCGACCTGGCCGCCGCCCTGCACGACGAGGTGTTCGCCACCGGCTCGCTGAACGCCTTCATGGCCCGCGGCCACCGGGCCTGGCGTGACACGCGCGCCCTGATCGTCGAGAAGCTGTCGACGGACCGGTCGATCACCGGACCGCACCTGGTGCCGCTCGACCAGGTGACGCTCCACCTGCCCTTCGAGGTCGCCGACTACGTCGACTTCTACTGCTCGATCGAGCACGCGTCGAACCTGGGCCGGATGTTCCGCCCCGACGACGAGCCGCTGAAGCCGAACTGGCGGCACCTGCCGGTCGGCTACCACGGCCGGGCCGGCACCGTGGTCGTGTCGGGCACCCCGGTCACCCGCCCGCGCGGGCAGCTCGGGGCCGGCAGGTTCGGGCCGACCGCGAAGCTGGACATCGAGGCGGAGCTCGGCTTCGTCGTGGGCTCGCCCGAGGGTTCCTCCTTCGAGGAGCGCGTCTTCGGGGTGACGCTGGTCAACGACTGGAGCGCGCGCGACATCCAGGCCTGGGAGTACGTGCCGCTCGGGCCCTTCCTAGGCAAGTCGTTCGCCACCTCGGTCTCGGCGTGGGTGACGCCGCTGGAGGCGCTGCCCAGGATCGCGGGCCGCGCGCAGGATCCGGCGCCGCTGCCGTACCTGGAGCGCGAGGGCGACTGGGGGCTGGACATCGCGATGGAGGTCGAGCTGAACGGCGAGATCGTCTCGCGGCCGCCGTACCGGAACATGTACTGGACCCCCGACCAGATGCTGGCGCACATGACGGTGAACGGCGCGAGCCTGAGGACCGGCGACCTGTTCGCCAGCGGCACGGTCTCCGGCGAGAGCCCGGACACGCGGGGCTCGTTCATCGAGCTCACCTGGAACGGCGCGGAGCCGCTCAAGCTGGGCGACGGGCAGGTCCGGACCTTCCTGGAGGACGGCGACACCGTCACGATCCGCGCCACGGCGGGCGACATCAGTTTGGGGGAAGTGTCGGGAACCGTCACCCGGAGTGCCTGACCACTCACTCCTCGCTAAACTCTGGAGGCTTCCCCCCGGAGTGAAGGAGTGAGATGCGCAGCGCCCTCCTGCGGCTCACCGTGCTGCTGTCGCTCGTCTGCGGCTGCAGCCCGGTGACGGCGCGCCTGCCGCAGCCCGCCGCGCCGATGGTCATCGTCTCGCCCGCCCTCGGCGACAACCGCGCCAGGCCCGACAAGGGCCTGGTCATCAAGGTCAGGGGCGGCAGGCTGAGCAAGGTCGAGGTGCGCGCGGGCGGCACGGCCGTCCCCGGCAGGCTGGACGCGACAGGCACGGTGTGGCGCTCGACCTGGACCCTCCCGCCCGGCGTGGAGCACGTCGTGACGGTCAGGGCGGCGGGCCCGGACGGCCCGCCCGCGCTGACCGTGGGCCGCTTCCGCACCCGCCCCGCCGAGCACACGGTCAAGGTGGCCTCGGTGTCGCCGCTGCCTAGCGAGACCGTCGGCGTCGGCACGCCGATCATCGTCACCTTCGACAGCCCCATCCGCGCCAAGGCCGCCGTCGAGCGTGCCCTGGAGGTGCGTTCCACCAAGCCGGTCCAGGGCGCCTGGCGGTGGGTCAGCGACACCCAGGCCGTCTACCGCACCCGGCACTACTGGCCGGCCCGGCAGCGGGTCGCTGTCATCGCCCACCTCGCGGGCGTCAGATCCGCCCCCGGCGTGTACGGCAGCGCCGACCACGCGCTCACCTTCGCCGTCGGCCGCAAGCAGACCAGCACCGTCGACACCGTCACCCACCAGATGGTCGTCCGGCGCGACGGCCAGGTCGTGCAGCGGATGGCGATCAGCGCCGGCATGGGCACCACCCGGGAGTACACCACGACCAGCGGCATCCACCTGACCATGGAGAAGGGCGACCCGGTCAGGATGGTCTCGCCCGGCAGGAAGAAGGGCGATGACGGCTTCTACGACCTGCTGATCGACCACGCGGTGCGGATCTCCAACAGCGGCGAGTACGTCCACGCCAAGAACAACGTCTGGGCGCAGGGGCGGCGCAACGTCAGCCACGGATGCGTCAACGCCCGGCCCGACCAGGCGGCCTGGTTCTACGAGACGTCGCTGCGCGGCGACCCGGTCACGATCACCGGCACGTCGCGGGAGCTGGAATGGTACAACGGCTGGGGCTACTGGCAGCTGCCGTGGGAGGCGTGGGTCGAGGGCAGCGCCCTCGGCAGACCCGGATCGCCCACCGCTCTCCGCTGACCCCGTCACGACATGTCCCTGTAACCGGACCGCCGAAAGCTGCCATGCCGGTAATCAAAGGATTACCGTAGAGACGGAACCCCTTTGGGACACGGGCCCGTTCTCCTTCCAGGAGGGCCGGAGTATGGATGATTGGGTCATCTGGATAATCCTCGCCGTCGTGCTCGGCCTCGCCGAGATCTTCTCTCTCACCGCCGCTCTCGGCCTGCTCGCCGCCGCCGCTCTGCTGACGTCCTTGACGGCGGCCATCGGACTGCCCATCCCGCTGCAACTCCTGGTGTTCACCGCCGCGTCGGCCGCGGGCCTGCTGGTCATCAGGCCGCTGGCCATGCGTAGCATCCGGCAACCCCCGCGGCAACGCTTCGGCGTCGAAGCGCTCGTCGGCAAGCCCGCGCTCGTCGTCAGCGAGGTGACCGCCCACTCCGGACTGGTCCGCATCGGCGGCGAGGAGTGGACCGCGCGGGCCTACGACGACACGGTGGTGATCCCCGCCGGAGCGACCGTCGACGTCATCGAGATCGAAGGGGCCACCGCCCTCGTCTACCCTCGGGAGTGATCATATGGCGCTACTCATCGCGGGTCTGGTCGTCGCGTTGTTCGTGGTGTTCACCGTGCTGCGTGCCGTACGCATCGTGCCCCAGGCACGCGCGCGCAACGTCGAGCGGCTGGGTCGCTATCACCGCACCCTGAAGCCGGGCCTGAACTTCGTGATCCCCTACGTCGACCGCGTCTATCCCATGATCGACCTGCGGGAGCAGGTCGTCTCGTTCCGGCCGCAGCCGGTCATCACCGAGGACAACCTGGTGGTCGAGATCGACACCGTCCTCTACTTCCAGGTCACCGATCCGCGGGCGGCCGCCTACGAGATCGCCAACTACATTCAGGCGGTCGAGCAGCTCACGGTGACCACGCTGCGCAACGTCGTGGGCTCCATGGACCTGGAGAAGACGCTCACCTCCCGCGACACCATCAACAGCCAGCTGCGCGGCGTCCTGGACGAGGCCACCGGCAAGTGGGGGCTGCGCGTCAACCGCGTCGAGATCAAGGCCATCGACCCGCCCAAGACGATCAAGGACGCGATGGAGAAGCAGATGCGCGCCGAGCGGGACAAGCGCGCCGCCATCCTGAGCGCCGAGGGTCAGCGCCAGTCGCAGATCCTCACCGCCGAGGGCGACAAGCAGGGCGCGATCCTGCGCGCCGAAGGCGAGCGCACCGCCGCCATCCTCAAGGCCGAAGGCCAGTCACGCGCCATCGATCAGGTCTTCCAGGCCGTCCACCGCAACGACCCCGACCCCAAGCTGCTCGCCTACCAGTACCTCCAGGTGCTGCCGCAGCTCGCCCAGGGGCAGGGCAACACCTTCTGGGTCATCCCCAGCGAGGTCACCTCGGCCCTGCAGGGCGTCTCCAAGGCGTTCACCGAGGCGCTGCCGCGGTCGGCGGCCACCCAGGAGATCTCTCCTGACACCTCCGAGGCCGAGGAGGAGATCGCCCGCGCGTCCGAGGCGGCCGCGGAGGCCGTCGCCGACGCCCGCGAGGCCGAGCACACCTCGGGGCCGCGCCAGCTACCCCCCAGCATCCCCGAGCCCAGCCCCTTCCCCGACCTGGAGAAGAACCACCAGCAGGCGTGACGCGACGAGGAGCCGGCACACAGGTGTAAGCGGGCGGTCGCGCACGCGTGCGGCCCGGCCGTCATGAAGACGGCCGGGCCGGATCCACACGGCGGGTCGGTCAGGCCTGGCCGCGGTCGAAGTAGGCGATCAGCTCAGGATCGAGCGCCGGCACGTCGTACGGCGTGCCGCCGTCGCGCAGCGACATCGTGGCCATGTAGCCGGCCGCGACGCTCATGCGGGCGGCCACCGGCGAGGTGTCGGTGACGCCGCCCTCCCGCACGAACCTGTTGAACTCGCCGATGATCTCGGTGTCCGCGCCACCGTGCGAGCCCTTCGCCTCCGGCACCCGGTAGGCGATGTCGCAGTCGTCGCGGTAGGACGTCGGCCCGGTGTTCCACACCTTCACCGTGTCGCCGGGGCCGTCGCCGAAGTTCTCCAGCCGCCCCTCGGTCCCGATGACGGTGTAGTTGCGCACGTAGTCGGGGCTGAAGTGGCACTGCTGGTAGGCGGCGATGATGCCGTTGTCCAGCCGCATGTTCATGACCGACACGTCCTCCACGTCGATGACGTGGTGGAGGTTCCTGCGCTGGGTGGGCGGCCACTCGAACTCCTTCAGCCAGCCGTCCGGCCGAGGGGTGTCGGGCGCGCGCCGCGGCAGGTCGCCGTACAGCATCAGGTCGCCGAAGGCGTTGACCCTGGTGGTGTAGCCACCGGCGAGCCAGTGGATGACGTCCAGGTCGTGCGCGGCCTTCTGCAGCAGCAGGCCGGTCGTGCGGGAGCGGTCGGCGTGCCAGTCCTTGAAGTAGTAGTCACCGCCGTAGGACACGAAGTGCCGCACCCAGATGGTCTTCGGCTCGCCGATGATCCCCTTCTGGATGATGTCGCGCATCAGCCTGACCACGCCCATGTGGCGCATGTTGTGCCCCACGTACAGCCTGGTCCCCGTCCGCCGCGCGGCGCGCAGGATGTTGTCGCAGCCCTCGACCGTGATGTGCAGCGGCTTCTCCAGGTAGACGGCCTTGCCCGCCTCGAGCGCGTCCACCGCGATGCGCTCGTGGGTGTCGTCGGGCGTCATCACGATGACGGCGTCGAGGTCCTTCCTGTCGAGCAGCTCGCGGTAGTCCTCGGTGAGGATGTCCGCCTCGAACCGCCCCGCCTGCCGCTTGAGCACAGCCGGGTCGGAGTCGCACAGCGCGGCCACGACCGACCCCTTGCCCGGGCGGTGCGCCGACAGCGCCAGGCTGGTTCGCAGCCCGAGGCCGATGACTCCGATGCGCAGGTCTTCCACTTCTGTCCTTTCCTTGACGTACGGCGGGGCTCAGCCCTTGGCGATGGAGGCCTCGTACTCGGCCTTCATCGCGGCGCCACCCTTGTCCATCCACTTCTTGACGAAGCTCTGCCACTCCGACAGCGGCTTGCGGCCGGTGACGAAGTCGACGATCGCGTCTGATGCCATCGTGCTCAGTTCGCCGTTCTTCTGCGTGTAGGTGTCGGAGAAGTGGCCCGTCGTGACGCGCGGCTGGAGCATGGGCGCGACCTTGGTCTCGAAGTCGTGGATGAGCTTGGTCCGCTCCGGCTGGCCGGGCAGGAACAGCGCGGACGGCGAGCCGATCACGAACTGCAGCGGCTGCACGGTGGTGGGCACCTCGGCCTTGCCCTTGTCGGTGAAGCCGAGGTCGCCGTCCTTCTTGGTGAAGTGGGTGCCCTCGACGCCGAAGTTGACGAGCTGGTACTCCTCGGTACCGAACGGCGCGGCCAGGTAGTTCAGCACGCCGAGCAGCGTCTCGACGCGCGCCTTGTCGACCTTGTTGCTGATGGCGGTGAAGCCGACCGAGCCGAGGCCCGCGTTGTAGACGGGCTTGGAGGACGGGGTCGCGGCGAACGGCACGATCGCGCCGAGGTTGTACTTCTGGGTCTTGGCGTCGTTGAGGAAGCCGGGGAAGGACTCGACGTAGGCGCCGATCTGACCGTTGGCGACCTTGTCCTTGATGGTGGCCAGGGCGGGGTCGGGCCAGAACAGGTTGGCCTGGAAGCACTTCACCGCGAACTCCAGCGCGGCGAGGTACTCCTGCGTCTCGTACTGGTGGGTCAGCTTGCCGCCCTCCAGCTTCCACGTGTTCGGCGCGCCGTACCAGTGGCTGAACATGTGGACGTGGTTCACGTAGGACGGCTCGAGCGGGTACTTGTTCTTCTTGACGTCGAGCAGCTGCTTGGTCTTCTCGAGGAAGTCGTCGGCGCTGGTGAAGGTGGCGCCGCCGACCGGCTCCCAGTAGTCCTGGTTGACCAGGAAGACCTGACCGAACTTGCTGTACGAGACGGCCACGCCGTACAGCTTGCCGTCGGTGACGGCCGACTTCCACGCCACGTCGCCGAGGTTGGCCAGGTTCGGGTACTTCTTGATGGCGTCGCCGCTCAGGTACGACGTCAGGTCGTGGAACTTGGCGGCCAGCAGCTCGGGCACCCGCTGCAGGCCCTGGTTCGGCGGGAACCACACCAGGTCGGGCAGGTCGTCGCTGGCGATGATGGCGTTGAACTTGTCGGGGTAGCCGTCGCCGACCACGATGTTCATGTCCCACTCGGCGCCCAGCGCCTTGTTGAGCTCCTGGAGGTAGGCGCTCTGGCCGGGCGCGGGCGGCGCCACGTCCCAGGTCTGGGTGAGCGAGGTGATCTTCTTGCCGTCGCCGGGCGGGGCGGCGACGGACTTGACCAGCTCCGTGGGGTACTTCAGGTAGGCGGGGTCCTGGCCCGCGTCGATCGGCAGGTCCGGCGTGGGGATCTTCGCGGCGGTGTAGGTCGGCAGCACGAGCTTCTTCGACAGCTCGGCGCCGCCCTTCTTGACGCCTGCCGCGCCGCCACCCTCGCCCCCGCAGGCGGCGAGGCCGGCGACGGTGGCACCGGCCAGCGCGAGTCCGAGGAAGCCACGGCGGGACATGGTTGTGGACATGTGTTTCTCCTGGAAAGGGTGCGGTTCAGCCCTTGATGGCGCCCGTGAGGACGCCCTTGGTGAAGTACTTCTGGAGGAAGGGGTAGACGAGCAGGATCGGCACCAGCGCGATGACCAGGACGGCCATCTGCACCGAGGCGGCGGGCAGGTCACGCACGATGGCGACGTCGGAGCCGGTGGCCGAGGTGCCGCGGAAGATGAACTGCCGCAGCACGACCTGGATCGGGTGCTTGGACTGGTCGTTGATGTAGAGGATCGCGGTGAAGAAGGTGTTCCAGTAGGAGACGGCGTAGAACAGGCCGACCACCGCGATCACCGCCTTGGACAGCGGGATCGCGATCCGCCACAGCATCCGCCACTCGGTGCAGCCGTCCATGCGGGCCGCCTCGAACAGTTCCTCGGGCAGGTTCTGGAAGAAGGCCCTGACCACCACCACGTTGAAGGCGTTGACCAGCACGGGCACGATCAACGACTGGTAGGTGTCGATCATGCCGAGCTCCTTGACCATGAGGTAGCTCGGGATCATGCCGGGGGTGAACAGGAACGTGGCCAGCACCATCAGCAGGATCGGCTTGCCGCCGAGCAGGCCCCTGCGCGAGAGCGCGTAGCCGAGGAAGACGGTGCAGATCAGGCTCAGCGCGGTGCCGGTCAGCGTGATGCCGATGCTGATCAGCACCGACCTGGTGACCGCGCCGCCCGACAGGATCAGGCTGTAGGCCTCGAAGGTCGGCTGGGAGGGGAAGAGCACGTAGCTGCCGCCGTTGGCGATGCTCTCCTCCCGCCCCATCAGGCTCGTGCCGACGGCGAGCCCGAACGGGTACAGCACGGCCACCACGACCGCGGCCAGCACGACGAACTTCAGCGCGCGCCCGGCGATCGACGGGCGCTCCATCCATGGCGGCCTCACCGGTAGATCCCCTGCTCTCCGAAGCGGTGTGCGAGCTTGTTGGCCGCGTAGATCAGCGCCGCGCCGATGAGGCCCTTCATCAGGCCTGCCGCGGTGCTCATGCCCCAGTCGCCGTCACGGATGCCGTGGTAGTAGACGTAGGTGTCGATGACCTCGGCGGCGCCGGCGCCGACCGCGTCCCGTTGCAGGACCATCTGCTCGAAGCCGACGGACAGGATGTCGCCGAGGCGCAGGATCAGCATCATCAGGATGACCGAGCGGATCCCCGGCAGCGTGACGTGCCAGAGGCGGCGCTTCCAGTCGGCGCCGTCGATCGCCGCGGCCTCGTACTGGTTCAGGTCGATGGCGGTGATCGCGGCCAGGAAGATGATCGTGCCCCAGCCGCAGTCCTTCCAGATCACCTGAGCCGTGACGAGCAGCTTGAAGGTGTCGGGGTTGGACATCAGGTTGCCGATGGTGATGCCGTGGGAGTTCAGGAACCCGCTCACGGTGCCGGCGCCGCCGATGACCTGCTGGAACATCGCGACCACCACGACCCACGACAGGAAGTGGGGCAGGTAGACGACCGACTGGATGAAGCGCTTGATCCGGTGGCCGACCAGCGAGTTCAGCAGCAGGGCGAGCGCGATGGGGGCGGGGAAGTACAGCAGCAGCTGCAGCGCGGTGATCTCCAGCGTGTTGCCGACGGCGGACCAGAACTCCGGCTCGGCCAGCAGCGTCGCGAAGTTCTCCAGGCCCACCCACGGGCTGCCGGAGATGCCGAGGAAGGGCGCGTAGTCCTTGAACGCGATGACGTTGCCCAGCAGCGGGACGTAGAAGAAGACGGCGAAGTAGAGGACGCCGGGCAGGCACAGCGCCAGCAGCGTCCAGTCGCGTCTCAGCCGGTCGCGGATGCTCCCGCGGTGGGAGTGGACGTCCGTCTGGGCATCCACCAGGGGGGTTGCCGTGGATGCGACCACGTCTCACCTCCAAGTCGGAACGGGTTGCCGTGAGGTTAGCGCCCATTTATGAAAGTTACTAGGGTAAACCCCACATTTATGCGCAGTCGTGCCCCAGCATCGCCGTCCTCGGGCACGCATCCCGCCCCTGTTAAGCAACCTCTCAGGAGAAAGCGGCTACTTGCAGGATCTGCCGCCGCATCACGACGAAGCGGTGCGCACCTTCCAGGCGAAGGGCATCACCAAGCCCCCGGCCGACGGCCGGCACGCTCGCACGGTGGACCCACTTCCTCTGCAGCCGGAACCGGATCACGGCGAGGACCGGCGTGATGGCCGGCGGCACCACCGCCGGCATGGCCGCGTGGCCCGATAAAGACGATCTACGAAAAGAGCACGGCGTCGCCGTGGTTCAGCGCCATCCGCGCCGCGCCGAGCGTGATCGACTCGCTGCCCAGCTCCGACGCCACCACCCTGGGCGGGTAGAGGCAGGCCTCGTCCAGGTAGCTCTGGATCGGTCCGACCAGCAGATCGCCCGCGGTGGACAGGCTGCCGCCGACCACCACCATCTCCGGGTCGAGCGGGTTGACGATGCTGATCAGGCCGCCGGCCAGGTGCCGGGCGAACCTCGAGACCGCCTCCGCGGCCTGCGCGTCGCCCGCGCGGGCCCTGGTGATGGCGAACTCGGCGCTCTGCCTCGTGGACCTGAGCTCGCCCGGCTCCACGGCCATGGCGTAGTCGAGGACGTGCCTGAACGCGGCCCAGTGGTCGCCCGCCTGCACGCCGATCTCACCCGAGGCCGCGTTGGCCCCCCGGTACGGAACCCCGCCGATGAGGAAACCGAGACCCAGCCGGTCGCCGGTGAACAGGTAGACGACGTTGCTCCGGCCCTGGGCGGCCCCCCGCCAGTGCTCGGCCAGCACGGCCAGCCGCATGTCGTTCTCGACGAGGATCGGCGCGGGGATCCGCTTCTCCAGCTCGGCCCGCAGCTCCACACCCGTCCACCCGGGCAGCACGACGCTCTTGACCACCCGGCCCTCGCCGTCGACCACGCCGGTGGTGCCCACCCCCACCGCCACCAGCCCGGACGGCTCGCGCCCCACCTCCGCGGCGGCCCTGAACACCAGGTCGCGCACCAGGGCCAGCCGCTCGACCGGGGCCGCGTCGCGCGGCAGCGGCTCCCTGCGGGAGGCCAGGATGGTGCCCCCGAGGTCGGCGGCCATCGCGCGGACGCTGGACGAGCCGATGCCCACGCCGACCACGTGGCCCGAGGAGGCGCGGAAGCGGTAGCGGCGCGCGGGCCGGCCGCGCTGCCGGTCGCCCTGCTCCTCCTCGCACTCCTCCGCCCAGCCGTCGCCGAGCAGGTCCTCGACGATGACCTCGGCCGTCGGGCGCGAGACCCTCGCAGCTCTGGCGAGCTCGGTCAGCGTCGCGTCTCCCGCCCCCCGCATGGCGCGCAGGATCGCCGCGGAGTTGAGCTTCCTCAGGAGGGACGCGTCACCGCTGACCTGTCTCATGGTGGGTCATTCTACTTTGACAAGGTTCTTTCGATAAATCGTGTAGCGGGGCTGACAGGGCCGTTAAGAAAACCTCGATGGACACGAGGGGTGATCACCGGCACAGTGCGTAAGGTTGTCAGGAGGGGGAAACGACCGTCATGAAAGCGCTGGTCAAGCAGAAGGCCGAACCCGGCCTGTGGCTGATGGACGTGCCCGAGCCCGCCGTACGGCCGGGCGAGGTCAAGATCAAGGTGTTGCGTACCGGAATCTGCGGCACCGACCTCCATATCCGGAAATATGACGACTGGGCGAAGCACACGCTGACGCTTCCGCTCATCGCCGGGCACGAGTTCTCCGGCGAGGTCGTCGAGGTCGCACCGGGCGTCGAGGACATCCAGGTCGGCGACCTCGTCAGCGGCGAAGGCCACATCGTCTGCGGCAAATGCCGCAACTGCATGGCGGGCCGCCGCCACCTGTGCATCAACACCATCGGTCTCGGCGTCCACCGCGACGGCGCGTTCGCCGAGTACGTGACGCTGCCGGCCTCCAACGTGTGGGTGCACCGCATCCCCGTCGACCCCGACATCGCGGCGATCTTCGACCCGTTCGGCAACGCCGTCCACACCGCGCTCTCCTTCCCGATGGTCGGCGAGGACGTGCTGATCACCGGCGCGGGCCCGATCGGCCTGATGGCCGCGGCCGTCGCCACGCACGTGGGCGCGCGCAACGTCGTCATCACCGACGTCAGCCCCGAACGGCTCGACCTGGCCGGCAAGCTGGGCGTCAGCCTCGCCCTGAACGTCGCGCAGACCTCCATCGCCGACGGCTGGAAGCAGCTCGGCATGCGCGAGGGCTTCGACGTCGGCCTCGAGATGTCGGGACACCCGCAGGCCATGCGCGACATGATCGCGAACATGACCCACGGCGGCAGGATCGCCATGCTGGGCCTGCCCGCCGAGGAGTTCGCGATCGACTGGGCCACGGTCGTCACCTCGATGATCACCATCAAGGGCATCTACGGCCGCGAGATGTACGAGACCTGGTACAACATGTCCGTCCTGCTGGAGAAGGGGCTCGACCTCTCCCCGGTGATCACCCACAGGTTCCCCGCCCACGACTTCGACGCCGCCTTCGACACGGCGGCCAGCGGCAGGGCCGGCAAGGTCATCCTCGACTGGAGCGACGCCGCGCCCCGCGCGTGACGGCTCGCCGTACCCACCCCTTCCCCAGCACCACCAGACCCAGGCGACGACGGAGAGGGCGCGCGCGGACCGCGCGCGCGAACCCTTCAGCAGAGATTGGAGCGCGCGATGTTCGGAACGACGCGGGATGACCTGCGGGCCACGCTGGACGAGATCGCCTCGGCAGGGCTGCTCAAGCCCGAACGCGTCATCACCAGCCCGCAGAACGCCACGGTCGGCGTCGCGGGCCGCGAGGTGCTGAACTTCTGCGCCAACAACTACCTCGGCCTCGCCGACAACCCCGAGGTGATCGAGGCCGCCAAGCAGGCGCTCGACACGTGGGGCTTCGGCATGGCCTCCGTGCGGTTCATCTGCGGCACCCAGGAGGTGCACAAGGAGCTCGAGTCGCGTCTTTCCGACTTCCTCGGCATGGAGGACACCGTCCTCTACAGCTCCTGCTTCGACGCCAACGGCGGCGTGTTCGAGACGCTGCTCGACGCCCAGGACGCGGTGATCTCCGACGCGCTCAACCACGCCAGCATCATCGACGGCATCAGGCTGTCCAAGGCCCGCCGCTACCGTTACGCCAACCGTGACATGGCCGAGCTGGAGGCCCGGCTGAAGGAGGCCGCCGACGCGCGGCGCAAGCTGATCGTGACCGACGGCGTCTTCTCCATGGACGGCTACGTCGCGCCGCTGCGGGAGATCTGCGACCTGGCCGACCAGTACGGCGCGATGGTCATGGTCGACGACTCCCACGCAGTCGGCTTCGTCGGCCCCACCGGGCGCGGCACCCCCGAACTCCACGGCGTGACCGACCGGATCGACATCATCACCGGCACCCTCGGCAAGGCACTGGGCGGGGCCAGCGGCGGCTACGTCGCCGCCCGCAAGGAGATCTGCGAGCTGCTGCGGCAGCGCTCTCGCCCCTACCTCTTCTCCAACTCCCTCGCCCCGGTCATCGCGGCGGCGACGCTGCGCATCCTCGACCTGCTGGAGACCTCCAGCGAGGCCCGCGAGCGGCTGCGCGACAACACGCGGCGGTTCCGGACGCAGATGACCGAGGCGGGCTTCGACGTGCTGCCCGGCGACCACCCGATCGCACCCGTCATGATCGGCGACGCCGCCGAGGCCGCCGCGATGGCCGAACGCCTCCTCGACCAGGGCATCTACGTGATCGGCTTCTCCTACCCCGTGGTCCCCCACGGCCAGGCCCGCATCCGCGTGCAACTGTCCGCCGCCCACACCCCCGCCGACGTCGACCGCGCCGTCGCCGCCTTCATCACCGCGCGACACTGATCCCCGCACCCCCGGGCCGGCTCGCCTTCCCTCAAAGGCAAGCCAGCCCGAAAGGCAAGCCAGCCCGGCCACCGCTCCTATAAGGCAAGCCGGCATCCCACCCGGGGCCACGCACAGGTCCGTGCGCAGAGCGGCCACCGGTGGGGGCGGGTCACAATGGGCGGGTGATTGATAGTCGGCGGCTCCGGACGCTGCGCGCGGTGGCGGATCACGGCACCGTGACCGCGGCGGCCGCCGCGCTGCACCTCACGCCCTCCGCCGTCTCCCAGCAGCTCGGCGCGCTCGAGCACGAGGTGGGGCACCGCCTGTTCGCCCGCGACGGCCGGGGCATCAGGCTCACCGCGGTGGGCCGCATCATGCTGGCCCACGCCGACGAGGTCCTCGCCCAGCTCGAACGTGCCGAGGCCGAGGTCGCCGCCTACACGACGGGTTCGGCGGGCGAGGTGACGGTGGCCTCGTTCGCCACCGCGATCAGTGTCGTGCTCGCGCCCGCCGTCAGCGCCCTGCGGGTGAGCGCGCCCGCGCTGAAGATCCGGGTCCTGGACGCCGAGGGCGACCGCGGCCTCACCATGCTGCTCGACGACGAGGCGGATCTGGCCATCGCGGTGGAGTACCGCGGCGCGCCCGACGACCATCGCCTGACCCGGCTGCCCCTCTACGCCGAGCCCTTCGACCTGTTGCTTCCGGCGGACCACGCGCCTGCCGGCACGCTGTCGGAGGTGGCGGACGAGCCGTGGATCGGCCCCTATCCCGGCAATCCGGTCCACGACGTGATCGCGTTCGCCTGTGAGAGGGAGGGCTTCACGCCGGGGTTCGCGCACTCCTCCGACGACTTCCGCGCCGTGGTCGCGCTGGTGGGCGCGGGTGCGGGGGTCGCGCTCGTGCCCCGGCTGGCGTTGCGCGACCTCGACCTGTCCAGGGTGGTCGTCTGCCGGATCCCAGGCCCGGAACGCCGTGTCTTCGCGGCGGTCCGGCGGGGGGCCGACCTCCACCCGTTGCTGCGCCCGCTCCTCACCACTCTCACCGCGAGCCGGCCCCTGGACTGATATCTTGATAATCGAGATAAATCTGAACGATCTCTCGGCGGCGGTTGAGTAGCATGGCGATCCAGAGGTTTGAGGCAAGGAGACGCCGTGGCCGAGTTAGAGCGTGTTCCTCCGGGTGTCGATCCGACGGTGCCGAGTTCGGCGCGCGTCTACGACTACCTCCTCGGCGGCAAGGACCACCTCGCCATCGACCGCGCGGTGGCCGACCGGCTGCTCGCCGTGGCACCCGACACCCGGTTGGTGGCCCGCGCCAACAGGCTGTTCCTCACCAGGGCGGTGCGCCATCTCGCCGAGCAGGGCGTGCGGCAGTTCATCGACCTGGGCACCGGCATCCCGACCTCGCCGAGCGTCCACGAGGTCGCGCGCGCGGTGAACCCCGCGTGCCGGGTGATCTACGTCGACCACGACCCGGTCGTGCGGCTGCACGCCCAGGTGCTGCTGGCCGACGTGCCCGGCGTGGAAGGCATCCAGGCCGATGTGCGCCGCCCCAAGGACATCCTCGGCGACCCCTACGTGGGCGGCCTGATCGACTTCGAGCAGCCGCTCGGGGTGCTGATGGTCGGGCTCCTGCACTACGTGATGGACGAGGAGGACCCCGCCGGGATCGTGGCCGCCTTCAGGGACCGCATGGCGCCCGGCAGCCACCTGGTGCTGACCCACGGCATGGCGGAGAGCCATCCCGAGGCGATCGCCCGGCTGACGACCGCCACGGCCAACTCCCCCGCGCAGGCCGTCTTCCGCGACCGCGCCCGGGTCCTGCGGTTGTTCGACGGGTTCGAGCTGATCGGACCGGGCCTCGTTCCCGTGCAGGACTGGCGCGTCGACGACGAGGACGACCTCAACCTGCTGGACGCCCCGCCGCGCCTGCGCATCGACGGCGGGGTCGGCGTCCTGCGCTGAGCCGTCCCCTCAGCTCGGCTCTGGCCGCCTCGACCGGCCACGAGACCGCGCCGCCCCCGCCGAGCGCCATGGCGGACCGTCTCGGCGATCCCGTGCCAGACGCCTTCGGCTCGGCCTGCTCGGTAGAGAGCGGCGAGGTCGCCGACGGGGCGGCGCGGCTGGTTCTCCTGACTCAGTCCTCCGCGCCCAGCCTGAAGACGCGGCGGGCCGTACCGCCGAGGAAGTCGGCGCGCGCCTCGGCCGTCAGCTCCAGCTCGTCGACCTGGGCGAGCGCGCGGTCATGGGACAGCTGGGGCCAGTTGGTCCCGAACATCACCTTGCCCCTGCCGTAGGTGTTCATGAAGTGCACGAGCTGCGGCGGGTAGTAGCGCGGCAGGTAGGCCGAGGTGTCGATGAAGACGTTGTCGTGCTTCCACGCCATGCCGATCATCTCGTCGGTCCACGGATAGCCGATGTGGCCGCCGACGATCATCAGCTCGGGCAGGTCCAGCGCGATCCTGTCCAGGTACGGCACCGGCCGGCCCGTCTCGGACGGCTTCAGCGGCCCCGTGTGCCCGACCTGGGTGCAGAAGGGAACGCCCAGCTCCACGCAGGTGGTGTAGAGCGGGTAGTAGAGCCGGTGGTCGGGCGGCAGCTCCCACAGCCACGGCACCATCCGCAGCCCGACGAACCCCAGCTCCTCCACCGCGCGGCGCAACTCGGCCACGGCCGCGACCGGATGGGCCAGGTTCACCGCCGCCAGCCCCGCGAACCGGTTCGGGTAGGCCGCGGTGAAGGTGGCGACGTCGTCGTTGCTGATCACCCATCCGCCCGGCCGGTGCCAGGCCGACAGCAGGAGCATGTCGACGCCTGCCGCGTCCATGAGCGCGACCAGTTCCCCCGGCGTGACGGGCTTGTCGATCAGGTCGGCGCTCCCCGACTTCTCGAACAGCCGCCGGATCTCCGGCATGGGCAGCCTGCCTGGCCGTCCGCCCATGGTGGGTTGCGCCCACACATCGATAATCACCTTCCCACCCTCTCCCGCACCGGCCGGACGATCAATGCCGGACAGGCGAAAGATCGTGCACGACCGCTCAACGATGCTCCCAACACGGCTCCCGACATCGCGGCAGGATGAAGGGTGGAAGCTCGAAGGCGACACATGGAGGCGATCATCGACCTCGTCTTACTTCTCCTGTCCTGCTGCGTCGCGGTGGTCTCCGCGGTCGGCGCGCTGAGGGTGCGACCGGGCCGCTACCCGGCCCACGCCGATGTCGGCAGGGACCGGCTCGCCTACCTGGCGGGCGGCCACACCCGCGTCGTCAACGCCGCGCTCGCCGAACTCGTCGCGAGGGGCACGGTCACGATCTCCGCCACGCGGCGCATCCAGGTCTCCTCCTCCGGACCGGAGGCGCGCGGACCGATCGAGACCACTCTCGTCGAGGCCGCCCGCGGCTCCGATGACGGGTTGGAGGTCCATCTGGCGCATCAGGCCGTCACGGACGACGACGTCAAGCGGCTCGTCGGCAAGGGTTGGGTGACCGAGCGGGCGGCGGAGCGGGCCCGCCGGCTGCTGGGCGTCACGACCGGCGCCCCCGCGCTGGGCCTGGTCATCACGCTCGTCCTGCTGGGTCTGCGCGCGATCCCCGCCGCGGGCCTGACGTACGCCGCGGCCGGGGTGTTCGGCCTGGCCACGGCCGCCGGCCTGACCGGCCTCTGGACCACGGGGCGGGTCTCCCGCCTGCTGCGGGACGCGCGGCTCGCCCAACCCCGGGGCGAGCGTCCCGCCCGCCCTTCGCCCGAGGCCATCGGGCGCGGCGTGGCACTGCACGGCCTGCAGGAACTGCCCGACCGCAGAGTCAGGGCCGCGCTCGGCCACCGGCCCCGCCCCCAACCCCGACCCGTCCGGCACACCCGCCGCAAGAGCGGCCGTCGGCGATACGGGGGCGATGGCGGCTACCACCACACCTACGACACCGGTGGCGGCATGGGCGATGGCGGGGGCTGGGGCGATGGCGGCGGCGGCGGAGGAGGGGACGGCGGCGGGGGCTGAAGGGCCTGCCGGGCCCGCTCGCTTCGCGCCATGGCGGCGGCGTCGAGACAGTCGCGGGCTCGACAGGCCGCCCTGCTACTCTGCTGCGGCACGCGAGACGAGGGAGGTCGATGAATATGGCTGTCAGCCGGCCATGTCGTCATGCCCTTGTCCGGGCCGCCGCACGCTGAGAGCGCGGTCCGGCTCCTCCCAACGACCAGGAGTCTTCGCGTTGTCCACTTTCCAGCTCTCCGGCACCGACCTGATCACCGACCGCCTCGTCCTGCGGCCGTGGTCGTCCGCCGAACTCGCCGCCGTCCTCGACGGTCCCCGGCTCGCGCACTGGGCCGAGGACTTCCCCTCCGAGGGTGACCGCGTCATCGCCGGCTTCATCGCCGAGCACCCCGCCGCCGCCGGCGAGTACGGCCAGCGCCAGATCGTCGAGCGCGAAACCGGCCTGGTGGTCGGTGCGATCGGCCTGTTCTGGCCGCCGAACGACGGCTCCCTCGAGATCGGCTACGGCGTCGTGCCGTCCCGCAGGGGCCGCGGCTACGCCACCGAGGCCGCGGGCGCCATGGTCGCGTTCGCCTTCACCGCGCCCGGGGTGCACACCGTGCATGCCGGCGTGGAGCAGGCGAACCCGGCCTCGGCGCGCGTGCTCGAGAAGGCGGGGCTGCGGCTGCTGAGCAGCGACGCCACGACCGCCCGCTACGCGGTCACGCGCCCCGCGTAGTCCAGCCCCGCGTAGTCCAGCCCGCGTAGTCCAGCCCGCGTAGTCCAGTCGACGGGGTCCGGTCGACGGAGTTCAGCCGACGGAGAAGGGGACCGGCGGGCCGCCGCCGGTCCCCGTAGGGTCATCCGGATGACCGACAAGATCGACGCGTCCGTCGAGGCCGTGTGCGCGGCCTATCTCGACCTGGCCGACCGGCACGCGCCCGGGCTGGTCGAGGGGCTGTACCTGCAGGGTTCGGCCGCGCTCGGCGACTTCACGCCCGGGGTGAGCGATGTCGACTTCGTCGCGGTGATCCCCGAGGGCGCCGACGTGGAGCCGTTGCGCGAGGTCCACGCCCGGCTGAAGGAGCGCGGCAGGTCACCGCACTTCGACGGGCTCTACGTCACCTGGGACGACCTGCGGCGCGACCCCGAGCAGACCCCCGCGCGCCCGGGCGTGCACGCCTGGCGGTTCGAGGCCGAGAGCAGGTTCGAGCGGCACCTGGTGACCTGGCACGTCCTGGCCCAGAGCGGGGTGACGGTCAGGGGTCCCGCCGTCGCCGAGATCGGCGTCCACACCGACTGGGACCTGCTGGCCCGCCGTACGCGGGAGAACCTGGCGGGCTACTGGACGCGATGGGCGGAGAAGTCGTCCAGGACCACCTCGCTCTGGGGGCTCGCCGCGCTCGTCCCGGCCCGGACGAGCTGGGGCGCGCTGGGGGTGACCAGGCTGCACCACACGCTCGCCGCGGGCGAGGTGACGTCGAAGACGGCGGCGGGCGAGTACGCGCTGCGCCTCTTCGACGAGCGCTGGCACCGGATCGTCAGGGAGGCGCTGCGCATCAGGAAGGGCGGGGCGGCGCTGTACCGCAACCCGTTCGCCCGCCGGGCCGAGCTGATCGCCTACATGCGGATGGTGCTGGCGAACGTCCCTTGACGGATCGGCGGCGCCGGGGCACGGCCGGTCTCAGGACCTGGCCACGCCCAGCGCCTCGGTGAAGCGGACGTACCTGTCCAGCTCCTCCTTCACCGGCTCCAGCACCAGCTCCTCGCCCACCTCCGCCACAGCCGACCGCAGCGCCCTCGCGACCCGCCTGGCCCTGCGCCGGCCGCCCAGCCGTGCGGCCAGCCGGGAGAGCAGCGCGATCAGCAGGCCGGCGATCGCCCCGCCGATCAGCAGGACGGTCGGCCACGGCACCTCGCCGACCGTCGGCAGGGGCGGCTCGGGCAGCCGCAGATAGGTCAGCAGGAACAGCACGCCGAGCCACACCGCGCCGAGCACCGTCGCCGCGAACACCAGCCACTGCAGCCCGCCGACGGCCGCCCACCAGCGGGGGCTGCGCGTCACACCGAACGAGGCGGCCGCCACCACCTTGTCGAGCGCCGCCGCCAGCTCGCCTTCGCGCGAGCGGGCCGCGTGCCGTACGGCCACGGCCCACGGCGGGGGCAGCTCGCGCGCGGCCGCCTCGCCGACGTCCCTGATGGCGGTCTCCATGCGGGCCCTCTGCACGGCCGACGCCTCGGGCAGCGAGGTCCTGCCCACCAGCTCGCCCTTCGCGCCGCTCCCCAGCCCCAGCCTGCGCAGCGGGTCGGGCCTGAACCTGCGCATCCACCTGGTCACCGGCCAGCCGGTCGCGGCCACCGCGCGGTGCGTGTGGGCCCTGGCGACCGCCTCCACCACCAGCGGCACGCCCGCCGCCTCGGCGAGCGCCGTCGTGAGCCGCCCCTCCCGCGGGACGGCGGGGCCGGAGTGGTCCGCCGCGCCGGCGGCGGCGAGGCGTCCCGCGGCGGTGGACACGTCCGCCGCCAGGCGGGCCGCCCACGACGTCCGTTCGGCGACGCGCTCCTCCAGCAGGGCGCGCAGCTCGGCCAGCCCGGCGCCGGTCCGCGCCGAGGCGCCCATCACGGGCACGCCGCGCAGGCCGTCCTCGTCGAGCAGGCGGCGCAGGTCGGCCGCGCAGCGTTCGGCCGCGCCCGGCGGCAGCCTGTCGATCTGGTTGAGCACGACCACCATCACCTCGCCGTGCTCGGCCAGCGGGCGCAGGTAGCGGTCGTGGAGGGCGGCGTCGGCGTACTTCTGCGGATCGACCACCCACACCAGCAGGTCGACCAGCTCGACCAGCCGGTCCACCTCCAGCCGGTGGGTCAGCTCGATGGAGTCGTGGTCGGGCAGGTCGAGCAGGACCAGCCCCTGAGGGTCGCCGGTCACCTCGTGGCGGTGCGGCACCTGGAGCCAGTCGAGCAGCGGTCCTGCTCCCGTGCCGTCCCACAGCGCCGCCTGGGCGGTCGAGGTGGTGGGCCTGGTGACGCCCACCGTGGCCAGCTCGCCGCCCGCCAGCGCGTTGAACAGCGACGACTTGCCGCTGCCCGTCGCGCCCGCGAGCGCGACCACCGTGTGGTCGACCGAGAGCTCGCGCCGTGCGCCTGCCCGCTCGGCCACCTCCCGCGCCGCCGTGACCGGCTCGTCGGGAAGCCTGCCCTCCGCGAGCTCCGCCGCCTTCAGCAGGCCGGTCAACCGGTCGTCCAGCGAGGGGATCTCCTCGCGCCGCGACAGCTTCACGCGCCCTCCCCGCCCCGCGCCGGCCGCCGCCCGTCCTCGCCCGCCGGGTCCTCCCGCACCTCGACCGGATCGACCAGCCCGTCCGCCAGCTCCGGATCGGCCTGTCCGCTCGCGAGCTCCGGCGCCTCGACCGCCGGGAGTCCGTTGGTCGGGGCCGCCGGGAGTTCGGCTCGGTGGTCGCGGACAGCGTGAGCCGCCGCCAGCAGTTCGCCCGCCATGCCCTCCGGCACCGACACCTCCTCCAGCAACGACGTGAACCTGGCCGCCTCCGCGTCGAGCAGCGCCTGCACCCTGGACCGCAGGTCCTCCCGCGCCTTGGCCGTCAGCGTCCGTACCGCCTGGTCCCCGAAGATCGCCTCCAGGACCTTCTGCGACAGCACCGACGTGCCGCCCGCGATGCCGATCTCCACCCCCGTCAGCCCGCCCGTGGAGGCGAAGACCGCGAGCATCAGCAGCAGCCCCGCCCCGTTGACGCCGAAGGAGGCCGCCCGCGCGCTGGTGCGCTTGGCCGCGCCCTCCTCCCTGACCAGGTCGAGCACGTAACCCTGCCAGCCGCGCACCACGTCGTCGTAGTCGATCCCGGACGAGGCGCGGCCCAGCCTGGCCGCGGCGAGCGCCCCCGCCTTCTCCAGCAGGTCCTTGCCGCCGGGCGCCGCCGTCCAGCCGTCGAGGGCCCGCTCGGCCGCCGCGTCCGCCGCACCCCTGATCAGCGCGGCGACGCCGCTCTCCAGCGCCACCCGCAGCCTGGCCTGCGGCGCCTGCCGTCCGGTGAGCACCGCCGACAGCCGGTCGCGCAGCCAGCCGATGCGCGACTCGAGCGAGCGCATGAGGTCGCCGGTGCCGATGAAGTCCTGCCATCGCGCCATCACCTCGCCGCGCAGCAGCGAGCCGTCCCGCATGCCCTCGTCGAAGTCGGCCATCCCGCCCGAGTAGGCCGCCGCGACGATGTCGGCCAGCCGTTCGGCGCCCTTACGCTGCCTGGCGACGGCCACCGCCAGCGCTGGGACCCTGCTCCCCAGGCTGTCCAGCGCTCCCGCGAGCGTCTGGCGCACCACCCGGGCCCGCGCGGCCGAGGAGGCGGCCAGTCGCGCCAGCCAGTCGTTGATCGGGCGCACGGCGTCGGGGTGCAGCCGCCCCCTCTCCGTCAGCAGCACCGCCTCCTGGACGGTGAACAGCGGCGTGCCCGCGAGGCCGTTGACCTCCAGCAGGCGGGCCAGGTCGGCGGAGACGGGCCCGACCGCGTCGGGCGGCACCCGGTCGAGGATGATCGCGAGCGCGGTGCTCCGCTCGCGCGCCGAGCGCAGGAAGCTCCACGGAACCTCGTCGGCGTAACGGGCGGCGGTGGTGACGAACAGCCACAGGTCGGCCGCCGCGAGCAGTTGCGCCGCCAGCTCCCTGTTCGCGGTCACCACCGAGTCGATGTCGGGCGCGTCGAGCAGCGCGAGACCCTGCGGCAGCGCGGGCGCGCTCACCACCCGCAGCGTGCCCGGGTCGCCGGAGGCTCCTGTCACGCGCGGCAGTCCGGGCAGGACCGCCAAGGACATGAACCAGGGCGTGTCGGCCGGGCTTGCCACCAGCGTCGGCGCCAGCGTGGTGGGCCGCAGCACGCCCGGCTCGGACACGTCGGCCCCGACGAGCGAGTTGACCAGCGTCGACTTGCCGGCACCGGTCGAGCCGCCCACGACGGCCAGCAGCGGCGCGTCGATCGCGGCCAGCCTGGGCAACAGGTAGTCGTCCAGCTGTCCCTTCAGCTCGCGCAGCGCTCGCCTGTCGGCCGCCACGTCCCCGATGTCCAGCGGGAACAGCTCGCGGTCGAGCAGGCCCCGCAGCGAACGCAACGCCTCGAGGAGGTCCATGCCCCCACGCTAGCCAGTGGAGCCGAGCTCGTCGGGACCGCCACGACGGATTCGTGGCATTGGTCCGGCTCAGGACTCGGCCGGCGGCTCCCTGAGCACGTATCCGACGCTCCGCAGCGTGTGGATGAGGCGCGGCTCCACGTCGTCGACCTTGCGCCGCAGGTACGACACGTACGACTCGACCACGCCCGCGTCACCGCCGAAGTCGTAGTTCCACACGTGGTCGAGGATCTGCGCCTTGGACAGCACCCTGCCCGCGTTGGCCATGAAGTAGTGCAGCAGCTTGTACTCGGTCGGCGACAGGTGCACCTGCCGCCCGCCGCGCCACACCTCGCGCTCGGTCTCGTCCAGCACCAGATCGGCCACCTGCAGCCGGGCGCCGCCCACCTCCCCCCTGGTACGGCGCAGCACCGCCTGCACCCTGGCCAGCACCTCCTCCAAGCTGAACGGCTTGGTCACGTAGTCGGAGCCGAGCCCGAGCCCGGTCAGCTTGTCGTCGACCGCGTCGCGCGCGGTCAGGAACAGCACGGGCGCCTCCAGCCGCCTGGCCACCTCGAACCCGTCGAGGTCGGGCAGCATCACGTCGAGCACCACGAGGTCGGGCCTGGCCCGCTCGGCGATCTCCACGGCCTCCAGGCCGTCGGCGGCGGTCAGCACCTCGAAGCCGGAGAAGCGCAGGCTGGCGGAGAGCAGGTCGCGAATGCTCGGCTCGTCGTCCACCACCAGGATCAACGCCTCAGGTGTGTTCACCCCGCCAGCGTGCCGCAGCAGCCTGAGGAAAAGCTGAAGGGTTACTCAGGAGCGAGTGGGAGTTCGACCCTGAACGTCGCGCCCTCGCCGGGCACGCTGTGCACGACCACGCTGCCGCCGTGCGCCTCAACCAGCGCCGCGACGATGGCCAGGCCGAGGCCGCTGCCCCTGTCGTCCTCCGACCGGCGGGCGCGCGCGGAGTCGGCCCGGTAGAAGCGCTCGAAGACCCGTTCGGCCTGCTCGGGCGTGAGGCCGGGCCCCTTGTCCACCACTTCCAGGAACACCGTGGCGCCGGCGGCGCCGACCCTGATGGTGACGGGCGTGTCGGCGGGGGTGTGGGTGAGCGCGTTGGACATGAGGTTGCCGACGACCTGGCGCAGCCGTACCTCGTCGCCGGAGACGATGAGGGCGGCCCCGCCCACGACCTCCAGCGAGATGCCGCGTTCGGGGGCCAGGATGCGGGCGTCGTGGACGGCGTCGGCGGCCAGCGCCAGCATGTCGACGGGCCGCATCTGCAGCGGACGCTGCTGGTCCACCCTGGCCAGCAGCAGCAGGTCGTCGACCAGCAGGCTCATCCGGCCCGCCGCGCGCTCGACCCTGGCCAGCATCTCGGCGGGATCGGCCTCGGGGTTCTGCCTGGCGTACTCGGCGAAGCCGCGGATCGTGGTCAGCGGTGTGCGCAGCTCGTGGGCGGCGTCGGCGACGAAGCGGCGCATCCGCTCCTCCGACCTGCTGGCGGCGTTCTCCGACGCCGTCCGCGCCGCGAAGGCCGCCTCGATCTGGGCGAGCATGCCGTTGAGCGCGCGGGCGAGCCGTCCGACCTCGGTGCGCGGGTTGCCGTCGGGCACCCGCCTGCCGAGCTCGCCGCCGGCGATGGCCTCCGCCGTACGCTCGATCTGGGCCAGCGGGCGCATGCTCTTGCGCACGCTCGTGATGCCCACGACGGTCAGGATCAGCATGATGCCGCCGCCGCCGAGCAGCTCGATGAGCGCCAGCCTGCGGGTGATCTGCGTGACCTCGTCCAGGTCCATGGCGATCAGCACGACGGCGTTGTCCGGGCCGCGCACCTCCTGCACCCGCCACTCGCCGTCGCCGGAGACGGCGGGCACGGTCGTCGGCACGGCCGGCGGCGGCACCGGCACGACGGGCAGCTGCCGGTGGTCTGCGTCGAGGCCGCTGACCCACGGGCCGCCCGCCTTGACGATCACGTCGGGCTCCAGCACCAGGTTCTTCAGCGCCGGGGCGCCCCGGTGCTGCACCCGCATGAGCGCCCTGGCGGCCACCACCGAGATCTGCGTGTCCACCCTGTCGATCAGGTAGGTGTGCAGGACCGAGACGCTCAGCACGCCGATGAACGTGAGCCCGAAGGCCAGCAACGCGAGCGTCGCTGCGATCAGCTTGATCCTGAGGGTCATGTCTCGGGAGGGCTGCGCAGCACGTAGCCGACACCGCGCAGGGTGTGGATGAGCCGCGGCTCCCTGTTGTCGATCTTGCGGCGGAGCACCGACACGTACGACTCGACGATGCCCACCTCGCCCCTGAAGTCGTAGTCCCAGACGTGGTCGAGGATCTGCGGCTTGGACAGCACCCTGCCCGCGTTGGCCATGAAATAGCGCAGGAGCTTGAACTCCGTCGGCGACAGCGACACCGGCCGGCCGCCGCGCCACACCTCGTGGCTCTCCTCGTCGAGCTCGATGTCGGCGAACGTCAGCCGGGGCGGCGGCGCCTGCGGGTCTCCCGCGGTACGGCGGAGCACCGCCCGGATCCTGGCCACCACCTCCTCCAGGCTGAACGGCTTGGTGACGTAGTCGTCGCCGCCGATCGTGAGCCCGCGGATCTTGTCCTCCGTCTCGTCCCGAGCGGTGAGGAACACCACCGGCGTGCCCTGCCCGCTGCTGCGCAGCCGCCGCACGACCTCGAACCCGTCCAGGTCGGGGAGCATCACGTCGAGCACCACGAGGTCGGGCCGGTGCCGCTGCACGGCGGTGACCGCGTCGAGCCCGTTCTTCGCGGTGGACACGTCGAAACCCGCGAACCTCAGGCTCGCGGCGAGTAGCTCGAGGATGTTCGGCTCGTCCTCGACGATCAGCAGGCGTGCTTCCACGGCGTCCATAGTGGCCATCACATCTAAGAATGCCCTTAACGGGCGAGTGCTGGGACAATCCCCGCGATATGCCTGGCTATCGCCAGGCTGGACGTGGCGGCGGGAGAGGGCGCGTTGCGCACCAGCGCGATCCGGCCGTGCAGGTCGACCACGAAGTCGTCGACCATGCCGCCGTCGCGGGAGACGGCCTGGGCGCGCACGCCTCCTTCGGTGGGCGCGAGGTCGGCGGCGGTGATAGCCGGGACGTAACGCCTGGCGGCGCGGACGAACGCGCCCTTGACCGCCGAGCCGTACAGCTCCCGCAGGCCGGTGCGCCAGTGGCGGCGCGCGAGCCTGCGGGTGCCCTCCCAGGTCAGCAGCGCGCGCACGTCGCCGAGCACGGCGTTTGGCCCGACCAGCACCTCGCCGTCGATGCGCCGGGTCAGGTGGACGCCGAGGAACGGGTAGCGGGGGTCGGGCACCGGGTAGATCAGGCCGCGCACCAGGTCCTTGGCCGACCCGGCCAGCGCGTAGTACTCGCCCTTGAACGGCACGATCCGCACCTCGCCCGGCTGTCCCGCCATCCTGGCGACGGCGTCGGTGCCGAGCCCGGCGCACGCCACGAGCCGGTCGAAGGCGAACTTCCGGCGACCGGCCAGGACCTCCACCGCGCTCGCGGTCTCACGGATCGCCCTGACCGGGTGGGCCAGCCGTAGCGAGCCGCCCAGCTCGGCCACGTCGCGGGCGAGCCGGCGGGCGACGGCCGGGAAGTCGGCGATCGCGGTGTGCGGCGAGTGGACGGCGGCGACGCCCACCGCGTGCGGCTCGACCTCGCGCAGGGCCAGCGCGTCGAGCTCGGCGATGCCGGGGACGCCGTTGGCCCTGGCCCGCTCGGCGAGCGCGCGCAGCGCGGGCCGCTCGGCCGCCGTGGAGGCGACCACGAGCTTGCCCACCTCCTCGTACGGCAGGCCGTGCTCGGCGCAGTACTCCCGCAGCAGCGCCATGCCCTCCCGGCACAGGGTGGCCTTGAGCGAACCCGGCTGGTAGTAGATGCCGGCGTGGACGACCCCGCTGTTGTGGCCGGTCTGGTGGGCCGCGACCCGGTTCTCCCCCTCCAGGACGATCACCTCGGCGCCTCTGGTGCGCGCGAGCTCCCGGGCGACGGCCAAGCCGACGATGCCCGCTCCGATGACGCCGATCCGCTCTGTCATATGGTCAAGTGTCCTTCAGCGATGAGCCATCTCACCGTGTCCGCCACGGTGTTCTCCACGGGTCGCAGCGAGACCCCCAGCTCGCGCAGCGTCGGGACGTCGTCGGTGGGGACGAGCGTCAGCATGATGTCGGCGGCGTCGCGGGTCAGCGGGTGGTCGAGGGGCACGACGCGTTTCAGCGCGTCGAGCGTGGAGCCCGTGGCTCGCAGCAGCGCGCCGGGGATCCTGAAGCGCCGCACCCGCCGTCCCGTGACGTCCTCGCAGAGCGTCGCCATCTGCCCCCAGGTCAGGAAATGTCCGCCTAACAGGTAGCGGCGGGCGCCCTTGCCGGGGGTGAAGCACCGGGCGAGCGCGACGGCCAGGTCGCGCACGTCGAGCACGTTCACCCCGCCGGGCACGATCGGCCAGCCCTGCCTGAGCCCGGCCCTGATGCCCTCGTTGAGCGCGTCGAGCGTGGGCTGGCCGGGGCCGACGACGCCGCCGGGGTAGACGATGGTCACGCCGTCGAGATCCCTGGCGTAGCGCTCGCCGTACAGCTTGGTCATGCCGTAGGCGTTGCGCGGCCTGGCCAGCGGGCTGTCCACGGTGATGACGGGGTGGCTGGGCGGCACGAACACCGCGACGGTGGACAGGTGCACGATCGGGTCCAGCCCGAGCTCCACGGCCTGGGCGAGCACGTTCTTCAGCCCGCGGACGTTCGCGCCGTGCAGGTCGACCTCGTGCCCGGTCACGCCGATGTCCGCGGCGGCGTGCAGGACCGCGTCACACTGTGCCAGTGCCTTCCGTACGGCTTCCGCGTCCGTGATGTCCGCCTGGTAGAGGACACCGGGTACCTTGACCACCTTCTTCACCTTTTCCGGATTTCTCACCAGAAGAAGGCATTCATGGCCCGCCTCGCGCAACGCGACGACCGCGTGGGAACCGATGAAGCCCGACGCACCCGTCACCAACACGCGCATGCTCTGGAAGCTAGCGCTTGGATGTTTGCCGTCTCAAGTGCCGGACGGCGACGGTGAATCCTTTCGCGACCGAAACGCCTCTCATAGATGTCCGGCCACCGCGCCGGACCCGGATCCGGAGGTTGTCATGATCGTTGGTGCCGTCATCGCCGCGGCCGTTCTCGTCTGCACGTGCTCCGTCGTCGTGCTGCGCCGAAGGAGCCGCTCGCGTGGCTGACCGTGCCTGGCCCGACGACGTGCTGATCGCCGCCGCCCAGCGTGGAGACGTCGAGTCGATCACCGCGCTGGTCTCCGGCTCCCACCCGCACGTACGGCGATTCGCGCATGCCCTGTGCGCCTCGCCCGAGGACGCCGAGGACGCCGCGCAGGAGGCGCTGATCATCCTGTACCGGAAGATCGGGATGCTGCGCGCCTCCGGAGCGCTGGCCTCGTGGATGTTCCGCATCGTCCGCAACGAGTGCCTGCGCCAGGCGCGGCTGATGCTGCGGCAGTTCCCGCCGGCCGAGGACACCCCGTCATCGGCCGGCACGGCCCTGCCGTCGGCCGAGGACGAGGTCCTGGGCCGCCTGGAGGCCGAAAGGGTCGCGGCGGCGATCGCCGCGCTGCCCGACGACCAGCGCCGGGTGCTGATCATGCGAGACGTCCAGGGCCACAGCGGGCGGATGGTCGCCGACGCGCTCGGCCTCAGCACCGCCGCCATGAAGTCCCGGCTGCACCGCGCCCGCGCCGCGGTTCACGACACACTGCACGGCACCCTCGACACCGCCATCGGAGGCGATGATGACCAC
The DNA here is from genome assembly GCF_053586935.1 of Nonomuraea sp. NPDC003727. Taxonomy (NCBI): domain Bacteria; kingdom Bacillati; phylum Actinomycetota; class Actinomycetes; order Streptosporangiales; family Streptosporangiaceae; genus Nonomuraea; species Nonomuraea sp. NPDC003727. Next base: position 549,636 of record NZ_JBSFNE010000003.1, read on the forward strand.
TGACGATCGAAGCTTCGCGAGCGCGTCGGTGCCCCGGCACCTGCTCCGCGGGGTGGTGGGGTTCGGCGCGCTGATCGGGTCGCTCGCGCTCGTTCCCACGTTCGGCCTCGCCGCCCTCCTGCTCGCGCCGGTCGGGCTGCTCGCCCTGCGCGGCTGCCCGACCTGCTGGGCGATCGGACTCGCGCAGACCATCTCCAGAGGCCGGTTGCGGCGTTCCTGCGAGAACGGCACGTGCGAGCTGACCGTCGCCCCTCCACGGTCGCACAGTCGAACATGAGTACGATGAGTCTCATGTACGTCCCACCGGAGTGGCCGCCCGAGGTCCGCCCGCCCAGCGTCCCCGACTGGGAGACCTCGGCCGTGGCCTGGCTGCTCGACGCCGTACCGCCCGACTACCGCGGCTACGAGGTGCTCCGCCGCCACCCGATCGCCCTGGCCAGGATGGCCGGCCACCACGTCGACTCGGCCATCGCGGCGGCCAGGGCCGGCTACCGGAGCGCGGCCGTCGACCTCAAGGACCGGCTGCCGCCGCACGCCGTCGAGGCGGTGCTCGACGTCTACCGCGCGGAGGGGCCGCGCCTGGTCCGGCTGGCCCGCTCGATCAGCGTCGTCGAGCGGGCCCTGCGCGGCGAGGCGTTCACCGCAACCTTGCGACAGCGTCCCTGAGCCTGCGCACGTCCCGCTTGCGCGCCTCGTAGGTGGCGCCCACCACCACGAGCAGCAGGCCGCCGAGCGCCATCGGCACCCACCGCGGCACCACGCCGAACAGATCGGCGATCCACGGCGCCAGCTCCCGCACCGCCACCACGGCCACCGTGAGCGCGCCCATGACGGTCGGCGCCTGCAGCCGCCACCTGGCGCCCGCCAGCGTCACGGCCAGCGCCGCCGTACCCAGGAGCAACGCCCTGAGCGGGGTGGCCGCCTGCACCAGGCTCGGCCCGAACGCCAGCGCCAGGCCCGGCCCGTACACCGGCCACGAGGACAGCGCCCTGCCGCGCGCCCCCCACCAGCCGGCGACCAGCAGCAGCACCGCGAACGGCAGCGTGTAGGCCTCCACCACCCGCACCTCGAACGCGGCCGCCACCGCGACCACCTCGCCCGCGACGAGCGCCCCGGACAGCACCGTCCAGCCGAACCGCGCCCGCCCCGTTCCGCCCGCGACGCCGCCGGGACCTCGGACGTCCGTCCACAGCAGTCCGGTGAGCGCCGCGACGGCCGCCAGCGCGGGCAGCACCGCAAGCGTCGCCGCCTGCACCGCCAGCGCCCAGCCGAGCGCCAGCGACCCGAGCCACAGCGCGGCCCCCGCGCTCCCCCGCCTGACCACCGCGTGCCCCGGCCCGCGGGCCGCCACCGCCGCGGCAGCCGCGGCCCCCAGCACCAGCAGGACCAGCACCACCGGGTACGGCACGCGCACCGTCACCGGTACCACCGCCAGTGCGACGGCGCCCGCCGGCACCCCGAACGCCGGCCGGGTCGCCAGCGCCGCCACCGCCCCCGCCACGCCGACCGCGACCAGCGCCAGCGGCCTGCCCCCTGCGAAGGCCGGCGCGCCACTCCACGCGTCCACCACCGGCAGGTACGCCCCCAGCGTCCCGACCAGCACGTCCCCGACGATCAGCACGGCCGCGACCGCCATCAGAACCGCCGTCACCCGCCCGGTGAACGCCGCCCACGAACCGTCCCGCCCGGCGCCCCCCAGCAGCGTCCCGCCCGCAGAAGCACCACCGCCCCCCAGCACCCCAGGACGACCGCCACCCGGCAACACCCCCGTGCCGCCACCGGGCCCCACCGGCCCCGGATGACCGGCACCCGGCATGACCCCCGGCCCACCGCCAGGCCCCACCGGCCCCGGGTGACCGGCACCCGGCATCACTCCCGGCCCACCGCCAGGCCCCACCGGCCCCGGGTGACCGTCGCCCGGCGTCACCCCGGGACTGCCGCCGACCTGCCCCGGCCCGGGACGATCGGCGCCCTCGCCCAGAGGACCCGATCCCAGTGCTCCCCCGGAGTCACCCCCCTGCGTCCCGGCGCCCGCGAGAGCGACCGGCCCCTGAGGCGGCGACGCCGCCGACGACTGCGACGGTGCCGATCCCAGCACCGGTGGCGCGCCTCGCGTGCCGTACCAGCCGAGCAAGGCCAGCGCCGCGCCCACCGCGAGCCCCGTCGCCGCCGCGTCCCTGGGAACCACGCCCAGGCCGTCCAGCGCCAGCCACACCAGCCCCGTGCCCGCGAACGACGCCCCCACCAGCGCCGCGGGCCGCCGGTACAGCGCGCCCCACGCCACCAGCAGCACCCCCAGCACCACGTAGGCCACGGCCCGCTCGTTCAGCGACCACAACACCGCGAGCCCGCCGGAAACCCCCGCCGTCCACGCCCACGGCGCAGCACCCCCGACGATCCCCGCCATCCGCGCCCGAGAACCACCGGCCACCGGCACCCCGCCGGAGCCCTCCGCGCGCGCGGCTGCCCGTTCCGTTCCCTCCGTGCCCGCGGCTGCCCGTTCCGTCCCCTCCGTGCCCGCGGCTGGCCGTCCCGTTCCCTCCGTGCCTGCGGCTGCCAGTTCCGTTCCCTGCGCGGCTGCCCGTTCCGTCCCCAGGAGCGCCGCGGCGAGCGTGCACCCCACCGCCACGACCAGCTGGACGGCCACCACCGCCGTGTACGGCAGCCCGTACGCCACCGGCGCCACCAGCACCGCCGCCACCACCGAGACCGGCGCCATCCACCGCGCCCGGCCCACGATCAGCGGCACCGCCGCCAGCAGGACGAACACGACGGGCGCCGACCGCACCATGACGAGTGTCCCCAGACGGAAGGACTCGTCCCCCATCACCGGCGCCTGCAGCAGGGCCAGCAGCGCCTGCGGCACGACCGGCACCGCGCTCACCAGCGCGAGGCCCACCCCGGCATAGGCGTAAGGCGCGCGCAGCCGTACCGGAAGCCACCTGGCCGCCGTCGCCACCGCCAGCGCGGCCACCGTGTACGGCACCACCCGCCAGGCCGACGGCAGCGGCTCGATCAGCAACGCGCCCGCCGCCACGACGAACGCCGTCGCCGACCCGACGGCCGCGACGCCCCTGCCGACCGCCTCGTCCGACCGGAACGCGACGTACGCGCCGACCGCCGCCAGTACCACCAGCCCGGCCGCATGCCACGGCCCGTGGGTGGCGAACGACGCGAGCCCGGCCCACATCAACGTGACCGTCCCCATGACGGCCAGGCACACCGTGGCCGTGACGCGTGCCGCCCGGCCGCGCGCCGCCGACGTCCAGATGGCGGCGTCGAGGGCGACCGTGGCGGCCAGCGCCCCGCTCGTCCAGCCGCCGCCGTGGCCGATCGACAGCAGCGGCAGCGGCGCCTGCAGCAGCACCACCGCCAGCGGCATCGGCACCTTGAGCGGCAACACCCTGCTGTAGCCGGCCGCCGCCGCGGCCACCACCGCGAGCGTGGCCGCGGTGTAGTCCCACCCGTCCAGGCCGCCGACCAGGCCGACCCTGCGCGCCGCGTACCCGTCGAGCAGCATCAGCGCCAGCCCGAGCACGCCGATGGTCTCCGCGGTCGCGTTGAGCCCGCGCCTGAGCAGCAGCGCCGGTACGGCCAGCGTCACCCCGGTCAGGCCCGCGAGGATGGCCGCCCTGCCGCCGATGCCGAGGTGGCCCCAGCTGACGACCGTGAACACGATCGCCGCCACGGCCAGCATGAGGCCGCCGAGGATGAGCAGCACGTTCTGCGCCGTCCGCTTCGACACCTCCGGCCGCGCCGCCTGCCCGGGACCGCCGGCACCCGTACCCCCCGGCACCCAGCCACCCGCGCCGCCGCCCGCACCACCGCCGGCACCCGCACCCTGCGCCCGGCCGCCCGCGACCGGCCCCGCGGGCCCGCCGGCTCCCGCCACCCCCGCACCGGCGCCTGTCCCCGCATCCCCCGTCGGCCCCGCGCCGGCCCCCTCCTGGCGGCCCGGAGAAGCCGAGTCGCCGGCGAAGGCCCCCGCGGGACCCGGATCGACACCCTGGGGGGCGACCCCCGGCGCGGGCCGTTCCGCCTGCCCCTGGAACCGGGCGCGGTCGGCGCGCAGGAGGGAGAGCAGGTGCTCCCGGCGCGCGTTCAGTTCCGCCTCGCGCGCCCTGAGCCCCGCCAGCGCCCCGTCGACCTGCCAGAGTTCCACCGCTACCGGCCCCGCCAGCGGCAGCGCGCACCGGGGGCATGCCGTCACGGGCCCGTGGAGGGGAAGCCCGCAATCAGGACAGTTCACGTGCATGCGGAGAACAATGCCGCACCCACTTGATGATCGCTTGCGTCTCGCTACTCAGATACGCCTGAGCATCCCGACTCAGCGCGTCTTCCTGGCGATGAACGTGATCACACCGGTGGCGCCCAGCGCCACCGCCAGCCACACCAGGATGTCCCGTCCCGTGATCCCGCCGGGGGCGTCCGCCGCCGTTGCCGAGGCGGGCGTGCTCTCCTGGTCCTCCGCCGGTTCGGCCGCCTCCTCGGCCCGCGCCGACGGCGAGGGGGACGGCGACGGCAGCGCCTTGGCGGGCAACGGCACCCGGTAGACCGGGCTGTCGGCGCCCTCGGTTCCCGTGAGCAGCGCCGTGCCGTCCCGGGTGTAGGCGATCGACTCCGCCTGGTCCATCGCGGGCATCGACACCTTCGCCAGCTGCTCGTCGAACCCGCTGAACACCGTCGCGGAGAAGTAGGTACGGATGACGAAGCTCGACCCGTCGGGCGCGTAGGCCGCGTCCGTCGCCATGATCGGCGCGGAGCCCACCTTGCGCAGGACGTTCGTCCCGCTCGCCCGCAGCCGCCTGGGCGCCTCGTAGATCGCCCCCGCGAACTGTTTGGTCACCACGTACAGCCGGCCGGTCTTCGGGTTGACCATGATGCCCTCGGCGTTGTGGCCGCCGTCCTCGTAGGTGAACCGGTAGCGCACGGCGGGCAGCGTCGCATCGCGCAGCGTGCCGGGCTCCATCACCTTGTAGACGGAGATGTCCGGCCAGGCGCCGTCGAAGTTGTCGCCGATGTCGGCGAACCACAGCACGCCTCGCCCCGTCGCCGGATCCCTGCTGGCGGCCATCGCCTCCCAGTCACGCGCCTGGGCGCCCCGCAGGGTGAAGGTGGCCTTGGTCTTCCCGTCGTCGTCGAGCGCGTAGAAGACCGGCCCCGCGTCGCTGTCGTTGTGGGTGTAGACCACGCCCTCACGGGTCGGCGAGAGCGCCAGCCCGCTCGACTCGGTGATCCGCGGATCGGAGATCCTGAACGCGACCGTCTCGCGCTCCCCCTCAGCAGGAGTCCCCTCAGCGGCGGGACTGCCCGCGGCAGGCGTCGCCGCGGCGGGACGACCCTCAGCCAGGCTCCCCTCGGCGGCAGCAGGAGTCACCGCGCCGGGCGCGAGAAGCCCGGGCGTGGAACCGGCAGCCGTGGACACGGCGGGTGCCGGGACCGCGGGCGTACCGACGGCGAAGGCAGGAGTCACCGGCAGCACGACCGCCACCCCGACCCCAGCAAGCGTGCGAACCAGGACATCCCCCATCCGCCCATCATGCCCCAGCAGTGACCATCCCTATCCGCGCGCTGTGCCGCGAGAACCCGCCGCCCTGCAGCAGGACCAGCACGACGTTCATCACCAGCACCGCCGTCCACAACCCCGGCAACCCCGCGAACCCCGCCACGGGCACCGCGACGCCCGCGAGCATGCCGTACCCGAGGAGAAAGCACCCCAGGCTCCAGCTCGACCGCTTGAGCGCGGTCAGCCCGAACCCCATGACCGCCTGCCAGCCGTCGGCGACCGACGCCGGCACGAGCAGCGGCAGGAGCGCGAGCGCGGTGTCACGCACGCCCGCGTCGCTGGTGAACAGGCCCATCAACGGCTCGCCGAAGGCCAGCAGGCCCACCGCGCCGACGCCTGACGCGGTGACCGCCAGCAGGACGGCGCCCCTGTTGACCCGCCTGGCCCGAGCAGCGTCGGCGGCGCGGGCGATCTCCGGAACAGACGCCTGGGCGACCGCGAGCGCCGCCACCATGAGCAGCCCCGCCAGCGATCCGAGGAGGGCGTGCGCCGCCGCGTTCCGCGTGCCGGTGCCGGCGGCGGCGTAGGTGACGACGGCCAGGGCGCCGAACTTGACGAGCGTGGTCGCCGACAGCGGCAGCCCGACCCGGGCCAGTTCGGCGATCTCCCGCGGCCTCGGACGGCCGGGCCGAAGGGACTGCCCGCGCAGGCCCGGCACGCGCATCAGGGCGAGGTTCGAGACGAGCATGCCGGCGGCCGCCGAGCCCAGCGCGGCGAGGCCGACTCCTCCGACGCCGAGCGACGGCGCCAGCACGACGATCAGCGCCACCTCGACCGCCGTGGCCGCCAGCGCGGACCACAGCACCTGACGGCTACGGCCCAGCGCGATGAGGACCGAGTTGGCACCGCCACCCGCCGCCAGCACCACGACGCAGGCCGCCAGCAGCCAGGGCAACGCGCCCAGCTCGGCGACGACCTCACCGGGCGCGCCACTGGCCGTCGCGATCAACGGCACGCACGTCATGACGGCCGCGCCCAGCCCGCCGACGCCGTAGGCGAGCCAGCGGGCGTCCTTGAGCACGGGTAACGCCGCCGCGGGGTCGCCGGCGTGCGGCGCGACGAACGGGACCATCCCCCGCACCGCGCCCGCCACCGCCGCGACCACCGGGTTGTACACGGCCAGCGCCAGCGCGAGGGCCGCGAGCGCGGCGGCCGACCGGTTGCCGAGGACGGCGCTGCCGACCAGGTGCGCCACCATGCCGGAGACCATCGACAGGAAGAGGGGTACGGCGGCGCCGATCAAGGCCTTCACGAGACGACATGCCTATCAGCCGTGACCGACAGAAACGCGAGCCCCTGCAGGGCCACCAGCAGCAGGTGGGTGGCCAGCACGGCCGTCCACAGCCCCACCAGTCCCCAGGCGCCCACCACCGGCCCGGCGGCGACGACCAGCAGGCCCCAGCCGACGGCGACGGAGCGCAGGCTCCGACCGGACCTCTTCATCGCGGTCAGCGCGAAGCCCAGAACCGCCGACGCCGCCTCCGCCATGCTCGACCCGAGCGCGACCATCACCACCGCGGACACCTGCGCGCGCACCGCCGGGTCGCCGGTGAACAGCCGGACCAGCACGCCGTCGAAAGCAAGCAGCAGGCCCGCGCCGGCCGCCGCCGCCGCGCCTGCCAGGGTGAGCGCGACGCGCGCGACACGCCGTCTGCCGCAGGCCCCGCCGGCGCGGGCGATCTCAGGAACCGCCGCCTGGGCCACGGCGAGCGCGGGCACCATGAGGAACCCGGTCAACGCGTAGACGATCGCGTGGGCGGCGGCCCCCGTGGCACCGGTCCTGGCCGCCGCGTAGGCCAGGACGCCCAGCCCCGCGAACTTGATCAGCATGGTCGCCGACAGCGGAAGGCTGACCCTGGCGATCTCCCTGATCTCCCGCGGGCGCGGCCGTCCCCTGCCGATGGGCCGGCCCAGCACGCGGCGCAAAGCGTGGTTCGCCACGGCGGCACCGGCCAGCGACGAGCCGAGGTAGGCCAGTCCCGCGCCGGCCGGCCCCCACCACGGCACCAGGACCGCCACCAGCACCACCGCCGCGGCCGTGGCCGCGACGCCTGCCCGCAGCACCTTCCCGCCGTGGCCGAGCGCGACGAGCACGGTGCTCACGCCGCCGTTGGCCGCGCCGACCAGCAGCGAGCACGCCAGCAGGTACGGCAGCGCGCCGAACCCCGTCACCGCGGCCCCGCTCACGGCGGCGACGAGCGGCACGCAGGCCACCGCGAGGGCGCCTGCCGTACCGATGGCGAGGGCGAGCCAGCGGGCGTCCCGCAGGACGGGGATCGCGGCGACGGGCTCGTCCCTGTGCGGGGCCACGAAGGGCGCGAGTCCCCGCAGGCCGCCGATGACGGCCATCGAGGCGGGCTGGTGGACGGCCATGGTCAACGCGAACGCGGCCAGTGCCGATGTGTCGTGGCGGCCCAGTGTGGCAGTGACGACGAGGGAGCCGGTCAGCCCGGTGACGGACGACAGCAGGAGGGGAAGCGCGGCGCTCGCCAGGAGTCGGTACATAAACGCACGATCCCGAGGCGACCACCCCGGGAGTTGTGATCATTATATCGAAAGGACTGGCCTGGAGTGGGGTCCGGGTTCTTAGGGTGGGTCTCATGGAATACGTGAACCTTGGACGCAGTGGCCTCAAGGTCAGCCCGCTCTGTCTCGGCACGATGAACTTCGGCCCCGAGACCACGGAGGAAGACTCCTTCGCGATCATGGACAGGGCCCACGAGCTCGGCATCAACTTCTTCGACACCGCCGACGTCTACGGCTGGAAGCTCGGCGAGGGCGTGACCGAGAACATCGTCGGCCGGTGGTTCGCCCAGGGCGGCGGCCGCAGGGAGCGCACGGTCATCGCCACGAAGTTCCACGGCAAGATGGGCGAGTGGCCGAACGAGGGCATGCAGTCCGCGCTGCACATCCGCAGGGCCTGTGACGCCTCGCTGCGGCGGCTCCAGACCGACTACATCGACATCTTCCAGGCCCACCACATCGGCAGGGAGACCCCGGTCGAGGAGTTCTGGGAGGCGATCGACGTCCTGCGCCGGCAGGGCAAGATCATCTACGCGGGCTCGTCCAACTACGCCGGCTGGCACATCGCCAAGGCGCAGGAGGCGGCCGCGAAGCGCAACATGTTCGGCCTGGTCAGCGAGCAGAGCCACTACAACCTGCTGACCCGCGCGGTCGAGCTGGAGGTGCTGCCCGCGTGCGAGGACTACGGCCTGGGCGTCATCCCCTGGAGTCCGCTGGCGGGCGGCCTGCTCGGCGGCGTCCTCCGCAAGATCGACAAGGGCCGCTCGGCCGCCGAGCACATGGTCAAGCAGCTCGAGAAGCACCGCGACAAGATCGAGCAGTACGAGGCGTTCTGCGACGAGCTCGGCGAGGATCCCGCGCACGTCGGTCTGGCCTGGCTGCTGACCAGGCCCGCGGTGGCCGCGCCGATCATCGGCCCGCGCACGATGGAGCAGCTCGACGGCGCCATGCGGACGCTGGAGATCAGGCTCGACGACAAGGCCCTCGCCCGGCTCGACGAGATCTTCCCCGGGCACAGCCCCGCCCCGGAGGACTACGCGTGGTAGCGGAGCCCTAGATCGGCGGTTCGACGGGGGTCTGGTCGGCCGGAAGCTGCCTGCGGCTCCTGCGGTCGACGAACCAGTAGCCGAACCCGCCCAGGACGATGCCCGTCACGCAGGTCCAGATCCACCACTCGTGGTCCGGCCCTGGCCGTACGATCAGCAGGACGGCCAGGGCGACGGCCCACAGCCCTGTCCCCACGAGCACGGCGGCCCGGTCGTTGGTCTCGAGCGGCTCGGGGTCGGGACGCCATGCCTGCTTCACGTCGTCCAGACTAGTCGACGTCCCGTTTCGCGCGATATGGCGGCAAATCAGTCTCGATCAGGTCGCAAGGTCTTTTGGCAGGTGGCAAGCCCTGCCACTCTTCGCGCGTGAAAGACACGATAACTCCCCCTCTTTCCGGTCTTGACCGATTCTTCGCCATCTCGGCTCGTGGTTCGACGGTGTCCCGCGAGGTCCGCGGTGGCTTGGCCACCTTCTTCACGATGGCCTACATCGTCGTCCTGAACCCGATCATCATCGGCACCGTCAAGGACGTCCAGGGCCAGTTCATCGGCGACGGCCTGGCCGCGAACCTGCCGCTGGTCGCCTCCGGCACCGCGTTCGTCGCGGGCCTGCTGTCCATCCTCATGGGCGTGGTCGGCAGGGTGCCGTTCGCCATGGCGGCCGGCCTCGGTCTCAACGCCTTCGTGACGTACGGCATCGCCTCCCAGATGACCTGGGAGGCGGCGATGGGCCTGGTCTTCCTCGAGGGCGTCATCATCGCGATCCTCGTGCTGACCGGGTTCCGCGTGGCCGTGTTCAACGCCATCCCCGCCCAGTTGAAGACCGCGATCAGCGTCGGCATCGGTCTGTTCATCGCGCTGATCGGCTTCGTGGACGCCGGTTTCGTCCGCCGCGTCGCCGCGGGACCGCCGCTGGAGATGGGCATCGCGGGCGCGCTGACGTCGTGGCCGCTGCTCGTCTTCATCATCGGCCTGCTGGCCACGGCCGTGCTGGTGGCGCGCAAGGTCAAGGGCGCCATCCTCATCGGCATCGTCGGCACCACCCTGCTGGCGATGGTCGTCGAGGCGCTCACCAACACGGGCCCGGCCTCCAAGACGAACCCGTCCGGCTGGCAGCTGAACGTCCCCACCCTCCCCGAGCAGATCTTCGGCTTCCACAACCCGCTCACGCTGTTCACCGAGTTCGACCCGCTCGGCGCGTTCAGCCAGGTCTCGGTGATCCTGGCGATCCTGTTCGTCTTCACGCTGCTGGTGACCGACTTCTTCGACACGATGGGCACCATCGTGGGCGTCGGCCGCCAGGCGAACCTGGTCGACGAGGACGGCCAGATGGCGCGCACCCGCGAGATCCTGCTCGTCGACTCCATCGGCGCGGCGGCCGGCGGCGCGGGCTCGGTCTCGTCGAACACGACCTACATCGAGTCGGCCTCCGGTGTCGCCGAGGGCGCGCGGACCGGTCTGGCGGCCGTGGTCACCGGTGTCCTGTTCCTGCTGTCGATCCTGGTCGCGCCGCTGGTCGTGGTCGTGCCGTACGAGGCGGCGGCGCCCGCGCTGGTCGTGGTCGGCTTCATGATGATGACCTCGGTCCGCGAGATCGACTGGAACGACTACGGCATCGCGATCCCGGCGTTCCTGACGATCGTCCTCATGCCGTTCACCTACTCCATCTCGAACGGCATCGGCGCGGGCTTCCTCAGCTACGTGCTCATCCAGCTGGCGAGGGGCAGGCGCAGCGACATCCACCCGCTGCTGTGGGTGGTGGCGGCGCTGTTCGTCGTCTACTTCGCGCTCGGCCCGATCAGGAGCCTGCTCGGCATGTGACGTCCTCGACCCGCCAGGCCGTGGTGGCCTGGCGGGTCCGCGCGATCATGACCAGGGCCGCGCCGACGAGCGCGGCGGCCACCGGCAGGGCCGCCGTGACCGCACGCGGCCAGTACCGTGCCGCCGCCTGACCAGGCCGGCCGCCGCGAGCAGCGCCACGCACGCCGCCGTCGCCACCGGCCCCCTCCGTCGCCACTGGCCGCCGTCGCCACCGGCCCTGGCGTCGCCCCTTGAGCGGGAGCGGCCGGCCGTACTCGTGGGCGAGAACCGACAGGGCGGGAACCGCGAGCGTTCCACCGGCGCCCACCAGGCCGCGGTCACCCAGAATAAGAAGTGCGCGGCGCACTGTATCAATGGGTGAGACAAACCCAACTGAAGGGAATATCGTGGCAAACCATATAGTTAGCAAGGGTAATGAGACGTGCTAACGAATCCCTCGCACAAGATGGACCTGCGCAGCGACGCGGGCCTGGCCTCAGTCCTGCGCGTGTCGCTGGCGCGGCTGACCAGGCGACTCCGACGACAGGCAGCGGCACACACCCTGACACCCACGCAGTTCGCGACGCTCGCCGCCGTGGAACGGCATTCAGGGATAACCCCCGGCGAATTGGCCGAGCTCGAGAAGGTGCAGCCACCCTCGATGACACGGGTGATCGCCGCGCTCGAGGAGCGCGGGTTGGTCGCGCGCTCGCCGCATCCGACCGACCGGCGGCAGGTGACCGTGGCGGTGACCGACGCCGCCAAGGCGCTGCTGAAGGAGGAGCGCCGGTTGAAGGAGGCGTGGCTGACGCAGCGCTTGAAGGAGCTGACACCCGAGGAGCGGGCAGTGCTCCGGCAGGCGGCGCCGATTCTGGAGAAGCTCAGCAAGATATAGAGCCTGACGAACCCAGGACCGGAATGTTCCGGTCGCTTCGGGTTCACAACTACCGGCTGTTCGCGGCCGGAGGCGTCGTCTCCAACGTCGGCACCTGGATGCAGCGCACCGCCCAGGACTGGCTGGTGCTCGACCTGACACACGGCAGCGCGGCGGCGCTCGGCGCCACGACCGCGCTGCAGTTCCTTCCCCAGCTGATGTTCGGCCTGTTCGGCGGCGTGCTCGCCGACCGCTATCCCAAGCGCCCCGTCCTGGTGGTCGCCCAGTCGCTCATGGCGATGCTGGCGCTGACGATGGGCGTCCTCACCGTCACCGGTTCGGCCCAGGTCTGGCACGTCTACACGATGGCCTTCCTTCTCGGCGTCATCTCCTGCGTGGAGGTGCCGACCCGGCAGGCGTTCGTGGTCGAGATGGTGGGTCGCCGCGACCTGCCCAACGCGATCGCGCTGAACGCCTCGATCTTCAACCTGGCCCGCGTGGTCGGTCCCGCCGTCGCCGGCGTGCTCATGTACGCCATCGGCACCGGCCCGATCTTCCTGCTGAACGCGCTGACCTTCGGCGGCGTCATCTCGAGCCTGCTGCTCATGCGCAGGTCGGAGCTGACCCCGGCCGAGCTCGTCCCGAGAGCCAAGGGCCAGCTGCGCGAGGGCCTGCGCTACGTCGTCGAACGCCCGGAGCTGCTGCTTCCCATCCTGGTGATCGCGTTCATGGCGATGTTCACGCAGTCGTTCTCGATGTCGATCGCGCTGATGGCGCGCCAGGTCTTCGGGCAGGGAGCCTCGTCGTTCGGTGTGGCCTCCAGCGCCTTCGCCGTCGGCGCGCTCGCCGGGGCCCTGCTGGCGGCCCGCCGCGCCCGCCCGACCCGCAGCCTGCTCATCGCCGGCGCCGTCGGTTTCGGACTGTTCCAGGTCGTGGTCGGGGTGGCCCCGTTCTACCCGGTCTACCTCCTGCTGCTGGTCCCCACCGGCATCGCGCTGATCACCGTCAACACCGCGGCCAACTCGCTGGTCCAGATGTCCACCTCGCCCGAGATGCGGGGCCGGGTCATGGGCATCTACGTGCTGGTCTTCACCGGCGGCGCCCCGATCGGCGCGCCCCTGATCGGCTGGATCGCGGATATGGGCGGCCCCCGCGTCGGCGTCATGCTCGGCGGGGTGCTCACGCTGGCCGGCACCGGCCTGGCGATCCTGCTCAGCCGGTTGATCACCACCCGGCTCACCCGGCCGGCCCTCGCCACCGCCTGACGGCCGGCGACCCGAGCCCCGCCCGCCGCCCCAGGGCCGCGGGCGGGAGAATCGGTCATGTGAGACTGTTCGCCGCGATCATCCCGCCGCCCGAGATCCTCGACGAGGTGGCCGCCGCCCTGGCGCCCGTCGCGGGGCTGGTGGAGGGCGTGCGCTTCCCCGACCGCGCGACCTGGCACCTCACGCTCGCCTTCTACGGGGACGTGCCCGAACGCGTCCTGCCCGACCTCGAGGAACGGCTGGCCCGCGCCGCCGCCCGCCATCCCGTCAAGCGGGTGGCCTTCACCGGCGCGGGCGCCTTCGCCAAGCGCGTGCTCTGGCTGGGCCTCACCGGCGACCCCCTGGTACGGCTCGCCGCCTCCGCCAGCGCGGCGGGGCGGCGGGCGGGAGCCGTACAGACCGATGACAAGCCGTTCCGCCCGCATCTCACGGTCGGCCGCACCCGCCACCCCACCGACCTGCGCCCCCTGGTGGAGGCGCTGTCGTCGTTCGCCGGGTCGAGCTGGTCGGCCGACGCGGTCGATCTGGTCCGCAGCCACCTGGGCGCCTCGGTGAGGTACGAGTCACTGGGGCGATGGGCTCTCGCACCCGATGAGCGGGGTTAGGCTACGCCGCGTGGACCGTCCTCGTTTCTGGCTTCTTCCGACCGTGCTCGGCGTGCTGCTGCTCATCGTCATCGTCGGCGCGGCGCTGACCTGACCTCGCCGCCGGCGCCGGCCCGACGTGGCTTCAGGGAAGCCCGCGGGAAGCACCCCGGAAGGCCAGGAGCCTCCGGGGCACACCCTCGAGGGTCAGGACAGGTCGGACTCAGCGAGCAGCAGCGGCACCGCCGAGGGGTCGCGCAGGAGGGCGGCGACGGCGAGGCGGTCGTTCCACTGCCCCGTCGCCCACGCCAGCCCCCTGGCCAGCCCGTCGACCCCGTCGCAGTGGACCATCCCGTCGAAGTAGCGCCAGGCGCACGGCACCCCGTCGACCAGCAGCTTCTCGTGCTCGACGTACGCCTCGGGAGCGCCGGGCAGCAGTGACCTCACCTCCGCGGGCACCGTGCGCCGCACCCCTGACGAGGTGACCTCCCCCGTCACCAGCTCGCCCGCCAGCGGCAGGTCGAGCAGCTCCGACAGCGACTCGGCCAGGTCGAAGGGCGCCAGCACCAGCGGCCGGTCGGTCACCAGCTGCAGCAGGTCGGGGGCCTCCACGATCACCGCGTCGTCGGCCCCGGCGATCACGATGTCGCCACCGAGAACGGCCCGCACCGAGGACGGCGGAGCCACCCGCGCCGGGTCGACGGCCGCCAGCGCCATCCACAGCGCCCGCAGCTGGGCCCGGTCGACGGTGACCGCGGGATCCGCCAGGAGCTCCAGGAGCTCCTCAGGGCCGCCGTGGGAGGCCAGCAGGTCGGTCAGCGTGGTGCGGACGCCCAGCATCGCCAGCGCGCCCGTGTCGAGCCCTGAGGGGGCCTCGTCGTACAGCCCGGTGAGCAGCGGGTCGGCTCCCGGCAGGCGCAGCTCGACCGGCCGCCGCCCGTCGAGGACCCGGTGGGTGGACAGCCACCAGGCGGTGTAGGACGGCACCTCGACGCCCTCGATCCGCAGCGGCATCAGCGCCCCCCGCAGCGGCGGCCTGGTGAGCAGCGCCAGCGCGGCCGGCCAGTCGGCCACCAGCTCCAGGTCGCGGATCGCGGTGAACTCCGGCACCACCGGCGGCACGTCGAGCGAGGGCAGCAGGTCGAGCACGTGGTCGAGCCAGGCGTCCTCCTCGTCGAGGTCGTGGTCGCACGAGTCGACGTCGAGCAGCACGTCGGCGTCGTTGACGACGGCGAACCCGTCGAGCACGCCGACGGCGGTGAGCACCCGCGCGTCGTAGGTGTCGGCGGCCACGCCGAAGCCGGCGTCCTCGACCAGCAGCCCCGCCAGCGCTCCTGACGACAGGAGCAGCTCCCCCGCCGGGTACAGCGAGCCGTCGACACCGCGCAGGGCCAGCTCCGACAGCCACGGCTCCTCGCCGGCCGTCAGCCCCGCCGCGTCGACCAGCGACAGGACGGCCCTGGCCACCGCGTCGGGGTCGTCGCTCTCGAGCGACTGCGCCACCGCCGTCCTGGTCAGCGGGTCGTCGAGGACCGTGCGCGGCGTGGCCTCGAAGGCGCCCAGGCGCAGCAGCAGCGGATGCGCCGCGTCGGAGTGCACGATGCGCAGGCCGAGCGGCGCGAGGTCGAGCGGCGTGCTGAGGATGAGCGTGCCGCGCGGACCGCGCACCAGGCGGCCGTCGGCCAGCGGCACGGGCAGCGCCCCGAGGGCCTCGGGGTCGTCGCCCGGCAGCACGTCGTACAGGGAACGCCACCACGACGGGTCGCGCCCCTCGATCGCCTCACCCGACAGCTGGTCGACCACGTCGGCCAGCTCCACCCGGCGCACCCCGAGCGCCGACAGCGCCGGATGCCGCGCGGGCCAGCCGGCCGGCAGCAGGCCGGGCACGATCTCGGCGAGCACCTCCAGCAGCTCCCCCGGACCGTGGACGGCGGACGCCTCCCTGCCGGAGACCACCCACCCGTCACCGGACGGCTCGCGCACCGGGTGCTCGACCTGCCAGGTGGCGTCGGGGTCGTAGAGCGCGGCGTCGTCGAAGGAGGGCGAGGTCACCACCGGCGCGGGCGCCGACAGCGCGGGCAGCAGCGGCACGTCGGGCAACAGGCGCAGGATCGCGCGCCTGATGCGGGCGTCGAGCTCGCCCTTGCCCATCAGCGCGGGCACCAGGTCGAGCAGCCGGGGCGTGCGCGGCAGCTGTTCGAGCAGCTTGACGTAGGTCTCGGCGACCCGCTCGACCAGGAAGTCGGTCAGCGGCCCTGGGGCGACGTGGCGCCGGTCGGTGGCCATCGGGAAGGAGGCGATGAGCAGCGCGGGCAGGTCGAGCGGCTCGTCGGAAGGCGTCGGCGCGTGGACGACCTGCGGCACGGGCAGCGGGCCCGCCTCCAGCGGCACGGCCCAGCGCACCGACCAGTAAGGCCTGGCCCGCTCCTCCGTCGGCCGGTCGGCGAAATAGGTCGCGACCTCCTCGGGGGCGAACTCGCCCGAGGCCGACACGACGTGCCAGCCGGACGGCTCCACCGTGCGGGTGACCCCGTCGACGGTGATCTCGATCGCGGTCAGCGCCGGCATGCCGAGCAGCAGGGCGGGGCTCGTCTCGTCGAGCATCTGGCGCACCACCGCCTCGGCCGAGGGGCGCAGCGGCAGCCGTACGGACGTCTCGAACCCGTCGGGCACCTCGACGGTGGCCGGGAACGGCAGCCGCAGCAGCGGCACGTGGCCCTCGCGGGAGGTCAGCTCGGCGGCCAGCGCCGGCTCGGCTGCCACCAGCGCGGCCGTCTCCTCGCGCGACCAGCGGACCGCGCCCGTCGACCGCGAGCCGATCGACGGCTCGTCGCAGACGGACACGATCGCGGCGAAGCCGACGCCGAAGCGCCCCGCCGCGCCCACGTGGTCACGCTTGGCCGACACCCGCAGCGTCGACAGGCCCTCGACCCCGTCCGCGTCGAGCGGCGCGCCCGTGTTGGCGGCGGTGAGCACGCCGTCGCGCAGCTCCAGCCGCAGCACGCCGGGCACGCCGTCGCGCAGGGCGGCGTCGGCCGCGTTCTGCGCCAGCTCGACGATCAGGCGGTCGCGGTAGCCGCCGAGGGCGAAGTCCTCCTCGGCGTTGGCGTCCTCCCGGAACCGCGCGGGCGAGGCCCGCCAGGCCGTGAGGACGGCGGCGCGCATCCGATCAGTGCCGAAGGTGTCCACGGGGCTAACTCCTAAGGATCAGAGAGGGGCCACCGAAGGCTAGCGGTCGGCGCCGACAAAGCCGATCAGGAGTGACCGAGCTCCTCTGAGGCGGCCTCGTCGACGGAGCCCGACTCGACCTCGATCAGGTCGTAGCCCAGGTCGTCGAGGATCGGCGAGCTCTGCTCGACCGGCGGCGGCACGACCGCGGCCTCGGAGTGGGCACCGCAGCCGTGGTCGGCGGCGACGACCTTTCCGTCGTCGGGCGCGTACTCGTTGGCGCACACCCCGAACTCGCCCCGCAGACCGCCCGCGAGCGGCCAGAAGAAGCCGCAGGTGGAGCACTGCGCGGGCGCGGCGTGGGCGATCGGTGTGTGCGGCCCGGGGGCGCCGGAGTGCCAGCGCTTGGCGGCGCGGTCCCTGCCGATGGCCGACAGGACCCTGGCCCTGCCGAGGCCGTACTCGAAGATCATCTGGTGGTCGAGCTCTTCGTCGTCGCCGGTGAAGCCCGGCACGAGCCTGTCGTCGTCCTCCGCGGTGGGCAGCAGGTCGCCGACGCCGAGATCGCCGGGCAGCAGCCGCTCACTCCACGGCAGCCACGGGGGCGCCAGCAGCGCGCCCGTGCCGGGCGTCAGCACGGCCTCGCTGACCGTGACCTTCTTCGCGCGGGAGGCGCGCGTCACGGTGATGGCCCATCGCCAGCCCCGGTACGCCCGGTCGAGGCAGGCGAAGTAATGCGTAACGATCCGGTCGCCCTCGCCCTCGTAGCCAAGGTGCTCGCCCGGCTCTCCTGGTCCGGCGAGCTCCCGCGCTGCCTCAAGCGCGAGCTCGACGGCGGCGACACAGGCCTGATCAGGCGGGGAAACGCGGGTCCTGGTCCTGGTCAACGGCCCGCTCCCGCCGCAAGGTGCTGTTCGCTCACACTCCATTCTCACCCATGGACGGACGTGCGAGCACCCACGTCGGGTAAGACTGGTAAACGTGGATCGCGTGCTGTCGTGGGTGAAACGGGTGACTCTCGCGCTGGCGCGGGCCGGCCGGTCGACCGCCAGCGGCACCAAGCGGGCGGGAATGGCCACCGCGCGCGGCGGCAAACGGTTCGGGCTGGCCACCGCGAGCGGCGCCCAGCGGGTCGGCCACGCGACACGGCGGCTGACGCACGCCCAGGGCGCGGGCCGTACCGGCCTCGGCCGCCTCATCGAGCTGACGGCGGTCAACAGCGTCGGCGACTCGCTCATCACGCTGGCCCTCGCCGGCACCATCTTCTTCGGCCTGCCCGTCAACGAGGCGCGCGGCCAGGTGGCGCTCTACCTGATGATCACGATGATCCCGTTCGCGGTGGTCGCGCCGTTCGTCGGGCCGGTGCTCGACCGGTTCAGGTCGGGCCGCCGCTACGTGATGGCGGGCACGCTGTTCGCCCGCGGCCTGCTCTGCTTCGCCATGGCCGCCGCCGTGGGCCCCGGTGACGTGCTGACGCTGTTCGCCGGCGCGCTCGGGGTGCTGGTGCTGTCCAAGGCGTACCACGTCTCCCGCGCCGCGATCATGCCAAGCGTGCTGCCCGCCGACATCACGCTGGTCAGCGCCAACGCGAGGGTCGCGCTGTTCTCGCTGGTGGCCGCCGGCGTCGCGGTGCCGATCGCCGCGGGCCTCACCGCCTGGCTGGGAGCCGCCTGGGTGCTGCGCATCGCGATGGTCGTCTTCCTGCTGCTGGGGGTCGTCGCCGTACGGCTGCCGCGCCACGTCGACTCCCCCGACCTGGAGGAGGAGGAACAGGAGCGACCCGGCCGGCGGGCGCGATGGCGGACCCTGCTCGACGTCGGCCCCGCCGTGACCGAGGCCGTACGGGCCAACGCCGCCATCCGCTTCTTCTCCGGCTTCCTGCTGTTCTTCCTGCTCTTCCTGGTGCAGGACGGGCACCTGAAGGACCTGCCCGCGACCACCACGATCGCCGTGCTGGCCGCGGCGGCCGGTCTCGGCGGCCTGGTGGGCGCCGCGACCGCCAACTGGGCGCGCAACCACTCGCCCCAGCTCATCGTGCTGCTCACGCTGGCCGTGACGCTGGTGACGGCGGGCGTCACCGCCTACCTGTTCGGCCTGTGGGCCGCCGTCGCCGTGGCGCTGGTCGCCGCGTTCGCGCAGGAGCTGGGCAAGCTGGCCCTCGACGCGATCGTGCAGCGCGAGATCGGCGAGAAGGTGCGCTCGTCCACGTTCGGCGTGGTCGAGGCCCTGCTCCAGCTCGCCTGGGTGTTCGGCGGGCTGGTCGGGCTGCTGGTGTCGGACTGGTCGGTGGGCCCCGGCGGGCTCGCGTCGGTGGCCGTCGTGCTCGCCGTCACCCTCGGCTGGCTCCTGGTACTCCGGAGGGCGAGGGTGAAGGCCCGCGACGCCAAGCTCCACGCCGCCCAGGCGAGCCGGCCTGAGGAACCGCAGGACCCGCAGGACATGCGGCAGGACCCGCACCAGGACTCGCGGCACGACCAGGCGAGCCGGCCGCGCAAGCCGCACGAGCCGCAGCAGGCCCAGCCGCCCGCGCCGGCCACCACCAAGCCGCTAACCAACCCGCACGGCTGAGCAACCCGCACAGCGGAGCAGCCCGCACGGCTGAGCCCGCACGGCTGGGCGGCCCGAGCACGGACCGGCCGGGAAACCCGAGCTCGTCCAGGACCCCGGCCCCCGCGGGGCGGTCAGTCGCGGTCAGTCGAGGTCGTCGGCGACCGCGCGCAGCACCGTGGCGACCTTCTTGGCGTGGGCCGCGTCGGGGTGCTTGCCCCGCTGGTAGGACTCGGAGACGGCGTCGAGCAGCTTGATCAGGTCTTCCACGATCACGACCATCTCGTCCGGCTTCTTCCGCTTGCCCTTCGGCTTCGACTTGGCCAGCGTCGGCGGTTGCTCGAGGATCCGCACCGACAGCGCCTGCTGCCCCCTGCGTCCCTCGGCCACGCCGAACTCGACCTTCTGACCGGGCTTGAGCGGCTCCCCGCCGGTCGGCAGCGCGGAGGAATGCACGAAGACCTCACCGCCGTCGTCGCGGGTGAGGAAGCCGAAACCCTTGTCGGCGTCATACCACTTGACCTTGCCAGTCGGCACAGGGGGGACCTCGTTCATGCTGTCGGAAAAGATGAATGGAAGTAGGTTATGCCCAGCTGGGCCGGAGAGCGACCGGGTAAATTCGCATCAGTTCCAGGCACCGAACCAGGCGGAGAACTCCGTCAGGTCCGCCAGCGCCACATCGGCTCCGTGATCACGCAGCTCTCCCACCGTGTAAGGGCCAGTGGCGACCGTCACGCTGACGGCGCCGCCCGCTCGCGCCGCCTCGATGTCCGCGACGTGATCTCCAACATAGGCGGCCGCGCCGAAACGCGCGAGAGCCGATCCCTTTTCCGCGCCGAACACCGATCCGACGATCTCGTCCACCTCGAAGCCGAGCAGTTCGACCGTGCTCGTGGCGTCGCGCAGGTTCTTGCCGGTGACCACGATCACCCGCCCGCCCGCCTCCCTGACGGCCCGCACGGCGTCGTACGCGCCGGTCATGGCGGTGTGCACCGGGACGGCGACCTCCGGGTAGAGCTGCCTGAACAGCGTGGCCGCCGCGGGCACGTCGTGCGGCGGCAGCCAGTTGGCCAGTTCGTGCTCCAGCGGCGGGCCGAGGCGGGTGATGACGGTCGCGCTGTCGATGGCGACGCCGAGCCGTTCGGCGAGCTGGTCGTAGACGGCCGCGATTCCCGAACGCGTGTCCGCCAGAGTCATATCGAGGTCGAATCCCACTGATTTCCCCACCCGTGCAGGGTAACGGGCGCCGGTATGGGACCGTTGAAGTGGGCAGAAAGGAATTACTTATCGAAGGAGCGGCCATGGCGGAAAGTCAGGAGACCAGGCCCCATCGCCCGGCACGCCCGGCCGTCCGGAAATCGGTGAGCGTTGGGCGCCGCATGGCCGACATCGCCGTGTGGACGGTGAGGGTGGTCTCGCGGACGGCCGCCCTCATTTGCGTTCTCGCGATCGTTTTCGCGATCTTTCCCGCCAATCCCGCCAACGCGCTCGTCCGGTTCGTCGAGTCCTTCGCCACGTCGCTGTCGCTCGGCCTGCACGACCTGTTCAGGCTGCCGGACGCGCACTGGCAGGTCCTGGTCAACTACGGCCTGGCCGCTCTGGTCTGGCTGGTCATCGGGTCGGCCGCGGCGAGCCTGATCCGGCGCGTCACGCCGTAGCGACGCCGATCGGACCACCACAGGGTCCCTAGACTGGCACGAAGGTGGTGCGACGGTCTGATGAGGACGTTTCTCATTGGGTGGAGGTACTAGGAACGACATGACCAGATCGACGCGCGAGCGGATCGTCGACGAGGCCCTGCGGCTGTTCGCCGAGCGGGGCTACTCCGCCACCTCGGTGGCCGAGATCGAGGCCGCCGCCGGGCTCTCCCCTGGCGCGGGAGGCCTCTACCGCCACTTCAAGTCCAAGTACGAGGTGCTCGCCGCCGCGATGCACGAGCACGCCGCGCGCACGCGCACCCAGGTGGCCGACAGCCTGGCCACGCTCAACAGCATGGAGTCCTCGGCCGACCTGGAGCAGCGCCTGTCCCACCTGTGCCGGGCGGGCCTGGCGAAGGTGCGCGAGGAGAGCGAGCTGACCAGGGTGTTCTTCCGCGACCTGAGCCAGTTCCCCGAGCTGGTCGCGGTCGTGCGCGAGGGGCTGCTGCAGCCGATGTTCGACGCGATCACCTCGTGGTTCCGCGCGCAGCCGGAGTACGCGGAGGTCGAGGTCGACTGGACCGGCATCGGCGCGGTGCTCGGCGGCGCGGTCGTCCACTACCGGCTCTTCCAGGAGACGGTGGGCGAGTCGCCGGGTCACGCGGAGAAGGACCAGTTCGTCGCCGCCTGGGTACGGCTGGCCGTGGGCCTGCTGCCCGCGCCCGCACCGGTCAGCTGACGCCCCACAGCCGGACGGCGAGCCACACCACGCCCAGCCCCGCGAAGACCATGAACATGGTCCCGCTGACCGCGAAGAACTGCTCGAGGAAGGCGTTGAAGCCGCCGGCGCCGTCGGCCCGCAGGGCGCCGATCACCACCCCGCCCACCGCGTAACCGAAGATCGGCGCGCCGAGCCCGATCATCCGGTCCTTGAAGGAGAGGTTGTCGCTCGCCAGCACGGCCACCGCGCCCGCCGCCCACACGATCGCGGGCACCTGGAAGATCGCGATCGCGGGCAGGCCGAACGGCACGAGCAGCGCGGCGAGCACGAGCAGTCCCATGCCGAGCAGCTCGCGCGGGTGTTCCTTGACGAGGGTCCCGGCGTCCCCGCCGCCGGCCCCGGTCGCCCTCGGCGACCCGGCGAACGGCAGGCCGCGTCCGGCCTTCCGGGCCGGCCGTCGCCGCGCCTGCCGCCGGAAGCGCGCGACGCCAGGCGGCACGTCGTCCAGGATCCGGGGGAAGACGGCCGTGTCCTTCCCGGCGGGCCGTACCTCTGGTCCGGCCTGGCCCGCAGCGCGCTCCCAAGATCCGGCCTGGCCCTGGAGCCCGGCCGGCCGTACCTGGGGTGCGGCCTGGATCCGGGGGGCGTCGGCCGCGCCGCTGAGGCGGCGCGCCTCCCGCTCGACGAGCGCGACCGGGTCACCGAACCTGGCCAGCACCCTGGCCACCGCCTTCGGGTCGGCGCTGCCGCCGCGCTCGGCCTCGATACGGGCCCTGAGCCGCTTGACGAAGTCGAGCCGCTGATCCTGGCGCAACACGCCGTGAGCGGCGTCGGCCGCCTTGCTGACGTAGTCCAGGACGAGCTGGTCGGCCCGTTCGATCACGCAAGCCATGCTGCCCCAAACCGCCGGAACATACCATTGCCATGATGGAGTTCACCCAGTGGATCAGGGAGCGCACCGACGAGCAGCTGGGTGCGCTCGTCGCGGCGCGCCCTGAGCTGATCACCCCGGTCCCCGCCCACCTGGAGGGGCTCGCCACGCGCGCGGGCAGCCCCTCGGCGATCGGGCGCGCGCTCGACCGGCTCGACAGGTTCGCGCTGGCGGTCGTCGAGACGCTGGCCGTGACCGACTCCGCGGACCGGGCGGCGCTGCGCCGCCTGCTGGAGCGGGCCGCGGGCGGCGAGGTCCCGTTCGACGACGCGCTCGAGCGGCTGCGCACGCTCGCCCTGGTCTACGGGCCGGACGAGGCGCCGCGGCTGGCCCCCGGCGTCCGCAAGGTGCTGGACGACCCCGCGGGTCTCGGCCCGCCCGTCGTCGAGGTGTTCCGGCATCACCCGCCCGAGCAGCTGGAGGAGATCGCCGACGACATCGCCCCCGGCACCGAGGGCACGGGCAAGGAACGTCTGGCCGCGGCGCTGGCCGAGCCGGGCAAGCTGGTCGAGGAGGTCTCTCCGCCGGCCAGGCAGGCGCTCGACGAGCTGGCGTGGGGCCCGCCCAGCGGCCGGGTGCCCAACGCCCGCCGCGCCGTCCGCGTCGCCACTGCCCGCTCCCCGATCGAGGAGCTGCTGGCCCGCGGCCTGCTGGCGGCCACCGGCGAGGAGAGCGTGTCCCTGCCCCGCGAGGTCGGCCTGTACCTGCGCGAGGGACGGGTGCACCGCGACCTGTCCCCCGTGCCGCCGCCGCTGGAGGGCGCCGAGCGCTCCCGGCAGCTCGCCGACAGGACCGCCGCCGGCCAGGCGTTCACGTTCGTCAGGGCGGTGGAGGAGCTGTGCGAGCGCTGGAGCCTCGACGCTCCCGGCGTGCTGCGCACCGGCGGCCTCGGCGTACGCGACCTCAAGCGCGCCGCGACCCAGCTCGACCTGCCCGAGTGGGCCGCCGCGCTGGTGATCGAGGTCGCCCACGCCGCCGGGCTGCTGGGCGCGGGCGGCAGCGTCGACGGCGAGTGGCTGCCCACCCCCTCCTACGACACCTGGCGCGTCAAGTCCACCGAGGACCGCTGGGCGTCGCTGGCGGCCACCTGGCTGCACACCGACCGCGTGCCCGGCATCGTGGGCGAGCGCGACGAGCGCGACCGGCTGCTCAACGCCCTCCACCCCGACCTGCGCCGCTCCTCGGCTCCCGAGGTACGGCAGGCCACGCTGCGCGTGCTCGGCGCCGCCCCCGGCCTCGCGCCGTCCCGCGAGTCCGTGCTGCGGCGCCTGGCATGGGAGCAGCCAAGGCGCCGGGGGCCGCTGCGGGAGCAGCTGACCGACTTCACGCTGCGCGAGGCCGAGCAGATCGGCTTCACCGGTCTCGGCGCCCTGTCCACGCACGGCCGGGCCGTGCTCACGGGCTCGCCGGAGGCGGCCGCCCTCCTCGCCCCGCTGCTGCCCGAACCGGTCGACCACGTCCTGCTCCAGGCCGACCTGACGGCCGTCGCCCCCGGCCCGCTCACCAGCGAGCTGGCGCGCTGGCTGACGCTCGCCGCCGACGTGGAGTCGACGGGCGGGGCGACCGTCTACCGGTTCGGCGAGTCGTCCATCAGGCGCGCGCTCGACGCGGGGCAGGGGGCCGACGAGCTGCTGTCCATGCTGACCCGCCACTCGGCCACGCCCGTGCCGCAGCCGCTGACCTACCTGGTGACCGACGTGGCGCGGCGGCACGGCCGGATGCGCGTCGGCACGGCCAGCGCCTACATCCGCAGCGACGACCCGTCCATGCTCGACCAGCTCATCGCCGACCGGCGGTCGGCGCCGCTGCGGCTGCGGCGGCTGGCGCCCACGGTCATCGCCTCGCGCACCTCCAGGGCCGCGCTGGTCGACTCGCTGCGGGCGATGGGGTTCGCGCCCGTCGCCGAGTCCCTGGAGGGCGACGTCATCGTCACCCAGCTCGAGGCCAGGCGCACAGAGGGGCTGCCGGTCGCCAGGGCGCACTCGTCGTTCAACGGGCTCGACCCCGACGTGGTGGCGGCCGCCGTCCGCGCCATGCGGGCCGGTGACGCCCGCCGCGCCCCGCTCGACGCGCCCGACGGGGCGATCCCCCGCGGGCCGGCCACCGCCACCATCTCGACGCTGCAGGACGCCATCCGCCAGGGCGTGCGGGTGTGGATCGGCTACCTCGACTCCCAGGGCAACGCGACCAGCCGCATCCTGGAGCCGGCGCGGATGGAGGGCGGGTACCTGACGGCCTACGACGAGACGCGGGCGGCGGTGCACCGCTTCGCCCTGCACCGCATCACCGGCGTCGCCCCCGTCACCTGAGGCCCGCCAGGCGCCACCGGCCGCTTGACTCCGTCTGGAGGGCGGATCACCGTGTTAGGCGTGACCAACCACACGCTGGGCCGCCTGGCGGAGGACTCGTGGGCCCGCTTCGACGACCACGACGCCGTCTTCTACGAGGGGTTCTGGCATCGCAGTCACACGCTCGCCGCGCGCGCCAGGCGCGTCACCGGCGGCCTGGTCGAGGCGGGCGTCCGTCCCGGTGACCGCGTGGTCGTGATGATGGCGACCAGCCCCGACGTCCCTGTCGTCTACCAGGCCGTGTGGGCGGCGGGCGCGGTGGTGACCCCCGTGGTGTTCCTGGTCGGCGCGCAGGAGCTGCGGCACATCGTCACCGACAGCGGCGCCGTGGCGATCGTGACCTCGCCCGAGCTGCTGGACACGGTGGAGGCGGCCGAGCCGGCGGTGCCGGTGTTCGTGGACGCCGAGAGGCTGGCCGGCGGCGCCGAGCACGGGCCGCTCGCCAGGGATCCGGGCGACCTGGCCGCCGTGATGTACACGGGCGGCACCACCGGCAGGGCCAAGGGCGTGATGCTCAGCCACGGCGGCCTGTGGCAGGTCGCGAAGGACGCCTTCGACCTGGCCTACCAGCCGGGCCTCACCCGGGCGATCGTGCCGGTCCCGCTGTCCCACGCCTACGGCCTGATCGTCTCGATCGCGGGCATGCACGCCAGGGAGCCGCAGCAGACGGTTCTCATGCGATGGTTCGACCCCAAGGTGTTCCTGCGGCTGGCGGCCGAGCAGCGCGTGCAGTACGGCACCGTCGTCCCCTCGATGCTGCAGATGCTGCTCGCCGAGCCGCTCGAGGACACCGCGCTGCCCGATCTGCGCCATCTCACCTGTGGCGCGGCCCCGCTGAGCCGCGCGGTGCTGGAGGAGTTCGAGCGCCGGGTGCCCCGCGTGCGGATCCTGGAGGGGTACGGCCTGACGGAGACGAGCGCCGTCACCACCTTCAACCCGCCGGGCAGGCGCAAGCCGGGCAGCGTCGGCCTGCCTCTCCCCGGCTACACGATCAGGATCAGGGACGACGACGGGGAGGAGGTGGAGGCGGGCGACATCGGCGAGATCTGCGTCGCCGGCGAGTCGCTGATGCTCGGCTACTGGGGCGGCCTCGACTCCCCGGTCGTCGACGGCGAGCTGCGCACGGGCGACGTCGGCTGCCTCGACGACGACGGCTACCTGTACGTCGTGGACCGGAAGAAGGACCTCGTCATCAGGGGCGGCTTCAACGTCTTCCCCCGCGACGTGGAGGACGCGCTGAACGCCCATCCGTCGGTCGCCATATCGGGTGTGGTGGGCCGTCCCGACCCCGTGCACGGCGAGGAGGTCGTGGCCTTCGTCCAGCTGGTGCCGGGCGCCACGGCCACCGCGGAGGAGCTGATCGCGTGGGCGAGGGAGCGCGTCGGCAGGGTGAAGTACCCCCGCGAGATCCATTTCACCGACCACGTTCCCATGACCAGTGTGCTGAAACTTGACCGGAAAGCCTTGCGTGCCCGTCTACCCTGAATGTCACTACATTTCGTGATATCTGTTGACCTTGCCGGTGAGCGAGAAGGTGACACAGTGAGCAGCGGTTACGACAGTTCGGGCGAGCAGGGTCCCTACGGCCAGGAGCAGCCCTACGGCCAGCAGCAGCCGTACGGCTCGCCCTACAACAGCCAGCAGAACCCCTACGGCCCGCCGTACGGCCAGCAGCCCGGCTACGGTTACGGCTACCCGCCGCCCCAGCAGGGCCCGCGCACGCACGCGATCGTGGCGCTCGTCATCAGCATCGTGCTCGCGCTCAGCTGCTACATCACCCCCGGCGGCATCGCCGGCGCGATCATGTCGGGCATCGCGCTCGGACAGGTCGACACCATGCCCGACAAGGCACGCAACCTGCTCAAATGGACATGGATCAGCATCGGCATCAACGTCGCGCTGGTCGTCGTGGGATTCGGCGTGATCATCGCGCTGGGAGTATCCGGGAACCTGGACTAACCGCCGGTCTCCGGGTGTTGGATATGCGGTAGCCGTACCGACCCCGGAGAGATGCCTGTGAACGACGGCCCACTGATCGTGCAATCCGACAAGACCCTGCTGCTCGAGGTCGACCACGAGCGGGCCGACGAGTGTCGCAAGGCCATCGCGCCGTTCGCCGAGTTGGAGCGCGCGCCCGAGCACGTCCACACCTACCGCGTCACCCCGCTGGCCCTGTGGAACGCGCGGGCCGCCGGCCACGACGCCGAGCAGGTCGTCGACGCCCTCATCGGGTTCAGCCGCTATCCGGTGCCCCACGCGCTGCTGGTCGACGTGGCCGAGACGATGGCCCGCTACGGCAGGCTGCGCCTGGAGAAGGACCCCGCCCACGGCCTGGTGCTGGCCTCGACCGACCGCGCGGTCCTCGAGGAGGTGCTGCGCTCGAAGAAGATCCAGCCGATGCTGGGCGAGCGCATCGGCCAGGACTCGGTCGCCGTCCACCCGAGCGAGCGCGGCAACATCAAGCAGGCGCTGCTCAAGCTCGGCTGGCCGGCCGAGGACCTGGCCGGCTACGTCGACGGCGAGAGCCACCCGATCAAGCTGCGGCAGGACGGCTGGGCGCTGCGCCCCTACCAGCAGGAGGCCGCCGACGCGTTCTGGCACGGCGGCTCGGGCGTGGTCGTGCTGCCCTGCGGCGCCGGCAAGACGATCGTCGGCGCGGCCGCGATGGCCCACGCCGAGGCCACGACGCTGATCCTGGTCACCAACACCGTCTCGGCCCACCAGTGGAAGCAGGAGCTGCTGCGGCGCACCTCGCTGACCGAGGACGAGATCGGCGAGTACTCCGGCAGCAAGAAGGAGATCCGCCCGGTCACCATCGCCACCTACCAGGTGATGACGACCAGGCGGAAGGGCGTCTACGCCCACCTGGAGCTGTTCGACGCGCGCGACTGGGGCCTGATCGTCTACGACGAGGTGCACCTGCTGCCGGCGCCGATCTTCAGGATGACCGCCGACCTTCAGGCCCGGCGCCGCGTCGGGCTCACCGCGACGCTGGTGCGCGAGGACGGCAGGGAGGGCGACGTGTTCTCCCTCATCGGCCCCAAGCGCTACGACGCGCCGTGGAAGGAGATGGAGAACCAGGGCTGGATCGCGCCCGCCGACTGCGTCGAGGTCCGGGTCACACTGTCGGACGAGGAACGCCTGGCCTACGCGATGGCGGAGGCCGAGGAGCGTTACCGGTTCGCCGCGACCACGCCGTCCAAGACGCGGGTGACCGAGGCGCTGGTCCGCCGCCACCTCGGCGAGCAGGTGCTGGTCATCGGCCAGTACATCGACCAGCTCGACGAGCTCGCCGAGCACCTCGGCGCGCCGGTCATCAAGGGCGAGACGCCGATCAAGGAGCGGGAGCGGCTGTTCCAGGCCTTCCGCGACAAGGAGCTCCAGGTGCTGGTGGTCTCCAAGGTGGCCAACTTCTCCATCGACCTGCCGGAGGCGGCCGTCGCCATCCAGGTGTCGGGCACCTTCGGGTCACGGCAGGAGGAGGCGCAGCGGCTCGGCAGGGTGCTGCGGCCGAAGGCCGACGGCGGCGGCGCGCGCTTCTACACGGTGGTCAGCCGCGACACGGTCGACCAGGAGTTCGCCGCGCATCGCCAGCGCTTCCTGGCCGAGCAGGGCTACGCCTACCAGATCATCGACGCCGACGACGTCCACCAGTAAAGGTCTCCACCAGTGAAAAGGCTCGCGCGATGACCGTCGCGCGAGCCGTCCACACCTGGAGCTAGGTCCACGAAACCCCGCGGGCCTTCAACATCGGGCCACCCCCTCACCGGCGACTGCTATCGCGATGCGACATACCCCCATGATCCGTCGAATCCACCGCAGATGCCCGGATTTTTCGGTTTTTGGGGAGGGATTACCGGGCCAGCATCCCGCCGACGAAGAGCACACCCTCGGCGACCACCCAGGCGAGCAGCGCGCCGCCGATCAGTACGGCGAAACGCGCGGGGAACAGCCACGCGCCGACGGTCATGACCGCCGCGACCACCGCGAACAGCCCCGACAGCATCGAGGCGCTGTCGAGACGGTCGGCACACGCCGCGGAGGTCTCACCGTCGGTGCAGAACGCCTCCAGCCCCCACCCGGCATACACCGACAATCCCCACAACGCCGCCAGCAGGAGGCTGGCGACCGTCGGAATGACTGGGGAGATCCTCACGCTGCCTCCTGATTAATCGATTGGAAGCTCCCGAGCCCGGGGGTAAGCTCAACGGTTCGCTGCCTTGTCTACCACCTCCGTTATCGAATGGGGAGGCGCTTTCGCATGCCCGGAAACCAGTTGGCTCCCGACATACCCACCGACGTGCTCGCCGCCGAGCGCGCCCATCTGGCCGAGTCCCGCGCGGCGCTGCGAGCGATGCGCGAGCACGCCCAGTCGCTGTCCGCCGACGCGGCGGGCGACTGGGTCTCGCAGCAGATCCTGCAGTCCCTGCTCGACCAGCGCGTCGCGGCGCTCGCCGACCATCCGGACACCCCCCTGTTCTTCGGCAGGCTCGACCGGGAGGACCACGACGACCTCCCCGGCGTCATCTACGTCGGCCGCCGCCACGTCCACGACGGCACCAGCCGCCCCCTGGTGATCGACTGGCGCGCCCCCGTCTCGGGCGCCTTCTACCAGGCCAGCCCCGCCGACCCGATGGGCGTCGTACGGCGCCGCCGCTTCGGCTACCACGGCGGCGACCTGACCGCCTTCGAGGACGAGCACCTCGAAGACGGCGCCGAGCTCGGCACCTCGAAGATCCTCACCGAGGAGATCGAGCGCCCGCGCACCGGCCCCATGCGCGACATCGTGGCCACCATCCAGCCCGACCAGGACGAGATCGTCCGCGCCGCGCTGACCCAGACCGTCTGCGTCCAGGGTGCCCCCGGCACCGGCAAGACCGCCGTCGGCCTGCACCGGGCCGCCTACCTGCTGTTCACCCACCGCGAGAAGCTCGGCAGGGCCGGCGTCATGATCGTCGGCCCGAACAAGGCCTTCCTGTCCTACATCTCCTCGGTGCTGCCCGCCCTCGGCGAGGTCAAGGTCGACCAGACCACGGTCGCCGAGCTCCTCGGCGACCACGACACCCCCGAAGACCCGCTCGTGGCCGCCGTCAAGGGCGACGCCCGCATGGCCAAGGTGCTCGAGCGCGCGCTCTGGCTGCACATCGTCAAGCCCACCGAGGGCCTCGTCTACACCAGGGGCGCCTACCGCTTCCGCGTCGCCGACCACGAGGTGCGCGAGATGGTGGCCTCGCTGCGCGGCACCACCAGGTACGGCCCCGGCCGCGCCGCCCTCGCCCAGCGGCTGGCACACCAGGTGCTGGTGCGCATGGAGCAGCGCGGCGACTCCCCCGACGACAGGGTCCAGGACGCGGTGGCCCGCTCCAAGCCGGTCAAGCAGCTGGTCGAGGCGGTATGGCCCAAGGTGACGCCCGCCCAGGTGCTCTTCCGCCTGCTCTCGGACGCCGACTTCCTGGCCGCCGCCGCGCGCTCCGACCTGACGGCCGAGGAGCAGCGGACACTGCTGTGGGGCAAGCCGTACCGGTCGTGGAAGTCGGCCAGGTGGTCGGCCGCCGACGCCGCGCTGCTCGACGAGCTCGCCGACCTCGTCGAACGCACCCCCTCCCTCGGCCATCTGGTCGTCGACGAGGCGCAGGACCTGTCGGAGATGCAGCTGCGGGCGCTCGGGCGGCGCTGCCGTACGGGATCGGCCACGGTCCTCGGCGACCTCGCCCAGGGCACCACGCCGTGGTCGACCCGTTCGTGGAGCACCGTGCTGCGACACCTCGGCCAGGACTCCGGCGAGGTCACCGAGCTCACCCTCGGCTTCCGCGTGCCCCGCGAGGTGCTCGACTACGCCGCCCGGTTGCTGCCCTCCATCGCCCCCGACCTGGCCGCCCCCCGCTCCCTCCGCCCCGGCCAGGGCTCGCTGACGGTACGGCAGAGCGGCGAGGTGGTCGAAGCCGTCCGTGACGCGCTCGCCAAGGAGGGCTCGATCGGCGTCATCGTCCCGGACGCCATGGCCGAGGCGGTGTCGCGCTCCCTCGACGGCGTCCCGCACGCCCTGCTCGGGCCCGACTCGACCGAGGAGCACCGGCTCCTGGTCATCCCCGCCACGCTGGCCAAGGGCCTGGAGTACGACCACGTCATCGTCGTGGAGCCGGCGGACATCGTCGAGGCCGAGCCACGCGGTCTGGCCCGGCTGTACGTGGTGCTCACCCGCGCGGTCACCTCGCTGACGGTGCTGCACGCCAAGCCGCTCCCGGCGCAGCTCGCCACCGCCTGACGCGCCACCCGACCAGCCCCGGCCGCCCTCACGCCCTCTCCGCCACGTCCCGGAGAGGGCACCCTGAGGACTCGCGGAACGCCTCAGCAGGCGATGAGCCGCACCCGGTCACCACACAGGCGTCGACATGATCGGGCATCTGGCGGGCCACCGCTTCGGCCACATAGCCGGAGACGTTGTCGGTGAGCTTCTTCAGTTCGGCCATCTGCTCCGACGGCAGGGTGACGGTGATACGAGTCATGTCGTCCACGTAGTCAGCATGCTGAAAAGCATGCACCTACGCATGCGAAAAGGGGCGCCACCCGCGAACGGGTGCCGCCCCTTTCAGCTTGGGCAGGACTTAGAAGTCCATGTCCCCGCCGCCGGGCATGCCCGCCGGAGCAGCCGGGGTCTTCTCCGGCTTCTCGGCGATGACCGCCTCGGTGGTCAGGAACAGCGCCGCGATGGAAGCGGCGTTCTGCAGCGCCGACCGCGTCACCTTGGCCGGGTCGAGGATGCCCGCCTCGAACATGTTGACGTACTCGCCGGACGCGGCGTTGAGGCCCTCACCCGGGGTGAGGTTGCGCACGCGCTCGACCACGACGCCGCCCTCGAGGCCGGCGTTGACCGCGATCTGCTTCAGCGGCTCCTCCAGCGCCTTGCGGACGATCGCCGCACCGGTGGCCTCGTCACCCTGGAGCTCGAGCTTGTCGAACGCCTTGGTGCCGGCCTGCAGCAGGGCCACGCCACCGCCGGGGACGATGCCCTCCTCGACGGCCGCCTTCGCGTTGCGGACGGCGTCCTCGATGCGGTGCTTGCGCTCCTTGAGCTCGACCTCGGTCGCGGCACCGGCCTTGATGACGGCGACACCACCGGCGAGCTTGGCCAGGCGCTCCTGGAGCTTCTCGCGGTCGTAGTCGGAGTCGGTGCGCTCGATCTCGGCGCGGATCTCGTTGACCCGGCCGGCGATCTGCTCGGGGTCACCGGCGCCGTCGACGATGGTGGTCTCGTCCTTGGTGACGACGACCTTGCGGGCGCGGCCGAGCAGGTCGAGGGTGGCGGACTCGAGCTTGAGGCCGACCTCCTCGGAGACGACCTGGCCACCGGTCAGGGTGGCGATGTCGCCCAGCATGGCCTTGCGGCGGTCACCGAAGCCGGGAGCCTTGACGGCGACCGACTTGAACAGGCCGCGGATCTTGTTGACGACCAGGGTGGCCAGGGCCTCGCCCTCGATGTCCTCAGCGATGATCAGCAGCGGCTTGCCGGCCTGCACGACCTTGTCGAGCAGCGGCAGCAGGTCCTTGTTGGCCGAGACCTTGGAGTTGACGATGAGGATGTAGGGGTCCTCGAGGACCGCCTCCATGCGCTCGGGGTCGGTCACGAAGTAACCGGAGACGTAGCCCTTGTCGAAGCGCATACCCTCGGTGAGCTCGAGCTCGAGGCCGAAGGTGTTGCTCTCCTCGACGGTGATGACGCCTTCCTTGCCGACCTTGTCCATCGCCTCGGCGATGAGGTTGCCGATCTCGGCGTCGCCGGCGGAGATGGAGGCGGTGGAGGCGATCTGCTCCTTGGTCTCCACGTCCTTGGCCAGCTTGGAGAGCTCCTCGCTGACGCGCTCGACGGCGGCCTCGATGCCCTTCTTCAGGGACATCGGGTTGGCGCCGGCGGCGACGTTGCGCAGGCCCTCGCGTACCAGCGCCTGGGCGAGCACGGTGGCGGTGGTGGTGCCGTCACCCGCGACGTCGTCCGTCTTCTTGGCGACTTCCTTGACCAGCTCGGCGCCGATCTTCTCCCACGGGTCCTCGAGCTCGATCTCCTTGGCGATGGAGACACCATCGTTGGTGATCGTGGGAGCGCCCCACTTCTTCTCCAGCACGACGTTGCGGCCCTTGGGGCCGAGGGTCACCTTGACGGCGTCGGCGAGCTGGTTCATACCGCGCTCGAGACCGCGCCGGGCGTCCTCGTCAAACGCGATCATCTTGGCTGCCATAAGGCTAGACCTCCCAGATGCAGGGTGGCTTGCAGCGGACCGAGCCGACGCCCGCGACGGCATGGGCCCGACTCCATTCGGCGGACCCCATCGTCTCGATCCCAGTGTCTGGCACTCTCATAACCAGAGTGCCAACGAACTGTTTAGCACTCTACCCTGCCGAGTGCAAGCGAGGCGCGCTTTCGCCCAGGTCAACCCCGCACGCGGGTCGTCGCGGAGAACGCTTCGCGATCATCGCCGCTTTCGTCACGCGGCCACGCGGAGCCGTCCGCCCCCTGCCCCATGGCTCCAGAGTACGACGGGCAGGCCCGATCGGCTGACGCGGACCGGACCTGCCCGGATCGACGAAAAGGACATGACAGATCCGCACGGACTGCGCCGCCGTGTGAGCTGCCGGTGCCTTGATGGTTCTGGTTCAGACAGTCCTGACGGATTCCGCCTGGGGACCCTTCTGGCCCTGGGTTATCTCGAACTCGACCCGCTGGCCCTGCTCGAGTGCCCGATAGCCGTCCATCAAGATCGCTGAGTAATGGACGAATACATCCTTACCACCGTCTACCGCGATGAAGCCGTAGCCCTTGTCCGCGTTGAACCACTTGACGGTGCCCTGCGCCACTTCCGACTCCTCTTACTGGGCTCCGGACCCCGCCCATTCACTCGCGGGATCCGCGATCGCCACGACTTATGGGGAAATCAGCCGGACGATCGCCCTCGACCATACCTGTGGCATGCCGTAGAACAACAGAGTCAATCGCCAAACTCGTTCTCGGTGTTCGTGACGGGCATTCTTGTAGTGGCCTAAAGGTTAGTCAAATATTCCATCTTCCGATGAAGAAACCCTCTCACCTGGCATGGACAACCTGCGACTTTCGGCCAGGACACCGCCACGGAAGGGTGTCCGCGCCGCCACACCGGGCCACTCCCGAGTCAGGGCCCGCGATTGCCGCCACACCACTCAGA
Source organism: Nonomuraea sp. NPDC003727 (assembly GCF_053586935.1). Classification (NCBI taxonomy): domain Bacteria; kingdom Bacillati; phylum Actinomycetota; class Actinomycetes; order Streptosporangiales; family Streptosporangiaceae; genus Nonomuraea; species Nonomuraea sp. NPDC003727. Next base: position 583,840 of record NZ_JBSFNE010000003.1, read on the forward strand.
AAACGGTCAAAAGTCACGAAAACGCCCGCGAGGCAATCCTCGCGGGCGTCCGTGAAGCCGGAATACGGTCAGCCGCCGGCCACGGCCGGGATGATGGAGATCTGCACTCCCTCGGGAGTGGCGCTCTCGAGGCCGTCGACAAAACGGACGTCCTCTTCGCCGACATAAACGTTGACAAAACGGCGAATCTTGCCCGATTCATCCAAAATGCGCGCGCCGATACCCGGGTAGTCGGCGTCGAGCTTCTGCAGCACCTCGCGAAGGGTGGCACCCTCGCCGCTCACCTCGGAGCTGCCGCCGGTGTACGTGCGCAGAATGGTGGGGATCCGCACCGAAACGCTCATGACTAGTACCTTTCCTTTCAGACAGCCCAGACAGCCCAGACAGCCCAGACAGACAGCTCAGACAGCCGCGCGGAACGCGTCGAGGGACGGCCTGATCACGGCCGTGGGCGTGGCGTCGTCCGCGATCGCGTCGAGCGTCTTGAGCCCGTCACCGGTGTTGAGCACCACGGTGGTCAGCGCGGGGTCGAGCTGACCCGTCTCGACGAGCTTCTTCAGCACGCCCACCGTCACGCCGCCCGCGGTCTCGGCGAAGACGCCCTCCGTGGAGGCCAGCAGCTTGATGGCCGACACCACCTCGGCGTCGGTGACGTCCTCGACGGCCCCGCCGGTACGGCGCGCGATGTCGAGCACGTACGGCCCGTCGGCCGGGTTGCCGATGGCCAGCGACTTGGCGATGGTGTCCGGCTTGACCGGCTGGACCACGTCGTGGCCCGCCTTGAAGGCCGTGGACACCGGCGAGCAGCCGAGCGCCTGGGCCCCGAAGATCTTGTAAGGGGTGTCCTCGACCAGGCCGAGGGCGATCAGCTCCTTGAAGCCCTTGTCGATCTTGGTGAGCTGCGACCCGGAGGCCACCGGGATGACGATCTGGTCGGGCAGCCGCCACCCGAGCTGCTCGGCGATCTCGTAGGCCAGGGTCTTGGAGCCCTCGGCGTAGTAGGGCCGCAGGTTGACGTTGACGAAGCCCCACTTGTCGCCGAGCGGGTCGCCGATGAGCTCGGAGCAGAAGCGGTTGACCTCGTCGTAGGTGCCCTGGATGCCGACCAGCTTGCCGCCGAAGACCCGGGCCATGGCGATCTTCGCCTGCTCCAGGTCCGCGGGGATGAAGACGCACGCCTCGAACCCGGCCCTGGCGGCGGCCGCGGTCACCGCGCCCGCCAGGTTGCCGGTGGAGGAGCACGACAGCGTGTGGAAGCCGAAGTTGCGCGCCGCCTCGACGGCGATGGCGACCACCCGGTCCTTGAAGGAGTGGGTGGGGTTGCCCGAGTCGTCCTTCACGTACAGGTCGCGCAGGCCCAGGACCTTGCCGAGGTTGGTGGCCTGGACGAGCTTCGTCCAGCCGGGGTTCATGTTCTGCTTGCCGGCCACGTCGACGGGGACCGGCAGCAGCGAGCGGTAGCGCCAGATGTTCGCGGGTCCTGCCTCGATGTCGGCGCGGGAGACCGACCCGAAGGAGTAGGCCACCTCGAGCGGGCCGAAACACTCCAGACACGCGAAGCTGGGGCCGAGGTCGTAGCGTGCGCCGCACTCGCGGCAGGACAGAGCGACAGCAGGACCGAAGTCAAGCGACATGAAGCGAGGCCTTCCCTCATCTTCGTCTGCGACCACCCTGGCCACAGACCGGAATTGGCACCTGTCCCGGCCGGCCTCGTCACTTCACGAGCTCAGTCCGGGAGGGTTGCCGGGGCTTCGCAGGGCCGGTCCCTCCACCCCTCTGGATGAGCAATATGGAGTTATGCGAATCACCATACCCGGCCATGCTCACGACATGACCGACCGTCTCACTAACTGAGACGATACGTATCACCCAGGGCGGCCTGGACGTACTTGCGCGCCTGGTGGATCCGCGACTTGGCGGTGCCGAGCGGGATGCCGAGCTGCTCGGCCACCTCGTTGTAGTCGAGCTGGACGATGTCGCGCAGCACCAGCGCCTGCGCCAGGTCGGGCTTGTCGGCCTCCAGCGCCTCCATGGCGTCGAGCAGGTCGAGCCGCGAACCCGCGATGACGCTCACCCGGCGCACGTCGGGCTTCTGGACGGGCAGTTCGTCCGAGGTCTGCTCGGCGGCCCTGCGCTTCAGCGACCGGTAGGTGGTGCGCGCGCAGTTGGCCGTCACGATGTGCAGCCAGGTGCTGAACCTGGCCCTGCCCTCGAAACGCCCGATGTTGCGGGCCACCGCGAGCAGGGTGTCCTGGCACGCCTCCTCGGCGTCCTGGTGGTAGGGCAGGATGCGGGCGCAGTGGCGCAGCACGTCGGGCTCGATCCGCTTCAGGAGCTCGCCAAGCGCGCGATGGTCGCCGCCCGCGGCGGAACGGGCCAGTTCCTCGGTTAGCTCATCTAGGGCCATAGCGAGATCCTATGTTCGGGGTCATGGTGGATGTTGTGAACAGCGTTCTTGTGGCTTCCAACCGTGGGCCTGTCTCCTTCACCCTCTCCGACGACGGCGAGCTGACCATGAAGCGTGGCGGCGGCGGCCTGGTGTCGGGGCTTTCCGGAGCCGTCAGGGACGAGGGCGTGCTCTGGGTGTGCGCCGCGCTGTCCGACGGCGACCGCAGCGCCGTACGGCTGGCTCCCGGCGGCCGACTCGACCATGCCGGCTATGACACCGGCAAGCTGCGCATGCTGGACATCCCGCCCGCCACCTTCCACCGCGCGTACAACGCGGTGGCCAACTCGACCCTCTGGTTCGTCAACCACCTGCTGTACGACACCCCCAACGCCCCCCACTTCGGCACGAGGTTCACCCGGGAGTGGGACTCCTACCGCGACTACAACGGCGCGTTCGCGATGGCGCTGGCCGAGGAGGCGAGTCACGGGGCCAAGGTGATGGTGCAGGACTACCACCTGACGCTCACCCCCGCGATGCTCCGCGCCGAGCGGCCCGACCTGCGCATCGCCCATTTCAGCCACACGCCGTGGGCGCCGCCGGAGTACTTCTCGCTGCTGCCCGACGACGTCGGGCGCGAGGTGCTCGAGGGCATCCTCGGCGCCGACCACGCCGGATTCCTGACCGAGCGATGGGCCGAGGCGTTCATGGACTGCTGCAGGAGCCTGCTGGGCGCCAAGGTCACCGACCGGTCGGTCACCCACGACGGCCGCACCACCCGCATCGGCGTGCACGGTCTCGGCGTCGACGGCGAGTCGCTGTGGAGGCGGGCCTGCGAGCCCGACGTCGAGTCGCACATGGCCGCGCTGCGCGAGCAGGTCGGCGACCGGCGGCTGATCGTCCGCATCGACCGCACGGAGCTGTCGAAGAACATCGTCCGCGGCCTGCTGGCCTACAGGGAGTTCCTGGACGCCCACCCCGAGTGGCACGGACGGGTGGTGCATCTCGCCTTCGCCTACCCATCCCGCCACGACCTGCCTGAATACCGCGAATACACTGCCGCTGTGCAACGCTGCGCCAAGGAGATCGAGGACGAGTACGCCACCGAGGACTGGGACCCCCTGATCCTCAACGTCAACGACGACTACCCCCGCTCGCTGGCCGCCTACCGGCTCGCCGACGTGCTGCTGGTCAACCCCATCCGCGACGGCATGAACCTGGTCGCCAAGGAGGGCCCCATCCTGTCCCCGCGCTGCGCGCTGGTGCTCTCACGCGAGGCGGGCGCCGCCGCCGAGCTCGGCGCGCACGCGCTCGTGATCAACCCCTACGACGTCTGCGAGACCGCCGAGGCACTGCGCGCGGGCCTGGAGATGCCGGAGGAGGAGCGGGTACGGCGCGGCGCGCGGCTCAAGGCCGCCGCCACCGCGCTGCCACCGCGACGATGGCTCGGCGAACAACTTGCCTGCCTCTGACCGCTTGACCAGAGACCGGATCACCTGGCTCGTCTACCTCCAGCTCGCCGTCTTCGCGACGTTCATGTACGGCCTCAGCGCCGCCCTGCCCCTGCTGCGCGCCGACCTCGGTGTCTACGCCACGGTCGGCGCCCTGCACGGCACCGCCATGGCCGCCGCCACCATCGCGGCGGGGGCGGCGATCCCCCTCCTCACCCGCAGGTACGGCAGGCGCACCACGGTCTGGATCGGCCTGGCGGGCATGAACGCGGGCGTCGTCACCGTCGTGGCGGTCCCCGCGCTACCCGGCACCCTCACGGGCTTCGCGCTGGCGGGCGGCTTCGGCTCGGTCATGCTCTACACCGCGATGGCCGTCCTCAGCGACCATCAGGGGCCGACCGGCCCGGCGGCCATCAGCGAGGCCAACGCGATCGCCGTCGTCGTCGGCATGGCGGCCACCCTGCTGGTCAGCCTGGCGGCGCAGTCGGTCCTCGGCTGGCGGGCGGCCCTGCTGCTCACCCCGCTCCTGTCCGGGCTGCTGGCGCTCACCATGGGCGGGACCAGGCTGGGGGCGGCGCAGGAGCGCACGGCCAGGGTCACCGGCCGGCCCAACTGGCGCTTCCACGTGGCCTGCGCGGTGCTGTTCTGCTGCGTGGCCATCGAGTTCTCCTTCAACCTGTTCGGCGCCGAGCTGCTGGCCGGCCGTACGGGGCTGAGCGCGGCGACCGCGGCCACGGGGCTGACCGCCTTCATCGGCGGCCTCGCGGCCGGCAGGTTCGCGGGCGCGCGGCTGGCGCTGCTGCTGCCGTCCGCGACCCTGCTGGTGTGCGCGCTGGCCGTGACCGGAGCCGGCTGGCTGCTGTTCTGGCTCGGCACCAGGCCGCTCGTGGCCTACACCGGCCTGGTGATCAGCGGTCTGGGCGCCGCCATGCACTTCCCGCTGGCGATGGCCGGGGTGATCGCCGCCTCCGGCGACCGCCCCGGTCTGGCCGCGGCGGCCGCCCCCGTCTGGGCGGGGCTGGCCATGGGCGCCGGGCCCTTCGCGCTCGGCGCCCTCGCCGACGGGTACGGCACGCACACCGCGTTCCTCATGGTGCCCGTACTGGCCGCTCTGGCCGCGGCCGGCGTGCTCAGCGCCAGACGGCCCGCGTGAGAGCGGCGTTCAGCCCCGGCGTCGACCACTGGTCCACGACGAGGATCTTCGACGCGGGCAGGTACCAGATCCGCTGCGGGTAGGTCACGCTGGTCGGCTTGCCGCTCGGGGTGTGGCAGGTGATCTTCCACTGCCGGTAGTACGCCTTGTGCCCGGCACCGACCGGCCTGAGCTCCGACACCTGCGGCTTGACCGGCATGGGCGAGGAGTAGTAGCGCCTGTCGCGCACGCACTCCATCACGCCGCTGCTCGGGTGGTACGGCTCGTCGACCCGGAACGGGTTTCCCTCGGTGGCGTACCGGATGTACTGCGGGCCCATCAGCCAGAACCCCTGGCACTCGGTGGCGCGCCTGGAGCAGGACCCGGTGATCACGTGGACGGCGCCGGAGTCGGCCTTCTCGACCTTCCACGAGGCGGGCAGCGTGATCGTGGCGCCCCGGTAGGTCACCGACTGCGTGGCGCCGGCGGGGGCTCCGGCGAGGGCGCCGGCAGGGGCTCCGGCAGAGGCTCCGGCGGGGGCTCCGGACAGGGCGAGGGAGGCCGTCACGGCCAGTGTCATCAGCATGATCGCGAAGCTAGTCCGCCCCGGTTGCAGCGGAATGGCGGATGGCTTTCACCAGGTCGGCCAGCAGCGCGACGACGCCGTCGGGCCCGTCGACGACCAGGTCGGCGCGCTCGGCGAGCTCGGTCACCTCGGCCGAGCCGCTGCACACCGTCACCCCCGGCAGGCCGGAGGCCCGCACCGCGCCGAACGCCGCCAGGTCGCCCAGGTCGTCGCCGGCGAACAGCACCGCACGCGCCACCCGCTCGGCCAGGAACAGGTCGAGCGCGTGGCCCTTGTCCATGCCGGGTGGCCGCAGCTCGAGCACCATCCGGCCGGGCTCGACCACGAGGGAGTGCGCCGCCGCCAGCTTCGCGAGCGGGTCGCGCAGCAGCTCCAGCGCCTTGGCCGGATCGGGGGCGCGCCTGGTGTGCACGGCCACCGCCCGCTGCTTGTCCTCGATCGTGACGCCCTCGACGCGGTCGACGATGCGGGGCAGCTCCGCCTTCGCCCGCATGACACCGGGCGGTGGCGGCGGGGCGCTCACCCTGCCGCCCTCCCACCGCTCGAACCCGTAGTGACCGAGCACGACCAGCCCTGGGACCTTCTCCAGCCCCGGGCCGTACTCGAGGACGGTGGCGGCGGGCCGGCCGGTCACGATGACCACCGCCCCCACCAGACCGCCCAGCTCGACCAGGACGGCCGGAGCGTCGGGATGGATCCTGGCGTCACGGGGGTCGGGCACGATCGGCGCGAGGGTGCCGTCGAAGTCGAGCCCGATCACCGCGCCGTCCGGATCACGCACAATGGCTTGGATTCCTGGATTGCTCATCACGCGGCTCGCCGTACCCAGGCAGTCAGGGGCGCATTCCAAGCCGGCGGGCCGCGCGCTCCCTCTGGCGGGCGGCGCGCAGCCGCCTCAGGCGCTTGACCAGCATCGGGTCGTGCTCCATGGCCTCCGGCCTGTCGATGAGATCGCCCAGCAATTGGTAGTAGCGGGTGGCGGAGAAGCCGAAGGAGTCGCGGATCGCGTGCTCCTTGGCACCCGCGTGGCGCCACCACTGGCGCTCGAAGGCCAGGATCTGCAGGTCGCGCTCGGACAGGGGGCGTGGCGGTTTCCTGGCAGCACCGTCGCCGGCGACCGGTGCAGTGTCCATGGTCTCCTCCTCGGTCGGCGCGGCCCGTGGCCCATCGTAATGTGCGGAGTGCGGCTGTTCACGGCGGTTGGGGAGACGTACAGTCGCGAAGTGTGAGCCCAGTCATCACGCTTCTCACCGACTACGGACTCGAGGACGGATACGTGGCCGCCTGTCACGGGGTGATAGCGGGGATCGCTCCGCAGGCCCGCGTGATCGACGTGTGCCACCTCGTGCCTTCGGGGGACGTCCGCAGAGGTGCCGCGATCCTCGCCCAGACCATCCCGTACCTGCCCACTGGCATCCACGTCGGGACCGTCGATCCCGGCACGGGCGGCGCGCGCCGCGCCGTGGCCGTCGAGGCGGGCGCGCGCGTCTTCGTCGGCCCTGACAACGGGCTGCTGTCCTGGGCGATCACCGCCAGCGGAGGTGCCACGGCCGCCTACGAGGTCGCCAACGCCGAGCTGTTCCTCAGCCCCGTCTCGCCGACCTTCCACGGGCGCGACGTGTACTCGCCCGTGTCGGCGCACCTGTGCGCGGGACGCAAGCTGCCGGAGGTCGGCCCCGAGCTCCCGCTGGACCGGCTGGTGTCGCTGCCGTCGCCCGTCACGTACGTCCGCGAGGGCGCGGTGGAGGGCGAGGTCGTCTCCGTGGACAGGTTCGGCAACACCCAGCTGTCGATCGCGGCCGACGACCTGGCGGCGGTCGGGGTGCTGGTGGGCGACACGCTGTCGGTGTGGCTGGGGCGGCGGCAGGTGTCGCTGCCCTACCGGGAGTCGTTCGCGGCGGTGCCGCCGGGAGAGCTGGTGGCGTTCACGGACTCGGCGGGGTTGATCGCGCTCGCCGTCAACTCGGGTGACGCGGCGCAGCGGCTCGGACTCCCGCCGGGGGCCCATGTCCGGCTGTGCGCGCTCCACTGACTCCTGCGACAAAACCGGTCTCATGTGGTTGAAGAGTAAGAAGAGGTAGTTACACCGCGTATCGGGCTGTTTACCGAACCGTCGGATTGCACCATCGTGCGCGTGCCAGAATGCACGGCACCGAAGCGTCCCCCTCCTCCCGGTTCGAGGCCGACGTGATCCGACTGTCCATCGCCCTCATCCCCATCATCGCCATGACCTGGGCGCCGGCGGAGCCGCCGGTGGCCGAGCGATGGCGGGCATGGCCGGCCTCCGAGGTCTTCCCCGCGAGGCTGCCCGGCACCACCCCCTCAGGCGCCCGCACCGCCTACGTCCTGGCCGGCATCGCGCCCGAAGCCCCGTGCGCCCGCGCCTTCCATCCCGGCGCCCGACCGCGCGGCTGCCTCACCGCCCTTCGCGCCACCTACGTCGACACCACCCAGACCTTCGTCGCCACCGCCGGCGTCGCCGTGCTCACCGGCGCTCCCGCGCCGCCCGCCGAGCGGGGAGATCCCCGGCCCGCGACCGTCATGCCGTACACGGTGCCCGGCGGGCCCGCCGAACTGTTCGGGACCCGCCAGTACATCACCGGCGCCCGGATCGTCTCAGGCCCGCGCTACGTGGTCATGACCGCCGCCGGATACACCGACGGCCGGCCGTACACGAAGGGCCAGGGCGCGCCGCCGCGGCTGCGCGGCATGGCGCGGGAACTGGCGACGGCGCTCCACCGGCGGCTCACCGGATGAGGCGGGCCTTCGCCGCCGCCCTGCTGGCGGCCCTGCTCACCATCGGCACGCCCACGGTCGCCGACGAGGTCGGCGCCACGGCGCGCGAACGGCAGTGGCAGCTCGCGCCGCTGCGCATGGCGGAGGCCTGGCGTGTCACCAGGGGTGGCGGCGTCACGGTGGCCGTGCTGGACACCGGCGTCGACGCCCGCCATCCCGACCTCGCGGGCGCGGTGATCAAGGGCCCGGACCTCACCGGACAGGCCGCGAGCGGGGCCCGCTGGGGCCACCACGGGACCGCGATGGCCAGCCTCATCGCCGGCCGCGGCCACGGCGAGGGCCGGGACGCCGGGGTGATCGGCATCGCGCCCGAGGCGACCGTGCTGTCGGTGCGGGTCACGCTGGAGAACGACGATCCGCGCCGCGAGTTCCAGCGCACCAGGGCCCGCGGCCAGGACGCGCTGGCCAGAGGCATCCGCTACGCGGCCGACCAGGGCGCGCAGGTGATCAGCATGTCGCTCGGCGGGGGCAGCGGCACGTGGGAGGGTTCGGCCGCCGAGGAGGAGGCCGTGCAGTACGCGCTGGCGCGTGGCGCGGTGCTCGTCGCGTCGGCCGGCAACGACGGCGACGGCCCCAACAGGAAGAACTTCCCCGCCGCCTACCCCGGGGTGATCGCGGTCGGCGCGGTCGACAGGAAGCTGCGGGTGACGCCCTTCTCCAACCGCCGGCCCTACCTGTCGGTGGTCGCGCCCGGCAAGCAGATCGTCAGCGCCGACGGCCCCCGCTCCTACGTGATCGGCGACGGCACCAGCTCGGCCGCCGCGATGGTGGCGGGCATCGCGGCGCTGATCAGATCCGCCTACCCGCGGCTCACGCCGCTGCAGGTACGGCGGGCCATCGAGAGCGGCGCGGGCGGGCGGGGGCACAGCAGCGCCTACGGCCACGGCGTGGTCGACGCGGCACGGGCGCTGGCCGAGGCGCGCCGCCTGAGCGATCGGGAGCCGCCGGCCGCACCCAGGGCGCTGCCCTACTTCGGCGGCGGCCCCCCGGCTCCCGTCCCCGACTCCAGGCCGCTGGTGATCGCCGCGCTCGTGCTGGCGGCCGCCGCGATGGCGGTCAGGACAGTGGCGCGCAGCAGGCGGCGGCACCGCTAGTACCGAGCAAGCGCTTGTGTGATACTGCTCCACATGACGTGGTTCGACGGCACCGCCCTGCTCGGCACCCGGTGCACGACCTGCCAGGCCGTCTTCTTCCCCCCGCACCACGGCTTCTGCCGCGATCCGTGGTGCGAGGGCGAGGAGCTCGTGGAGCATCGGCTGTCCCGGCGCGGCACCGTGTGGTCCTACACCAACGCCTGCTACCCGCCGCCGCCGCCGTTCGTGACGGCCGAGCCGTACGAGCCGGTGACGCTCGCGGCGGTGGAGCTCGACGAGGAGCGCATCGTCGTCCTCGGCCAGGTGAAGGACCTGACGGTCGACGACCTCAGCGTCGGCATGGCGCTGGAGCTGACCGCGGGCACGCTCGCCGACGGCGCCCCGGTGTGGATGTGGGGGTCGCCTCGATGAGCGTCGTCGTGATCGGCGCGGGCATGCACCCGTGGGGCAAGCAGGGCAGGCCCTTCCACGAGTACGGCGTGGCCGCCGCCAGAGCCGCCCTGGCCGACGCCGGTGTCGCGTGGCGCGACGTGCAGTACGTCGTGGGCGCGGACACCATCAGGAACGGCTACCCCGGCTTCGTCGCGGGCGCCACCTACGCCCGCGCGCTCGGCTGGTCGGGCGCCCGCATCGCCTCCTGCTACGCCGCCTGCGCCTCCGGCGCCCAGGCGCTCGACCTGGCCCGCACCGCCATCCTGGCGGGCCGCTGCGAGGTCGCCATGGTCATCGGCGCCGACGCCGCCCCCAAGGGCTTCTTCACCCCCGTCGGCGGCGACCGCCCCGACGACCCCGACTGGCTGCGCTTCCGGCTCCTCGGCGCCACCAATCCCGCCTACTTCGCCCTGTCCGCCCGCCGCCGCATGGCCCTGTACGGCTCGACGCCGGCCGACTTCGCCGCGGTGAAGGTCAAGAACGCCCTGGCCGGCTCGCTGAACCCGTACGCCCGCTACCGCAAGCAGGTCACGGCCGAAGAGGTCCTCGCCTCCCCCATGGTCGCCGACCCGCTGCGGCTGATGGACATCTGCGCCACCTCCGACGGCGGCGCGGCGCTCGTGCTCGCCTCAGCCGCCTACGCGCGCAGGATCGGCGCCGCGCGTCCGGTGACGCTGGCCGCGGTCTCGACCGTCACGCCCACCTACCCCAAGACCGTCCTGGACCTGCCCGACTTCGCCACCGACCCGCCCGTCCGCGACAGCGTCCCGTTCCGCGCCGCTCTCGCAGGGGCCGCCTACGAGGAGGCCGGAATCGGCCCGCGCGACCTGTCCTTCGCCGAGGTCTACGACCTGTCCACCGCGCTCGAACTCGACTGGATGGAGGACCTCGGCCTGTGCGCCCCCGGCGAGGCCGACAAGCTGCTGCGCGCGGGCGACACCGCGCTCGGCGGCCGCGTCCCGGTGAACCCTTCGGGGGGGTTGGCCTCCTTCGGCGAGGCGATCCCCGCGCAGGCCATCGCCCAGGTCTGCGAGCTGACCTGGCAGCTGCGCCGTACGGCGGGCCCGCGGCAGGTCGAGGACGCCCAGGTGGGCATGGCGGTGAACCAAGGACTGTTTGGTCATGGTTCAGCGGTTATCGCTATGAGGTGACCCGGATTGAACCCTTCGCCCCTGGCATGTTCTACTTGAACACGGAAAGTAACAACGTGACTACGGAGCGTCACGGATCCGGCGCTCTGGCACCTTGCTTCAGGGGGAAATACCAATGATCCGTTCCATTATCGTCGCTGCCGCTCTGGCTGGACTCGCGGTGACCGGGCCTGTGTGCTCCGCTTCGGCGGAGGTCTTCTACGGACCCGATCCCGCCAGCGACAGCGTCAGCAGCGAGAGCACCGAAACCACCAGCACCTCCAGCAACACCTCGACCGACAGCAACAGCGACAGCAGCACCGACGCCGACACCGCCGGCGTCACGGATGCCGACACCGACAGGGACGCCGCCACCGACGCCGACACCAACACCGACGCCGCCACCGACGCCGACACCAACACCGACGCCGCCACCGACGCCGAAACCGATTCCGCCTCGGGCGCCGGTTCCTCGTCGGGCGCCGGTTCCTCCTCGGGCGCCGATGCCGGCACCGACGCCGACGCCGCCACGGCCACCGACGCCGACGCCGATGCCGCCACCGATGCCGACAGCGACGCCGAGACCGACGTGACAGAAGCCGAGACCGACGCCTGAACCGACACGGACACCGCGGCACCCGCCGCCATGAAGTAGGCGGGAGCAGCAGAAGCCCCCCACCCGAAGACGGGTGGGGGGCTTCTCACGCGCGGCTCAGCTCGCGTGCACCACGTCGTGCGTCTCGGCGAAGTGGCACGCGCTCTCGTGGCTCGTGCCCGGCCAGATCTGCAGCGGCGGCTCCTGCTCGGCGCAGATCTCCTGCGCCTTCCAGCAGCGGGTGCGGAAGCGGCAGCCCGACGGCGGGTTGGCCGGCGAGGGCGGGTCACCCTGCAGGATGATCCGCTCGCGCTGCTCCCTGCCCTCGGGGTCGGGCACCGGCACGGCCGACAGCAGCGCCTGCGTGTAGGGGTGCGCGGGCCGGTCGTAGATCTCGCTGTCCTTGCCGAGCTCGACGAACTTGCCCAGGTACATCACCCCGACCCGGTCGGAGATGTGGCGCACCACCGACAGGTCGTGGGCGATGAAGATGTAGGCCAGGTCGAACTCGTTCTGCAGCCGCTCCAGCAGGTTGATGACCTGCGCCTGGATCGACACGTCCAGCGCCGACACCGGCTCGTCGCAGACGATGACCTCCGGCTGGAGCGCCAGGCCCCGGGCGATGCCGATGCGCTGCCGCTGGCCGCCGGAGAACTGGTGCGGGTAGCGGTTGACGTGGTCGGGGTTGAGGCCGACCACCTCGAGCAGTTCCTGCACCTTCCTGCGGCGGTCACCCTTCGGCGCGACCTCGGTGTGGATGTCGAACGGCTCGCCGATGATGTCGCCGACGGTCATCCGGGGGTTCAGCGAGGTGTACGGGTCCTGCATCACCATCTGGATGTTGCGGCGCATCCGCTTGAGCTCGGCGCCCCTGGCGGTGGCGATGTCCCTGCCGTTCACCCTGACCGAGCCCGACGTCGGCCGCTCCAGCGCCATCAGGAGCTTGGCCAGCGTCGACTTGCCGCAGCCCGACTCGCCGACGATGCCGAGGGTCTCGCCCTTGTGCAGGTCGAAGGAGACGCCGTCGACGGCCTTGATCGCGCCGATCTGCCGCTTGAGGACGATGCCCTGGGTCAGCGGGAAGTGCTTGACCAGGTCGCGGACCTCGAGGATCGGCTCACCCACGGCTGCCATCGAGGACCTCCCTCCAGTAGTGGCAGGCGCTACCGCGCACGCCGCTGATCTCGTAGAGCGGGGGGGCGTCGGTCACGCAGTTGTCCTGCCGGTAGGGGCACCGGGGGTGGAACGCGCAGCCCGACGGCATGTCGAGCAGGTTGGGCGGCAGGCCCTTGATCGCGTACAGCTCCTGGCCCTTCATGTCGACCCTGGGGATCGAGTCGAGCAGGCCCTTGGAGTAGGGGTGCGCGGGAGCCTTGTAGATGTCGTAGACCGGGGCGTTCTCGACGATCCGCCCGCCGTACATGACCGAGATCTTGTCCGCGACGTCGGCGACCACGCCGAGGTCGTGGGTGATCAGGATCAGGCCCATGTTGCTCTCGCGCTGGAGCTCCGCCAGGAGTTCCATGATCTGGGCCTGCACGGTGACGTCGAGCGCGGTGGTCGGCTCGTCGGCGATCAGCACCTCGGGGTCGAGCGCGATCGACATCGCGATCATGATGCGCTGGCGCATACCGCCGGAGAACTGGTGCGGGTAGTCGTTCACCCGCTGCCTCGCCGCCGGGATGCGCACCCGGTCCATCAGCTCGACGGCCTTCTTCATGCCGTCGCGCTTGCTCATCCCGCGGTGCACGCGGAACATCTCGCTGATCTGCCAGCCCACGGTGAAGACCGGGTTGAGCGCCGAGAGCGCGTCCTGGAAGATCATGGCGATGCGCTCGCCGCGGATCTGGCTCCTGGCCTCCTCCGACAGCTTCAGCAGGTCGGTGCCGTGGAAGCGGATCTCCCCCTGGGGGATCTTCGCCGGCGGCATGTCGAGGATGCCCATGATCGCCTGTGCGGTCACGGACTTGCCCGACCCCGACTCTCCGAGGACGGCCAGCGTCTCGCCGGCGCTCAGCGAGTAGCTGACGCCGTTGACCGCCCTGACGACGCCCGCCCTGGTGTGGAACTCCACGTGGAGGTTGTCCACAGCCAGCAGCGGCTCGTTGCCCAGCCCTCCCTCGGCTGGCAACACGTCGATTGCCGACTTCTTCTTCATCGCGAATCCCCCCTCTCTATCGCAGCTTCGGGTCGAGTGCGTCGCGTACGGCGTCGCCGATCATGACGAAGCTCAGGACCGTGATGCTCAGGAAGACCGCCGGGAAGATCAGCGGCTCCGGAGCCATGAGGAACCTGTTGCGCGCGTCGGCGATCATCAGACCCCACGAGATGTTGGGCGACTGGATGCCGACCCCGAGGAACGACAGCGCCGCCTCGCCCGCGATGAACACGCCCAGGTTCATCGTGCAGACCACGATGACCGGTGCCAGCGCGTTGGGCAGGATGTGCCGGACCGAGATGCGCCACGGGCTCGCGCCCAGCGCCCGCGCCGCGGTGACGTAGTCCTGGTTCTTGGCGGTGATGACGGCCGCGCGCATGATGCGCAGCACCATCGGCCAGGCCAGGATCGCCAGCGCGATCACGACGGTCCAGACGCCCGCCTTGTCCCTGCCGACGACCGACAGCAGCAGCAGCGCGCCGAGGATCGAGGGGATGGCGAAGAAGATCTCGGCCACGCGGGAGAGGATCACGTCCACGTAGCGGCCGTAGAACCCGGCGATCAGGCCGAGCGTGCCGCCCACCAGGCCGGTCACGAGCGAGGTCAGCACACCGACGAGGATCGAGACCCTCGCGCCGTGGATGACGCGCGCGTAGGTGTCGCACCCCTGGTTGTCGAGGCCGAACCAGTGGGCCGAGCTGATGCCCTGGCGTGCGTCGGCCAGGTTGCAGGCGCTGGGGTTCTGCGGCGCGAAGACGCTGGGGAAGAGCGCCATCAGGACCAGCACGATCGCGATGAGCGAGCCGGCCACGAAGACCTTGTTCCTGCGCAGGTCGTACCAGGCGTCCGACCAGAGACTGGCCGGCTTCCTCTCCTTCGGCTTCCTGCGCGAGGGCGCCTTGGGCGCCGTGACGGTGTTCGTGTCACTCATAGCGGATCCTGGGGTCTAGGACGGCGTACAGCAGGTCGACGATGAGGTTCGCGAGCAGGTACACGAGAACGAGAACCGTGACGATGCCGACGACGACGGCGTTCTCGCGCCTTGCGACCGACTGGAAGAGCTGCTGCCCGATCCCGTTCAGGTTGAAGATGGCCTCGGTGATGACCGCGCCGCCCATCAGCGAGCCGAGGTCGGCGCCCAGATAGGTGATCAACGGGATGAGCGAGTTGCGCAGCGCGTGCCTGCCGAGAACCCTCCGGCGGGGCATGCCCTTGGCGACCGCCGTACGGATGTAGTCGGCCCTCAGGGTCTCCATGAGACTGGTCCTGGTGAGCCGGACCAGGTAGGCGATCGACGTGCCGGCCAGCACGAAGCCCGGCACGAGGAAGCTGCGCCACCCCGCGTCGGTGCCGGAGATGGGGAAGAAGTCGATGCCCGCCGAGGTCTTGAGCTTGACGCCCAGGATGAGCTGCAGGACGAAGCCGCTCACCAGCGTGGGGACCGACACCAGCAGCAGCGTGAGGGCCAGGATGGCGTGGTCCTCCCAGCGGCCGCGGCGGAGGGCGGCGAGCAGGCCCAGACCCAGGCCGACGATCGCCTCGATGACGAGGGCGGTGACCGCGAGCTGGATGGTGACCTGGAACTTTCCGGCGAACAGGTCGGAGACCTGCACGCCCTGGAACGTCTCGCCGAAGTCGCCGACGAAGATTCCCGAGATGTAGTGCCAGTACTGGACGATCAGCGGATCGTTGAGCCCGTACTGCTCACGCAGCTGCGCCGCGAGCACGGGGTCGATGCGGCGTTCACCGCCCAGGATGGCCACGGGATCGCCGGGCAGGGCGTAGACGGTGCAGAAGATGAGGAATGTGGAACCCAGTAGAACAGGGATCGCCTGGAGCAGGCGCCTGATCACGTAGCGGCCCATGATGTCTCCCGATCATTGCGAAGGGCAGCCCGGCAACCTCCGGGCTGCCCTTCAGTTGTTCAGGGCCCCTCGGAACGGCATCTGGTGGACGCCCGCCCGAGAGTGCGGGTCATGGTCAGGAGGCCCGCTCGACCTTGGCCAGGTCGATCCGCTCGAACGGGTCGATGGTCACGTTCTTGACGTTCTGCGAGTAACCAGCGTTGGTCTGGTAGAAGTACACCGGCACGTACGGCATGTCCTTCACCAGCAGGTCGGCCGCCTGCTGGTAGAACGTGATGCCCTCCTGGTCGGTCTTGGCGGAGTCGCCCTTGACCAGCAGGTCGTCGAAGTCCTTGTTCGAGTAGCGGCCGTGGTTGGAGCTGCCGCCGGTGCCGTAGATCGGACGCAGGTAGTTCTCCATGGACGGGTAGTCCATGATCCAGGCCATGCGGAAGGCGCCGCCGACCTTGCCCTTGTCCAGCTCGTCGAGGATGGAGGCGAAGGACTCGTAGGACTCGGCCTTCACGTCGACGCCCAGGTTCTGGCGCAGGTTGTTGGCAGCGGCCTCGATCCACTCCTTGTGGCCGCCGTCACCGTTGTAGGCCAGGGTGACGGGGCCCTTGCCGCCACCGTTCTTGTCCCACAGCTCCTTGGCCTTGGCGGGGTCGTAGACGCACGCGGTGCAGGCGCCCTTGCGGTAGCCGGCCACGATGGGGCTGACGAAGTCGTCGGCGGGCACGCGGGTGCCGGAGAAGACCTGCTCGGTGATGGTCTTCCGGTCGATCGCCATCGAGAGGGCCTTGCGCAGCTCGACGTTCTTGGCCCACGCCTCGCCGTTTTTGGTGTTGAAGCCGAAGTAGCCCACACCGGAGGACGGCTGCTCGATGTAGCGGTCGCCCAGCTCCTGCTTGGCGGTGGCGATGGCCTCGGGCGGCAGCTGGTCCATGATGTCCAGGTTGCCGGCCCGCAGCTCGTTCCACGCGGTGCCGAGGTCGCTGAAGATCTTGAAGTCGACCGCGTCGACCTTCGCCTTGCCCTCGACGAACTCGTCGTAGCGCACGAGCGAGATGGTGGTGTCGGTCGCGGGCTTGAACGGCTTGGCCATCTTGAAGGGACCGTTGCCGATCGGGTTCTCGCCGAACTCCTTCTTGATGCCGCCGTTGCCGTCGAAGGCCACGCTCGGCATCGGCATGAAGGTGGTGTAGCCCAGCATCGTCTTGAAGCCCGAGTAGGGGTGGGCCAGCGTGACGGTGAAGGTCTTGTCGTCGACGAGCTTGAGGCCCGCGAGGGTCTTGGCCTTGGGCTCGGGGGCCTTCTGCGGGCCCTCCTCGCCGTCCGGGTCGAGGGGGGCGACGTCGTCGTAGCCCTCGACGGCGGAGAAGAAGTGGCCGCCTTCCTGGACGTTGGGGCCGTAGGCGGCGGCGTTCCAGGCGTCGACGTAGCTCTTGGCGGTGACGGCCTCGCCGTTGTGGAACTTGTAGCCGTCCTTCAGCTTGATCGTCCAGACCTTGGACTCGGCGTCAGGCTCGATCGACTCCGCGCCACGGAGGACGACGTTCTTGTCCTTGTCGTAGTCGACAAGGCCGACGAACAGCGCGTTCAGCACCTCGGCACCACTGGTGTCGTTGGTGTTGGTGGGGCTCAGCTCGTGCTGCGGCTTGGCGATCTCGACCCTGACCGGCTGGGCGGCGGACCCTCCGCTGGAGTTGCCGGTCGTCCCACCGCCGCCCCCGCCGCACGCGGCGACCGCGACGGCCAGAAGCGCGGTACCGGCGACGATCTGTGCGCCCTTAGTAACACGCATTAGTAGATTTTCCTCCCTCTACAGGTGGGCGTAAGCGCTGAGCTGCGAAGTCCTAGGCAGCCTGACGGAGGAGCCTTGTCTGTCCCCCGGGTTTGGCTGACATGGTCAAACCAGCTGACGCCCTGCCAGTCGATCGCGACTATCCCTCACTACTTGCCACCAGCGAGTCTCTGGCACATTGCAGTTCGGTCACACGTCTGCGAGTCCGGCGTCACACTCATCCGCCCACCGGTCGTGGGGGACCCTTCATGAGGACAAACCGGTCATTATGGGATGAGCAAGGCACCTGAATCGTCGAGTCAAAATACACCTCATCGGACAGTGCTCTCACCACAGGCACACCGCGAGCGCTCCTGGGCTACCGTTGACCAAGTCTTGGACCGGACATGGAACCCGACCTCCCCAAGGCGACGTCCAACTCTCTGCGGCAAACCGCCGCGCGAAGCACCCCACCTACCAGGATCCAATAGAGTCCTTGCCATGAGCCAGCCGGAATCCGCGGTCGCGGACGCCCAGGCGGGCGGCCGCAGCGGAGAACCGCTGAGCAAGCTCGCCAAGCGATACGGGCTTCGCCGTGCCATCGCACGGCCGAGGTTCCACGCCTACCTGCGCCAACTCTGGGAGCGGCGACACTTCATCAAGACGTACGCGACCTCGCGCAACGTCTCGAAGTACAGCAGCTCGGCGCTCGGCCAGCTGTGGCAGGTGCTGACGCCGCTGCTGAACGCCGGCATCTACTACCTGATGTTCGGCCTCATCCTCGGCGGCAAGGGCACCATCGAGAACTACACGGCCTTCCTCCTCACGGGAATGTTCGTCTTCACCTATACACAGCGGTCGGTGACGGCGGGCGCCAAGTCGGTCTCGGGCAACCTCTCGCTGATCAGAGCCCTGCACTTCCCGCGCGCGGCGCTGCCCCTGGCGTACACGATCCAGGAGCTCCAGCAGCTCGTCATCTCCATGGGCATCCTGCTGGCGATCGTCGTCGTCACCGGCGAGTTCCCCACCCTGTTCTGGCTGATGATCCCGGTCGCGCTGCTGCTGCAGACGATGTTCAACGTGGGCGCCAGCCTGGTCATGGCCCGCGTCGGCTCCGCCGTGCGCGACATGAACCAGCTGCTGCCCTTCATCATGCGCACCTGGCTGTACGCCTCCGGCGTCTTCTTCTCCATCCAGGAGAAGGTGGTCTCACCCGACGGCGCGGGCCTGCCGCAGTGGGTCGCGGACATCATGTACGCCAACCCCGCGGCCTCGTACATCGAGTTCATGCGCGACATCCTGATCGACGACCACAGTCCCCGTCCGTGGGTCTGGATGAGCTGCGTATTCTGGGCAGTGTTCGCACTCGCCTTCGGCTTCTGGTACTTCTGGCGCGCCGAGGAGAGGTACGGCCGTGGCTGAGTTGACGGAGGAGCTGTCCCAAGTGAAGGCTGAGGAGCCCGGCGTCCCCAACAAGGACGTCAGGGTCCACCCCAACCCGGAGCCCCCCGCTCCCACGACGGGTACTCCCACCGTCATCGTCGACGACCTCCACATCGTCTACCGCGTCTACGGCGCCACCTCCGACCACGAGAAGGGCAACGCGGTCAACGCCCTCATGCGCATGGTCAAGCGCCAGGGGCGGCCGCAGATGAAGGAGGTCCACGCGGTCAAGGGCGTCACGTTCGTGGCCTACCACGGCGACGCCATCGGCATCGTGGGCCGTAACGGCTCGGGCAAGTCCACGCTCCTGCGGGCCATCGCCGGCCTGCTGCCGCCCCACTCGGGCGCGGTCTACACCGACGGCCAGCCGTCCCTGCTCGGCGTCAACGCCGCGCTGATGCGCGAGCTGACCGGCGAGCGCAACATCGTGCTGGGCTGCTACGCCATGGGCATGACCCCCTCGCAGGTCAAGGAGAAGTACGACGAGATCGTCGACTTCTCCGGCATCGGTGACTTCGTACAGCTGCCGATGTCCACCTACTCCTCCGGCATGGGCGCCCGCCTGCGCTTCGCCATCTCCTCGGCCAAGACGCACGACGTGCTGCTGATCGACGAGGCCCTGGCCACCGGTGACCGGGAGTTCCGCAAGAAGAGCGAGAAGCGGATCAAGCAGATCCGCGAGTCGGCCGGCACGGTGTTCCTCGTGGCCCACGACCTCAAGGTGATCGAGGAGACCTGCAACAGGGTCATCTGGCTGCACAAGGGCAAGATCAGGATGGACGGTGACCCCAAGGAGGTCATCGCCGCCTACAACAAGGGCTGAGCCGGGGCCTCCCGGCAAAGACCCGCCGGGTACCGGGAAGCCGATCACCATCGCCGCCCTTCCGGGTGGAAGATGGGAGACGGTAAGCCCGCGTACTCACCGGAGGTGCATCTTGCCCGCACAGCCGCCCATTCCTTACGACTTCCTGCCCGAGGTCCCCGCCCTGACCGTCGAGAGCGACGACGTCCGCGACGGGGAGCGCCTGCCCGACGCCCACGTGTTCGACGACTGGGGCATGACAGGCCAGAACCTCTCGCCCCACCTGCGCTGGTCGGGCGCCCCCGAGGGCACCAGGAGCTTCGCGGTCACCTGCTTCGACCCCGACGCCCCCACCGGCAGCGGCTTCTGGCACTGGCTGCTGTACGACATCCCCGCCGACGTCACCGAACTGCCCACCGGCGCCGGCACCGCCGACTCCAAGACCGGCGTCCATGCGCGCAACGACTACAACACCAAGGCGTACGGCGGAGCCGCCCCGCCGCCCGGCCACCCGCACCGGTACCTGTTCGCCGTCCACGCGCTGAGCGTCGATTCGCTCGGCATCGACCCCGACAGTCCCGCCGCCGTGGTCGGCTTCAACATCACCGCGAACACGCTGGCCAGAGGCTTTATCGCACCTGTGTACGAAACCTGAGCGACGCCCCGGGAAAGGCCTGACACCGCCCTCGCCGTTCCGATATGATTCGAACGCTGTTTCGAGCTGAGGAACATGATGGAGTGGGGGCGCGCGATGCGAGAGCTGTCGACCGCGATTGACCACCTGGCCATCGAGGATCCGTCCGAGATCCCCAGGGCCGAGCTCGCCGAGCAACTGATCGAGCTGCACTGGCAGATGGCCAGGCTCCAGGCCCAGATCGCCCGGCGTACGGGCGTCCGCATCACCTGACCCGTATCCGCCCTCTCCCGCCGCCGCGACCGCCCTGAAGCGCTGTCGCGGCCGCTGAGGACGACCCGCCGTCCTGCCGTCCAGCCCCGCCGGTCTCTCGGTCGCCGCGACCGGCGCGGCTCACCGCCGTCCACGCGCCACGGCCACCTCCCGCGGGTGGCCGGGCCGTACGCCCGGCCACCACCACGGCGACCTGGCCCACAAACGACCCGCACCGGCATTCCCGCCCGCTCACCGGAGCGGGAGTCCCAGAGACCGGTCTGCGCCCCCTCGGCTCCTGCCGGAAGTCGGGGTTGCGCCGCTCACCCACCGCTTGCCGGAAGGCCACGGTCCGTCGAAAGCCGCGGTTCCTGATGCCGCTCCACCCCGTCCGAAGGGGCGGGGTTCCTGATACTGCTCCGCCCCCGTCCGGACGGGCGGGATTCCTGATACTGCTCCGCCCCCATTCGGACGGGCGCGGTTCCTGATACTGCTCCGCCCCCATTCGGACGGGCGCGGTTCCTGATGCCGACCCGCCCGCCGGACGGCAAGGGTTTCTGATGCCGCTTCATCGCCCGCCGGACGGCGAGGTTTCCTGATGTCGCTCGGCTGCCGGCTGGACGGGCGGGCTCGCCCGCCGCTCCGTCGGCGCGCGGGTGGTGGCGTGGCGGACATGGCGAAACCGGTGGCCTGACCCAGGGCCACCGGTTTCGTGGAGCCAGCCGTGCCGGCCCGCGTCATGGAGGAGGAGTGGCGGTCGACCTGTGAGCCGACCGGCGGGCGGTCCGTCCCGTGAGCCCGTGGCTCACGCCCGCCGGCCGAGTCGGCGCCAGGTGCCGCCGGCTCTCCCTCCGGCTCCCGATCACCGCCGCCCGTTCGACGTTCCGTCCCAACGTCGTCGAACGGTCGTGGTTCACGGGCGCCGTCGCGGCGCGTAAGGAGCGCTCCCGGGAGCGGCCCTCCGGCTGGCCCCGGCCATGCGCCTGCGCAAACGCGCTCGGCCGGGCTTGCCGTACGGTGTCACGCCCGCCAGCACCGGTGATGACGCGCGGTTGCGGCCCTACCGGCACCTGGGAGGACGTGCCCGCGGTCAAGAAGTGTGTGCTGGGGTGCGACCCCCGTCAGGTGAGGTGTCGCGCGGCCGTGAGGCCGCCGCGTGTCCTCGGCTCAGTTCTCGGCGTGGAGGTCGGTCGTCTGGGCGACCGACTCGGCGACCCCACCCTGGGTCTCGCCGGCCGAGCTGACGACCCTGTTGGTGTTGTTGTCGACGACGTCGGTGGAGGCATCGACGAGCGGGGCGATCTCGTCGAGCGAAACGGCGTTCACCAGGCCGGGCAGCGTGTCGGCGATCGGCGCGGCCTCGACGGGCGCCACCTCGCGGACCACGGGCGCCAGCCTGGGACCCGTGCGGCCCTCCTCGGCGGCGTCCTTGCGGCTCCTCATCCCCTCGCGGGAGGCCTCGGCCGTGTCGCTGTCGCTGTCGGCGTCGATGAGGTCGGCCACGTCGATGATCGGGTTGTCGGTGGGGTACTCCTCGCCCGTGGTGGCCTCGTAGACCTCCTTGGGGGAGATCCCCAGCACCCACTTGACGAAGCGGTCGACCTCCTCGTAGGGGCCGCCGGCCTCGGTGGACTGCGTCACCGTCGCGAGGTCCTGGCCGTTGAGCAGGGAGCCGCCCGTGGCCGAGGCGGCCGGGCCCAGCGTCCTGTCGGCGAGCTCGTTGTCCGTCCGCAGCGAGACGCGCTCGGCGAACGGCGGGAGGTTGTTCAGGCCTGCCGCCTGCTTGACGCCGAAGGACTCGACGATGCCGCTCCCGTCGACGCGGACGGAGGTGTCGGCCTGCGCGGGCACCGCCACAGCCGCGGCGAGCCCGCAGACGGCGACGGCTACCGCTGCCTTGATAATTCGCTTCATGATTGCCTTCCCGGCTCTTTTTCGATTCGCGTCGTTCGATATTCGAATCGCGATTCGAAGTCCCCGAAAGCCGGCGTGCACGCTATGGGCGCCACAGGGAGCGCGCGCCGTCCGGCTGAGCTACCGACGCAGTTCTATCACCACCGCGAACGGCCGGGAGCCCCGGGAAACACGGGCCCCACCGCAGTTGGAGCCCCAGCATGGGATCAAGAGGGAGGTCGACAAGTCCGGACATAGGGAGGGTGGATTTCGGATATTCCCCCGACGCCCAACCAGTCGATCAAGGGAGTGCCACCGGCCCGTTACAACGGCACGGGAAACAAATGCCACGGGCCGGGGGCTCAGATTTTTCCGTAGCGGGATATCCGCTTGACCGCTCAGGCCGGCAGGAGAGCTTCCTCCGTGACCGCCTCCCACGGGAATCGATCGGCGAAGGCGGGCCGCAGGTCAGTCAGCCACACGGCCGTCGGGTCGTAGCGGGCGAAGAACGGCCTGGCGACCAAGGAGGGGTCGCGCGACTGGATGAGATGGAGGACGAAGACCTTCTGCCCCGCGATCTCGGTGACGCCGTCGACGCAGACCTTTCCCGGCGTCGCCGACATCGAAGGCCCCCGCACCGTACGGCAGAGCCCCGACACCGACGCGTACGCGTCCCTGAAGACCTCGTAGGCCCTGGCGAGGGGCACGGCGAAGTAGTCCTGCGGTCCCGTGTCCCGCTCGACGAACATGTAGTAGGGGATCATCCCCATCCCGAGCTGCCGGCGCCACATCGACGACCACACCTCGGGATCGTCGTTGATGGACCTGATCAGCGGCGCCTGCGTGCGGATGGTCGCCCCCGAGGCGAGGATGCGCGAGACCGCCTGCCCCACCAGGGGCGAGTCCAGCTCGCGCGGATGGGAGAAGTGGGCCATGAACGCGAGGTTCTTGCCCGCCGCGGTGACGCTCTCGAACAGGCGCAGCGTGTCGTCGGCGTCGGGGTCGGTGGTGAAGCGCTGCGGCCAGTAGGCCAGGGACTTGGTGCCGATGCGGATCGACTCCAGCTGCTCGATCTCCAGCAGCGGCTCGACGTAGCGCCTGAGCACGGGCTCGCCCATGATCATGGGGTCGCCACCCGTCAGCAGCACGCTGGTGACCTCGGGGTGCGCGCCGAGGTAGGACACGAGCTGGTCGACGTCGTCGGAGGCGAACTTGAGGTCCGCGTCGCCGACGAACTGCGCCCACCTGAAGCAGTAGGTGCAGTAGGCGTGACACGTCTGCCCCTGTTTGGGGAAGAAGAGCACCGTCTCCGGATACTTGTGCTGCATGCCGGGCACGGGTTCCGTGCCGATGCGCGGCACGTTGAGCGAGAGCTGCCCCGCCGGGTGCGGGTTGAGTTTCATCCGGACCCTGTTGGCCTCCGCCTGGATCTCCGCGTTCGGCGCCTCGGCCTTCAGGAGGTCGGCGAGCCTGTCCACATCGGGGCTCGGCAGCATGTCCGCCTGGGGGAAGACCAGGCGGTAGAGGGGATCGTCGGGTGCGGCCGACCAGTCGACGAGTTCGTCGACGACGTACGCGTTCGTCCGAAACGGCAGAACTGTGGCCACTGCCCTGACCTTCAGGCGCTCCGTCTCGTCGAGGCCCGCTCGCAGAAGGAGCTCGTCGAGATGCTTGGAGGTGTAGGCCTTGAAGCGTCGCGTTCCCGCTTGATTCAAGATCACTAGGCCTTTCCCATCTTTTTTGTTCGATCGGAGGTAAACCTGTGAGCCCCCTCGCGCGTCTAGGGGCTCTTATTACCGGACGCGGCGGCGGCGCCTTCTGGTTCCACTGAAACCCAAGTTTCCGGCGAGCTTTGACCACTCGCGACATATCGCGAATGGACATACACTGGCGGACTGTGACCGACGACGCAGCAATGCGAGCCTCCGACGCCGACCGCGACCGCGTCGCGGCAGTCCTCGGGGAGGCCCTCGCCACCGGCAGACTCACCAGCGTCGAGCACGCCGACCGGCTCGAGGCCGCCTACACGGCCAAGACCGTCGGCGAGCTCGTCCCCATCACCCGCGACCTGCCCGACATCGCGGCCGGCGCCAGGCCCGCGCTGGTCGAGCAGCAGACCGTGAACGCGGTCTTCAGCAAGGTCATCCGCAAGGGCCGCTGGGTCGCCTCCCGGCACACCAGGCTGAGCGCCACCTTCGGCGCGCTGATCATGGATCTGTCCGACGCCGTCCTGCCCGGAAGGGAGATCACGATCCAGGCCGACGCCCGCTTCAGCAAGATGATCATCCGGGTTCCCGAGAACGCCCACGTCATCGACGAGGGCGCATCGATGTTCGGCAAGCGCAACGTGTCGGGCGGCTCGGGCGGTGACGGGCCGCTGATCCGCGTCACGGGGCGATCGATGTTCGCCAAGCTCATCGTGGCCCGCGGGGTCACTGACTGGAACCTGGCATAACAACCATACGATTCGAACTGTGCCAGAGTCCGAACCGCCGATCGCGCTCGACGCCATGGGCGGCGACCACGCGCCGCACGAGATCGTGGCCGGCGCCGTGCACGCGGTCAGGACGCGCGGCCTGCCGATCGTGCTGGTCGGCTCGCCGCGGGTGCTCTACGAGTCGCTGGCCGACCACGACGCCACCTCCGAGATCCCGATCGTGCGGGCGGAAGAGGCGCTCGCCATGGACGAGGGCGCGCTCGCCAGCCTGCGCCGCCCTCGCTCCAGCATCGCCGTCGCCTGCCACCTGCTCAGGCGGGGCGACGCCTCGGCCGTGGTGTCCGCGGGCTCGACCGGCGGCATCGTCGCCACCGGCAAGCTCCGGCTGAAGGCGCAGCAGTCGGTCATCAGGCCCGCCCTCGCCGTCACCCTGCCCACCAGGCCCACGCCCACGATCCTGCTCGACGCCGGCGCCAACGCCGAGGTCAAGCCGGAGATGCTGGTGCAGTTCGCACACCTGGGCTCCGCCTACGCCGAGACCGCGCACGACATCCGCAACGCCCGCGTCGGCCTGCTCACGATCGGCTCCGAACCCGAGAAGGGCGACAAGCTCGTCAGACGCGCGCACGAGCTGCTGCGGGCCGTACCCGGCATCCACTTCCTGGGCAACGTCGAGGGCCACGAGCTGCTGACGGGCGCGGTCGACGTCATCGTGACCGACGGCTTCACCGGCAACGTCGCGCTCAAGACCATGGAGGGCGCGGTCCGCTACGCCCTCACCGAGCTGCGGGCGTCGGTCAACGAGAGCACGCTGGCCAGGATGGGCGCGCTCATGCAGCGGGCCCGCCTCAGGGACCTGTCGGCCAGGCTCGACTCCGAGGCGTACGGCGGCGCCGCCCTCCTCGGCCTGAACGGCACGGTCGTCATCGCCCACGGCGCCGCCAAGGCCGCCGGCGTCAGCGCCGCCTGCCAGCTCGCCGCGACGCTCTCCCGCAGGGGCATCGTCACGCGCATCGGCGAGCGTCTCGGGACCGGCCATCGCCCCCACCGGCTATGGTGATCGATACCGCGATTTCGGGGGAATTCGGGGGGAACGCGTGGAAGGTCTGACATCTGCCCAGGTGGCGGTCGCCAAGAAGAACACCGTCCCACGCCGGACGAGCAGGTCGCTGTCGGCGATCATCCGGGCCAACGTCCTCACGCTCTTCAACCTGGTCATCGGCGTCCTGTTCGCTCTCATCCTCATCTTCGGCGCCTGGCAGGACAGCCTGTTCGGCCTGGTGATCGTGGCCAACGCGATGATCGGCATCGTCCAGGAACTGCGCGCCAAACGCACGCTCGACCGCCTCGCCGTGGTCAACGAGGCACCCGTCACCGTCCGGAGAGACGGCGCCGACCAGCGCATCCACCCCGGCCAGATCGTGCTGGGCGACCTGGTCCTGCTCGGCCCCGGCGACCGGGTGCTGGTCGACGGGGAGGTCGTCGCGGCCGAAGGGCTGGAGATCGACGAGTCGCTGCTCACCGGCGAGGCCGACCCCGTCCACAAGCGGCCCGGCGACGAGGTCCTGTCCGGCAGCTTCGTCGTCGCCGGCTCGGGCGCCTTCACCGCGACGAAGGTCGGCGAGGACGCCTACGCCGCCAGGCTCACCGAGCAGGCCAGCAGGTTCCACCTGGCCCACTCCGAGCTGCGCGACGGCGTCGCCCGGTTCATCAGGTACATCACCTGGCTGGTCATCCCGATCGGCGCCCTGCTCATCTACAGCCAGGTGCGCAACCACGAGGACTTCGGGTCGGCCATCACCGGCGCGGTCGCCGGCATCGTCACCATGATCCCCGAGGGCCTGGTGCTCATGACCAGCATCGCCTTCGCCGTCGGCGTCGTCCGGCTCGGCCAGCGCGACGCCCTGGTCCAGGAGCTGCCCGCCATCGAGGGCCTCGCGCGGACGGACATCCTGTGCCTCGACAAGACCGGCACCCTCACGGCAGGCGGCATGGACCTCGACGAGGTCATCCCGCTCAAGGAGGACGCCCCCGTCGACGCCGCCCTCGCCGCCCTGGCACACGTCGACCCGCGCCCCAACGCCACCGCCCAGGCCATCCAGGCCGGCTACCCCGAGGCGCCCGGCTGGACCAGCACCGACATCGTGCCGTTCTCGTCGGCCCGCAAGTGGAGCGCCGCCACCTTCGACGGGCACGGCACCTGGTCGCTCGGCGCCCCCGACGTGCTGCTGACCCCCGGCACCACCGCGTACGGCACCGCCGCCGAGCTGGCCGCGACCGGCGCCCGCGTCGTGGCGCTCTGCCGTACCGACGGCAGGGAGCCCGTCGCGCTGGTGACGTTCAAGCAGCGGATCAGGCCCGACGCCCGCCAGACGCTGCGGTACTTCGCCGAGCAGGGCGTCGCCGTCAAGGTCATCTCCGGCGACCACCCCGACGCGGTCGCGGCCATCGCCACCGCGCTCGACATCCCCGGCGGCGACCGCGCCGTCGACGCCAGGACGCTCCCCGACGACGAGGACAAGCTCGCCGAGATCCTGGAGGGCAACACCGTCTTCGGCAGGGTCAGCCCGCAGCAGAAGCGGCAGTTCGTCACCGCGCTGCAGTCGCGCGGCCACACGGTGGCGATGACCGGCGACGGCGTCAACGACGTGCTCGCGCTCAAGGACGCCGACCTCGGCATCGCGATGGGCGCGGGCAGCCCCGCCACCAAGGCGGTCGCGCAGGTCGTGCTGCTGGACAACAGGTTCGCCTCGCTCCCGGAGGTGGTGGCCGAGGGGCGCAAGGTGCTGGCCAACATCGAACGCGTCTCCAACCTGTTCCTCACCAAGACCTTCTACGCGCTCGCGCTGTCGCTCGTGGTCGGCCTGCTCGGCGTCATGTTCCCGTTCGCGCCCCGGCACTCGACCCTGGTCAACGCGCTGACCATCGGCGTGCCCGCCTTCTTCCTCGCGCTCGCGCCGACGGCCGAGCGGTCCCTGCCGGGGTTCGTGCCGCGCGTGCTCCGCTTCGCCGTACCGGCCGGGCTGATCACCGGGGCCGCGGTGATGCTCTCCTTCACGCTCGCCGGCGGCGACCGCACGCCCGCGGTCATCACGCTCTTCCTGGTCACCTGGTGGGTGCTGGTGCTCGTCGCCCGGCCGCTCAACGCCTGGAAGGCCGTGCTCGTCGGGGCGATGGCGGTGCTGTTCGCCGTCGCGCTCGCCGTCCCCGCCACCCGCGTGTTCTTCGAGCTCGGCACGGGTGGCTGGGAGGCCGTCGCCATCTCCGTCGTGGGCGCGGCGTGCATCAGCGTCTCGGTCAGGCTCACCGGTACCCTTGGAACATGACCGACCCGCAGATAGTGCTCACCGAGCGCGTCCAGCGTGCGCTGGCCACCGCGTTCGGCCCCGAGTACGCCGACGCAGACCCGCTGATCCGGCCCTCCCAGTTCGCCGACTTCCAGGCGAACGTCGCGATGAGCCTGGCCAAGCGCCTGCGACGAGCCCCGCGGGAGGTCGCCCAGGAGATCGCTGACCAGCTCTCCGACTTCCCCGGCACGATCGAGGTCAGCGGTCCCGGTTTCCTCAACATCGCCCTGTCCGACGGCTGGGTCACCGGCCAGGCCAACGAGATGCTCGCCGACCCGCGCGCCGGCGTCGGCACGGCCATGCCGCCGCAGCGCATCGTGATCGACTACTCCGCGCCCAACGCGGCCAAGGAGATGCACGTCGGCCACCTGCGCACCACGATCGTGGGCGACGCGATGGCCCGCGTCTACGAGCACCTCGGCAGCACCGTCGTGCGGCAGAACCACCTCGGCGACTGGGGCACGCCGTTCGGCATGCTCATCGAGCACCTGCTCGACATCGGCGAGGCGGCCGCCGTCGCCCAGCTCGAGGCCGGCCAGGGCACCGAGTACTACCAGGCCGCCCGCGTCAAGTTCGACAGCGACGAGTCGTTCAAGGCCCGCTCCCGCCGGCGGGTCACCACGCTCCAGTCGGGCGACCCCGAGACCATGCGGCTCTGGCACGTCTTCATGGACGCCACCATCCGCTACTTCGACAAGGTCTACGACATGCTCGGCGTCACGCTCACCGACGCCGACATCGCCGGCGAGAGCATGTACAACCCGATGCTCGAGAAGACCTGCGACGACCTCCAGGCCATGGGCGTGGCGACCATGAGCGAAGGCGCGCTCTGCCTGTTCCCGCCCGGGTTCACCGGCTCCGACGACAAGCCGCTCCCGCTGATCATCCGCAAGAGCGACGGCGGTTACGGCTACGCCTCCACCGACATGGCCGCGATCCGCTACCGGGTCGAGGACCTCAAGGCCGACCGCGTCCTCTACGTCGTCGGCGCGGACCAGGCGCTCCACTTCCGCATGGTCTTCGCCGCCGCCAAGCAGGCCGGTTGGCTGCCCGACACCGTCTCCGCCGAGCACGTCCAGATCGGCATGATGCTCGGCAAGGACGGCCGCCGCTTCAAGACCCGCTCCGGCGAGTCGGTCAAGCTCACCGACCTGCTCCAGGAAGCCGTCGACCGCGCGTCGGCGGCCATCGCCGAGCGCGGCTACGACGAGGAGACCAAGGCCGAGATCGCCCACGCCGTCGGCATGGGCGCGGTCAAGTACGCCGACCTGTCGATCAGCCACGACAGCGAGTACGTCTTCGACTTCGACCGGATGCTGAGCTTCTCCGGCAACACCGGCCCGTACATGCAGTACGCCACGGCCCGGATCCGCTCCATCTTCCGCAAGGCCGGGGTCGATCCGGCCGACGCGCGCGGCCCGATCGTCCTCGGCGTACCGGCCGAGCGCGCCCTGGCCCTGCACCTGCTCGGCTTCGGCGCGGTCGTCGACCAGGTCGCCACCCTGGTCGAGCCGCACCGGCTCGGTTCGTTCCTGTTCGAGACGGCCAGCCTCTTCAGCACCTTCTACGAGGAGTGCCCCGTCCTGCGCGACGACGTCGACGCCGACACCCGCGCCTCCCGGCTCGCCCTGTGCGCGCTGACCCTGCGGGTGCTCGAAACCGGCCTCGACCTCCTGGGCGTCCCCGTACCCGAGCGCATGTGAGTCGTGGGCGCGCCTCCGCAAGGTTGGCGCGCCCCCCGGCTAGGCTTTACGCGGTCATGGAATGAGGCCGATATTGGGGGAGTTCTCTGCCTTGGCAACGGATCTGACCGCGAGCCCCCAGGCCACCACGGAGCTCCACCGATACGTCGAAGCCCTGCTGGCCAGCCTCGCCGCCGACAGCTCCACGCCACCGGCCGCGCCCACCTTCCAGGACGACCCGGGCTCCTGGCTGCCGCCCGCCGTACAGGCGCTGGCCGCCATCCTCGCTGGCGACGACCCGCTCGAACCGCTGACCAGGGCGGCGGGCCGCGACCAGCAGAACACCGCGCTCTTCCTCTGCCTCGCCCTGGCGGTGGCCGGCCACGGCGACCGCATCCACGCCTCGTGGCTCGGCACCGCCTTCGGCGAGCTGTCCCTCGACCTGCCCCTCCCCCACGGCCAGCGCGCGCTGTGGCTGGCCGCCGCCAGAGGCGCGTACGGCCCGGCCGGCAAGATCTTCGTCCTCCGCAGGCTCGACGCGCTCGCCATCCCCGGCCACACCGAGGCGAACGCGTGGGTGCAGGCCCTGGCCCCGGGCGAGCCCGCGGTCGTCATACCGGCCGCGCTCGTCGACTTCCCCGAGCTGGCCGAGATCCCCGAACTGGCCACGCCCGTCCAGGCCGCGGCCAGGCTGGCCAGGCTCCGCGCCCGCTGCACCGAGATCACCTCGACCCGGCAGGCCGACTCCGAGTCGCGCACCTCGCTCACGAACGCGACCGCCGCCCCCGCCACCGCGTGGGCGGAGGAGGAGCCGCTCGCCGTCCTCCGCACGATGGCCGGGCTCGGCGGCCCTCCCGGACCGATGGGCTCGCTCGTCAGCCACCTGCTCGACGACCTTCGCCCCGGCGCCGACCCCTTCCTGTCCGCCATCGCGCTGCACGTGGCCGCGCCGATCCTGCGCGACGTCGCCGCGAAGCTGGCCGCCGACACCGAACTCCCGCCTCCCGACGCGATCACCGTGCCCGTGCTCGGCCACCGCCTGGAGCTCCGCCCCGAAGGCCCCGACGCGACCTCCATGGCCGCCGCCGAACGCGAGATCGTCGCGGACGGCATGCCCGACCGCGGGCTGCCGTGGCTGCCGTACCTGGCGCTGGCGCTGGCCGTCACGCTCTTCGTCGCCGCCGGGGTCGTGTGGTGGCCGCTCGCGCTGCTCGGCGCCGTCCTGGTCGGCGTGGGTGGATGGCGGCTCTGGCGGCTGCGGCAGGCCCGGCTGTCCGACGCCGCCTACGTCGAAAGGCGCCTGGCCGAGCTCAAGGACCTCGCCGACGGCGCGGTCTGGGCACTGCACGCGTATGCCCGCGAGGCGGAGGAGCGCGCCAAGCAGGCGGCCGAGGACGCCGCCGAGCTCACCCGCCTCCTGCGCCGCGGCCCCCGCGCCGCCTAGCACCGAGCCGCTCGCTCCCGCGCCGCCTGGCACCCAGCCGCTTCCCCCCTCGCGCCGCCCCTCGCCCCCTCGCGCCGCCTGGCACCCAGCCGTTCGCCCCTGCCCCTTTCCTCGGGCCGGCGTGCCGACGCTCCCGCACCGCCGCCGCCCCCCGGGTCCGGTTCTTGCAGGTCGAGGCCCGCTTACCACTACTCGGCGCGCGTCCGGCGAGAGGAGTATGCCGGGCAGTGGTTCCCCGAGCCGCTGCTGGCCGACCCGTACGAGGATCCGGTGCGCTCGGCGGAGCTGGCCGACTCGGTGTCGATGGCGGCGCTGTTGCTGCTGGAACGGCTCAGCCCGCTCGAGCGGGCGGTGTTCGTGCTGCGGGCGGTGTTCGGGTTCGGCTTCGGGGAGGTCGCCTCGCGTTCGTCGCGCCGTTCGTCCGGATCGGCGGTGTCGTGGAGCCGCATGAGGTGAACGGCCAGCCGGGCGCGATCTTCCGCGACCGGGACGGCAAGGTCGTCAACACCCTGGCGCTCGACATCCTCGACGGACAGATCCAGGCGATCCGCGCGGTGATCAACCCCGACAAGCTGCGGCACCTGGGCCCGGTGGCTGACGCCTGGGCGGTCGTTCGCGAGACGAACCAGGCCCGCCGTCCCAAGGACTGACCGCAAGAGCCGGCCACGCTCCGGGTACGCCAACGAGCCGTACGCCGGCCGGCACCGCTACACCCTGGCCGCCTCGACCAGGCGAACGGCAGATCCAACCGGCCGTTGAACGCCATCGACGTGCGGTCCGACGCCGACACGCGGGCAGCCGCCGCACGGAGCAGCGGGCCGGGATGCACGGACCAACGGCCGATCGTGGGCATACGGAAAGGACATGTGCCACCTGACGTGGACATCTGCGCCAGACCAGCCTCCCCAGGACCGGCCCGGCGCACAGTCACACGTCAGGTGCTCTCGATCTCCACATGCGCGGGCGCGAGCAGGAACACCCGGTCCGCGATGCGCTCGATCCGACCGTCGCACCCGTAGGCCAGCCCGGCCGCGAAGTCGACCATCCTGGTGGCCTCCGGCATAGGCATGCCGGTGACGTCCATGATGACCGTCTGCCCCTCGCGGAAATGCTGCCCGATCAACGGTGCGTCGTTGTATTTCAGCGGCTGGACCATCACGATCCGTGACGACTCGACGGTGGACCGCCACCGCTTCGCGGCACGCTCCGACGCCGGCATGTACTCGTCTTCGTACTGCTCGTCGTCGTATCCGTCATCGTATTGGTCGATCCCGCCCAGGCCAAGGTAGCTCACCACCTTGCGCACTGCCCCCATCGGCTTGTCCTTTCCTCAGGAACTCACCGTAATCGGCACGTCCCTACACATTGGACGGTAACCGACGATTCGACGTTCGCCATGCGACACGCCCAACACATATTCCATTTTGTACGGCAAGCGTCCCGGTTTCGACTGGATATCGGCCACCTATAGCATCGAGCTCATGCGCCTGTTCACCGTCGACGCCTTCACTGACACAGCATTCCACGGTAATCCTGCCGCTGTCTGCCTCCTGGAGTCAGCCGCTTCCGACACTTGGATGCAGTCCGTGGCCGCCGAGATGCGGCTCTCCGAGACGGCGTTCCTGCTGGGTAATTCGTTGCGGTGGTTCACTCCGGCGGTCGAGGTATCGCTGTGCGGTCACGCGACGCTGGCCACCGCCCATGTGCTCTATTCCACAGGAGCGGCCAACGGAGAGATCCAATTCGCGACGAAGGGTGGAATCCTCACCGTCAATCGCTCCACCGACGGACTGATCTCGATGGATTTCCCTGCCAAAGAAGTGACGCCGGCCACTGTTCCCGACGGGCTGGAAAAGGCGCTCGGAGCTGCGGTAGCAGGTGTCGGACGCAGCGAGCTCGACCTCCTCGTCGAGCTGGAGTCGGAAGAAGCGGTCCGCTCGCTCGACCCCGACATCACCGCCCTCGAGACCGTCGGCGCGCGCGGCATCATCGTCACCGCCCAGGCCGCCGTTCCAGCCACTGGATCGCCTGCGGCACCAGCCGACGCCACCTCCGCCGCTCCGGACACCGTCCGCTACGACTACGTGTCGCGATTCTTCGCCCCACGCGTCGGCGTCCCCGAGGATCCGGTCACGGGCTCGGCTCATTGTGCCCTCGCCCCCTTCTGGGCGGCTCGCCTCGGCCGGGCCTCGCTGGTCGGCGCCCAGTTGTCGGCCCGCGGCGGCCTCGTCCGTACGACCGCGCGGGGCGACCGGGTGGACCTGGCAGGCCGAGCGGTCACCGTCGTCTCCGGAGAGCTCCTGGTCAACCCGTAAGCACCTCGCCGGCGGCCGGTGACAGGCACGCACCCACGCACGCCCGCCGCCGGCGCAGACACCCTCACGCCACCCACCGTCAGGACCCGCACCCACACGCCCCCACCGTCCGGCCGGGCACCACGCGCCGCCGACCGCCCGGACCGACACCCACACGCCACCACCGTCAGGACCTGCACCCACACGCCCCCCTCCGTCCGGACGGGCACCACGCGCTGCCAACCGTCGGAACGAACGAACACCCGCGCGCCGCGGGCCATCGGGACGGGCGCCCAGGCGCCGCAGGTCACCATCACTTCCGCACACGTCGACCACTTCCGCACACGTCGACCACTTCCGCACACGTCGACCAACCGATCAGGCGGTCAGCGGACCGGTCAGGACGCGCCGCCCCGCTGACCGATCCCCCGCCCAGCCGAACACCGCGTCGTCACTCGGCATGCGGCCCCACACCATCAACACCAGGTCCTCAGCCCTGCCGGACAGCTCGGCCACCGGGGCGCCCGGCCCGTACGTCCACGAACGGCCGATGTCAGAGGCAACCAGCCGCAGCGCGTGATCGGGCGCTTGAGCGCGCCCCCGCACGATCTGGCGCGGCGCCATCACCTCGAACACCTCGGCCACCCCTTCACCCGCCAACTCCGGATCGAGGGGACGGGCCGTACCCGTCGCCCGCTCGGCGTCCCACCGGTGCAGCAGAGCCTCCACACACCGGCGCCGCTGCCAGAACCCGACCGTCGCCGGCGGGTGGAACGTCCACGCCTCGGCCGCCGGGTCGACGTCCAGCGCCGCCAGCAACGTTTGCGACGCGGCGTCGAACCACTCCCTCAACCCGGCGGGATCCCGCGGCGCGGCCGGTGGCACGAAGTCGCCCCGCTTCTCCGTCACTGCCTTGGCGGCCCAGAGGTTCGATCCGCCGAGGTGTTCGGCGAGGTCGCGCAACGTCCAGTCGCCGCAGGACTCGATGGGCGCGGACAGATCACCGTCAAGGCAGGCGCGGAAGGCGTCCAGCTCACGCCGGAGGTGGGGGAGAAAGTCCATGCCAGGCACCGTAGCGGCCGTCTCCGACAATCCGGCGGAGCCAACCACGCGATACGTAGGGGCACCGCCCATGGCATGCGTCGCAGTACTGCAATCTTCCCTATCACTCCCTCAATCCCATAAGTTAGGGACTGATGAAGGAAGAACTGTACTCCGTTGAGCAGGTGGCTCACCGGCTCGGACTGCATGTGCGCACCGTACGCGCCTACATCCGAACCGGCCGCCTCAAAGCGGTACGGATCGGCAAGCAGTATCGGATCGCCCGTGCCGACCTCGAGGCGCTGATCGGGCGGCCGCAGCCGGACCTGGACCAGCCCGCCCACGTCGCGTCGGCGGAGGTGTCGAGCATCGTACAGATCGACGGCGTCGACCGGGCCGCGGCCGACCGGTTGAGCACGCTCGTGCAGGCCGCGGCGAACACCGGTCACGACCCCGCGCACCCTCTACGCGTCCAGACCGTCCACGACGAGGAACAGGACCGGATGAAGCTCGTGATCCTGGGCGGCACCGCCGCCACCGCCGAGATGCTGCGCCTGCTCGACACCGTCCTCTACGGCGACAGCAGCCTGCTCGGCAGGGAGGACGACCGTGCCTGAGTGGATGGCGAGGCAGTAACAGTAAGGAGTCGCATCGAATCAGTGGCACCGACCACCCACCGGATGGACACCCAGTACCTCAAGCCTGGCCCCGATCGCCGGATAGGCATCCAGCACCTCAAGTCTGGCCCCGATCGAAGGCCGGCGTCTCGACATGTACCGACCGTGTGCGGAGGATCCGCGATGATCACTGAACCCAAGCCGCCCCAGGCGATCGCCGCGAACCTGGTGGAGATTCCCGCCGGCGAGATCGTCCTGCGGGACGAGGGCACGAAGACGCACTGGACGGTCGAGGTCGGAGCCTTCCGCATGGCGCCGTATCCCGTGACCTGTGAGGAGTACCACGCCGTCATCGGCGGGGCGACCACCAGCCCGTCGAGGTCGCGAACGCCGGTGACCGAAGTCTCCTGGATGGACGCCGTTCGGTTCTGCAACCGGCTGTCGGCGGCGACGGGGCTCCAACCGTGCTACTCGATGGGGGAAGACCCCGACGGGCAGGACACGGTCTGCGACTGGGAAGCTGACGGCTACCGCCTCCCGTCCGAGGCGGAGTGGGAGTACGCGTGCCGGGCCGGCACATCCGCCGTCCGCTACGGAGAACTGGACGAGATCGCCTGGTATCGCGGGAACTCCGGCGGCGAGGTGCACGATGTCGGGACCAAGGCGCCGAACGCGTGGGGCCTGCACGACATGATCGGCAACGTGTGGGAGTGGTGCTGGGATGTCTACGATCCCAGCGTCTACGGCCCGTATCGCGTCTTCCGCGGCGGTGGCGCGCATGATCGCCCTCGTGGCTGCCGAGCGTCGTGCCGCCGCAAGAGCCACCCGAGCTTCCGCATCGACGACCTGGGCTTCCGCCTCGCCCGCGCACGGTGACGGCAACAGGTTGCGGCTTACCCGGCCCCCGCCATACAGCATTCCGTTGGCTGAGGCCCGCCCACCTTCGGCGACGCAGGGTTCTTTGGCTCGGCCTGCCCGCCCTCTCGCGACGCAGGCTTCTGCCCGCTGCGGCTTGCCCGCCCTCTCGCGACGCAGGGTTCTGTCGGCTGCGGCTTGCCAGTCGCGGCGCAGGGTTGATTGTTCTGCCGACTGAAACTGGCGCCTTCCATGACGCAGGTTTCCATCCCGCAGGCGCATCGTGACCGCCGGGAGCCGCCCCGCTGCCAGGCCGCCGGCGATGGCAGCGCCTCCAAGCTCGCCCACTCGACGGGGCAGGAGCGCCGCCAGTCGTCAAGACCCCCGGACGACACCTGGTGCCCGTTACGGTAGCTCCACAAGCCTGGCGCCGACGTCCCTGCTCATGGGAGCGTCCACGCGCCTGGCCACCGGCGCCCCATGAGGGGAGTCCACGAGACTGCCGCGGACGCACTGGCCCATTACCGTCGCCGGATGCCCATCCTGTCAACCGGGCCCCGGCACCCTGCCACCGCCAACGGGGGCATCGGCACCATGTCGAAGACCGAGCACACCCAGCAAGCCCCGGCCACAACACCACCGGAAAAGCAGAAAGGGCCACCCCAACCGGGATGGCCCTTACTGTAAAGATTGCGCGGCGGCGACCTACTCTCCCACACCCCTTCGAGTGCAGTACCATCGGCGCAGAGAAGCTTAACTTCCGGGTTCGGAATGTAACCGGGTGTTTCCTTCCCGCCATAACCGCCGCAACCCTGAGAGACCGTTTGCTGTCTCAGAATTGCGTAGTGGACGCGAGCAAAAAGCTTTGAGGTCAAGTCCTCGGCCTATTAGTACCGGTCAGCTCCACACGTTACCGCGCTTCCACCTCCGGCCTATCAACCCCATCGTCTATA